>NZ_LS483250.1:2400000-3077883 GCF_900465055.1 Moritella yayanosii | reverse complement strand
GGTTTATCACCGGCAGTCTCCTTAGAGTTCCCACCATTACGTGCTGGCAAATAAGGATAAGGGTTGCGCTCGTTGCGGGACTTAACCCAACATTTCACAACACGAGCTGACGACAGCCATGCAGCACCTGTCTCATAGTTCCCGAAGGCACCAATCCATCTCTGGAAAGTTCTATGGATGTCAAGAGTAGGTAAGGTTCTTCGCGTTGCATCGAATTAAACCACATGCTCCACCGCTTGTGCGGGCCCCCGTCAATTCATTTGAGTTTTAACCTTGCGGCCGTACTCCCCAGGCGGTCTACTTAATGCGTTAGCTTAAGAGCCCAGTTCTCAAGGAACCAAACTCCGAGTAGACATCGTTTACGGCGTGGACTACCGGGGTATCTAATCCCGTTTGCTACCCACGCTTTCGCATCTGAGCGTCAGTTACTTGCCAGGTGGCCGCCTTCGCCACTGGTATTCCTTCAGATCTCTACGCATTTCACCGCTACACCTGAAATTCTACCACCCTCTCAAGAACTCTAGTTTGCCAGTTCGAAATGCAGTTCCCAGGTTGAGCCCGGGGCTTTCACATCTCGCTTAACAAACCGCCTGCATGCGCTTTACGCCCAGTAATTCCGATTAACGCTCGCACCCTCCGTATTACCGCGGCTGCTGGCACGGAGTTAGCCGGTGCTTCTTCTGCGAGTAACGTCACAGTGATAACGTATTAAGTCACCACCTTTCCTCCTCGCTGAAAGTACTTTACAACCCTAAGGCCTTCTTCATACACGCGGTATGGCTGCATCAGAGTTTCCTCCATTGTGCAATATTCCCCACTGCTGCCTCCCGTAGGAGTCTGGACCGTGTCTCAGTTCCAGTGTGGCTGATCATCCTCTCAGACCAGCTAGGGATCGTCGCCTTGGTGAGCTCTTACCTCACCAACAAGCTAATCCCACTTGGGCTCATCTAGTCGCGAGAGCTTTCAAGAAGAGGCCCCCTTTCACCCGTAGGTCGTATGCGGTATTAGCAGTCGTTTCCAACTGTTGTCCCCCTCGACTAGGCAGATTCCCAAGCATTACTCACCCGTCCGCCGCTCGACGCCAGAATAGCAAGCTATTCTTCGTTTCCGCTCGACTTGCATGTGTTAAGCCTACCGCCAGCGTTCAATCTGAGCCATGATCAAACTCTTCAATTAAAAGTTTTTGACTAACTGCCTAAGCAATTAAGTCGGCTCAATGAATTCTGTACTTCAACAATAAAACCAAAGTTCTATTGTTTATAAAACTATCATCTTTCGATTTAAGTTTAATGTTCACAATTACATTGATATAATATTTGGTCATTATATCTCTGCAAGTGCTCACACAGATTGCTTGAATAAATTGTTAAAGAGCATACTGAGCGGCTGTTGCCGTGTCAGTGAGATGGATTATAGAGAATTCGATCACATAGGCAAGCGTTATTAGTAAATAACCTCACAAACAACAAGCTCTGTATGGATTTAGTACAAAACTGTTTTTTTTCGATATTAATAGTATGCAAATAGCGCAATATAACGAATCGGTTCATTTAAAAGTCATCACTTACGGTGCTAGGTAACTAGTAATGTCCATTTATCGCGATACAATAACCTTAACCAAGGAGATAGACCCATGACTGAACTTAAAAAACAAATTATCGCAGAGATGAAAGTTAAACCAAGTATCAATATCGCCGATGAGATCCGTAGTCGCATTAACTTTATCAAGCTGCAATTAACTAACTCAGGATTAAAAAGTTTAGTATTAGGTATAAGTGGTGGTGTTGATTCATCAACTTGTGGCCGACTATGCCAACTAGCAATTGAAGAGCTTAATACTGAACACAGTAATGATGATTATAATTTTATTGCCGTGCGCTTACCTTACTCAGTACAGGCGGATGAAGATGATGCTCAAAAAGCACTTAACTTTATTAACCCGAAAACATCCGTCACAGTCAATATCCAGTCAGGTGCAGATAGTATTCATGCCGAGGTACTCAGATCCGTGAAGACCGCAGGATTACCAGAAAGCACCGCCTTCAACCAAGATTTTAATAAAGGTAATGTAAAAGCAAGAATGCGCATGATTGCACAATATGAAATTGCAGGGTTATATCGTGGTTTAGTACCGGGAACCGATCATAGTGCAGAGAACATTTCCGGCTTCTTTACTAAGCACGGTGATGGGGCTTGTGATTTAGCGCCGCTATTTGGTTTGAATAAACGTCAAGTTAGAGCGCTAGCCGAATCTTTGGGGGCTCCGCAAGAGGTTTATCAAAAAATACCAACAGCAGATTTAGAAGAAGATCGCCCGCAACTTGAAGATGAAGTTGCACTCGGTGTGACTTACGATCAGATTGATGATTTCTTAGAAGGGAAAGACATCGATATTAAAGCTGAAACTAAAATTATCGATACTTATAAAAAAACGACTCATAAGCGTAATCCAATTCCAACACCAGTGTAATGCGTAGTTAATGACGAATACATCGAGTAGAGTGAGACTTTTGCTTCTCACAGAACCGTACGTACGGACCTCGTATACGGTTCCTGCAATTTGCTATGTCTTAATAAAAAAGCGTGAACACCTGTTTTCACTTCTTTTATTGAATATAAACCTATACTTTTAAACCACTGGTTAGGCATAGCATTGTTCGCTAACGGACTCGCAGTCTACGTCTTATCCAAGCTGCAAGACTTTACAGTTTGTTCGTAATATTGGCTATTTTGACGTAGTTTACAAACCCTTTAAGCACTAGGTTCAATTGTTTTAGCACTGTGACTAAATTCACCACACCATTACGCTTAGATAAATTGCTTCACTTTTAACATTTTGAGCTTCTTTTCTTGAATTGCGGTGTTATTTCTAAAATATGGCGCGCTACTTTCAATGCGTTATCAGGTAACCGTTCACCAGAGGTATGTTGTATTTAGGTTTTAGCGAAATCGAAGACATAAGGATAGGGTTCTCGTCGTATGACTGCACTCACGAACGTTGAGATCACGCTTAATGCCGATAGCTTTCGCTTCTTGCAGGTTTCAACTACCTCGAATACACCGTTCAGCTTCATTATTTGTAAGCGGTATATCTGGGGATGATAAAAATACCCATAAACTCGGCTCATGCTTTAAGATAAATTTACATCGACCGACGTAACGTTTACAAGGTGTTCTCATTCCTTTTTGTAATAACAAATTGAAACTTTGCCGTAATCGACGCATTCGTTTTTGATATTGATGGGCAGCTAACTGATTATTTTCATATCGATGCTGAGTTCTAAAAACACCTTGGCAAGTTAACACTAATTTCTGACCAATATGAGCCGTCAGCCCTTTGCCGCTGTAGTCTGCCATTTTTTGAAGATTACGCACAATGTGCGCCCAACAGAATTGATGTTTCTGATTATCGATCCAATTATAACTAGCACACTGGTCTGTTATCACAATACCCGTGAACTTTTTGCCTAATATATATTGAGCACATTCTTGTCGGCGTGAACTCATTATTTTTTGGAATACAACATCATCACCTGATGCAAGCCAGAGCCAGAGCCACTGCGTTTGTGCTAATGTGTTTCGGTGATGTGATGTTTCATCGATATGCACAATCGGCGATGATTTGATGGCGCTATGTAATGCTTGATGCAGCGGTGTGAGCATATTACTGACTCGACCTTGCGCCTCTGATATTGCACCGGTTGAAAATATAGTGCTAAATTGAGATTTCAATAAGCTTTGAACTTTTCGAATACTAAGGTGATATTGTCCAGTCAATACACTGATGTAACTGAGTAAATTAGGTCCCATTTGACTCCCTGATGCGGTAACAGGGAGTTTGGCTGAGCGCCAATCTTATTTCCACTACGAGGCGCTTGAGCTTTTTTCGCTCGGCCTTTTGCGCAGGAGTGTCCGATGACGGTGACAACGATGAGTTCCGTGAGGATGTGGCCAATCTGTCTTCATATTCTCTTAGCTGTTGCCATAATTCCTGAATTAATTTATTAGCCTCGTTAAGGTTAACGACTTCAGGCGGCTCTGTTTGATATATTTTATTTTTCAAGTAGGGTCTGGTGAACATGTATGGACACAACCTCAATGGCTTCATTCGCACACTAGATCCCAAGCGCTTACACGAGTTATTAACTCTTCGCTTCGTAAAGGTTTTTCTAGTGATGGTTTAACCTATTTTCCATCTCTCTTTTACTTTTGCAATTTTTAAATAATGTGCTTACTATTTGTAACCTAAGTATTACCTACAACTTCGAATATGAAAATTATTTTAATACAATCAACCAGCGGCCAATGTTTCTGTGTATTCGGTGTCGTTAGCAACTAACGCCCATGAAATTCGTGCTAATTTGTTAGCAAGTGCAACGATAATAACATTTGGGTGTTTTTTTCACTCAAGTTTTTTATCCATAAACTTAAAGGGTCTGTCTTATCTTTGACATGACGAAAAGCTGCTCTCGCACCATGAACTAATAATTTTCTTAAATAACCATCCCCAAGTGCCATTAGTAATGCACTGCAGACCAAAGGACCAATCTCGATAATTGTCATCAATTTTTTCCTATGGGATTAGTTGCAACATTATTTTTAATTTTTGCTGTCAGTAAATCAATTCTTTCATTTACAAGAATTAAATCTTCCTGGAGCGTGAGCAACAAAACCCTAAAATCAAATGTTAAACCGTTGTCGGATTCTTCTAACCACATTGGTATCGTTTTTCGTAAATAAGCGATGCCAAATGCCGTATTCACTGACGAGCCCTCTGATTTGGTTTGCTTTTGCAGTTCTGTGGCAGATTAATTCTTCACAAATGGCTTCAGCGTCAACTTTATCATTTTTGTTTGTTTTAACATAAGGTTTAACAAATTGAGCGACTATTAATTTAACACTGTAACCAAGTGCTGTGAGCTCTCTTGCCCAATAATTAGCTGAACCTCAAGCTTCCATGCCGATTACCGCGGTTGTTGGTACTCGTTTCACAATCGCCTTCAACCAAGTGGTGCGATTGTACTTTCCTTGCCAAACTTTTTTTCATTCTCATTAATAGCATGAATGTGAAACACGTTTTTTGCCAAATCAACAGCGCGAAAGGGTGAGGCGGTGTCCATTCCATTGCTTACGTTATCAGCACCCTTACTTGAGGTGAAAAACATTATAATATCATCCGCATATTGCACTATTCGGTGCTTACGCTTCATCATTTCTTGATTGAACTCATCTAAGTATATTTTGGAAAGTAACGGACTAATTACCCCCACCTTGTGAACTACCTAGTACACTTGCCTGCCAACGCTCACCAACCATGACGCCAATTTTTAAAAACTGTCGTATCAAACTCAAGATACTGCCATCCGCTATGCGTTTTCACGCGGACTTGATAATCAAGTCGTAATCAAGCATTTCGAAGCACTTAGACAGATCCATAACTGAATGGATAAAAGGATAGGTCAAAAATTGGAGTCATAATATTCGATAAACATTGTTGAACAATTCGGTCTCGAACCGTTGGAATGCCCTGTTCTATTCACAGCCTTAGTATCACCTTTAGCCATTACAATAGAGATTTCACCTTGTTTGGTAATTTGTGAACCCATTATAAATTGCATCAATTTTACGTGATTGATAAATCACTTCCCCCCTTCGCAATCAACAAGCAATTTTGGCTAAAATTGACTCTATCAAACATATTACTGATAGTCGGCTTGGTTTATCTTTCACACCATTACTGGCTTTCATAAGCCTAGCCTTACTCACTTATACGGGTTCATCTGCCACTGCACATCGACGTTAAACCTTGAGTTTCCTCTTGAATTTAAGCCACTTACTCATATTAAGTTTAGATGCTAGGCTTCGTGCTATTTTGGACGCTTACCCACCAATCCCGCCGAAACAGGTTACGGTTAGTTGTGTACATCAACTTCCTATAGCCTCCTTCAGATCTCACCGTTGGCCAGTAATGCCCTTGCCATTCGGATTATCTTCCCCTTAGTCAGGGTGACTTCACTTTCTTGCAAGTGAACCGCTTTGCCGGACAAACAAAAAAGCAGAAATAAATTTCTGCTTTTTTAGCGACAATTACATTAACGCTTACTTTGCAATTTTAGTTGGTTTGGGCCATTTTTTGATATGACGTTGTTTTACTCGAGTGATCACCAGTTCATCGGCAGCTACATCTCTCGCAATAGTAGAGCCGGCACCAATAGTAGCATTTTTACCAATAGTAACAGGCGCGATCAATTGACTATCAGAACCAATGAATGCGCCATCTTCAATAATTGTCTGGAATTTATTTACCCCATCATAGTTACAAGTAATTGTACCCGCACCAATATTTACGTTCTCACCAATAATACTATCACCAAGATAAGCAAGGTGACCGGCTTTAGAACCTTTACCTAACGTTGTTTTTTTCAGTTCAACGAAGTTGCCTACATGTGCATTGTCTTCCAATATTGTATTAGGACGTAAACGTGCAAATGGGCCAACACTACAATCAGCACCAATTGTCGCTGATTCTATAATTGAATTTGGTTTAATCTCAGAGTTATCACCAATATGACAATCTTTTAAAATGCAGTTAGCTCCGATAGTTACACCACGACCAATCGTTACTTTACCTTCGATAATCACATTAATATCAAAGGTAACATCGTTACCAACATTCACTTCACCGCGTAAATCAAAGCGGCGAGGATCAAGCATAGTAACGCCTTGTTCCATAAGTTTATATGCTTGTAATTGTTGGTATGCGCGTTCCAGTTCAGCCAACTGCATACGGTTGTTCACACCTTCAACTTCGATATTTGCAATCGGGTGAACCGCGTTAATCGTGCGACCGGCTTTATGCGCAAGTGCAATCACATCAGTTAAGTAATATTCACCTTGCGCATTATTATTATCTAACAAAGACAACCAATGTTGAAAATCGGCCCCATTAGCAACGAAAATACCGGAGTTAACTTCATTAATTTCAAGTTGTTCTGCTGATGCATCTTTTTGTTCTACAATACCGACAACCATGTCACCATCACGTACAATGCGACCATAACCCATCGGATTATCTAATTTTACAGTAAGTAAACTAATTCCACCTTCAGGCTGAGATTGGCATAAATGTGTTAGCGTTTCTTGGCTAATTAATGGCACATCGCCATACAATACCAATATCTGTTCATCGGCTTTAAATTGATCTGCGGCCTGCTGAACCGCATGACCTGTACCTAATTGCTCGGCTTGCAGCACCCAATCTAATTTGTCATCTTCGATCTGCGATTTGAGTAACTCCGCACCATGACCATAAACTAAGTAGATATCGTTAACATCTAACTGTTTTACGGTATCAATCACATGTTGGACCATTGGTTTTTTAGCGATAGGGTGAAGAACTTTAGGGAGATCTGAACGCATACGCGTTCCTTTACCAGCGGCAAGAATAACAACACTAATAGGCATAATGGGCTCTTATCTGAATGATGACATTGAAAATATAAACAGTATGTTCAGGTTATAGGGAATTATTCAATTTAACAATATGCAGTGTGTATTAAAGGCATAAAAAAAGCGACCCTAAGGTCGCTTTTTGACAACTAAACGTGTTCAATTAAAAATTCAAATTAATTGAATTTTTTAACCAATTTAAGCACGCGAAGTTGAGCAATAGCATCAGCCAGCTGAACAGCTACTTGAACGTAATCTACATCTTGATTAGTTGCAGAATTGTTAAGTAGTTCTTCAGCTTGTCTTTTGGCTTCTTGCGCTTTGGCTAAATCTAGATCTTCTGCACGAATTGCAGTATCAGCCAGAACGGTAACTTCACCAGGTTGTACTTCACAAGTACCACCCGATACGAAGATAACTTCTTCTTCACCGTATTGTTTAACCAAGCGCACCATGCCAGGTACTATACCAGTAAGTAGTGGTGTGTGACCGGCTAAAATACCGAACTCACCATCAGAACCGGTAATTTGAACGCTTTCAACGCGGCCAGAAAATAACACTCCTTCTGCGCTTACTACATTCAAATCAAAAGTCATAGCCATAGTGCCCTCGCTTAGTTACATTTTCTTCGCAGCTTCAACAGCATCGTCGATTGAACCACAATACATGAACGCTTGCTCAGGAAGATCATCGTAATCACCTGCTAGTAGGCCTTTAAAGCCACGTAGCGTTTCTTTTAGTGGCACTAGAACACCTGGGTCACCCGTAAATACTTCTGCAACATGATACGGTTGAGTTAAGAAACGTTGGATCTTACGAGCACGAGATACGATTTTCTTATCTTCTTCAGATAGCTCGTCCATACCTAAGATCGCAATGATATCTTTTAACTCAGTATAACGCTGTAGTACACTTTGAACGCCACGAGCGATGTCGTAATGTTCTTGACCAACTACTAGCGGGTCTAACTGACGAGAAGTAGAATCTAGTGGGTCGATCGCAGGGTACATACCCATTGAAGCAATATTACGGCTCAGTACAATGGTTGCATCTAAGTGAGCAAATGTTGTTGCAGGAGATGGATCCGTTAAATCATCCGCAGGTACGTATACCGCTTGGATAGATGTAATTGAACCACTCTTAGTTGAAGTAATACGTTCTTGTAGCATGCCCATTTCTTCAGCGAGTGTAGGCTGATAGCCTACTGCTGATGGCATACGACCTAATAGTGCTGATACTTCAGTTCCCGCAAGTGTATAACGATAGATGTTATCGATGAATAATAATACATCTTTACCTTCGTCACGGAAGCGCTCAGCTATCGATAAAGCAGTCAAAGCGACACGTAAACGGTTACCTGGAGGCTCATTCATTTGGCCGTAAACCATAGCTACTTTATCAAGTACGCCGGCTTCTTTCATCTCGTAGTAAAAATCGTTACCTTCACGAGTACGCTCACCAACACCAGCAAACACAGATAAACCTGAGTGAGCTTTAGCGATGTTGTTGATCAGTTCCATCATGTTTACGGTTTTACCAACACCGGCACCACCGAATAGACCGATTTTACCACCTTTAGCAAATGGGCAAATCAAATCGATAACTTTAACACCCGTTTCTAACAATTCGTTAGAAAGTGACTGCTCTTCATAAGAAGGCGCAGCCCGGTGAATTTCATAACGCACATCTGTCGGGATAGCGCCTTTACCGTCAATAGGGTTACCAAGTACGTTTACAATTCGACCAAGACATGCGTCACCAACAGGCACGCGAATCGCGCTGCCCGTGTTGGTTATTTTAAGGCCTCGACGTAAACCGTCACTTGAACCCATAACGATACAACGAACAACACCACCACCAATTTGTTGCTGAACTTCCAGCACCAATTCAGATAGGTTAACGTCGTCAAATGTCAGTGCATCGTACACTTGAGGTACGGATTGCTGTGGAAACTCAACGTCCACAACAGCACCGATGATCTGGACAATAATACCAGTACTCATTTTAAATCCTCTAAACTTTACAAGTTTGCCTAAACCGCTGAAGCACCAGCACAAATTTCAGAAATCTCTTGTGTAATGGCAGATTGACGGGCTTTGTTAAAAATTAACTGCAGCTCATCAATAATGTCACCAGCATTGTCCGTTGCATTTTTCATTGCAAACATACGCGCTGCGTGTTCTGATGCAGCGTTTTCGACAACACCTTGATACACTTGAGATTCAATAAATCTAACTAATAATTTAGTTAAAAGCTCAGCAGGTTCACCTTCATATAGGTAATCCCAACCATGCTTCGGTAATGCTTCATTTTCTTCCGATGCAGGCAACGGCAGTAGTTGATCGATAGTTGGTTCTTGCGTCATTGTATTAACAAATTTGTTATATACAACGAATAAGCGATCCAATTTACCGTTATCGTATGCATCTAGCATAACTCGAACAGAACCAATCAAATCGTCTAGTGCAGGTGCTTCACCGAGGTTAGCAACATTAGCCACCACGTTTCCGCCTACACGACCAAAAAATGAACCGGCTTTAGCACCTATGAGGCCTAAATCGATATCTACTTTTTTGTCAGACCATCCCTGCATATCAGAGATAGTTTTTTTGAAAAGGTTAATGTTCAAGCCACCGCATAGACCACGGTCAGTTGAAATCACAATATAACCAACACGTTTCACTTCACGCTCTTCTAGGTACGGATGAGAGTACTCTAGAGAACCTTCGGCGAGATGACCGATCACTCTGCGCATTGTGTTAGCGTATGGGCGACTAGCTGCCATGCGATCTTGTGCTTTACGCATTTTGCTCGCGGCAACCATCTCCATTGCGCTGGTGATCTTCTGAGTATTAGTAATACTCCCGATCTTGTTTTTAATTTCTTTAGCGCCGGCCATTTGCTTCTCCTATTAAGCTAGCTGTGGCAGCCATGCTGCCACCGCTCTTACCAGGTTTGTGTAGACTTAAAGCTTTCAAGTAAGCTAGATAGCTTAGCTTGAACATCTTTGTCGTACGCGCCTGTTTCATTAATAGAAGCAAGTAAATCAGCGTGTTCTGCTTTAGCATAAGCTTGTAGAGACGCTTCGAAGTCAACAATTTTGTTAACTGCGACATCTTCTAATGCACCAGTTTCTGCTGCATATAAAGATAGAGCCTGCTCAGCAACCGTCATTGGAGCATATTGGCCTTGCTTCATTAACTCAGTAACTTTTGCGCCATGATCAAGCTGCTTACGCGTTGCATCATCAAGGTCAGAAGAGAATTGAGCAAATGCTGCTAATTCACGATACTGTGCTAGTGCGGTACGAATACCACCAGATAGTTTCTTAATGATCTTCGTTTGTGCAGCACCACCAACACGCGATACAGAGATACCTGGATCAACCGCAGGACGAGTGCCTGCGTTAAACAGTTCTGTAGTCAAGAAGATCTGACCATCGGTAATAGAAATTACATTCGTTGGTACGAACGCAGATACGTCACCACCTTGGGTTTCAATGATAGGTAGCGCCGTTAAAGAACCCGTCTTACCTTTCACTTTACCTTTAGTGAATGCTTCTACGTATTCAACGTTTACACGAGCAGCACGCTCTAATAGACGTGAATGCAGATAGAAAACGTCACCTGGGTATGCTTCACGGCCAGGCGGACGACGTAATAGTAATGAAATCTGACGGTAAGCAACGGCTTGCTTAGACAGATCATCATATACGATCAGTGCATCTTCACCACGGTCACGGAAATATTCACCCATGGCACAACCAGCGTATGGTGCTAGGTATTGTAGTGCCGCAGCTTCAGAAGCCGTTGCCACAACAAAAATAGTGTTTTCCATCGCGCCATGTTCTTCAAGCTTACGTACTACGCGAGCGACGGTAGAAGCTTTCTGGCCGATTGCTACGTATATACATTTGATGCCTGAGTCTTTTTGGTTAATGATTGCATCGATAGCGATAGCACTCTTACCAACCTGACGGTCACCAATAATAAGCTCACGTTGACCACGACCGATTGGGATCATAGCGTCAATCGCTTTGATACCGATCTGGATAGGTTGATCAACCGATTTACGTTCCATTACACCCGGTGCAATAACTTCAACAGGAGAGTAACCATCGTTGTCGATTGGTCCTTTACCGTCGATAGGCTCACCAAGTGTGTTCACAACACGACCTAAAAAGTTGCGACCTACTGGCACTTCAAAAATACGTCCAGTTGAATGTACTTTTTGGCCTTCTGCAAGTCCCATGTAAGAACCCATTACTACCACACCAACAGAGTCACGCTCTAGGTTAAGCGCGATACCAAAACGGTTGCCAGGTAATTCAATCATTTCGCCTTGCATACAGTCTGCAAGGCCATGAATACGAATAATACCATCGCTTACTGAAACGATAGTACCTTCATTTCTTGCTTCACTAACAACGCTGAATTTTTCAATACGTTGTTTGATCAGATCACTGATTTCTGTAGAATTCAGTTGCATGCTATTCCCCAATTACGATTGTAGCGCTTCCGCAAGTTTATTTAACTTACCGCGTACAGAGCCATCAATAACTAAATCACCAGTCTGAATAATCAAACCACCAATTAACGTGTTATCAACGTTGCAATTTAACTTAACTTTGCGTGCTAAACGTTTTTCCAACGCGATGACAATATTTGCTTCTTGCTCTGCTGTTAAGGGCATCGCAGAAGTAACTTCAGCGTCAACTGATTGCTCATGTTCCGCTTTGTAGTATGCAAATAAAGTAACAATGTTTGGTAATGCGCTTAAACGAGCGTTCTCGGCCAATACTTTAATAAAGTTTTGGCCTGATTCGTTAAGTTGCTCATCAGCTACCTTGATAAAGATATCAGCAATAGCCTGTGCACTTACAGCACCATTTAATAATGTAGAAATATCTTTATTTACTGCGATTTCCGCCGTAAATGCTAACATTTCTTGCCATTTATCAATAGCCTGTTCCTTAACGGCAAAATCAAATGCAGCTTTAGCATATGGACGAGCAATAGTAGTCAAATCAGACATAAGCCCCCCAGTTGTTAAAGTTCTGCAACGATTTTGTCTACGATGTCACTGTTAGCAGCAGCATCGATAGAACGTTCGATAATTTTTTCAGCACCAGCAATAGCCAAACCAGCTACTTGTTTGCGTAATTCTTCTTTTAGACGATTACGTTCAGCTTCAATTTCAGCGTCTGCTTGAACAAGAATTTTAGCTCGCTCCACATTTGCTTCTTCCTTAGCTGCATCGACTATTTGAGTTTTACGCTTGTTTGCTGCATCAATGATGTCTGCCGCTTGCGCTTTAGCACCTTTAAGTTGGTCTGTCGCTTTAGCTTCCGCTAGCTTCAAATTCTTCGCAGCTTTATCCGCACTTGCAAGACCATCGGCGATGTTCTGTTGACGTTCTTCGATAGCAGCCATTAAAGGCGGCCATATGTATTTCATACAAAATAGTACGAAAAACGTAAATGAAATCGCTTGTCCTAAAAGAGTTGCGTTGATATTCACAACGAACCTCCTTGGTTAGTAGTGGATCAAAAGCTGATTAAGCGGTGATGAATGGGTTCGCGAATAATAGGAACAATGCGATACCAACTGCAATCATAGAGATCGCATCAAGAAGACCAGCAACAATAAACATTTTAGTCTGTAGAGCTGGTGCCATTTCAGGTTGGCGAGCAGAAGACTCTAGGAATTTACCACCTAGTATAGCGAAACCGATTGCTGTACCAAATGCAGCAAAACCTAGTAAAATAGCAACAGCGAAAAGAGTAGCTGATTCAATACCCATTTTATTCTCCAATAAGATAAAATTTTTAAATTAAAATTATTTTTATTAATTAATGATCTTCACATGCACTGCTAAGGTAAACCATAGACAGCATCATGAAGATAAACCCTTGTAGAACGATAACCAAAATATGGAATATCGCCCATGGCACACTTAACACCCACTGGGCGTACCAAGGCATAAGCGCAATCAAAATAAAGAGCAACTCACCCGCGTACATATTACCAAACAAACGTAAAGCCAATGAAATAGGCTTAGCGATTAAGGTAACCATTTCCAGTGCAAAGTTAAAAGGAATAAACACCCAATGATTAAACGGATTCATAGTCAGTTCACGAGCGAACCCACCAATACCTTTAACCTTGATGCTAAAACCAATAATCAGAGCAAAAATACTGAGCGACATAGCGAACGTTGTATTTAGATCCGTTGTTGGTACGACTTTCATGTAGTCGATTCCCATTGCTTTTGCTGCTTCAGGTATAAAATCTACCGGAATTAAATCCATAGTATTCATCAAAATAACCATCACGAAGATAGTTAGTGACAACGGTGCGATTAACGCATTTCGACCGTGAAAAGACTCTTTCACAATACCGTCAACGAACTCGATACACATTTCAACAAAACATTGAAATTTGCCCGGTACGCCCGTAGTCGCTTTCTGACCAACTCTATAGAATGTCCCTAAGAATAAAATCCCTAAAGCAAGGGTTACGAAAAGTGTGTCTAGGTGCCAAGTCCAAAATCCTTCACCAACGGCTAAATTAGTTAAGTGATGTTGGATATATTGGGTCGACGTTAGTGCTTCACCTGTTACAGACATTTCTCATCCCAGTTTTTTGTTCATAAAATAAGGAGCAAATAATTGTGAACTTATCGCTAATGCAAACGTAACGTAAAGGGGAAGGTAATTCACCTCAACAAAACCCAGCACAACAATAAAAAACACAACTGTCAGAACCAATTTAAGCGATTCTCCTAGTGCAAATGATGCTGCCACATCTTTAATCTGCCTGGCTCCCATAAATCGAAAAGCCAAACGGGTAAAAATATAATTGGGTAGCACATAAATCATGCCACCTAATACTGCAGAACGAGCCGAAAACCCATCATCAATAAACAAAAAGACCATCGCGATAATTGCTACTAATAACACCTGAAACACAATCAATTTAACAGCTTGATTGAACGCATTCATTGCTAATTTATTAGACACAATTAACCCCTAAAACAATCTTTTTGAAGCATTCAAAAAAAATATACAGAAACGCTTCTAAAAGCAGCCTAAATTATACGTTGAAGTGGTGCTAATGCAACTCATTGCAGAGCCGATCCGGAAAGCTAAGTAGAATACTCTGAAAAATGAGAGATGGCGGGCGTTACCCACTAATGAGTATCACTGTTATAATATTAAATGCTAAATAAGGTCGTTATTATGAAATAAAGTTATTTAAACATTAAGCTAAATATAAACCTTTGATATTTCTAGTGAAGATAATAATAAAGAAAAACAAATATCACCAAGGTAAGTGCATTAGCCACTCACCATACCACTTTTAAAAATGTTAACTTATTTTGATTTTCATCATGGCAAGGTTAAAAATTAACCAAAAGTTGCAATGATATCATCCAACTCAGCAAGGCTGGTGTAGTCTATTGTCAACTTCCCGCCGCCATTTGCGCCTTGTTTGATAATAACTTTAGTTTTTAAGCGTTCCGATAAGCGATATTCAAGGTTAATAACATCGGGATCTTTGACCTTTATTGAGCATATTTCTGCTTTCGGTTCAAGTAGCTTTCGTACCAATTTTTCGGTATCGCGAACGGTTAAACCTCGCTGGGCAATATTGCTTGCCGTTTGTGATTGCTGCTCACCTTCAAGTGCCAATAATGCACGGGCATGTCCCATCTCAATGTCGCCATGTTCAAGCAACGTTTTCACGTCATTATTGAGACTATTTAAGCGTAATAAATTCGATACCGAGGCGCGTGATTTACCTACTGCATCAGCGACTTGCTGATGGGTTAATGAAAACTCTTCAATTAAACGCAGTAATGCAGCTGATTCTTCCATTGCATTTAAGTCTTCACGTTGAATATTTTCAATCAGAGACATCGCCATCACAGCTTCGTCAGCCACATCTTTAACGATACAAGGCACTTTTGTTAAGCCCGCTAATTGTGCCGCACGCCAACGACGTTCCCCAGCTATAATTTCAAACTGTTGGGGATTTAATTCACGCACAACAATAGGTTGAATAATGCCTTGTGCAGTAATCGAGGCAGCTAGCTCATCTAAGGCATCTCTAGCCATATCTTTACGTGGTTGATACTTGCCTGGATATAACCATTCAATCGGTAATTTTTTGAATTCATTCTCAACCGTTGCTATCGGTTGCGCTAGATCATCAGCAGCTTGTTCTTTACGTCTTGCCATCGCACTGGTTCCAAGCAAAGCATCCAGACCTTTACCTAACCCTCGTTTTTTCGTGTTCATGCTTGTTCCTTTGTCTGTTCGCTCTGTTCATTGGCTAATTCTTGACGACGAATAATTTCACCCGCGAGCGCTAAATACGCTTTAGCCCCGCTAGATGATTTATCATAATACATGGCAGGCGCACCAAAGCTCGGCGCTTCAGCTAAACGGACATTTCGCGGGATCACTGTACGATAGACTTTATCCCCAAAATGTTGCTTCAATTGTTCAGACACATCTGAAGCTAAACGATTACGCGGGTCATACATGGTGCGTAATATACCTTCAATTTTCAAATTAGGATTAACCGCAGCAGCTAATTTACTGATGGTATCCATTAATGCGGTAAGACCTTCGAGTGCATAATACTCACATTGCATTGGCACAATAATAGAGTCAGCAGCAGCCATAGCATTAATGGTTAATAAGTTTAATGATGGCGGACAATCAATAAAAATATAATCGTAATAATCTTTTACCGCCGCTAACGCATTCTTTAACCGTAACTCACGCGCAAAGAATTCCATTAACTTAATTTCAGCCGCAGTGACATCTTGGTTCGCCGCAATGAGATGATATTTACCCGACGTTTCAGTAACAACAACCTCTTTAACAGGCTTTTCATCAACCAATAAATCATAAGCAGAATACTCGACGCTATATTTGTCGACACCACTGCCCATGGTTGCGTTACCTTGTGGATCAAGATCAATCAGCAATACCTTACGTTTAGTCGCCGACATGGAGGCTGCTAAATTGACACAAGTCGTTGTTTTTCCTACGCCACCTTTCTGGTTAGTTATTGCTATGATTTTGCCCACAAATATTCCCTATTATTTAATCTCAGACATGACAATTAGATGACGTTCGCCTTCTAATTCTGGCACGGTTAGTTTATGTGCAACTTCCAGTTTGAATTTAGTATTCAATGTTTTAATTTCACCCGTTGGTTTCACCCCTTTCAACGCATAAAACAATCCATCTGGTTTTGGTAGATGCTTACACCAATGTAACATATCTTCAAGTGAAGCAAACGCACGACTTAATACCCCATCAAATTTAATTTCTGGGTGATACTTTTCAACACGAGATTGTACAGGTGTGACGTTAGTTAATTTTAATTCGTGCACCGCTTGAGTAACAAAACGAATACGTTTACCTAAACTATCCAGAAGTACAAATTCTTTATCTGGATTCATGATCGCTAACGGTAAACCTGGTAGACCTGGGCCAGTACCCACATCAATAAAACGTTCACCTTCTAAATATGGGCTCACGACAAGACTGTCCATAATATGTTTTATTAACATATTTTCTGGATCACGTATCGATGTCAGGTTGTATGCCTTATTCCACTTATGTAACAAAGTCACTAATGCCACTAATTGCTGCTTTTGGGTATCAGTCACAACCAAAGATGTTTGGGCTAATAATGCTTCGAGACGGTTGATCATAGGGTGATTTACTCCGGTAAAACCTGATTATCTAAGTTAATATTAAATCGTAGAAAAAAGAACAAGACAGCCTATTGATTAAGGTAAAGGTACCTTAACTAAATAGTAGCATTGCAAATTAGGGCATGATGTCAAAAATGAGGTTATATAGCCACCGATAAATGCATTAACGGTGGTTGTTGTACGAATTATTTATTTGCTAAGTAAGTTTTGCTTTTTCAAATAGATTAACAAAATTGAAATTGCAGCAGGTGTGATGCCTGAAATACGCGATGCCATACCAATTGTTTGTGGTTTAACGTCGACTAACTTAGCAACCACTTCATTAGAAAGGCCTTTAATTTTGGCGTAATCTAAATCCGTTGGCAATAAGGTATTTTCATGACGCAGTTGCTTTTCAATCTCCGCTTTCTGACGGTTGATGTAACCTTCGTACTTAATGGTGATTTCAACTTGTTCTGCAGCCGATTCATGCTCTAGCTTCGGACCCAGCTCTTCAATTGTCATCAAGGCGTTGTAGGTTACTTCAGGACGACGCAGAAGATCTTCTAAGGTATGTTCACGTGATAGTGGTTTAGCCAGTATTGCATTGATCTTATCCGCGAATGCTTTATTCGGATTGATCCAAGTAGAACGTAAACGTTGTTGTTCCAGTTCAATCGCTTCCATTTTCTCGTTAAACACCTGCCAGCGATGATCATCAACTAAACCGAGTTTACGGCCTTGCTCTGTTAAACGCGCATCGGCGTTATCTTCACGCAGTATTAAGCGATATTCCGCACGACTGGTAAACATACGGTACGGTTCTTTGGTCCCTAATGTGGCCAGATCGTCGACTAACACACCCAAGTAAGCCTGATCACGGCGTGGGTACCATGTATCTTCTTCTCGTGCTGTGCGTGCGGCATTTAAACCAGCAAGTAGACCTTGTGCCGCCGCTTCTTCGTAACCCGTGGTACCGTTAATTTGACCCGCGAGGAACAAGCCTTCGATAAATTTACTTTCTAACGTTAACTTAAGATCACGGGGATCGAAGTAATCATACTCGATCGCATAACCAGGACGCGTAATGTGGGCATTCTCTAAACCGCGGATCGAACGAACAAGATCAACTTGCACATCATAAGGCAAACTCGTTGATATGCCATTAGGGTAAACTTCATGCGTTGTTAAGCCTTCTGGCTCGATAAAAATCTGATGTGATTCTTTATCTGCAAACCGAGTGATCTTATCTTCGATCGATGGACAGTAACGTGGGCCAATGCCTTCGATCACACCAGTGTACATTGGGCTACGATCCATACCACTGCGGATCACATCATGAGTTTTATTATTGGTATGGGTGATGTAACAAGGTATCTGTTGGGGATGATCTTTACGGTTACCAATGAAAGAAAATACCGGTGTTGGTTTATCACCGTGTTGCTCTTCCATGACCGAAAAATCAATGGTGCGACCATCAATACGCGGCGGAGTACCGGTTTTTAAACGACCTGTACGAATGGGTAATTCACGTAGACGTGCAGCCAATGATACTGAGGCTGGATCACCCGCACGACCACCTGGATAGTTTTGCAAGCCAATGTGAATAAGTCCGTCAAGGAAAGTTCCTACGGTTAATACCACTGATTTAGCTTTAAACGATAAACCGGCTTGAGTCATCACGCCTACGATACGATCATTTTCAATAATAAGATCATCTACTGATTGTTGGAAGATGGTTAGGTTTGGTTGATTTTCAAGTTTTTGACGTACCGCTGATTTATATAATAAACGATCCGCTTGGGCACGTGTTGCACGAACAGCAGGGCCTTTACTTGAATTTAATGTTCTAAATTGAATTCCGCTGAGGTCAGTTGCTTGACCCATGATACCGCCAAGTGCATCAATTTCTTTAACCAGATGGCCTTTACCGATACCACCGATTGCTGGGTTACAGGACATATGTCCTAGCGTATCGATGTTATGGGTTAATAATAATGTATTGCGTCCCATACGAGCAGCAGCAGCAGCCGCTTCTGTGCCTGCATGTCCGCCACCTACGACGATAACTTCAAATTGTTCATGGTATGCCATGTATCACCTCGGTTTTATTTGGCGGATATATTCAGAGCGGCACAGTCTACGGTTTTATCCCACAGATGCAAATGATCTTAATTATATATTTATTTAGATCCAACTGTTGATCTTAAAGATCTTAAAAGAGATCTTATTAGATCTATTATTAGGATCGCCTTGATCTGTTGATAACTCACTTTGATCTAGAAAGATCATGTGTTTAGCGTCGATCACTTACTGTTAGTAAGGCTTGGGCTTGTTACGTATAAGCTGGGTATAAATAGCCGAGTTATACACAGGGCCTTGATTGCTGTATTTGTTCTACAAGGATAACTATAGGTTGATCACAAGAAATAACTATAGTTATCCACAGAAAATAAAAATAAAAAAACATGTATATGGTTATATTATAGCCAATTATTCGCCCATTCAGGGTACCAGTCGTCGATCGCATCTTCAGGGATCGGCGTTTCTAATGTGCATATTTCGAGGGTTTTAGAGACCTTGTTGGCATTTAATTTAGCCAGTTGACGATCGATCATATGACCGGCATTACAGAATTGATCATAAGATTTTGAGCCCAGGGCGATCACTGCATATTTTACGCGGCTTAAATTAGGGGTCGTTTGTTGCAGTTGTAGCGCAAGCGGTGCGATGTTATCAGGGTAGTCACCTGCGCCATGCGTGGCAGTGCAAATGATCCAAGGGTGGTTATGGTCGATCGGTAGGCTGGCTAAATTAGGATCGAGGTGAATATTGACTTTAAAACCTTGATCAATCAGTTTTTCTGCCAAATGATCAGCGACATATTCTGCCGATCCCAATGTTGTTCCTACAATTATTTCGAATGTGTACATGGTTTCCTCTTATTTAAACGATGCTTTCACTGTGTTTTCTGTAAAATATGGTCTATTACAATAATATTCATATATATTAAGGCACTTATGGCTTCATTGTTTCAACGTTTTCATACTGTATTTGGTCGTTTCTACGGGTTAAAAAGACACCGTATACGCCACTTAAATCGGTTATTAATAGCCTTGTAACGACAACAGTGAGTATACCTGATGTCGCTGTAGCGGATGAGATAATTGACACCAGTTCATTATTTTATGATGTTCTGTTTAATCATAAGCATGTGGTAACAGAAGCGAGTGCTGGATTAAACCCGTTAGAAAAAAGCATCTTACTTAAGTGGCAGCGGGGGTTGGCCGACCTGAAAGTTTCGCGTTAATGGTGATGCGACAACCTGAAGTATTGCATAAGGTACCGGTGGTAATTGACCGTGATGATTATACCGCAGCACAATTAGCGGCATTGATTACCCAGGATCCAGTATTAGCCGCTGATGTGATCAAGTTAGTGAACTCGGCTGGTCATAAATTAGGGTCTCAGGAAGTCACTAGTTTGTAAGCGACCGTGGTTCGTTTAGGTGGTTTACAGATTAAATCGATTGTACAGACGATCGTGATGCAACATATTACCGAGATAAAGCCGATTTATTTTAAGTTATTTGGTCTGCATTTATGGCAGCATTCACTTACAACGGCCTTGTGGGCAAAAAAGTTAGCCAAGAGTAGGGGGAGGATCCTGACTTAGTCTATTTCTTCGGTTTGATTCACGATGTGGGTAAAATTGCGCTGTTTAAATTAATCGTCGATGAAATGAATATCAGTGACCCACAATTTAGACCCTGTTCAAAGTTATGCCGTCAAATGATGACCAAACACTCATTGCGCTTGTCGGCGTTAATCGCTCAGACTTGGCTGTTACCAGGTCCTGTGGTGAAAGCCTTGTATGAACAGTCTGAAAGTAGCGCGGTTCTACAGTATACGGGGCCTGGTAAGTTATTTCTACAAGCTAATTTATACAGTGAGATACACTGATTGCTAGAACAAGGTTATATTTCCCAACTGCAAGCAACAGAATTTTGCTGTGATAATCACCTCGATATTCAAGCGTGCATCGCTGGAGTATAAAGCCATAATTAGACTTGCTTATTGGCGGTTATTTGCTAGTAAACGAATGTTAATCACTGATTTATCCGCACCTATTTTAGCGGTGTTTAAAGTTATCATTTATCTGGGGTAACTTGTGGGTAACTCTGTGGATGGGTTTGTAACATGGATGGTATTGGATCGTTGCCGAAGTGTTTTAAATGTGGCGGTTATGATCTTTAGTGGCAGTGTGTAAGTTGGGAGGTAAATAAACGGACGATCCAAGTTAGGATCGTCCTGATTGTTATTTGTGTATTATTTACCGATGCAGAATGAAGTAAAGATACGGCCAAGAAGATCGTCAGAGCTGAACTCGCCGGTAATTTCAGACAGTTGCTGTTGGGCTAAACGTAGCTCTTCTGCAAGCAGCTCTCCCGCCATGTAAACTTCAAGCTGCTCCTTACCTATCTGCAAGTGCTCCGAGGCCTTCTCAATAGCGTCTAAGTGGCGACGACGGGCAGTGAAACCACCTTCTGTATTGCTTTGGTAGCCCATACATTTTTTTAAATGATCCTTAAGCTCATCTAAGCCAATGTTTTCTTTTGCTGAGATTTTAAATACTGGATGGCTTTGATCGTCACTCACAGTGAGTGTTTCCCCGGTAAGATCCACTTTATTTCTGATCACAGTCAGTCCGATCGAACTTGGCAGACGATCAATGAAGTCAGGCCAAATTTCGGCAGGATCCGTGGCGTCAGTGGTGGTGGCATCAACCATGAAGAGTACTTGATCCGCGTTATTGATCTCTTGCCAAGCGCGTTCGATACCAATTTGTTCAATGCGATCAGGGCTATCGCGCAAACCAGCGGTATCAATAATATGCAGTGGCATACCATCTATGTGAATATGTTCACGTAGAACATCACGCGTTGTGCCGGCAATGTCGGTTACAATCGCGGATTCTTTACCTGCTAGCGCATTGAGCAAACTTGATTTACCAGCGTTAGGACGGCCTGCAATCACCACCTTCATACCTTCGCGGATTATGGCACCTTGCTTGGCTTCTTTTTGCACCGCTGAGAGGTTGTCCATGATGTTATACAGTGCTTGGGAAATTTTACCGTCGGCAAGAAAATCGACTTCTTCTTCTGGAAAATCAATCGCGGCTTCAACGTAAATACGTAAGTGGATTAAACTTTCGGTCAGGGTATTAATTTTTTTCGAGAATTCACCTTGCAGTGAGTTCATTGCTGATTTAACCGCGCGTTCGGAGGTGGCATCGATCAGATCAGCAATGGCTTCGGCTTGGATTAAATCCATTTTGTCATTGAGAAATGCACGCTCTGAAAATTCACCCGGACGGGCCATTCTGATGCCGTCTATTTTAAGAATACGGCGCATCAGCATATCCATGATCACGGGGCCCCCATGACCTTGTAACTCTAAAACATCTTCACCGGTAAATGAATTTGGTGCTTTGAACAAGATGGCAATACCTTGGTCAATTGTTTGCTGTTCTTCATCCAAGAAAGATAAGTAATCGGCTTTACGCACGGTTGGAATTTTATTTAAAATTGTCTGCGCGACTAACTCTGTTTTTGCGCCAGAGATACGAATAATACCTACACCACCTCGTCCTGGCGGTGTGGCTTGTGCAATGATAGTTTCATTAGTTAGCATGTGATGACCCGAAGATAGTAGATTTTTTAGATGAAAAAAGGCGGCACAAGGGCCGCCTTGATAAGATTAGCAAGCTTATTTCTTACTATGCAAACCTTGTTTTTCCAGTGAGCGGAAAATAATAGTTTGTTGGATAATGGTAACCACGTTACTCATTAACCAGTATAGAACTAGCCCAGCAGGGAACCACAAGAAGAAGAAAGTAAACATCACAGGCATAAACTGCATGACTTTTTGTTGTATTGGATCCTGTACTTGTGTTGGCGACATTTTCTGGATTATGAACATAGTAACACCCATTAATAACGGTAATACGTAGTACGGGTCTTGTGCTGATAAATCATTGATCCACAATGCGAATGGTGCGTGACGTAATTCCACACTTTCCATTAATGCCCAGTATAAAGAGATGAAAATAGGCATCTGGATGATCATTGGGAAACAACCGCCTAATGGATTTACTTTCTCTTCTTTATACAATGCCATCATTGATTGCGACATTTTTTGTTTGTCGTCACCACATTTTTCACGTAATGCGGTTAATTTAGGCTGTAGTAAGCGCATTTTAGCCATTGACGTATATTGCGCTTTGGTTAGCGGATACATTGCACCACGCACGGTAAACGTGATCATGATGACGGCAATACCCCAGTTACCCACTAAACCGTGGAAGAACTGTAACAGTTGGAATAATGGTTGTGCGATGAACCATAACCAGCTGTAGTCTACTGTTAGGTCAAGACCTTCAACTAATTCACCCATCTGATCTTGTAATTTTGGACCAATCCAAAGTTTTGCTGAGATAGTTGCTTCGCTGTTTGCCGCAATCGCTTCAACAGGTTGTTTGAAACCGATAATCGCTTGACCTTGGGTAAAGTCAGTACGGCCAATGTTCAAACTATAGAACTGGTTTTGGCTATCGCCTGGGATCCAAGCTGTTACAAAATAATGTTGTAACATGCCAACCCAACCTGCCGCGGTTGTGCGGCTTAGGTTGGCATCGCTAATATCACCGAAATCGTATTTTTCATAACGTTTATCAGTTGTACCCAGTGCGGCACCACGGTAAGCCTTCATCATCATGCTGCTACCCTGGTCTTCGGCAAGATCAATATTTTGTTTTAATTGACCGTACATTTGTACCGAAATCGCGTTAGCAGATGAGTTATTAATGTTGTAGCTAACGTCAACGTCATAGTTGCCACGAGTTAGGGTAAATATTTTGGTAAATTCAACCCCGTTAGTATCTGTATAAGACAGAGGGACACTTAATGTATCGCCTGAAATCGTAAAGTTTTGCGCTGTCGTCGTATATTGTGGACGACCATTTACGTTTGCATCTGGACCATTTGCGCCAATAAGACCACTTTGTGCAACATAAACATTTGTTGCATCATTTTGTAATAAGGTGAAACGTTCTTCTGCATCAAGTTCTGTCGCATGCTCAAGTAAGTCTGCACGAACAATATCACCACCTAAGGTGTCGATAGTCAGTTCAAGTACATCTGAACTGATGGTGATCAGATTGTTTGATTGTGTGCTATTTGGCGCATCAGTGGATGAGTCACTGCCTGCGGGTACATCGCCAGTTAAACTATTAATGATCGCTTGAGTCGTTGTTGGTACTGCAACCGGGTTGTCTTTATTTTGCCATTCGGTAAATAGCAAAAAGCTGACAAACAATAATCCGATGACAAGTAAATTACGTTGGGATTCCATAATCTAATTAATCTCTTTGTTTGGGGTCAGGTACAGGATCGTAACCATGTTTATTACTAAAAGGATGACATATTAATAGACGTTTGGCTGTGAGCCAACAACCTTTTGTAAATCCGTGGAGTTTTATTGATTCTATCGCGTATTGAGAACACGTTGGAGTGAAGCGACAGCGAGGCCCAATCATTGGACTAATGAATAATTGGTACCCTCGAATTAATTTGGTGCCTAACCATTGCAGCGGCGACAAAGTTTGCGCCATAACTTCTCCAATAATGCATCGATTTCTGCATTTTCCAAGTTTGCAATACCAGATTTAGCGATAACCACGATATCAACATTAGGAAAATCATGCTGGCGTGTCCGAAAACTTTCTCTAATTAGACGCTTAACTCGGTTACGGCCGACAGCAAGTTTTATCGCTTTTTTAGGTACCGCTAAACCAAGACGAGGATGTCCAAGGGAGTTATTTTTGGCAAGTATAGTTATATGAGGTGAGGCTGATCGCACAGGGTCTGCGAATACGTTTTTGAAGTGTTCGGGAGTTAACAAGCGTAACTCCCGAGGAAAGCTCTTATCTATCACGTCTGATAATTAAGCGCTTAAAGTCTTACGACCTTTTGCACGGCGACGTGCAAGAACCTTACGGCCACCTACAGTTGCTTTACGTGCGCGGAAACCGTGTGAACGTTTACGCTTAAGGTTACTTGGTTGAAAAGTACGTTTCATAGCTTTATCCGTTATAAAATTAACTGTACAGTTATGTTGAGTTAGCCAAGAAATAATGACCGGTCGTCAACTTGACTAACACAAAAAGAGGCGGAATTTTAATCATTGTTGTAAAACAAGTCAATAATTAATCAATACTCGCCTCGTGAAAATAGCAATATCTCACTTAAATTCGATATTCTCGGCCGATTATTATGCGATTGGATACATGAAATAATAGGCTAAATTCCTATCCATATAGATAAAAATTATAATTTGGTTTAATAATTGCTGTTATTCCAATCTGATCACAGGGATCAAGCGGGGAATTATACAGGCTATTTACTAACTAACAAGTCAGCACTGCTAATTTATCCACTTTATAGTGTCGGATTATCGATTTACTCGCTGTAAAAATGTACGAGTACGAGGATCTTGCGGGTTATTAAAGATCATATCCGCGGATCCTTGTTCAACAATCTGACCTTGGTCCATAAAAATCACTCGGTCTGCGATCTCTTTTGCAAATTGCATTTCGTGCGTCACAATCAGCATGGTTTGCTTTTGTTTGGCTAATCGACGCATTAACGTGAGTACTTCACCCACCCATTCGGGGTCTAACGCCGAGGTTGGTTCATCAAATAAGATCACTTTGCTTTGTGCTGCCATTGCTCGCGCTATGCCGATACGTTGTTGTTGCCCCCCCGACAATGCCGAAGGATAACTGTCCTGTTTATCTGTTAAACCAATGCTTTTAAGGATAGTAAGCGCTTCTTGTTTGGCTACTTCTGCCGATTTTCCGCGGACGATAATCAAGCCCTCGGTAATATTTTCTAATGCTGTTTTATTGGCAAACAATGCATAATTTTGAAATACGAAGGCGGTTTTTTTACGTAATGCTGTTATTTGCTTTTTAGTTGCCGTGCTGGCATCGACAACTAAGTCATCAATGGTAATGGTCGCGCTAGTTGGTTGTTCCAGAAAGTTAAGGCAACGTAACAGGGTTGATTTCCCCGTACCCGAAGGACCAATAATAACGGTTGTTTCGCCTTCTTTGATATTCAAATCAATTTGGCGTAATACCACATTATCGCCAAAATGTTTACTTAAGTTAGTCACTTTGATCATGTTAATAGGCCCTGTTGAGGTAGCGTTCTAAATGTACTTGCATTTGGGTAAAGACCATTACCACAGCCCAGTAAATTAACGCCACCGCCAGGTAGCTTTCGAAGAAGTAAAAACTTGATGACGCTTCCATCTGGGTTTTTGCCATGATCTCAGTAACACCGAGCGTAAACGCTAGGGATGTGCTTTTGATCATGTCGATAAAGTAATTCATCAATGATGGGGTGGCAATACGTGCAGCTTGTGGCAGCACGATACGGCGCATAGCTTGACTCGTGGTCATACCGGTACTCAACGCGGCTTCCATCTGGGATTTATCCACCGCCATAATGGCGGCGCGAATAGTTTCTGCTTTGTAAGCGGCAAAGTGCAGGGTTAAGCCTATCACGGATGCGGTAAAGGCATCCATGTGGATCAATATTGGGAATACGCGTGGCAGACCGTAATACAGTAAAAATAACTGGACAAGGAGCGGGGTGCCACGAAAAAAAGAAATAAATAACATCGCTAATTGATTGAATACTGGCACTTTGAACGTGCGTACAACCGCTAAGCCAATGGCTATTATTAGGGCAAAGACGACACCAATCAGTGCCATCTGCATGGTTGTTCCCAAATACTTAAGCAGTATCGGGAACAGGTTTAGCATGTACTCAAAATTAAATTGCATTTATTTTACAGTGATATCCGTTGAAAACCATTTTTCTGAAATTGCAGCCAGTGTGCCATCTGCACGCATGCTATCCAGAATTGTATTCACTTTTAGGCGTAGCACGTCTTGTTTTTCTGTTTTCAAAAATGGCATTGCATTTTCGATCGTTTCAAACGTTGAGCCTGCAAGTTGCAGCGGTAATGGTGATTTGTTAATTAATTCAAGTGATGATAAACGATCCATCACAAACGCATCGGTACGCCCTAATGCTACATCACGTTCGATACCTGTGTCGTAGGTTTTGATGGTAATGTTGTTATTCGTATCATATTTGCGTACTAAATCAGCAAAATTAGACCCTAAGTTTACGCCCACGGTTTTGTTCGCAAGGTTGCTAATACCGTTAATTTCGGTATTGCCTTTTTTTACTACTACTTGTGCACCGTCATACACGTAAGTTTGGCTAAATGCATATTTGGCGGTTCGTGCAGGGGTAATGGTTACTTGGTTTGAAATCGTGTCGATACGACCAGTTTCTAACATTCCGAATAGACCGGAAAAATTAACCGTGATGAATTCTACTTTTGAATCATTACGCTTCGCGATCTCTTCCCATAAATCAACTTCAAAACCCTGGAGTTGATCGTTTTTTGAAAAAGTGAATGGAAAGTAGTTGCCTGACATGCCGACTTTAATTGTTTCTTGTGCATATGCTACGCTCGTTAACGTTGTGCTTACAAGCATTGCTGCTGCTATTAATAGTTTTTTCATGGTCCATCCTGATGACTAAAATTATATGTTTGATGGGTGCATGATATTCTAATGTAAAATGAATTATAAATAGCGTTTAGTTATAAGTAATTGCTAAAAGATAGTGTGATTAATTATATTTACCGGTTTTTTCATATGTATTGGCACCTTATTGGTTTTTATTTTACTTTTGTGTGGATAACTGTTTATTCATGCTAGCGCTTATGCACAATTAGCAGTAAAATAATCTATTATTCTTTATTATTAATCTGGAGTGTGGAGAGTGTCAGTTTCTCTTTGGCAGCAATGCCTTTCGCGCTTACAAAATGAGCTTTCTGCTACTGAATTCAGTATGTGGTTACGCCCACTGAAAGCCGAACTTACCGATAGTACTCTCACCTTGTATGCTCCGAACCGTTTTGTTCTTGATTGGGTTCGTGATAAGTACCTTAATTCCATCACCGCATTATTTGATGAATTTTGTGGTGCTGACGCGCCTATCTTGCGTTTCGATATCGGTGGTAAACCAACGATAATCAGGCAAGCTACAACTAAGATTGATCGGGTGGTGGCGGCCAAAGTTATGCGCTTCCCACAAACCGATCCGTGGGAATCCAGTTCACCACAACAGCCAACCATCAATCACCGTAGTAATGTTAATCTGAATTATACCTTTGACAACTTTGTTGAAGGTAAGTCAAACCAATTAGCTCGTGCCGCCGCACAGCAGGTGGCGAGTAATCCGGGTGGTGCTTATAACCCGTTATTTCTATATGGTGGCACAGGTTTAGGTAAAACGCATTTATTACACGCGGTTGGTAATGGTATTAAAGCGCAAAACCCCAATGCCAAAGTGATCTACATGCACTCTGAACGTTTTGTACAAGACATGGTGAAAGCTCTGCAGAACAATGCCATTGAAGCATTCAAAAATTATTACCGCAGTGTTGATGCATTATTGATTGATGACATTCAATTTTTTGCCAAAAAAGAACGTTCACAGGAAGAATTTTTTCATACTTTTAATGCCTTACTTGAAGGCAATCAACAGATCATTTTAACGTCCGATCGTTATCCAAAAGAGATAGACGGCGTTGAAGATAGATTGAAATCGCGTTTTGGTTGGGGTTTAACCATTGCTATTGAACCACCAGAGCTGGAAACCCGCGTTGCCATCTTAATGCGTAAAGCGGTTGAAAGTAACATTCATTTACCCGATGAAGTGGCGTTCTTTATTGCCAAACGTTTACGTTCAAATGTACGTGAACTGGAAGGGGCATTGAATCGCGTGATCGCCAATGCTAACTTTACGGGTCGTGCGATTAATATTGATTTTGTTCGTGAAGCATTACGTGACTTATTAGCGCTACAAGAAAAGTTAGTGACGATTGATAATATTCAAAAGACAGTGGCTGAATATTATAAGATTAAAATGGCGGATTTATTATCTAAGCGTCGTAGTCGCTCTGTGGCGAGACCGCGTCAAGTCGCAATGGCATTAGCCAAAGAATTAACTAATCACAGCTTACCGGAAATTGGTGATGCGTTTGGTGGTCGGGACCATACTACGGTATTACACGCTTGCCGTAAGATCGTGCAACTGAAAGAAGAAAATCACGATATTAAAGAAGATTACTCTAATTTGATTAGAACCCTATCGTCGTAAAAAAGGTTATATTACATGCAATTTACAATTAATCGCGAAGCATTATTACGACCGCTACAGTTGGTATCGGGTGCCTTGTCTAATCGCCCAACGCTGCCGATTTTAGGTAATGTGTTACTTGATGCCAAAGAGGGTAAGTTATCGTTAACCGGTACCGATCTGGAAGTTGAATTAATTGGTCAAGTTACTCTTGATGGTGAGTTTACTGAAGGGCGCACTACGGTACCAGCGAAAAAACTCCTCGATATCTGTCGTGGTTTACCGGACAGTGCGCAAATTCAAGTGAGTTATGCGAATGATCGTATTGTGGTGAAATCAGGACGTAGTCGTTTTTCATTATCCACATTACCGGCAACTGAATTTCCAAATATTGAAGATTGGGATAACGATATTGAATTTGAACTGCGACAAGGTTCATTACGTCGATTGATTGACAATACTCAGTTTTCGATGGCCAGTCAGGATGTACGTTATTATCTTAACGGTATGTTGTTTGAAACGGAAGGCAATATATTACGTACCGTGGCTACCGATGGCCACCGTCTGGCAGTGGCCAGCTGTGAGCATGATGCCAACTTAAAGCAACAGCAAGTGATTGTGCCGCGTAAAGGTGTATTAGAGTTAGTGCGCTTGTTAGACAGTGAAGAAGACATGGTTAAGATCCAATTAGGGTCGAATAACATTCGGGCTATTACCAGCGGTTTTGTTTTTACCTGTAAATTGGTTGATGGTCGTTTTCCTGATTACCGTCGGGTATTACCAAAAAATGCCGATAAGATGTTAATATCAAATCGTGAAGAATTAAAACAAGCATTTTCACGTGCGGCTATTTTATCGAATGAAAAATTCCGTGGTGTACGTTTGAATATGAATCAGGGCTTACTCAAAATCACGGCGAACAACCCAGAGCAAGAAGAAGCGGAAGAGTTACTTGATGTTGAATTTGCACATGATGAGTTAGAGATCAGTTTCAATGTAAGTTATGTCTTAGATGTACTGAATACACTTAAATGTGAAAAAATTAAAATATCGTTATCCGATGCAAACAGCAGTGCATTGATCGAAGATGAACAATCTGATCAAGCACTGTATGTTGTTATGCCAATGCGGTTATAAGTGTAGATGGGACTAGTTAAGCTAAACCTCACTGATTTTAGAAATATTAAACATGCATCCATGCAACCTGGAGCGGGTATTAATATTATTCTGGGTGACAATGGCAGTGGTAAATCGAGTGTATTAGAAGCGATTCATTATTTAGGATTGGGGCGTTCTTTTCGCACACACTTAACCAGTCGCGTGGTTCACCATGGTGAGAAGGATTTCACTTTATTTTCAGAATGTCGGCAACGATTAAATGATGACAGGATCACCACGATTGGATTAAAAAAATCAAAAAACAGTGATACCGAATTAAAAATTGCCGGACAAAAAGCAGAGCGACTTGCTGAGTTACCGGGGATATTACCGCTACAATTAATTCACCCAGAAAGTTTTACCTTACTTTCAAGTGGCCCTAAATTACGTCGACAATTTGTTGATTGGGGGGTGTTCCACCTGGAAACTGATTTTTTTGCGACGTGGGCAAAACTAACTCGATTATTAAAACAGCGTAATGCTATTTTAAAGTCGGGCAAGCGTTATGCTGAGTTAGCATATTGGGATAAGGAGTTTGCAGTTCAAGGGACTATTATTGCGCAGATGCGTAGGCGTTATCTTGAACAGCTTATTCCGATCATTAAATCTGCCTTGGCAGACTTCTTACCCGAATATGACTTTGATATTCGCTACCATCAAGGGTGGGATCGCAATATCGAGTTAGCTGCATTATTAAAACAAAATTTTATGCGCGATCAACAGTTAGGTTACACTAGCTTAGGTCCGCAAAAAGCGGATATCCGAATTAGAGCGAACGGAGTACCGGCACATGATATTTTATCGAGAGGTCAACTTAAATTGGCCGTGTGCGCAATGCGATTAAGTCAGGGACTTTTTTTAAGTCAGCACAGCAATAAGCGATGCACTTTTTTAATCGATGACTTTTCCTCAGAACTTGATGACAGTAAACGGAAGTTGCTGGCGCAGTATCTGATTGAGAGTAAGGCTCAAGTATTTGTTACGGCTATTGATAAAAGTCAGGTAACAGCTCTCTTAACGGAGGACTGTAAAATGTTTCACGTGGAACATGGCAAATTAATTGAATTTTAAATATAAAGGCGCGAGAGCTTAACTATGTCTGAAAATAATTACGACTCTTCAAGTATTAAAGTACTGAAAGGCTTGGACGCGGTGCGTAAGCGTCCCGGTATGTATATTGGCGATACTGATGATGGTTCAGGTTTACATCACATGGTATTTGAGGTTGTTGATAACTCTATCGATGAAGCATTAGCGGGTCATTGTACTGATATTGTAGTGACAATACATGACGATGGTTCTGTATCTGTTAGTGATGATGGTCGTGGTATTCCGGTTGATATTCATGAGGAAGGAGTCTCTGCTGCCGAAGTTATTTTAACGGTATTGCATGCCGGTGGTAAATTTGATGACAATTCTTATAAAGTTTCAGGTGGTTTACACGGGGTTGGTGTTTCTGTTGTAAATGCATTATCAGCCAAACTGGAACTGACGATCTTCCGTCACGGTAAGATCCATAACCAAATATATCGTCACGGTGTACCTGAGGCGCCAATGGCAGCGACGGGTGTTATCGAGGGCACTGGGACTAAATTACGTTTTTGGCCAAGTCATGATACCTTTACCAATACATTATTCCATTATGATATTTTAGCTAAACGTTTACGTGAATTATCTTTCTTGAACTCGGGTGTTTCAATCAAGCTAATTGATGAACGTGAAGATGGTAAATCGGATCATTTCGTTTACCAAGGTGGTATTAAGGCATTTATTGATTACTTAAATGTGAACAAAACCCCGATTAATAAAGACGCATTTCACTTCTCTGTGGAACGTGACGATGGCATTACTGTTGAAGTTGCGATGCAGTGGAACGATGGTTTCCAAGAAGCTATTTATTGCTTTACGAATAATATTCCGCAACGTGATGGTGGCTCTCATCTTGCCGGTTTCCGTGGTGCGTTAACGCGAACCCTGAATAATTACATGGAAAAAGAAGGTTTCCTGAAAAAAGCCAAATCTTCGACTGCAACGGGTGATGATGCCCGTGAAGGTCTGACTGCTGTTATTTCAGTGAAAGTACCGGATCCTAAATTCTCTTCACAAACTAAAGATAAATTAGTTTCTTCTGAAGTGAAATCAGCGGTTGAACAAACGATGGGTGAAAAATTAGCAGAATACTTGCTAGAAAACCCGAAAGAAGCGGCAATCGTGGTAACTAAAATTATCGATGCATCGCGCGCGCGCGAAGCAGCACGTAAAGCACGTGATATGACACGTCGTAAAGGTGCGTTAGACTTAGCGGGATTACCTGGTAAACTGGCTGATTGTCAGGAAAAAGATCCGGCACTTTCTGAACTGTATATCGTGGAAGGTGACTCTGCGGGCGGTTCTGCTAAGCAGGGACGTAATCGTAAAAATCAAGCTATTCTACCGTTGAAAGGTAAGATCTTAAACGTAGAAAAAGCCCGTTTTGATAAAATGTTATCTTCACAAGAAGTCGCCACCTTAATCACAGCGCTGGGTTGTGGTATTGGTCGTGATGAATATAATCCAGATAAAACACGTTACCATCAAATTATTATCATGACGGATGCCGACGTCGATGGTTCGCATATCCGTACTTTATTGTTGACCTTCTTCTTCCGCCAAATGCCGGAACTTATTGAACGTGGTTATATCTATATTGCTCAACCACCACTATATAAAATGAAGAAGGGTAAACAAGAACGTTACCTTAAAGATGATGCGGACTTAACTCAATATCTCACCACGATCGCATTAGACGATGCGGGTTTGTTTGTTAATCCAGATGCGCCTGCAATTCAAGGTACAGCGTTAGAAGCTTTAGTGACTGGTTACCGTAAGATTGAAAAATTAATGGCGAAGCTAAATCGTAGTTTACCAACAGTGTTTACTAACGAAATTATTTATCAGGCGCCACTAACCGTTGAGATGCTACACGATGAAGCGCTAACGATGGCATGGGCTGAAGAGCTAGTTGCCACGTTAACCGCGAAAGAAATGTCGGGTACCTTGTACTCTGCACGTATTGTTAAAGATGAAGCGAGTCAGTTATTCTATCCGATATTATCTATTCGCCAACATGGTCTAGATAATGACTATGACTTCACACCTGGTTTCTTTAAGTCAAAAGAATACGCGATGCTGACTGGTTTAGGTATCGCCAATTTACTTGAAGAAGGCGCTTATATTAAACGTGGTGATAAGACTCGTGAAGTAACCAGTTTTGTTGAAGCGCTAAACTGGTTAATGGCTGAATCGAAACGTGGTAGTTATATTCAACGCTATAAAGGTCTAGGTGAAATGAACCCGAGTCAGTTATGGGAAACAACCATGGATCCTGACACGCGTCGTATGTTGCAAGTGCGTATTGAAGATGCTGTGGCAGCCGATCAACTGTTCAGCACCTTAATGGGTGATCATGTTGAACCGCGTCGTGAATTTATTGAAGAAAACGCATTAAAAGTAGCTAACTTAGATTTCTAAATCTGCTATATTTAATGTATTAAAAAGGAGCCGATAGGCTCCTTTTTTGTATCTGTTGATTATGGCATTAATATTAAATCCGGCTTATGCTATTCAGATTAAGCGGTCGCTGTACTTATTACGACCATTTCAGCGTAAGCTTTTTGTACTTCTTCGGCAATGATTTTTATCCCACGTTGTACCGCATCATCGGGTTGCGAATAATTCATGCGGATACATTCATCGGTATGACGCCATTCTTCATCTAAACCTGGGAAGAAATGATGACCCGATACGATGAGAACGCCACGTGTTTTTAAACGCTCATATAGTTCTTGGCTGCTGATCGGTAGGTCTTTGAACCATAACCACAAGAAGATTGCGCCTTCCGGTTTATGAATGCGGAAGCGTGCATCGGTAATACTGTCTTGTAACCAAGTCACGGCTTGCTGTGCTTTGGCATAATAGTAAGGTTTGATCACGTCTTCACTTAAGCTAATGATGTCACCAGATTCAACCAGGTTTTGTGCCAGCATTGGCCCTAAGCTACCGGGTGCTAAGTTAATAATACCGCTTAAGTTCGAGATAGCGGAAATCACTTCTTCATTACCAATCACGATACCACACCGGGTACCGGGTAAGCCGAGTTTTGAAAGACTCATGCATAAGATAGTATTGTCGTTGTAAATGGGTTCTACTGGTTCAAATATAATATTTGGAAACGGTGTGCCGTAAGCGTTATCTATCAGCAGTGGAATGTTATGTTGTCTGGCGAGCGTATCAAGGCGCTGCATTTCTTCATCCGTTAATACATTACCGGTTGGGTTAGTGGGACGCGATACGCAGATTAAACCAATATCGTCGGTAATATGCAGGTTGTCGAAATCAACATGGTACTTAAATAAACCATCATCAAGTAATTCAATCTTAGGCTTCACCGTCTCAAAAAAATCATCGCTCAGTGCCGTGTCGGTATAACCTATGTATTCCGGCGCTAACGGGAACAATACTTTCTTTTTCTTATTGCCAGCAAAGTCACCGGCGAATAAGTTGAATAGGTAGAAGAAGGCATTTTGGCTGCCATTGGTCAGGGCGATGTTTTTATCGGTTAATTCCCAGTCGTAAGTTTTATTTAATAATGTAGCAAGTGCTGTGGTGAAACGGTTATTTCCTCGTGGACCATCGTAGTTGGACATTGCTGTAACCAGATCGCCACTGCTTAATAGTTGTTGTGCTTCACTGCTAAAGCGCGCCAGCATCTCAGGGATCTGAGCAGGGTTACCACCACCAAGCATGATGACATCATCACCGCTGCGGATGCCTTCATTTAGATCATGCATTAGCTGCGTGATGCCTGAGAATTTAGTAAATCTTTGACCAAACAATGAGAATTCCATATCAGCACTTCTTGTAATTATTTAAAAGGGTAAACAACCAACATAGCGGAACTTTAAGCGCTTGTCGAGAGCTCGAGAACGGCTAATTTATTTTTCTTACCGGTAATGTTTCACGTGAAACAAAAGGATTTTAGCGGTGATATGTTCCACGTGGAACATCATCTAAAAGACGGATTGACGCTGTGTGCTTATAGCCAAAAGTACTGAATAATAAAGTCGTAATAACAAAAAGAAATAGTCTACTAATTATGTATTTATTGTCCGCGATAGATAAGGTAAGGTTGAGCTCTAACATTACAATCACAGTCTTTTAAAAGGCACGAAGAGCTTATTCCTATGCAAAGAAATTTGTTATCAGAACGTATTGAAACACTAATAGATCATCTTTCTTATGGTATTTATGAACGTCGAGATGCCATAAGATTATGTTTATTAGCAGCCCTGAGTGGTGAGAGTGTATTTTTATTAGGCCCGCCTGGGATTGCCAAAAGCTTGATCGCGAAACGTATGAGTGAAATTTTTGAAGCTGAAAGTTACTTCGAATATTTAATGACACGTTTTTCAACACCGGAAGAGATCTTTGGTCCGCTATCAATTAAAGCACTGAAAGATGAAGGTAAATATGTACGTCTCACACAAGGTTATTTGCCTGAAGCGGAAGTCGTATTCCTGGATGAAATCTGGAAAGCGGGACCGGCGATCTTAAATACTTTATTAACGGTGATCAATGAGCGTACCTTCCATAATGGTATCGAGCATCAGAAAGTACCAATGCGCGTTCTCGTTTCGGCATCAAATGAATTACCAAGTGCCGATTCCGGTTTAGAAGCCTTGTATGATCGTATGTTACTCCGTTTATATTTAGAGCCGATTCAAGATAAGCGTAATTTTAAAGCCATGTTAATTCAGAAGCCATTACGTCAAGTAAACGATAAGATCGTGAAAGTGAGTAATGAAGAGTTTGAACTCTGGCAGCATGAGATTAATGAAGTACGTCTGAGTGAGCATTGTTTTGAGATTATCTACGAGCTTAAATTATTTTTAGAACAACGTAATACCAGCGGCGAGATGATTGCATCGTCGGTGTATGTATCTGATCGACGTTGGAAAAAATCAATGCGTCTGTTGCAAGCCTGTGCTTATTTTAATGGTCGTGATGAAGTAACCGAAACCGATCTATTTGTGCTTAAAGATTGTATTTGGCATGATCTGGAATCGCGTGATGTTATTATCGAAGCAACGCACCAATTTGCGAGTAAGCGTTTTTGTGATCAAGATGAAGTTAACTCAGCATTAACAAGTATCAAGAATCGGTTGATTAAACTCGATACTGAGTTTATTGATCGCTTTGCCACTCGCTTAACCGCTGATGTGTTATTGACTAAATTACGGTATAAATTAGATCGTGAGTTCGTTCGCACCTCGAGCCTGAATGGTATCCCAGGTTTATGTAAGATAGCCTTACTTGGCGAGTACGATGTATTAGAGCAGGGCTCACAAGAAACGGCAAAATGGGTGCATGTTGGACTGGATGATTTTCAAAAACAGATCCGCAGAGGTTCTTGTTTAGTGAAAGGCTACGTGAATGATCATCGTAATGATGTGTGGCTAAACTTTTCTGTGGATGCGAATCAGCATTTACAGATCCAAAACTTTGCCAATAAGAGTATTCCTGTTGCTGTAATTGTCTCTGATGCCGCATTGAATATTGATGAGAACTGGTTACAACCTTTAGCTAAAATTGATAACGAGATCACGGCAATTGCGGATAAATTGAAAAAAAGCCAGCACGAGTTTAGCTTAACTAATCATAATATTTTTGTCAGTGAGGATTTTATGGAGGATGTGGCAAGCAGTCTTGGCTCTTTATCATTAGAGTTAAATAACTTAGTGCAACGCAAAGCATCGCTATTAAACCGTTTGAATGCCATTGCGCATTTGTTTGAACAAGGCTAATTGGTATGGCTCATTCTCATAATCACAGTCCCGCAATTCGACAATTAGTTGATGATGCCTTGTTCGATATTACCGCCCGTGATCGCGTCACCAGTGATATTAAGCTGGCGTACATTGATGATTGGAAGCAGCAGATCATGAGCTTATTAGCGGATATGCCATTACCTGCTGGTTTGAGCAATGAAATTCATTTATGTGAAACAGCTCGTTTATTGAGTCCGAGCAACTTTAGAAATAAAGTTGAAGGTATTTTAAGTAAGATAAAAGCCGAATCGGCATTTTATAATACCGGCTTAACTATCTATCAGCAAAACAGAAGCATGCCGGATAATGTGTTCTTTGCGGTATTTTTAGATAGTTGGCAGCAAGCCATTGAGTTACTGCTTTATCAAGAACAAAGCCGTTTAATTGAAGAGAAACGAGAACAGTTACTGATTGAGTTAGCCGAACGTGAAGAAACCATTGAGCAGCTAGAAGATGTGCTTGATAGTGATCTGCTGTGCAATGGCGAGCGTTTATGGGATCTGGCGAAAGGTAAGTTGACCCATTTAGATACCCAATTACTGCAACGTTATGCGGTTAATTTACGTAAGAACAAAGACGTTAAAAAAATTGCCTCTGAGCTTGGACGCATGGCACTGGCGCACATTAATCCGGAAGAAACGCCAAACAGTTATGAAACTTGGGTATTGGATAATAGCTATCAAGATAATGTGCCAGATGATATGCAAGGCGTGACTTACAGTGATGAGATCTCACGAATGTTGCAAACCGAAGCGGTTAACTTAACGTTTCCTGAGTTAGAAATCATCTTTTATAAACGTTATATTGAGCGTCATTTATTAACTTATCAGTATCAAGGTGCACTGCAACAGTATAAAAAAGTAACCCAGTATCATGATATTACCGATGCTGATGAGCAAACGGGCGGGCCTTTTATTATTTGTGTAGATAGCTCAACATCGATGCAAGGTTTTCCTGAACTCACGGCTAAATCGATTTGTTATGCGTTATTACAGATCGCATTTGAACAACGGCGTCAATGCTACTTGATGATGTTCTCGAATGAGGTGATCACGTTTCCGGTTACCCAAAGCACCAGTCTATCAACCATGCTGACGTTCTTGTCATCCAGCTTTCGTGGTGGCACCGACTTGCAACCTGTCATTGAAAAATCACTGGAGTTGATGAGTTCGGCACAATATAAAAATGCTGATACCATCGTTATTTCTGATTTTATAGCGCAGAAATTACCAACCCATGTGGCTGATAAAGTACGTGCAATTAAAGCGCAAAAAAATCGCTATCATGCTATTTCATTATCATCACAAGGTAATCCAGAGTTAATGAAAATATTTGATCACGTTTGGCGTTATTCAGCCGGGCTAACAGGGCGGTTGAAGAAAGTGAAATAGTCGATGTTCCACGTGGAACATGATGAATTACATGGCCGTGTTTGTTGGTGTCGTGAATGTTTACGTTGAAAAGAGAGTTGATAGTAAAAAGCCAGCATCATCGATGCTGGCTTTTTTATACGTAAGACTAATTTTAATTAACAGTTACTTCTGTAATAGAGAAATATCCGCTACATTTAAGAATTGGTTACGCAGTGTATTGAGCAATGTTAAACGGTTAATCTTAAGCGCTTCATCATCAGCCATGACCATCACGTTGTCGAAGAATGTATCGACAACATCGCGTAATTCAGATAACTCTGTTAGTGCTTGTTGATAATCACCCGCGGCAAATAATGGCGTGAGTAATTCAACTTTCGCTTCCACAGCAGCGGCTAATGCTTTTTCTGCATCTTCTTGCAGCAGAGATGTATCGACCGTTGTATTTAGTTCACCTTCAAATTTAGCCAGGATATTACCAACACGTTTGTTCGCTGCCGCTAATGTTGCTGCAGCATCTAAACCACGGAAGTGATTTACTGCTTTCACACGCTTATCAAAATCTGCGGGTTTAGTTGGGCGACGCGCAAGTACTGCTTGAATGACATCAACGCTGATACCGGCATCTTTATACCATGCAGGGAAACGACCAAGTATAAATGCAACCACATCCGTTGATACATTTTGGTTTGATAGTTTGTCACCGAATAATACTTTTGCGGTATCCACTAAATCAACAAGATCTAAAGGCAAATCTTTTTCGATAATGATACGCAATGTACCAATCGCAGCACGACGCAGTGCAAACGGGTCTTTATCCCCTTTAGGGATCTGACCAATACCGAAGATACCAACCAGTGTATCGAGTTTATCAGCAAGTGCTACCGAACAAGCAACTAATGATTCAGGTAGGCGATCACCCGCATAACGCGGCATGTATTGCTCGTTAAGTGCGATTGCGACTTCTTCTGCTTCACCGTCGTGACGTGCATAGTGCATGCCCATCACACCTTGCACGTCAGGGAATTCTACCACCATGTTTGACATTAAGTCAGCTTTAGCCAGTAGACCTGCGCGTTGTGCGTGTTCAGTATTGGCCGAAATTTTACCTGCAATCGCAGCGGCTAGAGCTGAAATACGTTGTGATTTTTCTTTTAACGTACCCAGCTGTTTTTGGAATATAACCGTTTCTAGATCAGCAAGACGACTTTCTAATGTACGTTTCTTATCTGTATTAAAGAAGAATTCAGCATCCGCTAGGCGAGGGCGTACAACTTTTTCGTTACCTTCAATTACTTGTCTCACATCTTTACTGATGATGTTAGAAACAAAGATAAATTTAGGTAACAGTACACCGTCTTTACTGAGCATAGGGAAATACTTTTGGTTGTCCTTCATTGTGTAGATAAGGGCTTCTGCTGGTACGTCTAGGTAACGTTCTTCAAAGTTACCGACTAATGTTACTGGCCATTCGACTAACGACGTGACTTCTTCAAGTAGGGCGTCGTCGATTTCAGCAACACCGCCGTGTTCTTCTGCAGCGGCAATAACTTGCTGACGAATTACCTCTTTACGGCGTGCGTAATCAACCATTACCATGCCGTGATCTTCAAGTAGATCAACGTAGTTATCAGCGTGTGGTAATTCAAAATCACCTTTGCCGAGGAAACGGTGTCCACGAATAGTACGTGCCGCTTTAATACCTAAGATCTCACCTGCAAGCGCTTCATCACCAAATAACATCGTTACTGTATGCACTGGGCGGATGAATTGAATAGGGCTGCTACCCCAACGCATCGGCTTGCTTACGGGTAGTTTAGCTAATGCTGTTGCGACCATGTCTGCGACAAGCACTTGTGTTGCTTTACCTTTAACTTCAGATTTATGCAGTAGCCATTCGCCTTTGTCGGTTTTAATGCGACCTGCTTGCTCAACAGTAATACCATTACCACGAGCCCAACCTTGCGCCGCTTTCGTTGCATTACCGTCGGCATCAAATGCCACAGAAACCGCAGGACCGCGTTTTTCGATTACTTTATCCGCTTGAGAGTCTGCAAGTGCTGTTACTGTTAACGCTAAACGGCGAGGTGCTGCCATCCAGCTCACTTCCGAAAATTCTAAATCGGCTTTTTTTAGTTCCGCTTGGAAGTTTGCAGCAAACGCTTCTGCTAATGTGCGTAACGATTTTGGTGGTAATTCTTCAGTACCAATCTCGATTAATAAATTTTCAGTTGCCATGCTACTTCCTATTTTTCTTTGTTGCATAACGGGAAGCCTAACGCTTCACGAGATGCGTAATACGCTTGTGCAACACCTTTAGAAAGGGTGCGGATACGTAGAATATAACGTTGACGTTCAGTCACTGAGATTGCATGGCGCGCATCTAGCATATTAAATGCGTGGCCAGCATCAAGAATGCGTTCGTATGCTGGTAGTGGTAGCGGCACTTCTAAATCTAGCAGCTTTTGCGCTTCTTTTTCACTTTCATCAAAGAGAGTAAATAGGAAATCAACATTGGCATGTTCGAAGTTGTAAGTTGACTGTTCAACTTCATTTTGGTGGAAAATGTCACCGTATGTAACGGTACCCAGTGGACCATCAGTCCATACTAGGTCATAGACGCTGTCTACTTCTTGGATATACATCGCAAGACGTTCAAGCCCATAAGTGATTTCACCGGTAACCGGCTTACACTCAATACCACCAACTGCTTGGAAGTAGGTAAACTGCGATACTTCCATACCGTTTAGCCAGATTTCCCAACCCAGACCCCAGGCTCCCAATGTTGGGTTTTCCCAATTATCTTCAACGAAGCGAATATCGTGAACTAATGGATCAAGACCCACTTCTTTCAGTGAATCCAAATACAATTCTTGGATGTTTGCTGGCGATGGTTTAAGCACTACTTGAAACTGATAGTAGTGTTGTAAACGGTTTGGGTTTTCACCATAACGGCCATCGGTAGGACGACGTGATGGTTGAACGTAAGCAAATGCCATAGGTTCTGGCCCTAATGAACGTAAAAACGTCATTGGGTGAGAGGTGCCTGCACCTACTTCCATATCGAATGGTTGTACAATCGCACAACCTTGGCGAGCCCAGTAATCCTGCAGCGCTAGGATCAGCCCTTGAAAAGTTTTAACATTATATTTTGACATGATATCTGCACAATAAAGCAAAGAAATAATCATCAAAGTATACCTGCTGCGCAGATATGAATATAGGATAAATTACAATATTTGGTCTTGTTAGGGTGGTTTTCAGGTATTTTAACTTGCTTAGTAAGGCTTGGTTAGAAAAGTGGGACGGGTATCGAGGGGACGCGAATATGCCAAGGTGATACTCGCGTGTGTCGAGGGCTAGCTTACGCCTTTTTTAATCAGATATTGATACGGCAGTTGCTCTGTTTGGCTGGCCACTAAGGTGTGATCCATAAACAGACAAAAGCTGGGGATATCACGCACTGTCGCTGGATCGTCAGCAATAATTAATAACGTTTGACCTTCATCGAGTTTTCTTACTGTTTTTCGTACCATCATCACCGGTTCTGGACAGCGTAAACCAAGGGCATCTAGTTCATGTTCTGGATTTGAAAATAATGGATTCATCAGGTTTCTCTATGTGGTCAATATACGTAACTAGACTAACATTAATGAGTAGACGTAATTACGTATTGGTAAATCATGATTATGTTGTTAAATTGTTAATAATTGTGTGATGTTTATCTTGCACCGTTAAGTAACCATCAACAAGGAGTGTGTATGTTACTACAAGCCAGTGGCAGACTAAAAGTATATTCTTCAATCGCTTTTTTTTCTTTATTAATTATGCTCATGGAAGTACCTATTGCTGACACTGGTACTTGGCTCGGGGTTTTGAGCATTGTTGGGATCGCAGTTTGGGTCGAATTAAGTGATTATTTTGTCGAAGAAGACAATACTGAAAATAAAGCCGAAAAAATCAAACATGACGACGATAACAAGTAAAAATAGCAGAGGGTGTATATCGCCCTCTGTGTTGTTATCTAGCCCTCCTCATTTTATATATTGTCATGGTAAAACTTCAATTGTTATCTAAGCTTAATTCTACTATCTGTTTATTGGAGTTGATTATGAACGGTAATACCAAGGTTATCACCACCCTTAATGGATTATTGCACAATGAATTAGCGGCAATTGATCAGTATTTTACGCATTCCCGTATGCATCAGGATTGGGGATTAGAAAAATTATATGAACGTATTAACCATGAAATGCAAGAAGAGATCACCCATGCTGATGCGCTCATTAAACGTATTTTATTTCTTGAGGGAACGCCAAATTTAAAAGATCGCCGAGATTTATTAATTGGCAGTGATGTGCCGAGTATGCTAGCGAATGATTTGGTGCTGGAAATGGAAGTTGTTGGTGCTTTACGTGCCGGTATTAAAGTATGCGAAGAGGAAGGTGATTATCAAACCAGGGAAGTATTGTTGCCATTACTGGCGGATACTGAAGAAGATCATGTTTACTGGTTAGAGCAACAGTTGGGATTGATTAAGAAAATTAGTTTATCCAATTATATCCAATCACATATGGGCAGTTAATTATTATCGTATTACCCCATCTATCGTTCAGGAGTCGGTTATGCAAGGCAATACAAATATCCTCATGTTATTAAATAAGGCGCTAGGTTGTAAGCTGGTTGCGATCAATCAATATTTCTTACATGCCAGAATGTATAAAAATTGGGGCTTGGAGGGATTGGATAAAGCGGATTACAAGCAGTCAATTTTAAAGATGAAGCAAGCAGATAAGTTAATTAATCGTATTTTATTCTTGCAAGGGCTGCCGAATTTACAGGACTTAGGTCGTTTGACTATCGGCGAAGAGGCCGTTGAAATGTTGCAGCTGAATATTGAGCTAGAGTTGAGTATTCGCGTCGTTTTGCAAAATTTGATTGAAGAATGTGAAAAAAATAATGACTTTGTTAGTCGTGATATCGCCACTGAGATCTTAGAAGAAGTGGAAGAGCAAATTGACTGGATTGAAAGTCAGCAATATCTGATTGGTCATGAGGGGTTAGATAACTATTTACAATCTAAAATGTAACTAGGCAACCAGTGGCTGTTGTTGCGCTTGTTTGATTAAGGTCTGATTTAAGATCTGTTTCGTGCATTGGCAACACTTGCCACACTGACTACCGATACCAAGCTCTCCGCTTATTTTTTTCATTGTGTTAGCACCGTTATCAATACTTTTAATCAGCTGCTTATCGGTAATACCGCGACAAATACATACGTACATAAATAACCACTTTGGGCTTGGATTTACGCGGATAATAATATGAATGAGAACTATTATCAAGCCGTTAAACGGCAAAAACTTTGGCTTTTACCATGTCTCGATATTGTTTTGGAGCCATATCAAAGTGTTGTTGGAATTTCTTGTTGAAATAATAAGTGTCACGAAAACCCACTTGTTCGGCGACATCACACATAGTAAGGCCAAAGTCGCGTAATAATACTTGTGCTGTCTCTAATCTCAGGGTTAGCAGAAACTGATTTGGGGTTTGTCCTACTTGTTCTTTGAAGCGGCGATTAAAAGTACGCAGCGGTAATTGACACACATCGGCCACCCTTTGATTGGTGATCGCTTTTGCCATATTACGTTGCATCCAGTCTTGTGCGAGGGCAATTGACTCATCGAATTGCACTTGGCCGCCAACTTGATAAAAAGGTTGTTGTTGAGTGCGTGAGATTTCATGGGAAAAATGATTTTCAATCACGCTGGCGATCTTCTTGCCAAACATTTCATTAATTAAAAATAACATCATTTCTGATTGTGAGTTAATACTGCCTGCACAATACAAGCCATTTGCCGCGGTGATAGAGGCTTGACGATTGAGTTTTACTTGTGGGTATTGTTGACTAAATTGATCGTAAAAATACCAGTGTGTTGTTGCTGGTAAGCCATCCAGCAAACCGGCTTCGGCTAACCAACAAACCCCGGTACCTGTCGATAATATTTTCGCCCCCTTGTTATATTGTTGGTGTAACCAAGGAATTATTTCTGGATGTTTAATTATTGATACTAAAGGGTTTCCCCACATTGGAGGGAAGATGACCAGATCAAAATCTTGTTCGCAAGAAAAAGTGAGGTCGGGTTGTAAGCGTAATCCTGCGGTGAGCGACTTAGCCTCTAAAGTGGTCGAAATTAATTTTATTTCGAGCGGATCTTGATGTTGGGTTTTTCGATCGCGTAAGCGTGACGCGCCGGATAGCATTTCTGCGGCTAAGGAGATCCCGGTAACTAACGCTTTATCATAAAGTACGAATCCAATTTTCACATCAAGGTCCTATGCGTGGTATTTAAACTTAGTATATTTATTTGTTTATGGTTCTGCGTCTGGTTTTTATAGGCTAATAATCTGCACTGGCACGTTAGTCAGGGTTATTGGCACAGTTGAAAGTGTATTGTTAGTATAACTTGCTAGACTATCAAGCAATAGCTGAGATTCGAATTGAGATGTAATAAAATGGCAAAGTTAGCGTTAATTGTTGGTTTAGGTGGGATAAATGCAGCTGGACGTAGTTCTGGTTTCCACAGTTATAAGCGTTTAGTGTGTGATGTCCTGCAAGATGATGTCATGGCAAGTACTTGGCAAGATCTCGCCCAGCGTATGGGGTTAGATACGAGTGATATTAACGCTGACATTATTGCCCAGATCAAAGCTGGCACCTTAGTACGCCGTACCACCACGTTTGATCCAGATGCGGTGCCTTTTCAGCGTAAAGCTAAATTAGCACCTAGTGCTGAGCCTATTACATTTCAATTAAAAAAATCAAAATTGCCACAAACTATTCCAGCTAACTGGTCACTTACCGACGTTGATAATAACACCGTTGAAGTTGTTGTCGACGGTGATTTTGAGGTGTTGATTAATGACTCCATTACTTACCCGGTATCAAGTGCCGGTAATATTCCAACGGGCTTCGATTTAGATAAGTTATACAATTCACGTTCGCACCCTCGTGGTTTAAAACTAACTGTTTATGGTGCGTCTGATGCACTTAATTCACTGGGCATTGATTGGGATGATATCCTCAAATTAATTAATCCTGATGAAGTCTCTGTGTACGCAGGCAGTGCACTCGGCCAAGTAGATGAAAATTCATTTGCCGGGATGCTGTCGGCTTATTTTAAAGGTGGTCGCGTTAGTACCAAAATGATGGCGATGGCGTTAGCAGAAATGCCTGCAGACTTCATTAATAGTTATGTGATCAATAGTGTAGGGACTACTGGCACCAACATGGGGGCTTGCGCGAGTTTCTTATATAACTTGCGTCAAGGAATGTTAGACATCCAGTCTGGTAAAGCAAGAGTCGCTATCGTTGGTAATGCTGAAGCACCGGTTGAAACTGGCGTTATGGAAGGTTTCCGTGTGATGGGCGCGTTAGCAGAAGATGAACAGTTAAAAGCATTGGATAACAGTGATGCCGTTGATAACCGCCGCGCCTGTCGTCCATTTTCAACGAATGCTGGTTTTACCATGGCTGAGTCAGCACAGTTTGTGATATTGATGGATGATGAGCTGGCTTTAGAGTTAGGCGTGTCTATTTATGGTTCTGTTGCCGATGTATTTATTAATGCCGATGCCAATAAAAAATCAATTTCAGCGCCGGGTATTGGTAATTATGTGACGGTGGCAAAAGCAACTGCACTCGCTAAAGCCATTTTAGGCGAGGCGGGTTTACAGCATACTTTTGTCCAAGCTCACGGTACTGGAACGCCACAAAATAGGGTGACGGAAAGTCATATATTAAGTCAAGTCGCGACCAGCTTTAATATTAAAAACTGGCCGGTGACAGCGATAAAATCTTATGTTGGTCATTCCATGGGCGCGGCGGCGGGCGATCAACTTGTGGCGTCGTTGGGGGTGTGGCAACACGGCTGGATCCCTGGGATTAAAACCATTGACCATATTGCCGATGACGTACATCAAAAAAATCTACACATCTTAACCGACCATAAATTTGTTGGCGATAAAGGTCACGAGATGAAAGCGGTGATCTTAAATGCGAAAGGTTTTGGCGGTAATAATGCCAGTGGTTTGGTGTTATCTCCTCAGCAAACATTAACCATGCTTGAAAATAAATACGGTGCGTCAGTAGTCAGTGCTTACCAGGAAAAAAACAATCAGGTTAAAAAAACGGCTCAAGCTAATGATCACAAGGCTTGTTTTGGCGATGAAAATATTCGTTATGAATTTGGTAATGCAGTTATTGACGAAAGTGGCGTGAATATCACGACTGAAGAAGTGCGTTTACAAGGCTTTGTAAACGCCATCAAGTTAGTGCAAGATAATCCGTATCACGATTATAGCCAATAGGCTTATGACGCTTGCACGCTAAGTACGTGCAAGAGTCTCGGTAACAACATTCATTTCATTGGCCATAACCTGTAACTCTTCAGTAATTTCTGCTATCTGTTTAAGCTTCTGCATTAATAACAGCGTATGTTTATCATCATCATTTTCATAACGTTGGAGTAACTCCTCGAGTTCACTAATATAAAAATCATGGTCACTGAGTGGTGACAAAATAGTGCTTTTGGTTTGTGCTAACGCACGGGTAATCATTTGCTCCACTAAGCGTAAATCTTGCTGTAATCTTGTATCAATCATTTTATTTCTGTGTACGCCTAATGCTGACAATGCCGATAGCATGGCATGGTTACGACGAGAAATATCGTAAACATGATTTAGCTTATGGCGTTTATCGGTGGGTTCAACCTGCATATCTTTCCAAGAAGCGGTCAAGTGGCTATCCGCTATATAGGCTTTACGGCGTGACACTCGATATGGTAATTCATTGTTTTTCCCCGAGATATATTGATTGATGATCTCATGGAAGTAAGCCTGATTAGCGGTGATCGCTTCGACCAAATATTTAGGGAATTGCTTATACTGCCAGTTCGGTAGGACTAACTTAGCCAGTAAGTAGGCAATACTACAACCGGTTAAGGTATCGATAATGCGCGGGATCGAGACAGCATAACCTTGCTGATAAAGCACGTTGAATGCCAATAAAACCAGTAAGGTAATATAGGTAACGGCTCTGCTGTAATTTTGACGTAAATAATAAAAGAACAGGAATGCCGATATCGCTAATAAAAATAACTGGCTACGCTCTGTTGGAAACAGGTATAACAAGGTTGCACCTATGATGATGCCCATTAACGTACCGGAAATACGCTGTTTTAATTTAACTCGCGTCGCACTGTAACTGGGCTGTAGTACAAATAATGTGGTTAACACCACCCAATAACCATGTAGTTCAGAGGCGAAAATAATCCCTATCCCCAATGCGATGCCGATGGTTAAGCGGATCGCATGGCGAAATACTGGGCTGGATAAATGCAACGCGTTACCTAATCGTTGTTTTATCGATAGGCGTTCACGTGGTGCCATGGCTAAGCATTCATGCTCACTTGTGGGTTCGCTGTTAATTAATAGCTCATCAGCCTTGCGTAAATTACGAAACAATAATTTCAGTGGACCAAACAGTTGCCATGGTACTGATTTTTCTAATGTTAGTAATTCTTGTTTTAAAATAGCCAATGACCAAGTCAAGCCATGATCGTGTGTATAAGTTTGTTTGTATAGTGTGGCGTTACCGCGTTGCGTACAAGCGCTGGCCAGTTGCTTTAATACCTGTTCGAAACCATTAATAATCAAATCATTATTTAAATTACGTTTTAGTGAATCATAATGAAAATGGCTAGATGTCATTTTTTCATGTAATTCTTGGGCTTCTTGATAGAGGTGGATCAAGTGCTGAAGTTCATGGGGTAGGTTTTTACTCCCCATATGATAATCAATGTTGGTACGACATTCAGTCATGGCATTGACGATATTAATATTTAACGTCGATAAGGTATGGCGAATGGTTTTATGATCATGTTTTGTTTGTGAGAAAAATTTGGCTTTTTCTTGTTGGTATAAACCTAATGAAAAATAAATTTCGGCCAATTGTTCTCTGATCGGATTATATAAAGTGACCTTAAGCAGCACCGTCGAGATAATAAAATACCAAGCAGCACCGGCAATGAGGAGTAAAGAGTAAGGATTAAATTCGACTTCAGTAGTGAGTATCGCTGCGAATTCAGCATCATGGCTCAAGCCTAACATGGTGTAAACCGCAATCATCAAGGTGGCAAAACTGATGGTGACATAGCGTTGACCTAAAGAACCGAGAATGATGATCGCAAAACTAAATAAGCAGCTGCCAATTAAAAATAACAGCGGGTAAGAGAACAGCTGGCTGATTAATAATGATGATAAGGTAAAACACACAAGCGTTAATAAGCTATTAATAATGCGCTGTTTGATGCTGTCATCACCTTCTGAAATTACCGCTGCCACAATACCGAGAACGGCGGTAACTGATAATTCAGAAAGTTCCAGCACATACCCCGGGATCAATAAGGTGATGGAGGCTAAGAATGCTTTTAGCGCAATAAAAAAATTACTGTTGGCGGTTAAATAAGTCAGCTTTCGCCATGGCTGTAGCATGCGTGATGAGTCCCTTATAAAAATGTTACTGTGCGGCTTTAATGGCATTGACGAGTTGTACTACTGCCGCTTGATTGGTAATGCTTTTATCATAAATAAAATTACTGATAACCCGTGTTATTGCGGATTGCACATAGGTTGTCGTTGCCATTGCCTGAGAAAAAGTCGGCACTAATGTATTGTCTCGGGTTGCTTGTTGATAATCTAGATACGCTTGCTGCGTACAGGCATTAAAATTACTTTTATCAGTGGTCTCAATAATCGGCAGTGAACCTTTTTTGGCATTGAAATCACGCTGTAATGCTGGTGTTAATATGATACTAGCTAGGGTGTTTTGCGCTTGCTTTACTTCTGATGATACACTTTTTAATTTAAAAAAAGCAAAACTATCAACATTATAGCTAAATGTACCAGCAGTGCCAGGGAAGGGAATACAGCGGATCTTGGTATTTAATTGCTGCTTTTCTTGGAGTAATTTACCTGCTACCCAATCACCCATAATTTGTATTGCTGCTTTATCTTCAATCAAGAGTTTAGTGGATTGTTCCCAAGTTCGATTTTTGGCATTGTCGTCGATGAATAACGATATAGTGCGTAATTTAGCAAAGGCTTGGATCATTGCTGGTGATGCCAATACTTGTAGATTAAGGTCGACAAAAGCCTGTTTATATTGCTCAGCCCCTAAAATTGATAAACTGATCGACTCAAATAATATTGCATCCGCCCAAGGTTCAGAGGTATGGGCTATCGGTAAGTAACCAGCGACTTCAAGCTGTGGTAATGCGCTGATCAGCTCGGCGAGATCGCGAGGAATGGCAATATTGGCGTTGTTAAAAATTGTTGCATTGAACCATAACCAATTAATACGATGAATATTAATCGGCACTGCCACGTAATGCCCTTGGTATTTCATCACTGGCTTAATAAATTCGGGGAGCTTGGCATCCCATTGTTCTTGTTTGGCAATATCGTCAAGCGAGGTCAGAAATCCTAATTTAGCCCATTCTTGAATATTGTGGCCTTTAATTAAAGCGGCAGTAGGCGGATTACCAGAAACGGCGCGTGAGCGTAATACTGTTAAGGCGCTGTTACCACCGCCACCTTTAATGGCAAAATCGAGCCAGGTATTGTCGGTTTCTTCGACTTTATTTTGTAGTTCGCTGAGTGCATCCAGTTCACCACCGGAGGTCCACCAATGGAGTACTTCGACTTGGCTAGCAGTGGCAGAAAACGTGAATAAGCTACTCAATAATATAAACAATGGTGAGATGCTATTACTCATGACGTTACTCGTGATGAGGGTTTGTGTGGGAGTCGTAAGATCACTTTTAATCCTGAATTTTCTCTATTGTGTAAGGTTAATGTGCCGCCATGGGCGCTGGCGATATTGCGTGCAATGCTTAAGCCTAAACCTGAGCCGTCCGTGTCGGTGGCGATCCGTGTATAGGGCGTGAATATATCTTCTAACATATCTTCTGGAATACCAGGGCCAGAATCAATGAGACAGATGACGATATGCTCTTGCTGTTGCTCGACGATTAGGTGTAAAAACTCGCCATATTTTATCGCGTTTTCAACAAGATTAGTTAAACAGCGCTTTATCGCAAGTGGTTTTCCATGATAGTGAATGGCCATTTCAAGGAATTCAAAGGTGACTTTTTCTTCATTGTGATTATGGTGGTCGGTGATTTCATACAGTAATTCTTGGATATCAATCAGGGTATTGTTTTCGTGGATATCGGTATCTTTGACACACTGTAGCGCGCCTTTAACCATCATCTCTAATTGATCGAGATCCTTATTGAATTTCGCGGTTTTTACATCGTCATTGAGTAATTCGGCTCGTAAGCGTAATCGCGTGATGGGGGTTTTTAAATCGTGAGAGATAGAACGAAATAGACGCTCACGATCGTCAATATAACGTTTTATGCGCAAATGCATACGGTTAAATGCTTTCGTCGCAATCACTAATTCCGATGCACCTTTTTCTTCAAGCAGAGGTTGGTCCAAATCTTGGCTTAATGTTGCTGCTGCAGCGGCAAGTTTTTTTAGTGGTTTAGTTTGCCAGCGCATTAATACGTAGATCATCCACATCAAATTAGCCGTGATCAAAAAGATAAAAAACACCTGCTCATTATTCACGATACTATCGTCAAGAGAGACATAAGGGGCGGGGAGTAACGCGGCGATATATAACCATTCATCTGGGGCTAACATCATTTGTATGACTAATACGGGAGGATTAAGTGGCTCGAAGGTGAGAGAGTAGTGTGCCCATGATTTTGGCAGCTCAGACAGTAAGGTATCGTTATTGAGTACATGCAGATTTTTTGGGTGAGAAAAATCCGTTTTAATAATGATATTATGACCCAATTTATCACCGAGCACACGTTGAAATTCATCGAGTACGATGCGTTTCATTTCGCTGTTGGCAACGGGTTCGATATTAATTTCGACCTCATTTAATGATACAAAATAGCGGCTGCCACCAAAATCGCGTAATTGTTCTAATACAATATGACGATATTGCAAGGGTAATGAGTTAAAAAAGGTGGCTGTAGAAGCGATGTTTTGCGCCATACTCTCCGCGGTATTTTTTAAGCCTTCAAGTTCTTGGTCTTTACTGAAATTATACCAAATACTGGTTGAAATCAACTGCGCTGTGGCGATGGATAACAGCGTCAGTAATAACATTCTCGAGACTAAAGAACTGGGTAGCAGGCGGTAAAGATGCTCTTTAATCGTCATAAGAAACTTCGGTGATCAACACATAGCCGCGTCCGCGAATGGTTTTAATCAAGGTCGGACTTTTACTGTTATCGCCCAGTTTTTGACGTAAACGACTCAGTTGAATATCGATGCCTCGCTCAAGGGGCAGCGCTTCTCGACCGCGGGTCGCATCCGAAAGGGCATCCCGACTCAGTACTTGATTCGGGTTAGTCACAAATAGTTTCAGCATATTGAATTCACTGCCTGACAGTTCTGTTGTCGCGTTATCATGTTGATTAATTAATTGGCGGGTTAGTGTATCAAGCTTCCAATGAGCAAACATAAAATAACGACCTTGGGTTGGTTTGGTATAACTTGAACGGCGTAATAAGGCTTTGATGCGCGCCAGTAACTCTCGCGGGCTAAACGGTTTAGCCATGTAATCATCAGCGCCAATTTCTAAGCCGACTATGCGATCTGCTTCATCAGAATTTGCCGTTAATATGATGATAGGTACTTGTGAGGTTCGGCGAATTTTTTGGCATAAGGTAAAACCATCATCACCAGGCATCATCACATCTAAGACAATCAGATCGGGCGTATTGGTGGCCAAGACGCGTTGCATTTCTTTGCCTTCACCGGCGGTCAGCACTGAAAATCCAGCTTGATCGAGATATTCACTGAGTAACTCTTTGATCTCAATATCATCATCAACGACTAATATTTGTTTTTTTGTGCTCATGCCTAGTCCATTATTTACATTGCCAATGTGTATTGAACCGCTTGGAGGGGAAAATTTCAAGAAGAAGATAAAAAAAAGCCAACTATCGTCATAGTTGGCTTGATATAGATTAACTAACCGTATTTTTTGTACAGTTATTATTAGTCTTCGATACGCTCAAAAATAGTCGTGATACCTTGACCAAGACCGATGCACATAGTCGCTAGACCATATCTGCCGCCTTGAACTTCAAGTTCGTTAATAAGCGTAGTCGAGATACGTGAACCTGAACAACCGAGAGGGTGACCTAATGAGATGGCACCACCGTTAAGATTAATCTTAGTATCAACAACATCTTCTAAGCCAAGATCTTTAATACAAGGTAAAGATTGGGCCGCGAATGCTTCGTTTAATTCGAATACATCGATATCGTCAATGGTTAGACCTGCACGCTTAAGTGCTTTCTTCGTTGCTGGTACTGGACCGTAACCCATGATTGATGGATCACAACCTGCGACAGCCATTGACACAATTCTTGCGCGTGGCTTAAGACCCAGTTCTTTGGCTTTGTCAGCAGACATAAGTAACATCGCTGAAGCACCATCTGATAATGCCGATGACGTACCCGCTGTGACGGTACCGTTGACTGGATCAAATACTGGACGTAAACCGGCGAGGCTTTCCATGGTTGTTTCTGGACGAATTACTTCATCGAAATCATACAATTTTAATACGCCGTCAGCATCGTGACCTTCGATAGGCAGAATTTCACGTTTAAAACGACCAGAAACAGTCGCTGCTTGTGCTAATTTGTGTGAACGAACAGCAAATGCATCTTGTTGTTCACGGGTAATTCCATGCATTTTACCTAACATTTCAGCAGTAAGGCCCATCATACCCGCTGCTTTCGCCGTAGACTTAGCCAGACCCACGTGGAAATCAACACCGTGGTTCATTGGTACATGACCCATGTGCTCAACACCACCAATGATCATGACGTCACCGTCGCCCATTGCGATTGCACGTGTTGCATCATGGATAGCTTGCATTGATGAACCACATAGACGGTTAACAGTTGTCGCGCCTGCTGTGATTGGGATACCAGCAAGTAATGAAGCATTACGGGCGATATTAAAACCTTGCTCTAGCGTTTGTTGAACACAGCCCCAGTAAACATCTTCGATGTCATTAGGATCGACTTTAGGGTTACGATCAAGTAAAGCTTTCATTAATTTTGCAGATAGATCTTCAGCACGAACGTGACGGAATGCACCGGCTTTAGAACGACCCATAGGTGTACGTAGGCAATCGATTACAACTACATCTCTCATTTTATTATCCTTTCGTTCGTGTCTTAGTAAAAAGTTTTGCCGTCAGCTGCGCGTTGACGCAAGCCATCAGTTACTTGGTAAAGTGGTCCTAAATCAGCAAATGAATCTGCTAATTCAATGTATTTATCTAGACCCATAGTGTCTAGATAACGGAACACACCGCCACGGAATGGAGGGAAACCAATACCATAGATCAGTGCCATATCAGCATCACCTGGCGTAGCAACAATACCTTCTTCAAGACAACGAACAACTTCGTTAATCATTGGGATCATGCAGCGAGCAATAATGTCATCGTTCGAGAAGTCAGCTTTTTCGCTGGCAACTTCAGCAAGCAGCTCGTAGCTTTTTGGATCCGGTGTTTTCTGCATGCGACCACGACGGTCTTTCGCGTAAGAGTAGAAACCAACACCATTCTTCTGTCCATAACGCGTTGCTTCGAACATCACATCGATAGAATCTTTGCCTGTTTTAGCCATACGCTCTGGGAAACCTTCAGCCATAACCGCTGCTGCATGGTGACCGGTATCAATACCAACTACGTCGAGTAGGTATGCAGGACCCATTGGCCAACCGAATTGTTTTTCCATTACTTTATCTACAGCAACAAAATCAGCGCCATCCGCGATGAGTTTTGAGAAACCGAAGAAGTATGGGAATAATACGCGGTTAACGAAGAAACCAGGGCAGTCGTTTACAACGATAGGCGTTTTGCCCATTTTCGCTGCGTAAGCAACGGTTGTCGCAATTGTTTCATCAGATGATTTCTCACCTCGGATGATTTCTACCAGCGGCATTTTGTGTACTGGGTTGAAGAAGTGCATACCACAGAACTGTTCAGGGCGTTTTAAGTTCTTCGCGAGTACGTTAATTGGAATAGTCGACGTATTTGAAGTGATGACAGTGTCTGCACTGACGTTATCTTCCAATTCAGCTAATACAGCGGCTTTAATTTTCGGATTTTCAACGACTGCTTCAACGATAATGTCAGCTTCATCAATTGAGTTATAACTGAGTGTTGGGGTGATTGAAGAAATAACTTTCGCCAGTTTAGTCCCGTCAATACGACCACGCTTAAGTTGCGTTGTTAATAAACCAGACGCTGTCGCCATGCCTAGGTCAAGTGCGGCATCATTGATATCTTTCATGATAACAGGCGTGCCTTTAATCGCTGATTGGTAAGCGATACCACCACCCATGATACCAGCGCCAAGTACAGCGGCTTTATGTGTTACTTTACCGGCTTTTTCTGCTTTCTTCGCACTCGCTTTTAATGCTTGGTCACTTAAGAATAAGCCAACTAATGCTTGTGCAGCATCTGTTTTAGCAAGTTTAATGAATGTTGCTGCTTCTACACCAAGTGCACCGGTGCGATCCATTCTTGCTGCTGCTTCAATCGCCTTCACTGCTGCAGTAGGTGCTGGGTAATGTTTACCTGCTTTCGCGTATACCATGCTTAGTGCAGTAGAGAAGCTCATTGTTGCTTCAATTTTATTCAATCCTAATGGTGCTTGTTTTTGCGCACGACGTGATTGCCAGTCCAGTTTTCCTGCAATAGCATCTTTAACCATAGATAGTGCTGCATCACGTAATTTTTCAGGTGCTACAACCGCATCTACAGTGCCAAATTTAAGAGCAGCAAGTGCTTTATAATCTTTACCTGTTGTGATCCATTCAACTGCATTATCTGCACCGATCAGACGTGGTAAACGTACTGTGCCACCGAAACCAGGCATGATACCTAATTTAGTTTCAGGTAAACCGATACGTGCAGTGGTGTCAGCTACACGGAAATCCGTAGCAAGAATTGCTTCACAACCACCACCAAGTGCATGACCGTTAACGGCTGAAATTGTTGGATAAGGTAGGTCTTCAATGGCATTGAATACTGCATTTGCTTGTTCCAACCAACCTAATAATTCAGCGTCAGGTAGTTTAAACAGCTCAAGGAATTCAGTGATATCAGCGCCAACGATGAATGCACCTTTGCCTGATGTTTGAATTAATCCTTTAATGTCTGAATTAGTCTGTAATACTTTTACAGCTTCAGTTAATGCTTGTAATGTTGCTTGATCAAATTTATTAACAGGGCCTTTCGCGTCATATTTTAATTCTGCGATGCCATCTTCTAATAGAGTGACCGAGAGTTGTTCGGCTTGGTAAATCATTACATTTCTCCTTGCTAAAGCGATGGTGATCATCAGCTCCGTTTGCTATTTACCAGCTATGTAGGGTACTGGTTGCTCTCATTCTGTCGATAATCTAACAATATTTCAACACTTATTTTAAACGACTGTTTAACTTTTTCTTGTTAGGGACGTAATGAACTAATCCGTAAGTAGTATTAATAACTCAGGGGCGGGTGAGGGGTAATGGTAGCGAAATAACTTATTTAGCTTTTAAACTGGTTACAGGCACTTATTTTAAGGTTTAGTTTAGTGTTTAATGTTTTAAATGGGTTATTTGTTGGTTTTATTTGCTGTAAAGTGTTCGGCTTACAACTGTTTTTAATTGTTGGATGTTTGTTGCTGAATATTTAATGAAAATAAATTGACCGTCACTTAACTTTTAAAAATTGTGATCCTGAACCTGCTATTATCAACAAGCATATAACAGTAGAATGGTGATGAGCATCTTTAAAGTAGAATATACACAGGATAGAAATGACCGCTAATAGCCCCTATTTTGTTTTAGAACAGTCTTATGAATATACCGAAAAAATAAAAAAAAGCCGTTTTATCACTTATCTTACGCCGACCAAAGGACGTCAAGCGGCTGATCAATTTGTGCGAGATATTAAAGCACAACACCCGAGTGCACGACATCACTGCTGGGCATTTGTTGCCGGTAGACCGAGTGATGGGCAGCAATATGGCTTTAGTGATGACGGTGAACCGTCTGGTACTGCAGGTAAACCGATATTAAATTGTTTACTTGGTTGTAATGTTGGTGAGATGACTGCTGTTGTCGTGCGTTATTATGGCGGTATTAAATTGGGTACAGGTGGATTAGTTCGTGCATATGCAGGTGGTGTGCAGCAAGTATTAAAGTTAATTGAACCGATTGAATGCCTCATATATAAAGAACTTCACTTAACTTGTGATTATGTTCAAATAGCTGCAATAGAGAGTTTGTTTTCAGTATATAATGGTAAATTAAAGCATGCCGAATATGGTGCGAAAGTCGTCATGCAGCTTGATGTTGATGCAAGACATATTCAAGCCTTTATTACGGCTGTAAGAAACAAAACCAATGGCCAAGTTAATGTCAAAGTGGTCGATTAATAGTTAGGGATAAAAATAATAATGCAATTCAGGGCAATTTTAAGAATTGTTGGAATATTAGTTACCATTTTTAGTGTAACGATGATATTTCCCGCATTGATCGCGGCAATATACAAGGATGGTGGTGGTCTTGTCTTCATTAACTCCTTTGCTTTTTGTGTCACGTTAGGCAGTATCGTATGGTACAAAAACCGCAATTATAAAAAAGAATTAAAAGCCAAAGATGGTTTCTTGATTGTGGTTTTGTTCTGGACGGTACTGGGAAGTGTTGGTGCGTTACCCTTTATTCTTTCTGAACAACCAGATCTCAGTGTCGCTGGTGCATTTTTTGAATCTTTCTCTGGTCTAACGACTACAGGTGCAACTGTTATTGTTGGACTTGATGAATTGCCAAAAGCCTTGTTGTTTTATCGTCAGTTTCTACAATGGCTCGGTGGTATGGGTATCATTGTACTTGCTGTTGCCGTGTTACCGGTTTTAGGTATTGGTGGTATGCAGCTTTATCGTGCTGAAGCCCCTGGTCCAGTCAAAGATTCTAAGATGACCCCTCGTATAGCTGAGACTGCTAAAGCGCTTTGGTACATATATTTATGCCTTACAGTTGTTTGCGCAATGGCGTTTTGGCTGGCTGGGATGACGATGTTTGATGCTATTGCTCATAGCTTCTCAACGATTGCTATTGGTGGTTTCTCTACCCATGACAGTAGTATGGGGCACTTTGATAGTCCAGTGATTAATTTGATCACTGTGGTGTTCTTAATTATTGCCGGCATAAATTTCTCGCTACATTTTGCCGCATTCTCGATTAAAGGTTTTAAACCCGGTTCTTATTTTCATGATATTGAATTACGTGCGTTTTTATTCGTACAATTGACACTTGTGGCTATTTGTTTCTTTATTTTATTAGCTAAAGGTGTCTACGATTCACCTGAAATGGCATTAGATAAAGCCTTATTTCAAGCTGTGTCAATTTCGACGACAGCTGGGTTTACGACGACCAGTTTTCAAGATTGGCCATTATTCTTGCCTGTACTGCTCGTGTTCTCAAGCTTTATTGGTGGTTGTGCCGGTTCTACCGGAGGTGGTATGAAGGTTGTTCGTATCGTATTACTTTATTTACAAGGTATGCGTGAAATGAAACGCTTGGTTCATCCGCGTGCTGTATATAAAATCAAACTAGGTAAAAAAGTAGTGCCTGATCGTGTTATCGATGCGGTTTGGGGATTCTTTTCAGCCTATGCATTGGTGTTTGTCATTTGTATGCTGGCATTGATCGCGACAGGGATGGATGAGTTATCGGCATTTTCTGCAGTTGTTGCAACATTGAATAATTTAGGACCTGGACTTGGTCAAGTTGCGGTGCATTTTGGTGATGTGAATGATAGCGCTAAATGGATTTTAGTTGTTGCTATGCTATTTGGTCGTTTAGAAATTTTTACCTTATTAATTTTATTTACCCCAGCTTTCTGGCGTAGCTAAGTGGAACCTATAATGAAAAAAATGTTAGTACTGTATTCTACTGTTGATGGTCAAACTCTCAAGATAATTAAAGCCATCGAAGAGGTTATTAGCAATCAGTATACTTGTGAAATCATGAACATTGATGAATGCGAGCATATCGATATGGCTATTTTTGATAAAGTGGTTATCGGTGCATCGGTTCGCTATGGCCACTTGAATAAAAAGCTCTATCAATTTGTGGCAGCCAATAAAACGCAACTGGAAGCCAAAGATAATAGTTTCTTCTGTGTTAATTTAACGGCAAGAAAAGCAGAAAAGAATACCCCTGAAACAAATGCGTATATGCAGGCATTTTTAGAAAAGTCGAGCTGGGTACCCAAGCAGCAAGCTGTATTTGCTGGTGCGCTGTTATATTCAAAATATAACTGGTGGCAGACACTCATTATTCAACTGATTATGAAAATAACCGGGGGTAGTACGGATAAAACCAATGATATTGAGTTTACTGACTGGGATAAAGTGAAGTCGTTTGCAAAAACGTTATAGGCTTGCTCGCTATATATAGCTATTTATAAACGCTTAGTATTAAACTCAACCTTAGGGTGTTGGTAAATCATCCATGTCATTGTATTTTTGATTATGTATCATGAAATACTTGCCTCTCAACTCGTTTTACCTATAATAGCGCCTCACTGATACGGCAAATGTCGTTCAGTAAGGTGTTAAAAAGCAACTTCGGTTACTTTTTAAACGTCCTGAATAAAGCATTAATATGTGCTTGACTTCAAATCTGGTTTGCGTAGAATACGCAGCCTGACTACGACGGAACACGTCAAGGTCAACGCTCTTTAACAATTTATTCAAGCAATCTGTGTGAGCACTTGCAGAGATATAATGACCAAATATTATATCAATGTAATTGTGAACATAAACTTAAATCGAAAGATGGTAGTTTTATAAACAATAGAACTTCGGTTTTATTGTTGAAGTACAGAATTCATTGAGCCGACTTAATTGCTTAGGCAATTAGTCAAAAACTTTTAATTGAAGAGTTTGATCATGGCTCAGATTGAACGCTGGCGGTAGGCTTAACACATGCAAGTCGAGCGGAAACGAAGAATAGCTTGCTATTCTGGCGTCGAGCGGCGGACGGGTGAGTAATGCTTGGGAATCTGCCTAGTCGAGGGGGACAACAGTTGGAAACGACTGCTAATACCGCATACGACCTACGGGTGAAAGGGGGCCTCTTCTTGAAAGCTCTCGCGACTAGATGAGCCCAAGTGGGATTAGCTTGTTGGTGAGGTAAGAGCTCACCAAGGCGACGATCCCTAGCTGGTCTGAGAGGATGATCAGCCACACTGGAACTGAGACACGGTCCAGACTCCTACGGGAGGCAGCAGTGGGGAATATTGCACAATGGAGGAAACTCTGATGCAGCCATACCGCGTGTATGAAGAAGGCCTTAGGGTTGTAAAGTACTTTCAGCGAGGAGGAAAGGTGGTGACTTAATACGTTATCACTGTGACGTTACTCGCAGAAGAAGCACCGGCTAACTCCGTGCCAGCAGCCGCGGTAATACGGAGGGTGCGAGCGTTAATCGGAATTACTGGGCGTAAAGCGCATGCAGGCGGTTTGTTAAGCGAGATGTGAAAGCCCCGGGCTCAACCTGGGAACTGCATTTCGAACTGGCAAACTAGAGTTCTTGAGAGGGTGGTAGAATTTCAGGTGTAGCGGTGAAATGCGTAGAGATCTGAAGGAATACCAGTGGCGAAGGCGGCCACCTGGCAAGTAACTGACGCTCAGATGCGAAAGCGTGGGTAGCAAACGGGATTAGATACCCCGGTAGTCCACGCCGTAAACGATGTCTACTCGGAGTTTGGTTCCTTGAGAACTGGGCTCTTAAGCTAACGCATTAAGTAGACCGCCTGGGGAGTACGGCCGCAAGGTTAAAACTCAAATGAATTGACGGGGGCCCGCACAAGCGGTGGAGCATGTGGTTTAATTCGATGCAACGCGAAGAACCTTACCTACTCTTGACATCCATAGAACTTTCCAGAGATGGATTGGTGCCTTCGGGAACTATGAGACAGGTGCTGCATGGCTGTCGTCAGCTCGTGTTGTGAAATGTTGGGTTAAGTCCCGCAACGAGCGCAACCCTTATCCTTATTTGCCAGCACGTAATGGTGGGAACTCTAAGGAGACTGCCGGTGATAAACCGGAGGAAGGTGGGGACGACGTCAAGTCATCATGGCCCTTACGAGTAGGGCTACACACGTGCTACAATGGCGCATACAAAGGGCTGCAAACCAGCAATGGTAAGCGAATCCCACAAAGTGCGTCGTAGTCCGGATTGGGGTCTGCAACTCGACCCCATGAAGTCGGAATCGCTAGTAATCGTGAATCAGAATGTCACGGTGAATACGTTCCCGGGCCTTGTACACACCGCCCGTCACACCATGGGAGTGGGCTGCACCAGAAGTCATTAGCTTAACCTTCGGGAGGGCGATGACCACGGTGTGGTTCATGACTGGGGTGAAGTCGTAACAAGGTAGCCCTAGGGGAACCTGGGGCTGGATCACCTCCTTACGTAAAGTTGTTAATTTTTGTAAGTGTCCACACAAATTGCTTGAATAGAAAATTAAATTGCACGTCTTATGAAAATAAGGCAACGGTTGGGATGAAATCCAACCGTAGAAAGTAAATAGTGTCCTGTTCGTCTAGAGGCCTAGGACACCGCCCTTTCACGGCGGTAACACGAGTTCAAATCTCGTACGGGATACCACTTTTCTTTCTGATTAAAAATCAAAGCTAAGCAGTAATGTTTATCTTTGCTTTTTAGCAAATTGCTCTTTAAAAATTTGGAAAGCTGAATAAATAAAGAAGTTCTTAAAACACGTTATTGCTTTGGCAATAACAATAGAGTGTTCTTGAGTATTCTTGAGGCGAAAAAAACTAGATAATACCTAGTTATTTCAATTGTACGGTCGACTTTAGATTGTATGGTTAAGTGACTAAGCGTATACGGTGGATGCCTAGGCAGTCAGAGGCGATGAAGGACGTGTTAATCTGCGTTAAGCTGTGGGGAGTTGATAAAAAGCATTGATCCACAGATGTCCGAATGGGGGAACCCACCTTACTTTGTAAGGTATCGTAACGTGAATACATAGCGTTACGAAGCGAACCGGGAGAACTGAAACATCTAAGTACCCCGAGGAAAAGAAATCAATAGAGATACCCTTAGTAGCGGCGAGCGAACGGGGTCTAGCCCTTAAGCAGTTTGGAAGTTAATGGAAGGCTCTGGAAAGTGCCACGATACAGGGTGATAGTCCCGTACATGAAAACGACCTTATTGTGAAATCGAGTAGGACGGCACACGTGATATGCTGTTTGAATATGGGAGGACCATCTTCCAAGGCTAAATACTACTGACTGACCGATAGTGAACCAGTACCGTGAGGGAAAGGCGAAAAGAACCCCTGTGAGGGGAGTGAAATAGAACCTGAAACCGTATACGTACAAGCAGTGGGAGCCTACTTTGTTGGGTGACTGCGTACCTTTTGTATAATGGGTCAACGACTTAATTTCAGTAGCAAGGTTAAGCGAATAGCGGAGCCGTAGGGAAACCGAGTGTTAACTGCGCGAATAGTTGCTGGGATTAGACCCGAAACCCGGTGATCTAGCCATGGGCAGGTTGAAGGTTGAGTAACATCAACTGGAGGACCGAACCGACTAATGTTGAAAAATTAGCGGATGACTTGTGGCTGGGGGTGAAAGGCCAATCAAACCGGGAGATAGCTGGTTCTCCTCGAAAGCTATTTAGGTAGCGCCTCGCGTCTAACTATTGGGGGTAGAGCACTGTTAAGGCTAGGGGGTCATCCCGACTTACCAACCCTTTGCAAACTCCGAATACCAATAAGTTCAATCGCGGGAGACACACGGCGGGTGCTAACGTCCGTCGTGGAAAGGGAAACAACCCAGACCGTCAGCTAAGGTCCCAAAGTGTATGTTAAGTGGGAAACGATGTGGAAAGGCTCAGACAGCCAGGAAGTTGGCTTAGAAGCAGCCATCTTTTAAAGAAAGCGTAATAGCTCACTGGTCGAGTCGGTCTGCGCGGAAGATTTAACGGGGCTAAACATACCACCGAAGCTACGGATGCAAAGACGTGTTCTTTGCATGGTAGAGGAGCGTTCTGTAAGCCGTCGAAGGTGAGTTGAGAAGCTTGCTGGAGGTATCAGAAGTGCGAATGTTGACATGAGTAACGATAATGGGGGTGAAAAACCTCCACGCCGAAAGACCAAGGGTTCCTGTCCAACGTTAATCGGGGCAGGGTGAGTCGACTCCTAAGGCGAGGCCGAAAGGCGTAGTCGATGGAAAACTGGTTAATATTCCAGTACTCGCTTATATTGCGATGGGGTGACGGAGAAGGTTAGGCTAGCATGGCGATGGTTGTCCATGTTTAAGGTTGTAGGCTGTGTGCTTAGGTAAATCCGGGCGCACTTAAGGCTGAGGACTGATGACGAGTCTCTACGGAGATGAAGTAGTTGATACCCGGCTTCCAGGAAAAACCTCTAAGCTTCAGATATAAGAGAATCGTACCCCAAACCGACACAGGTGGTTAGGTAGAGAATACTAAGGCGCTTGAGAGAACTCGGGTGAAGGAACTAGGCAAAATGGTACCGTAACTTCGGGAGAAGGTACGCCAATGATGGTGAAGGACTTGCTCCGTAAGCTATTGTTGGTCGCAGAGAAATGGTGGCTGCAACTGTTTATTAAAAACACAGCACTGTGCAAAATCGCAAGATGACGTATACGGTGTGACGCCTGCCCGGTGCCGGAAGGTTAATTGATTGGGTTAGACTTAGGTCGAAGCTCATGATCGAAGCCCCGGTAAACGGCGGCCGTAACTATAACGGTCCTAAGGTAGCGAAATTCCTTGTCGGGTAAGTTCCGACCTGCACGAATGGCGTAATGATGGCCACGCTGTCTCCACCCGAGACTCAGTGAAATTGAAATCGCTGTTAAGATGCAGTGTACCCGCGGCTAGACGGAAAGACCCCGTGAACCTTTACTATAGCTTGGCACTGAACATTGAACCTACATGTGTAGGATAGGTGGGAGACTTTGAAGCATTGTCGCTAGATGATGTGGAGTCAACCTTGAAATACCACCCTTGTACGTTTGATGTTCTAACGTAGGCCCCTTATCGGGGTTGCGGACAGTGTCTGGTGGGTAGTTTGACTGGGGCGGTCTCCTCCCAAAGAGTAACGGAGGAGCACGAAGGTTGGCTAAACATGGTTGGACATCATGTGGTTAGTGCAAAGGCATAAGCCAGCTTAACTGCGAGACAGACACGTCGAGCAGGTACGAAAGTAGGTCTTAGTGATCCGGTGGTTCTGAATGGAAGGGCCATCGCTCAACGGATAAAAGGTACTCCGGGGATAACAGGCTGATACCGCCCAAGAGTTCATATCGACGGCGGTGTTTGGCACCTCGATGTCGGCTCATCACATCCTGGGGCTGAAGTTGGTCCCAAGGGTATGGCTGTTCGCCATTTAAAGTGGTACGCGAGCTGGGTTTAGAACGTCGTGAGACAGTTCGGTCCCTATCTGCCGTGGGCGTTTGAGAATTGAGAGGAGCTGCTCCTAGTACGAGAGGACCGGAGTGGACGAACCACTGGTGTTCGGGTTGTCATGCCAATGGCATTGCCCGGTAGCTAAGTTCGGAACTGATAACCGCTGAAAGCATCTAAGCGGGAAGCAGGCCTCGAGATGAGTTCTCACTGGAGCTTTAAGCTCCCTGAAGGGCCGTTGGAGACTACAACGTTGATAGGCAAGGTGTGTAAGTGCTGTGAGGCATTGAGCTAACTTGTACTAATTACCCGTGAGGCTTAACCATACAAATTAAAGTATGATTAATTGAAATTTTGACTTAAGAATAGATTGAACGCACTATTTATCGCAAGATAGGTTTTAAAGACTTCTTTATTTATAGCTTTTCAGATTAACAATAGAAATTAATTTTCTTATAGAAAGCAAACCAGATTTGCTTGGTGACCATAGTGTTGCGGCCCCACCTGATCCCATCCCGAACTCAGAAGTGAAACGTAATAACGCCGATGGTAGTGTGGGGTCTCCCCATGTGAGAGTAGGGCATTGCCAAGCGCCAAATTAGAGAAAGCCGACATCATTACTGATGTCGGCTTTTTTGTGTCTGTAATTTATGGCTACAGGATTATACCAATTCCTTTTTTCGTAACCAACACCATACTTGCTCAATTGGATTTAATTCTGGTGAGTACGGGGGAATATGGATAATAGTTAGATTTTCAAATTCATTATCTAAATGTTGTTGATGCCAACTTGTTTGATCCATTATGACCACTGCGTGTTTACCTGGCTGCGTTGATGGTGAAATTAATTTGAGATGCTCATGCATATATTCCATATTACTGAATGGGGTTATCATGGCTTCTATTTTTCCGTTATTCACGCAGACAGCACCAAAAAGGTAGGCATATCCAAAATTTTGGTGCTGGACAACACGAGGTCTTGCGCCTTTTTCAGCCAATATTCGAAAGGTTGTATTATACTGGCCAAATCGTGCTTCATCCTGAAACCAGATTTCAACGTTTTTTAAAGCCACATGCCCGGGGATCTTAAGGATCGTTTCCATTGGGGATTTTTTTAAAAGTATCTTGAGCTTCCAATGGCTGTCGGGGATGCTTTGAACGTGTCGTGATCCAACTTAAGTTCAGTTCATGCAGCAAGTGATAGGTATTGATTTTTTGGTAAAGCACATCAAATTCACTTATTGACACTGGTGCGACTGACTTTTAAGCAATTTTATATTTCAGTTCTGCTTTTACCATCAACAAAATGTGAGACCACAAGTAAGCGAATTCGCATTTTGGTATTCGATGTTGAAGCAATGATTTTAGAAAAATTATGTACCTTCTTTTGAGACGCATATTAGATCATAAAATTAAAGGGATGGGTATTATTGCTCGTGCTAAATTACAAGCACCGCTCTGGTGTGATGAAACCTGGCGATAGACAATAGAACCCCGCTGTAGGCTAATGCCGTTCACTTAAGGTGAACGGCATTTCTTTTTTTCACGGGATACCTATCCTTTGAGCATTTCAACAACCTTGGATATTTCCTCTCTCGCCGATTTGGTAAAATAAATTGCTTGGCAGCCTGAGTAATATTCATTGTGTACTTAGGTATATTCCCTGGAGTACAAAATGATAATTGAGTTAGCTCATGAATGATGTGCATCGAAGCACCATGAAAACTTAATTGATTTGGGTGGATGTCATCGAGTGATGTTGCCATTAGCACCATCTGATAGCGTATTAAATTATACGCAAGTAATATGCCCCATAACTCTTGCCTAATGAGTTCTGGCTGATTACTTCGTAAAGTAAATCGGTTGTCTAATAACGATTGTTTCATTTCTCTGAATCCAAGTTCAATTTCCCAACGATGTGCATATAAATCGATTATATCAGCTGGCGGAAAACGCATTGGGTCTGTCATCGATGTCAGGATCTGGACATCTTTCCCTTTGATTTTTCTTGTTAATAGACGAGCTTCCATTGTCTTTGGTAGTTCAGGGAACTTTTTGCGTGATTGAGGTGTAGTTGTTAGTTTGATGAGTTTATCTTGTCGTCCAAAACTTCTAATCACTTCATATTGAGTGTTCTTTTTAAGCGGAATTAACCAGTGACGCATCTCACCCGTTGTTTGCCAACGATGCAACAAACCTAATGAATAAAAGCCTCTGTCGAATAATGTCAGGCTGTGATCAGGGGTATTATCAATTAATCCTAAGGCAAGATTCATCTCGTTAACTTCAACGCTATCAAAAACACTGTTTGTTAATAAATGGCTCGTTAGTTCCATCTGACATACCATGCGAACTTGAGGGTAACTTGCTTTACCATGTTGAGAGCCCGTTCTAGCGAACCCTTTACTGTTTTCATCAGTATCTGGCGTTCGCCATACAACACCGTCGACACCTAATAAATTTAATCCACACCAGTTTCCGTGGTTAGCAGATTGATTCCATTGTTTTTGGGTTTGCTGAAAGACAGATTCAATGACTTTACTTCCTAGTTTTTTTCGTGCTTGCGTGACGGCACTAGAAGCTACATACGGCATACCACTAGGTAAAATAATATCTAATTGGTTAAGTAGCTGGCGCATAGGGAATTTTCGAAATAGCGCCATGCCAATAACTGCCCATACCATATTTTCCATTGGTAGTTTACGCTTTCGAATAGTAGCAACACCGTTTTCTTTTAGTCCAGCATCAATTATTTCGGGAGAGAGAATGTCGGTTAAATTCTGAAACTCAGTGACATTATTTGAGTTAACTAAAGAAAGAGCTGTGGAAAGTTGCATAAAAAATCCGGTGAGTTCTGATCACCGGATTTTGATCTCATTTACTAAAAAAGCAAGATATTTAAGCTTAACTGATCGGCATTACGCTGTAGGCAGTTTTTATGTATTTAAGGCCATATTTATTATTTCGTATTAGCTGCATCAATCATGAGAATGAATATTCATTATTTTTAGTCCAACATATACATTAACGATGGCATTTATTTCTAATTGGAATGACGAGTTTTTACAATTAACCGTCATTTTTATTTATTTTGCGTATTTGTGGCGTTATTGATAGGTCGCGACTAGACTAAATAACCTTGGTCGTTACTTTTGTTATTGAGGTCAGCACGCAGTGGTTGTGTCGGTGTATCGAATACGCTGGAATTATCATCGTTCGTATGAATCGTGATCATTAATGTGCGTGTTATTGCTGGTTTTTTCTGCGTTAAATATTAAATCAATATAAGTGCATAAAATGGATTGCCAATGTGATCTAAATCCCTATAATGCATCTCACTGACACGGCGAACGTCGTTCAGTAAGGTGTTAAAAAGCAACTTCGGTTACTTTTTAAACGTCCTGAATAAAGCATGAATATGTGCTTGACTTCGAATTTGGTTTGCGTATAATACGCAGCCTGACTACGACGCAAGGCGTCAAGGTCAACGCTCTTTAACAATTTATTCAAGCAATCTGTGTGAGCACTTGCAGAGATATAATGACCAAATATTATATCAATGTAATTGTGAACATAAACTTAAATCGAAAGATGGTAGTTTTATAAACAATAGAACTTCGGTTTTATTGTTGAAGTACAGAATTCATTGAGCCGACTTAATTGCTTAGGCAATTAGTCAAAAACTTTTAATTGAAGAGTTTGATCATGGCTCAGATTGAACGCTGGCGGTAGGCTTAACACATGCAAGTCGAGCGGAAACGAAGAATAGCTTGCTATTCTGGCGTCGAGCGGCGGACGGGTGAGTAATGCTTGGGAATCTGCCTAGTCGAGGGGGACAACAGTTGGAAACGACTGCTAATACCGCATACGACCTACGGGTGAAAGGGGGCCTCTTCTTGAAAGCTCTCGCGACTAGATGAGCCCAAGTGGGATTAGCTTGTTGGTGAGGTAAGAGCTCACCAAGGCGACGATCCCTAGCTGGTCTGAGAGGATGATCAGCCACACTGGAACTGAGACACGGTCCAGACTCCTACGGGAGGCAGCAGTGGGGAATATTGCACAATGGAGGAAACTCTGATGCAGCCATACCGCGTGTATGAAGAAGGCCTTAGGGTTGTAAAGTACTTTCAGCGAGGAGGAAAGGTGGTGACTTAATACGTTATCACTGTGACGTTACTCGCAGAAGAAGCACCGGCTAACTCCGTGCCAGCAGCCGCGGTAATACGGAGGGTGCGAGCGTTAATCGGAATTACTGGGCGTAAAGCGCATGCAGGCGGTTTGTTAAGCGAGATGTGAAAGCCCCGGGCTCAACCTGGGAACTGCATTTCGAACTGGCAAACTAGAGTTCTTGAGAGGGTGGTAGAATTTCAGGTGTAGCGGTGAAATGCGTAGAGATCTGAAGGAATACCAGTGGCGAAGGCGGCCACCTGGCAAGTAACTGACGCTCAGATGCGAAAGCGTGGGTAGCAAACGGGATTAGATACCCCGGTAGTCCACGCCGTAAACGATGTCTACTCGGAGTTTGGTTCCTTGAGAACTGGGCTCTTAAGCTAACGCATTAAGTAGACCGCCTGGGGAGTACGGCCGCAAGGTTAAAACTCAAATGAATTGACGGGGGCCCGCACAAGCGGTGGAGCATGTGGTTTAATTCGATGCAACGCGAAGAACCTTACCTACTCTTGACATCCATAGAACTTTCCAGAGATGGATTGGTGCCTTCGGGAACTATGAGACAGGTGCTGCATGGCTGTCGTCAGCTCGTGTTGTGAAATGTTGGGTTAAGTCCCGCAACGAGCGCAACCCTTATCCTTATTTGCCAGCACGTAATGGTGGGAACTCTAAGGAGACTGCCGGTGATAAACCGGAGGAAGGTGGGGACGACGTCAAGTCATCATGGCCCTTACGAGTAGGGCTACACACGTGCTACAATGGCGCATACAAAGGGCTGCAAACCAGCAATGGTAAGCGAATCCCACAAAGTGCGTCGTAGTCCGGATTGGGGTCTGCAACTCGACCCCATGAAGTCGGAATCGCTAGTAATCGTGAATCAGAATGTCACGGTGAATACGTTCCCGGGCCTTGTACACACCGCCCGTCACACCATGGGAGTGGGCTGCACCAGAAGTCATTAGCTTAACCTTCGGGAGGGCGATGACCACGGTGTGGTTCATGACTGGGGTGAAGTCGTAACAAGGTAGCCCTAGGGGAACCTGGGGCTGGATCACCTCCTTACGTAAAGTTGTTAATTTTTGTAAGTGCCCACACAAATTGCTTGAATAGAAAGTTGAAAAGTATGTCTTACTCATCGTAAGACGCGAGAAAGCAAAGATAAACAATACAATGTTTATCTTTGCTTTTTAGCAAATTGCTCTTTAAAAATTTGGAAAGCTGAATAAATAAAGAAGTTCTTAAAACACGTTATTGCTTTGGCAATAACAATAGAGTGTTCTTGAGTATTCTTGAGGCGAAAAAAACTAGATAATACCTAGTTATTTCAATTGTACGGTCGACTTTAGATTGTATGGTTAAGTGACTAAGCGTATACGGTGGATGCCTAGGCAGTCAGAGGCGATGAAGGACGTGTTAATCTGCGTTAAGCTGTGGGGAGTTGATAAAAAGCATTGATCCACAGATGTCCGAATGGGGGAACCCACCTTACTTTGTAAGGTATCGTAACGTGAATACATAGCGTTACGAAGCGAACCGGGAGAACTGAAACATCTAAGTACCCCGAGGAAAAGAAATCAATAGAGATACCCTTAGTAGCGGCGAGCGAACGGGGTCTAGCCCTTAAGCAGTTTGGAAGTTAATGGAAGGCTCTGGAAAGTGCCACGATACAGGGTGATAGTCCCGTACATGAAAACGACCTTATTGTGAAATCGAGTAGGACGGCACACGTGATATGCTGTTTGAATATGGGAGGACCATCTTCCAAGGCTAAATACTACTGACTGACCGATAGTGAACCAGTACCGTGAGGGAAAGGCGAAAAGAACCCCTGTGAGGGGAGTGAAATAGAACCTGAAACCGTATACGTACAAGCAGTGGGAGCCTACTTTGTTGGGTGACTGCGTACCTTTTGTATAATGGGTCAACGACTTAATTTCAGTAGCAAGGTTAAGCGAATAGCGGAGCCGTAGGGAAACCGAGTGTTAACTGCGCGAATAGTTGCTGGGATTAGACCCGAAACCCGGTGATCTAGCCATGGGCAGGTTGAAGGTTGAGTAACATCAACTGGAGGACCGAACCGACTAATGTTGAAAAATTAGCGGATGACTTGTGGCTGGGGGTGAAAGGCCAATCAAACCGGGAGATAGCTGGTTCTCCTCGAAAGCTATTTAGGTAGCGCCTCGCGTCTAACTATTGGGGGTAGAGCACTGTTAAGGCTAGGGGGTCATCCCGACTTACCAACCCTTTGCAAACTCCGAATACCAATAAGTTCAATCGCGGGAGACACACGGCGGGTGCTAACGTCCGTCGTGGAAAGGGAAACAACCCAGACCGTCAGCTAAGGTCCCAAAGTGTATGTTAAGTGGGAAACGATGTGGAAAGGCTCAGACAGCCAGGAAGTTGGCTTAGAAGCAGCCATCTTTTAAAGAAAGCGTAATAGCTCACTGGTCGAGTCGGTCTGCGCGGAAGATTTAACGGGGCTAAACATACCACCGAAGCTACGGATGCAAAGACGTGTTCTTTGCATGGTAGAGGAGCGTTCTGTAAGCCGTCGAAGGTGAGTTGAGAAGCTTGCTGGAGGTATCAGAAGTGCGAATGTTGACATGAGTAACGATAATGGGGGTGAAAAACCTCCACGCCGAAAGACCAAGGGTTCCTGTCCAACGTTAATCGGGGCAGGGTGAGTCGACTCCTAAGGCGAGGCCGAAAGGCGTAGTCGATGGAAAACAGGTTAATATTCCTGTACTCACTTATATTGCGATGGGGTGACGGAGAAGGTTAGGCTAGCATGGCGATGGTTGTCCATGTTTAAGGTTGTAGGCTGTGTGCTTAGGTAAATCCGGGCGCACTTAAGGCTGAGGACTGATGACGAGTCTCTACGGAGATGAAGTAGTTGATACCCGGCTTCCAGGAAAAACCTCTAAGCTTCAGATATAAGAGAATCGTACCCCAAACCGACACAGGTGGTTAGGTAGAGAATACTAAGGCGCTTGAGAGAACTCGGGTGAAGGAACTAGGCAAAATGGTACCGTAACTTCGGGAGAAGGTACGCCAATGATGGTGAAGGACTTGCTCCGTAAGCTATTGTTGGTCGCAGAGAAATGGTGGCTGCAACTGTTTATTAAAAACACAGCACTGTGCAAAATCGCAAGATGACGTATACGGTGTGACGCCTGCCCGGTGCCGGAAGGTTAATTGATTGGGTTAGACTTAGGTCGAAGCTCATGATCGAAGCCCCGGTAAACGGCGGCCGTAACTATAACGGTCCTAAGGTAGCGAAATTCCTTGTCGGGTAAGTTCCGACCTGCACGAATGGCGTAATGATGGCCACGCTGTCTCCACCCGAGACTCAGTGAAATTGAAATCGCTGTTAAGATGCAGTGTACCCGCGGCTAGACGGAAAGACCCCGTGAACCTTTACTATAGCTTGGCACTGAACATTGAACCTACATGTGTAGGATAGGTGGGAGACTTTGAAGCATTGTCGCTAGATGATGTGGAGTCAACCTTGAAATACCACCCTTGTACGTTTGATGTTCTAACGTAGGCCCCTTATCGGGGTTGCGGACAGTGTCTGGTGGGTAGTTTGACTGGGGCGGTCTCCTCCCAAAGAGTAACGGAGGAGCACGAAGGTTGGCTAAACATGGTTGGACATCATGTGGTTAGTGCAAAGGCATAAGCCAGCTTAACTGCGAGACAGACACGTCGAGCAGGTACGAAAGTAGGTCTTAGTGATCCGGTGGTTCTGAATGGAAGGGCCATCGCTCAACGGATAAAAGGTACTCCGGGGATAACAGGCTGATACCGCCCAAGAGTTCATATCGACGGCGGTGTTTGGCACCTCGATGTCGGCTCATCACATCCTGGGGCTGAAGTTGGTCCCAAGGGTATGGCTGTTCGCCATTTAAAGTGGTACGCGAGCTGGGTTTAGAACGTCGTGAGACAGTTCGGTCCCTATCTGCCGTGGGCGTTTGAGAATTGAGAGGAGCTGCTCCTAGTACGAGAGGACCGGAGTGGACGAACCACTGGTGTTCGGGTTGTCATGCCAATGGCATTGCCCGGTAGCTAAGTTCGGAACTGATAACCGCTGAAAGCATCTAAGCGGGAAGCAGGCCTCGAGATGAGTTCTCACTGGAGCTTTAAGCTCCCTGAAGGGCCGTTGGAGACTACAACGTTGATAGGCAAGGTGTGTAAGTGCTGTGAGGCATTGAGCTAACTTGTACTAATTACCCGTGAGGCTTAACCATACAAATTAAAGTATGATTAATTGAAATATGACTTAAGAATACGATTGAACACGACTATTTATCGCAAGATAGGGTTTAAAGACTTCTTTATTTATAGCTTTTCAGATTAACAATAGAAATTAATTTTCTTATAGAAAGCAAACCAGATTTGCTTGGTGACCATAGTGTTGCGGCCCCACCTGATCCCATCCCGAACTCAGAAGTGAAACGTAATAACGCCGATGGTAGTGTGGGGTCTCCCCATGTGAGAGTAGGGCATTGCCAAGCGCCAAATTAGAGAGAGCCGACATCATTACTGATGTCGGCTTTTTTGTGTCTGTAATTTATGGCTACAGGATTATACCAATTCCTTTTTTCGTAACCAACTCCATACTTGCTCAATTGGATTTAATTCTGGTGAGTACGGGGGAATATGGATAATAGTTAGATTTTCAAATTAATTTGAGATGTTCATGCATATATTCCATATTACTGAATGGGGTTATCATGGCTTCTATTTTTCCGTTATTCACGCAGACAGCACCAAAAAGGTAGGCATATCCAAAATTTTGGTGCTGGACAACACGAGGTCTTGCGCCTTTTTCAGCCAATATTCGAAAGGTTGTATTATACTGGCCAAATCGTGCTTCATCCTGAAACCAGATTTCAACGTTTTTTAAAGCCACATGCCCGGGGATCTTAAGGATCGTTTCCATTGGGGATTTTTTTAAAAGTATCTTGAGCTTCCAATGGCTGTCGGGGATGCTTTGAACGTGTCGTGATCCAACTTAAGTTCAGTTCATGCAGCAAGTGATAGGTATTGATTTTTTGGTAAAGCACATCAAATTCACTTATTGACACTGGTGCGACTGACTTTTAAGCAATTTTATATTTCAGTTCTGCTTTTACCATCAACAAAATGTGAGACCACAAGTAAGCGAATTCGCATTTTGGTATTCGATGTTGAAGCAATGATTTTAGAAAAATTATGTACCTTCTTTTGAGACGCATATTAGATCATAAAATTAAAGGGATGGGTATTATTGCTCGTGCTAAATTACAAGCACCGCTCTGGTGTGATGAAACCTGGCGATAGACAATAGAACCCCGCTGTAGGCAGTTTTTATGTATTTAAGGCCATTTTTATTATTTGTTATAACGAAATAGTGGCTAATTTTTACATTAAGCAGTGTTTCGCGACTCTTTTTTCGTGAGCGACCTCATTATTCACGGGTAAAGTGTATTTATTTTGCGTATTTGTGGCGTTATTGATAGGTCGCGACTAGACTAAATAACCTTGGTCGTTACTTTTGTTATTGAGGTCAGCACGCAGTGGTTGTGTCGGTGTATCGAATACGCTGGAATTATCATCGTTCGTATGAATCGTGATCATTAATGTGCGTGTTATTGCTGGTTTTTTCTGCGTTAAATATTAAATCAATATAAGTGCATAAAATGGATTGCCAATGTGATCTAAATCCCTATAATGCATCTCACTGACACGGCGAACGTCGTTCAGTAAGGTGTTAAAAAGCAACTTCGGTTACTTTTTAAACGTCCTGAATAAAGCATGAATATGTGCTTGACTTCGAATTTGGTTTGCGTATAATACGCAGCCTGACTACGACGCAAGGCGTCAAGGTCAACGCTCTTTAACAATTTATTCAAGCAATCTGTGTGAGCACTTGCAGAGATATAATGACCAAATATTATATCAATGTAATTGTGAACATTAAACTTAAATCGAAAGATGATAGTTTTATAAACAATAGAACTTTGGTTTTATTGTTGAAGTACAGAATTCATTGAGCCGACTTAATTGCTTAGGCAGTTAGTCAAAAACTTTTAATTGAAGAGTTTGATCATGGCTCAGATTGAACGCTGGCGGTAGGCTTAACACATGCAAGTCGAGCGGAAACGAAGAATAGCTTGCTATTCTGGCGTCGAGCGGCGGACGGGTGAGTAATGCTTGGGAATCTGCCTAGTCGAGGGGGACAACAGTTGGAAACGACTGCTAATACCGCATACGACCTACGGGTGAAAGGGGGCCTCTTCTTGAAAGCTCTCGCGACTAGATGAGCCCAAGTGGGATTAGCTTGTTGGTGAGGTAAGAGCTCACCAAGGCGACGATCCCTAGCTGGTCTGAGAGGATGATCAGCCACACTGGAACTGAGACACGGTCCAGACTCCTACGGGAGGCAGCAGTGGGGAATATTGCACAATGGAGGAAACTCTGATGCAGCCATACCGCGTGTATGAAGAAGGCCTTAGGGTTGTAAAGTACTTTCAGCGAGGAGGAAAGGTGGTGACTTAATACGTTATCACTGTGACGTTACTCGCAGAAGAAGCACCGGCTAACTCCGTGCCAGCAGCCGCGGTAATACGGAGGGTGCGAGCGTTAATCGGAATTACTGGGCGTAAAGCGCATGCAGGCGGTTTGTTAAGCGAGATGTGAAAGCCCCGGGCTCAACCTGGGAACTGCATTTCGAACTGGCAAACTAGAGTTCTTGAGAGGGTGGTAGAATTTCAGGTGTAGCGGTGAAATGCGTAGAGATCTGAAGGAATACCAGTGGCGAAGGCGGCCACCTGGCAAGTAACTGACGCTCAGATGCGAAAGCGTGGGTAGCAAACGGGATTAGATACCCCGGTAGTCCACGCCGTAAACGATGTCTACTCGGAGTTTGGTTCCTTGAGAACTGGGCTCTTAAGCTAACGCATTAAGTAGACCGCCTGGGGAGTACGGCCGCAAGGTTAAAACTCAAATGAATTGACGGGGGCCCGCACAAGCGGTGGAGCATGTGGTTTAATTCGATGCAACGCGAAGAACCTTACCTACTCTTGACATCCATAGAACTTTCCAGAGATGGATTGGTGCCTTCGGGAACTATGAGACAGGTGCTGCATGGCTGTCGTCAGCTCGTGTTGTGAAATGTTGGGTTAAGTCCCGCAACGAGCGCAACCCTTATCCTTATTTGCCAGCACGTAATGGTGGGAACTCTAAGGAGACTGCCGGTGATAAACCGGAGGAAGGTGGGGACGACGTCAAGTCATCATGGCCCTTACGAGTAGGGCTACACACGTGCTACAATGGCGCATACAAAGGGCTGCAAACCAGCAATGGTAAGCGAATCCCACAAAGTGCGTCGTAGTCCGGATTGGGGTCTGCAACTCGACCCCATGAAGTCGGAATCGCTAGTAATCGTGAATCAGAATGTCACGGTGAATACGTTCCCGGGCCTTGTACACACCGCCCGTCACACCATGGGAGTGGGCTGCACCAGAAGTCATTAGCTTAACCTTCGGGAGGGCGATGACCACGGTGTGGTTCATGACTGGGGTGAAGTCGTAACAAGGTAGCCCTAGGGGAACCTGGGGCTGGATCACCTCCTTACGTAAAGTTGTTAATTTTTGTAAGTGTCCACACAAATTGCTTGAATAGAAAATTAAATTGCACGTCTTATGAAAATAAGGCAACGGTTGGGATGAAATCCAACCGTAGAAAGTAAATAGTGTCCTGTTCGTCTAGAGGCCTAGGACACCGCCCTTTCACGGCGGTAACACGAGTTCAAATCTCGTACGGGATACCACTTTTCTTTCTGATTAAAAATCAAAGCTAAGCAGTAATGTTTATCTTTGCTTTTTAGCAAATTGCTCTTTAAAAATTTGGAAAGCTGAATAAATAAAGAAGTTCTTAAAACACGTTATTGCTTTGGCAATAACAATAGAGTGTTCTTGAGTATTCTTGAGGCGAAAAAAACTAGATAATACCTAGTTATTTCAATTGTACGGTCGACTTTAGATTGTATGGTTAAGTGACTAAGCGTATACGGTGGATGCCTAGGCAGTCAGAGGCGATGAAGGACGTGTTAATCTGCGTTAAGCTGTGGGGAGTTGATAAAAAGCATTGATCCACAGATGTCCGAATGGGGGAACCCACCTTACTTTGTAAGGTATCGTAACGTGAATACATAGCGTTACGAAGCGAACCGGGAGAACTGAAACATCTAAGTACCCCGAGGAAAAGAAATCAATAGAGATACCCTTAGTAGCGGCGAGCGAACGGGGTCTAGCCCTTAAGCAGTTTGGAAGTTAATGGAAGGCTCTGGAAAGTGCCACGATACAGGGTGATAGTCCCGTACATGAAAACGACCTTATTGTGAAATCGAGTAGGACGGCACACGTGATATGCTGTTTGAATATGGGAGGACCATCTTCCAAGGCTAAATACTACTGACTGACCGATAGTGAACCAGTACCGTGAGGGAAAGGCGAAAAGAACCCCTGTGAGGGGAGTGAAATAGAACCTGAAACCGTATACGTACAAGCAGTGGGAGCCTACTTTGTTGGGTGACTGCGTACCTTTTGTATAATGGGTCAACGACTTAATTTCAGTAGCAAGGTTAAGCGAATAGCGGAGCCGTAGGGAAACCGAGTGTTAACTGCGCGAATAGTTGCTGGGATTAGACCCGAAACCCGGTGATCTAGCCATGGGCAGGTTGAAGGTTGAGTAACATCAACTGGAGGACCGAACCGACTAATGTTGAAAAATTAGCGGATGACTTGTGGCTGGGGGTGAAAGGCCAATCAAACCGGGAGATAGCTGGTTCTCCTCGAAAGCTATTTAGGTAGCGCCTCGCGTCTAACTATTGGGGGTAGAGCACTGTTAAGGCTAGGGGGTCATCCCGACTTACCAACCCTTTGCAAACTCCGAATACCAATAAGTTCAATCGCGGGAGACACACGGCGGGTGCTAACGTCCGTCGTGGAAAGGGAAACAACCCAGACCGTCAGCTAAGGTCCCAAAGTGTATGTTAAGTGGGAAACGATGTGGAAAGGCTCAGACAGCCAGGAAGTTGGCTTAGAAGCAGCCATCTTTTAAAGAAAGCGTAATAGCTCACTGGTCGAGTCGGTCTGCGCGGAAGATTTAACGGGGCTAAACATACCACCGAAGCTACGGATGCAAAGACTTGTTCTTTGCATGGTAGAGGAGCGTTCTGTAAGCCGTCGAAGGTGAGTTGAGAAGCTTGCTGGAGGTATCAGAAGTGCGAATGTTGACATGAGTAACGATAATGGGGGTGAAAAACCTCCACGCCGAAAGACCAAGGGTTCCTGTCCAACGTTAATCGGGGCAGGGTGAGTCGACTCCTAAGGCGAGGCCGAAAGGCGTAGTCGATGGAAAACAGGTTAATATTCCTGTACTCACTTATATTGCGATGGGGTGACGGAGAAGGTTAGGCTAGCATGGCGATGGTTGTCCATGTTTAAGGTTGTAGGCTGTGTGCTTAGGTAAATCCGGGCGCACTTAAGGCTGAGGACTGATGACGAGTCTCTACGGAGATGAAGTAGTTGATACCCGGCTTCCAGGAAAAACCTCTAAGCTTCAGATATAAGAGAATCGTACCCCAAACCGACACAGGTGGTTAGGTAGAGAATACTAAGGCGCTTGAGAGAACTCGGGTGAAGGAACTAGGCAAAATGGTACCGTAACTTCGGGAGAAGGTACGCCAATGATGGTGAAGGACTTGCTCCGTAAGCTATTGTTGGTCGCAGAGAAATGGTGGCTGCAACTGTTTATTAAAAACACAGCACTGTGCAAAATCGCAAGATGACGTATACGGTGTGACGCCTGCCCGGTGCCGGAAGGTTAATTGATTGGGTTAGACTTAGGTCGAAGCTCATGATCGAAGCCCCGGTAAACGGCGGCCGTAACTATAACGGTCCTAAGGTAGCGAAATTCCTTGTCGGGTAAGTTCCGACCTGCACGAATGGCGTAATGATGGCCACGCTGTCTCCACCCGAGACTCAGTGAAATTGAAATCGCTGTTAAGATGCAGTGTACCCGCGGCTAGACGGAAAGACCCCGTGAACCTTTACTATAGCTTGGCACTGAACATTGAACCTACATGTGTAGGATAGGTGGGAGACTTTGAAGCATTGTCGCTAGATGATGTGGAGTCAACCTTGAAATACCACCCTTGTACGTTTGATGTTCTAACGTAGGCCCCTTATCGGGGTTGCGGACAGTGTCTGGTGGGTAGTTTGACTGGGGCGGTCTCCTCCCAAAGAGTAACGGAGGAGCACGAAGGTTGGCTAAACATGGTTGGACATCATGTGGTTAGTGCAAAGGCATAAGCCAGCTTAACTGCGAGACAGACACGTCGAGCAGGTACGAAAGTAGGTCTTAGTGATCCGGTGGTTCTGAATGGAAGGGCCATCGCTCAACGGATAAAAGGTACTCCGGGGATAACAGGCTGATACCGCCCAAGAGTTCATATCGACGGCGGTGTTTGGCACCTCGATGTCGGCTCATCACATCCTGGGGCTGAAGTTGGTCCCAAGGGTATGGCTGTTCGCCATTTAAAGTGGTACGCGAGCTGGGTTTAGAACGTCGTGAGACAGTTCGGTCCCTATCTGCCGTGGGCGTTTGAGAATTGAGAGGAGCTGCTCCTAGTACGAGAGGACCGGAGTGGACGAACCACTGGTGTTCGGGTTGTCATGCCAATGGCATTGCCCGGTAGCTAAGTTCGGAACTGATAACCGCTGAAAGCATCTAAGCGGGAAGCAGGCCTCGAGATGAGTTCTCACTGGAGCTTTAAGCTCCCTGAAGGGCCGTTGGAGACTACAACGTTGATAGGCAAGGTGTGTAAGTGCTGTGAGGCATTGAGCTAACTTGTACTAATTACCCGTGAGGCTTAACCATACAAATTAAAGTATGATTAATTGAAATATGACTTAAGAATAGATTGAACACTTTATGTTTTAAAGACTTCTTTATTTATAGCTTTTCAGATTAACAATAGAAATTAATTTTCTTATAGAAAGCAAACCAGATTTGCTTGGTGACCATAGTGTTGCGGCCCCACCTGATCCCATCCCGAACTCAGAAGTGAAACGTAATAACGCCGATGGTAGTGTGGGGTCTCCCCATGTGAGAGTAGGGCATTGCCAAGCGCCAAATTAGAGAAAGCCGACATCATTACTGATGTCGGCTTTTTTGTGTCTGTAATTTATGGCTACAGGATTATACCAATTCCTTTTTTCGTAACCAACACCATACTTGCTCAATTGGATTTAATTCTGGTGAGTACGGGGGAATATGGATAATAGTTAGATTTTCAAATTCATTATCTAAATGTTGTTGATGCCAACTTGTTTGATCCATTATGACCACTGCGTGTTTACCTGGCTGCGTTGATGGTGAAATTAATTTGAGATGCTCATGCATATATTCCATATTACTGAATGGGGTTATCATGGCTTCTATTTTTCCGTTATTCACGCAGACAGCACCAAAAAGGTAGGCATATCCAAAATTTTGGTGCTGGACAACACGAGGTCTTGCGCCTTTTTCAGCCAATATTCGAAAGGTTGTATTATACTGGCCAAATCGTGCTTCATCCTGAAACCAGATTTCAACGTTTTTTAAAGCCACATGCCCGGGGATCTTAAGGATCGTTTCCATTGGGGATTTTTTTAAAAGTATCTTGAGCTTCCAATGGCTGTCGGGGATGCTTTGAACGTGTCGTGATCCAACTTAAGTTCAGTTCATGCAGCAAGTGATAGGTATTGATTTTTTGGTAAAGCACATCAAATTCACTTATTGACACTGGTGCGACTGACTTTTAAGCAATTTTATATTTCAGTTCTGCTTTTACCATCAACAAAATGTGAGACCACAAGTAAGCGAATTCGCATTTTGGTATTCGATGTTGAAGCAATGATTTTAGAAAAATTATGTACCTTCTTTTGAGACGCATATTAGATCATAAAATTAAAGGGATGGGTATTATTGCTCGTGCTAAATTACAAGCACCGCTCTGGTGTGATGAAACCTGGCGATAGACAATAGAACCCCGCTGTAGGCTAATGCCGTTCACTTAAGGTGAACGGCATTTCTTTTTTTCACGGGATACCTATCCTTTGAGCATTTCAACAACCTTGGATATTTCCTCTCTCGCCGATTTGGTAAAATAAATTGCTTGGCAGCCTGAGTAATATTCATTGTGTACTTAGGTATATTCCCTGGAGTACAAAATGATAATTGAGTTAGCTCATGAATGATGTGCATCGAAGCACCATGAAAACTTAATTGATTTGGGTGGATGTCATCGAGTGATGTTGCCATTAGCACCATCTGATAGCGTATTAAATTATACGCAAGTAATATGCCCCATAACTCTTGCCTAATGAGTTCTGGCTGATTACTTCGTAAAGTAAATCGGTTGTCTAATAACGATTGTTTCATTTCTCTGAATCCAAGTTCAATTTCCCAACGATGTGCATATAAATCGATTATATCAGCTGGCGGAAAACGCATTGGGTCTGTCATCGATGTCAGGATCTGGACATCTTTCCCTTTGATTTTTCTTGTTAATAGACGAGCTTCCATTGTCTTTGGTAGTTCAGGGAACTTTTTGCGTGATTGAGGTGTAGTTGTTAGTTTGATGAGTTTATCTTGTCGTCCAAAACTTCTAATCACTTCATATTGAGTGTTCTTTTTAAGCGGAATTAACCAGTGACGCATCTCACCCGTTGTTTGCCAACGATGCAACAAACCTAATGAATAAAAGCCTCTGTCGAATAATGTCAGGCTGTGATCAGGGGTATTATCAATTAATCCTAAGGCAAGATTCATCTCGTTAACTTCAACGCTATCAAAAACACTGTTTGTTAATAAATGGCTCGTTAGTTCCATCTGACATACCATGCGAACTTGAGGGTAACTTGCTTTACCATGTTGAGAGCCCGTTCTAGCGAACCCTTTACTGTTTTCATCAGTATCTGGCGTTCGCCATACAACACCGTCGACACCTAATAAATTTAATCCACACCAGTTTCCGTGGTTAGCAGATTGATTCCATTGTTTTTGGGTTTGCTGAAAGACAGATTCAATGACTTTACTTCCTAGTTTTTTTCGTGCTTGCGTGACGGCACTAGAAGCTACATACGGCATACCACTAGGTAAAATAATATCTAATTGGTTAAGTAGCTGGCGCATAGGGAATTTTCGAAATAGCGCCATGCCAATAACTGCCCATACCATATTTTCCATTGGTAGTTTACGCTTTCGAATAGTAGCAACACCGTTTTCTTTTAGTCCAGCATCAATTATTTCGGGAGAGAGAATGTCGGTTAAATTCTGAAACTCAGTGACATTATTTGAGTTAACTAAAGAAAGAGCTGTGGAAAGTTGCATAAAAAATCCGGTGAGTTCTGATCACCGGATTTTGATCTCATTTACTAAAAAAGCAAGATATTTAAGCTTAACTGATCGGCATTACGCTGTAGGCAGTTTTTATGTATTTAAGGCCATATTTATTATTTCGTATTAGCTGCATCAATCATGAGAATGAATATTCATTATTTTTAGTCCAACATATACATTAACGATGGCATTTATTTCTAATTGGAATGACGAGTTTTTACAATTAACCGTCATTTTTATTTATTTTGCGTATTTGTGGCGTTATTGATAGGTCGCGACTAGACTAAATAACCTTGGTCGTTACTTTTGTTATTGAGGTCAGCACGCAGTGGTTGTGTCGGTGTATCGAATACGCTGGAATTATCATCGTTCGTATGAATCGTGATCATTAATGTGCGTGTTATTGCTGGTTTTTTCTGCGTTAAATATTAAATCAATATAAGTGCATAAAATGGATTGCCAATGTGATCTAAATCCCTATAATGCATCTCACTGACACGGCGAATGTCGTTCAGTAAGGTGTTAAAAGCAACTTCGGTTACTTTTTAAACGTCCTGAATAAAGCATGAATATGTGCTTGACTTCGAATTTGGTTTGCGTATAATACGCAGCCTGACTACGACGCAAGGCGTCAAGGTCAACGCTCTTTAACAATTTATTCAAGCAATCTGTGTGAGCACTTGCAGAGATATAATGACCAAATATTATATCAATGTAATTGTGAACATAAACTTAAATCGAAAGATGGTAGTTTTATAAACAATAGAACTTCGGTTTTATTGTTGAAGTACAGAATTCATTGAGCCGACTTAATTGCTTAGGCAATTAGTCAAAAACTTTTAATTGAAGAGTTTGATCATGGCTCAGATTGAACGCTGGCGGTAGGCTTAACACATGCAAGTCGAGCGGAAACGAAGAATAGCTTGCTATTCTGGCGTCGAGCGGCGGACGGGTGAGTAATGCTTGGGAATCTGCCTAGTCGAGGGGGACAACAGTTGGAAACGACTGCTAATACCGCATACGACCTACGGGTGAAAGGGGGCCTCTTCTTGAAAGCTCTCGCGACTAGATGAGCCCAAGTGGGATTAGCTTGTTGGTGAGGTAAGAGCTCACCAAGGCGACGATCCCTAGCTGGTCTGAGAGGATGATCAGCCACACTGGAACTGAGACACGGTCCAGACTCCTACGGGAGGCAGCAGTGGGGAATATTGCACAATGGAGGAAACTCTGATGCAGCCATACCGCGTGTATGAAGAAGGCCTTAGGGTTGTAAAGTACTTTCAGCGAGGAGGAAAGGTGGTGACTTAATACGTTATCACTGTGACGTTACTCGCAGAAGAAGCACCGGCTAACTCCGTGCCAGCAGCCGCGGTAATACGGAGGGTGCGAGCGTTAATCGGAATTACTGGGCGTAAAGCGCATGCAGGCGGTTTGTTAAGCGAGATGTGAAAGCCCCGGGCTCAACCTGGGAACTGCATTTCGAACTGGCAAACTAGAGTTCTTGAGAGGGTGGTAGAATTTCAGGTGTAGCGGTGAAATGCGTAGAGATCTGAAGGAATACCAGTGGCGAAGGCGGCCACCTGGCAAGTAACTGACGCTCAGATGCGAAAGCGTGGGTAGCAAACGGGATTAGATACCCCGGTAGTCCACGCCGTAAACGATGTCTACTCGGAGTTTGGTTCCTTGAGAACTGGGCTCTTAAGCTAACGCATTAAGTAGACCGCCTGGGGAGTACGGCCGCAAGGTTAAAACTCAAATGAATTGACGGGGGCCCGCACAAGCGGTGGAGCATGTGGTTTAATTCGATGCAACGCGAAGAACCTTACCTACTCTTGACATCCATAGAACTTTCCAGAGATGGATTGGTGCCTTCGGGAACTATGAGACAGGTGCTGCATGGCTGTCGTCAGCTCGTGTTGTGAAATGTTGGGTTAAGTCCCGCAACGAGCGCAACCCTTATCCTTATTTGCCAGCACGTAATGGTGGGAACTCTAAGGAGACTGCCGGTGATAAACCGGAGGAAGGTGGGGACGACGTCAAGTCATCATGGCCCTTACGAGTAGGGCTACACACGTGCTACAATGGCGCATACAAAGGGCTGCAAACCAGCAATGGTAAGCGAATCCCACAAAGTGCGTCGTAGTCCGGATTGGGGTCTGCAACTCGACCCCATGAAGTCGGAATCGCTAGTAATCGTGAATCAGAATGTCACGGTGAATACGTTCCCGGGCCTTGTACACACCGCCCGTCACACCATGGGAGTGGGCTGCACCAGAAGTCATTAGCTTAACCTTCGGGAGGGCGATGACCACGGTGTGGTTCATGACTGGGGTGAAGTCGTAACAAGGTAGCCCTAGGGGAACCTGGGGCTGGATCACCTCCTTACGTAAAGTTGTTAATTTTTGTAAGTGCCCACACAAATTGCTTGAATAGAAAGTTGAAAAGTATGTCTTACTCATCGTAAGACGCGAGAAAGCAAAGATAAACAATACAATGTTTATCTTTGCTTTTTAGCAAATTGCTCTTTAAAAATTTGGAAAGCTGAATAAATAAAGAAGTTCTTAAAACACGTTATTGCTTTGGCAATAACAATAGAGTGTTCTTGAGTATTCTTGAGGCGAAAAAAACTAGATAATACCTAGTTATTTCAATTGTACGGTCGACTTTAGATTGTATGGTTAAGTGACTAAGCGTATACGGTGGATGCCTAGGCAGTCAGAGGCGATGAAGGACGTGTTAATCTGCGTTAAGCTGTGGGGAGTTGATAAAAAGCATTGATCCACAGATGTCCGAATGGGGGAACCCACTCTACTTAGTAGAGTATCGTAACGTGAATACATAGCGTTACGAAGCGAACCGGGAGAACTGAAACATCTAAGTACCCCGAGGAAAAGAAATCAATAGAGATACCCTTAGTAGCGGCGAGCGAACGGGGTCTAGCCCTTAAGCAGTTTGGAAGTTAATGGAAGGCTCTGGAAAGTGCCACGATACAGGGTGATAGTCCCGTACATGAAAACGACCTTATTGTGAAATCGAGTAGGACGGCACACGTGATATGCTGTTTGAATATGGGAGGACCATCTTCCAAGGCTAAATACTACTGACTGACCGATAGTGAACCAGTACCGTGAGGGAAAGGCGAAAAGAACCCCTGTGAGGGGAGTGAAATAGAACCTGAAACCGTATACGTACAAGCAGTGGGAGCCTACTTTGTTGGGTGACTGCGTACCTTTTGTATAATGGGTCAACGACTTAATTTCAGTAGCAAGGTTAAGCGAATAGCGGAGCCGTAGGGAAACCGAGTGTTAACTGCGCGAATAGTTGCTGGGATTAGACCCGAAACCCGGTGATCTAGCCATGGGCAGGTTGAAGGTTGAGTAACATCAACTGGAGGACCGAACCGACTAATGTTGAAAAATTAGCGGATGACTTGTGGCTGGGGGTGAAAGGCCAATCAAACCGGGAGATAGCTGGTTCTCCTCGAAAGCTATTTAGGTAGCGCCTCGCGTCTAACTATTGGGGGTAGAGCACTGTTAAGGCTAGGGGGTCATCCCGACTTACCAACCCTTTGCAAACTCCGAATACCAATAAGTTCAATCGCGGGAGACACACGGCGGGTGCTAACGTCCGTCGTGGAAAGGGAAACAACCCAGACCGTCAGCTAAGGTCCCAAAGTGTATGTTAAGTGGGAAACGATGTGGAAAGGCTCAGACAGCCAGGAAGTTGGCTTAGAAGCAGCCATCTTTTAAAGAAAGCGTAATAGCTCACTGGTCGAGTCGGTCTGCGCGGAAGATTTAACGGGGCTAAACATACCACCGAAGCTACGGATGCAAAGACTAGTTTTTTGCATGGTAGAGGAGCGTTCTGTAAGCCGTCGAAGGTGAGTTGAGAAGCTTGCTGGAGGTATCAGAAGTGCGAATGTTGACATGAGTAACGATAATGGGGGTGAAAAACCTCCACGCCGAAAGACCAAGGGTTCCTGTCCAACGTTAATCGGGGCAGGGTGAGTCGACTCCTAAGGCGAGGCCGAAAGGCGTAGTCGATGGAAAACAGGTTAATATTCCTGTACTCACTTATATTGCGATGGGGTGACGGAGAAGGTTAGGCTAGCATGGCGATGGTTGTCCATGTTTAAGGTTGTAGGCTGTGTGCTTAGGTAAATCCGGGCGCACTTAAGGCTGAGGACTGATGACGAGTCTCTACGGAGATGAAGTAGTTGATACCCGGCTTCCAGGAAAAACCTCTAAGCTTCAGATATAAGAGAATCGTACCCCAAACCGACACAGGTGGTTAGGTAGAGAATACTAAGGCGCTTGAGAGAACTCGGGTGAAGGAACTAGGCAAAATGGTACCGTAACTTCGGGAGAAGGTACGCCAATGATGGTGAAGGACTTGCTCCGTAAGCTATTGTTGGTCGCAGAGAAATGGTGGCTGCAACTGTTTATTAAAAACACAGCACTGTGCAAAATCGCAAGATGACGTATACGGTGTGACGCCTGCCCGGTGCCGGAAGGTTAATTGATTGGGTTAGACTTAGGTCGAAGCTCATGATCGAAGCCCCGGTAAACGGCGGCCGTAACTATAACGGTCCTAAGGTAGCGAAATTCCTTGTCGGGTAAGTTCCGACCTGCACGAATGGCGTAATGATGGCCACGCTGTCTCCACCCGAGACTCAGTGAAATTGAAATCGCTGTTAAGATGCAGTGTACCCGCGGCTAGACGGAAAGACCCCGTGAACCTTTACTATAGCTTGGCACTGAACATTGAACCTACATGTGTAGGATAGGTGGGAGACTTTGAAGCATTGTCGCTAGATGATGTGGAGTCAACCTTGAAATACCACCCTTGTACGTTTGATGTTCTAACGTAGGCCCCTTATCGGGGTTGCGGACAGTGTCTGGTGGGTAGTTTGACTGGGGCGGTCTCCTCCCAAAGAGTAACGGAGGAGCACGAAGGTTGGCTAAACATGGTTGGACATCATGTGGTTAGTGCAAAGGCATAAGCCAGCTTAACTGCGAGACAGACACGTCGAGCAGGTACGAAAGTAGGTCTTAGTGATCCGGTGGTTCTGAATGGAAGGGCCATCGCTCAACGGATAAAAGGTACTCCGGGGATAACAGGCTGATACCGCCCAAGAGTTCATATCGACGGCGGTGTTTGGCACCTCGATGTCGGCTCATCACATCCTGGGGCTGAAGTTGGTCCCAAGGGTATGGCTGTTCGCCATTTAAAGTGGTACGCGAGCTGGGTTTAGAACGTCGTGAGACAGTTCGGTCCCTATCTGCCGTGGGCGTTTGAGAATTGAGAGGAGCTGCTCCTAGTACGAGAGGACCGGAGTGGACGAACCACTGGTGTTCGGGTTGTCATGCCAATGGCATTGCCCGGTAGCTAAGTTCGGAACTGATAACCGCTGAAAGCATCTAAGCGGGAAGCAGGCCTCGAGATGAGTTCTCACTGGAGCTTTAAGCTCCCTGAAGGGCCGTTGGAGACTACAACGTTGATAGGCAAGGTGTGTAAGTGCTGTGAGGCATTGAGCTAACTTGTACTAATTACCCGTGAGGCTTAACCATACAAATTAAAGTATGATTAATTGAAATATGACTTAAGAATACGATTGAACACGACTATTTATCGCAAGATAGGGTTTAAAGACTTCTTTATTTATAGCTTTTCAGATTAACAATAGAAATTAATTTTCTTATAGAAAGCAAACCAGATTTGCTTGGTGACCATAGTGTTGCGGCCCCACCTGATCCCATCCCGAACTCAGAAGTGAAACGTAATAACGCCGATGGTAGTGTGGGGTCTCCCCATGTGAGAGTAGGGCATTGCCAAGCGCCATTTTTTATTCAAGACGAAGTCTTGGGTAAACAAGAATAGACTGATGGAAACATTAGCACAGATTGTGCGGAGTGGTAGTTCAGTTGGTTAGAATACCGGCCTGTCACGCCGGGGGTCGCGGGTTCGAGTCCCGTCCACTCCGCCAACAACAACGAAAGCCTGAATCGAAAGATGCAGGTTTTTTTTGTGCCTGAAATTCAGTGGTAAAGTACCGAACAGATTGTGCGGAGCGGTAATACCAATTCCTATAATTAGCTGGTCAAGTTTGTCCAATCTCTAAAGCAGAGTGAAATCACTCTGCGTTTATCTTCACAAAACCTATTCCAAGCATCGCTACATCTATTTACAATGTCCTCATATCCACTAAAGCATCGGTTCGCTAATTCATTTTTTCGTAACCAACGCCATACTTGCTCAATTGGATTTAATTCTGGTGAGTACGAGGGAATATGGATAATAGTTAGATTTTTAAATTCATTATCTAAATGTTGTTGATGCCAACTTGCTTGATCCATTATGACCACTGCGTGTTTACCTGACAGCGTTGATGGTGAAATTAATTTGAGATGCTCATGCATATATTCCATATTACTGAATGGGGCTATCACGGCTTCTGTTTTTCCGTTATTCACGCAGACAGCACCAAAAAGGTAGGCATATCCAAATTTTTGCTGCTGGACAACACGAGGTCTCGTGCCTTTTTCAGCCAATATTCTACGCTGGCCAAATCGTGCTTCATCCTGAAACCAGATTTCAACGTCTTTTAAAACCACATGCTGGGGATCTTAAGGATCGTTTCCATTTGAAATTTTTTTAAAAGCACATCAAATTCAGCGAAAATATAACGCTGGATATCTTTACCTTGTAATCGCCCACCTTGTGGTTCAGCTAATTATTGGGCAAGAGAGCTCACAGCACTTGGTTTGTTAAACCTTATGTTAAAACAAACAAAAATGACGCTGAAGCCATTTGTGAAGCAATCAGTCGACCTAATATGCGTTTTGTTAATATAAAAACAGTTGAGCAACAAGATATTCAATCTAAGCATCGTGTTCGTGAAGAATTAATTTGCCACAGAACTGCAAAAGCAAATAAAATAAGAGGGCTCGTCAGTGAATACGGTATTGTAGCGCCTATTGGTATCGCTTATTTACGAAAAGCGATACCAATGTGGTTAGAAGAATCCGACAACGGTTTAATATTTTATTTTAGGGCTTTGTTGCTCACGCTCCAGGAAGATTTAATTCTTGTAGATGAAAGAATTGATTTACTGACAGCAAAAATTAAAAATAATGTTGCAACGAATCCCATAGGAAAAAAGTTGATGAAAGTTATCGGGATTGGTCCTTTGGTCTGCAGTGCATTACTAATGGCTCTTGGGGATGGTAAGCACTTTAAGAAAGGCAGAGATTTTTCAGCATCTTTAGGCTTGGTTCCTAGGCAATACAGCACGGGTGGGCGTGCTAATTTACTCGGCATTAGTAAGCGTGGTGATGGTTATTTAAGAAAGTATTAGTTCATGGTGCGAGAGCAGCTTTTCGTCATGTCAAAGATAAGACAGACCCTTTAAGTTTATGGATAAAAAACTTGAGTGAAAAAAACACCCAAATGTTATTATCGTTGCACTTGCTAACAAATTAGCACGAATTTCATGGGCGTTAGTTGCTAACGACACCGAATACACAGAAACATTGGCCGCTGGTTGATTGTATTAAAATAATTTTCATATTCGAAGTTGTAGGTAATACTTAGGTTACAAATAGTAAGCACATTATTTAAAAATTGCAAAAGTAAAAGAGAGATGGAAAATAGGTTAAACCATCACTAGAAAAACCTTTACGAAGCGAAGAGTTAATAACTCGTGTAAGCGCTTGGGATCTAGTGTGCGAATGAAGCCATTGAGGTTCGATGCTAAATAAAAGCATTATTTAAGAAACCGAATACACGTGAGCAGTCATACCTTCATTTTCATTGAAATTTTACTTGCAATAGAGGTTGTGTCCATACACGCTGTGCTTGCGATAATAAAGCCTGCCTGTGGCTTCTCAACGAGACCTTCCAGCCGTCATTAAGATATTCACTTATTGACACTGGTGCGACTGACTTTTAAGCAATTTTATATTTCAGTTCTTCTTTTACCATCAACAAAATGTGAGACCGCAAGTAAGCGAATTCGCATTATGGCATTCGATGTTGAAGCAATGATTTTAGAAAAATTATGATCCTTCTTTTGAGCTATTGATTGGGCGGTGCGTTATTTAAATTTCATATTACATTATTATTCACTGGCAGATTCAACTTCGAAGTGTATAACTCAATTACGCCGCGATAGCGGCCATGTGTATCTTCATTAACTTGCTAGGCGTCTGATAGTTTAACTTTTTTCTTGGCCTATTATTAAGCTGCACTATCACTTCGTCAACTTCATTGGTTGAGATTAATTTGAAGTCGGTTTTCTTCGGCCAATATTGTCGCAGTAATCCGTTCGTATTTTCATTGAGCGCTTGCGTTACCTGTTCGTGGTAGGCAAACTCTTTATCATTGTCAGCCGTAATCGTTAATACAGCGTCTTTATAGGGCATCAGCAACGAAAAATAGGCTGCTGTAACAGTTGCTGCCTGTTTATCCAAAATTCGAGTTGATACCGTGAAATTTGTTGGCCGCTCATCAATACTGACGCGATTTTTATATGCCCTCTGCCTGCTTGGCTCGCTGATCTCGATTGGTAAGCCTTACCCTGGCGGCGCAAGTGGCTATGCAAATTCTCACCAAGCGTTTGTCATGCCAGACATGTCGGTAAATAGTTTCATGGCTAACGGTTGTGTATACCTCATTGCTTAGCCAACCTGATATCTGCTCTGAGCTCCATTTGTCTGCTAATTTACTTTCGATGAGCAATATCAATTCAGGTGTCATTTTAGTTGCCTTCATCGTCGCTAATCGACGGCTATAAGTTAACATTTGTGCTTGTTTGAAACGATACCTCGCTTGCCTGTATTACGTTTTAGCTCGCGGCTTACAGAGGATTGACTGGCTCCAATGATGCTCGCTATTTTTTGTTGAGAAATATTAGTTTTCTTTAGCGCATAAATCTGGCATCGTTGCGCACAGGTTAGTTGTTTATACGTTTGCATTGTTACATCTCTTGCCGGAGAAAAGATGATCAGTTTATAAATAACTAACCGTCTTATCTACTTACAACAAGTTATGCACTTACTATGTGAATCCAAGACACTTAAAAATATATCATGGCCCCAAAACGTATCTTTCACGAACGTGTAGCCAACTCCTTCGAAATAATTGCCAAAATCGCGTGCGGAATGTGTATTAGAAGCTGCTGGGCATTCACCGCAACAGCGTATTCATATATAGCCTTTTTTTGCCTGAAATTAAAATAAATAACGCTATACAGCTGTTATAGTCTAGATATTACGTTCACCACGGTTATTCTTAAAGTTCCAATTTATAATTATGATCACTATTATGTATAATAGTTCTCCATTCACATGGCAATCTCAATATATTCGCTAATACTTAATTTGATGCAACTTTTACATTAAGGGATTAGCTTATGTTAGTAAAACATTTATGGGGATTATACGTGCAGCCCAAGGACGAATGGATTGATATTGATACGCACCATGAGTCTTTATTATCGGTAGTGGTGAGTCTGTTCTTATTTGCGTTAATACCCGCTGTATCAGCATGGTATACCGCATCCGTGACCGGTTGGAAGCTTGGCTTTGGTGACACAACCTATTTATCTTCCTCCAGTGCAGGGATAATGGCTGTCGGTATGGTTATTGCCAGTATTGCTATTGTGGCAATATTTTCGCTGTTTGTGCAGTGGATGGCGGCCAATTTTGGCTCATCATCGAGCTTTACTCAAGCGTTAGAGCTAACAACATACACAGCTGCACCTATCTTTATTACTGGTATTGCCGCCTTGATCCCTATTGCTTGGGTGATCATGATCGCACTATTAATTGGGGTGGCATTTTCGGTTCGGGCTCTGTATACCGGGGTTCCGATTATTATGCATATCACGGAAGAACGTGGTTTCATTTATGCGTCATCATTATTAACTGTTGGTTTAGTATTATTTGTCGCATCAATGGGTGTTACTGTGGTGATGTGGAGCTTTGGCTTGGGTCCGGAGTTTATTATTTAATTACGCTGCTATCAGTATTAATCAAATTATTAACAGCGATATAGCTTAACTCTATTTCGCTGTTTTTGTTTGAGAGTTTAATGATCCTTTGCTTAATAATATTATTTTTTCTTGTCCCCGACATTCTGCACCCTATTATGGGTATTAATTATCTTTGGGCGATGAAAATTATGACCATATCATATTCAACAAAGAGTCTTGATCACCTCGGTTTAGTTTCAGGCATGTGCAAAGATATTGGTATCGCCAAGTTTATTGATGACGCACATCCCGAACAAAGTAAGGATAAGCACATTTCATACGGGCAACTCGTAGAAGCCATGATTTTAAATGGACTCGGTTTTGTTGGTAGAACATTGCATATGTATCTTGAATATTTTGCAGATCAGCCTGTCGAACGCCTTCTTGGTAAGGGTGTAAAAGCGGAGCATATTAATGACGATGCACTCGGTCGCTGTATTGACCAACTCTATGAAACTGGCGTTTCCGAGCTATTTCAAGGACTGTCCGCCCGTACAATTGCACATTTAAAGCTCCCATGTGAAGGGCTTAATCTGGACTCCACAAGCATTCATGTTGATGGTGAATATAAAGACGAAGACGGTAATGCAGCCATTCAACTAAGTGCGAGGCTACAGCTGTGATCATAGCCCTGAATTGAATCAGGTGGTGTTAAACCTGATCACTGAAAATCAGACAGGCATCCCCGTTTACATGCAGGCGGCAAGTGGACATATTAACGATAATGAAGGTTTTAAAAATATCATTAAGCAACATGTTAAAAGTCTTAAAGCGGCCAATAACAACCGCTATTTCATTGGCGATGCAGCATTATATGTCGCTGAAACGATCTAATCTCTCGATGAACAAGGCCAATTATTCATATCGAGAGCGCCACAAAAATTAAAATTAGTCAAAGACGCCATATCAGAACAAAACAATTACCATTTCACTGAGTTAGGAAATGGCTACAGCGCAACCTGGATAGGTTCAAACTACGGTGATGTTAAACAGCGTTGGTTGTTAGTGTTCAGTAAACAACGTTATTGAGCATCCAATTTTCACTAAAAGTGGTCGACCTAAAACAGGTCAAGAGCCGGATGGTTATGAATATCAAGTAACTGGTTTGCTTGCTTCAAAATTAAATTTTCGCGAATGTAAATTATCCGAAAAAGGGTTTAGATTCTTAAAAAGTCCTGATTTTTAACATCGTCATTATATTTAAAAAAGGCAGAGCGGATTGAGGCATTGCTGATGATCATGACGTGTTGCTTGATGGCATACGCGGCACTTGAGAACTAAAGACGTATATTTCCCCAATTTAAAATATAAGCCCTGTCAAAATCCTACCGCCCGTTGGGTTTTATTTTGTTTTCAAGGTATCGACATTTTAACTATCTCGGAAGAGCCGCAATTAGTGCTGAATATTAAAGAGCGACATCGAATAATTATTGATTGTATGGGGCCGACATATCAGCAGATTTATTCATAAAACGGGGTGAGGAATGTCGGTTGTACCTTAATTATTTCGTCATATATAGATATATATGCGGAATCTATCAATAAATCTTATCCTGCCAAGTAGATAAACATCCAAAGATCAATTAATGTAACTTAACGGTGCTGAAACTTAATATAAATATAGAATGATAAGATTGTCGTGAGACTTTTGTGATTATTCCGGATTAAGCTTACGGTTATATTAATTAGTGCAAGGATAGTTGCCGTATGGCTACCGATGATAGCGACTCAAGCTCGCATAACAAAAAAATTATTATTTTCGTCATTATTGCAGTGTTTTCATTGTGGTATGGCTTTGATCTAAACCAATACGCTTCTCTGGAGCAAATTAAAACATTGCAGCAAACCTCAGGCGATTATATTGCGGATAATCGCGCTTTGGCTATGCTGATCTTCTTTGTGAGTTATGTGGCTATCACCGGATTTTCATTACCGGGTGCGGTATTACTGACTTTACTGGGTGGTGGGTTATTTGGTTTGGGTTATGGTCTGCTACTTATCTCTTTTGCTAGTTCGATGGGCGCTACGCTGGCTTTTTTAGTTAGCCGCTATTTATTACGTGATTATGTACAGAATAAATTTTCTACACGCCTTGCTGCGATTAATAAAGGCATGGAAAAGGAAGGTAACTTTTATTTATTCTCGTTGCGATTGATTCCAGTTTTCCCCTTCTTTGTGATCAATATTTTGATGGGATTGACTAAGATTAGTACCCGTAGTTTTTACCTTGTAAGTCAGGTCGGTATGTTAGCTGGTACGGCGGTTTATGTTTGGGCCGGTACACAGTTAAGTGAAATAAACAGTTTATCGGGTATTGCTTCACCATCATTGCTCAGTGCATTGGTATTATTGGGTGTTTTTCCTTGGATAGCGAAACGTGGGTTAGCACTATTTAGTCAACGTAAACGTTATGCGCGTTGGACTAAACCAAAATCATTTGATCGAAACATGATCATCATAGGTGCTGGTGCTGGCGGTTTGGTTAGTGCTTACATTGCGGCAGCCGTTAAATCAAAAGTGACGTTAGTTGAAAAAAATAAAATGGGTGGTGACTGTTTAAATACCGGTTGTGTACCTTCTAAAGCACTGATCCGTAGTGCACATGCGGTGGCTGAAATTAGCCGTGCGAATGAGTTTGGGATTGATGCCGAGATTAACAATATCAACTTTGCAAGGGTGATGGGACGTATTAAAAATGTCATTAAGACGATAGAACCGCATGACTCTATCGCGCGTTATTCTGCGATGGGGGTTGAATGTCTCACCGCAGAAGCCAAAATTATTGACCCTTGGCATGTACAGATTGGTGATCAGGTATTAACCACAAAAAATATAATCGTGGCAACGGGCGCCCGTCCTATTGTGCCGCCAATTCCGGGATTAACAGAGGTTCCCTATTTAACATCAGAAACCTTGTGGCAGTTAACAGAACAACCGTCTCGTTTATTAGTATTAGGCGGTGGACCGATTGGTTGTGAAATAGCACAAAGTTTTGCCCGTTTAGGCTCGACTGTTACCCAAGTTGAAATGGCCACGCAAATATTGGGTCGTGAAGATGAAGATGCAGTTGCTGTCGTGCAAGCTGAGTTGCAAGCGGATGGTGTCTCTATATTGTTAGGTAATAAAGTTGCGCGCTTTGTGAATGAAGATGGTCAATATAGTGCGGTATTATCGAATGGCGATTCAGTTGCGTTTGATCAGGTATTTTTAGCGCTAGGGCGTCAGGCGAATACGCGGGGTTTTGGTTTGGAGGAACTCGATGTTGCTATCACAGATCGCGGTCTTATTGAGATTAATGAGTACCAACAAACATCTATTCCGAATATATATGCCGTTGGTGATGTTTCTGGACCTTATCAACTAACTCATGTCGCGGCGCATCAAGCTTGGTTTGCTGCTGTAAATGCATTATTTGGCTCGGTGAAAAAGTTTGCAACAGATTATCGTGTTATACCTGCGGTGACTTATACCTATCCTGAGTTGGCGCGTGTTGGTATTAGCGAAAATGAAGCACAGCAAGCAAAACTCGATTATCAAGTGACGAAGTATAATATTGATGATTTAGACAGGGCTATCATTGACGGTGAAACCAAAGGTTTTGTTAAAGTTATAACGGCTGCAAATAGTGATAAGATCCTCGGGGTTACGATTGTTGCTGGCCACGCGGGTGAGTTATTGGCGGAATATACCTTAGCAATGAAATATAAGTTAGGATTAAATAAAGTGTTAGGCACTATCCATCCGTATCCCACCATGAGTGAAGCAAATAAATATGTGGCAGGTAACTGGAAGCGTAACAACAGTCCTGAGAAATTATTAACGTGGGTCGAGAAATTCCATCGTTATATGCGTAAATTTTAATATTTTCATTTACTGTGCGATTGTTTGTTCGGTATGTTTTCCGGTTATACTCAGGTAGATAGATTTATGTTGATACAAAAAAGCCGCTACCACAGTGTTGCGGCTGAGATTCAATTACAGATCGAGCAGCGCATATGAATCACCGGCTTTTTATGGGGAATTGCAAACAATCGAACGGTTACAGCTTAAAGCCATTGAAATTATCACAGATCCACAGTTCGGCATGTCAGTGGATGCGCTGAAACATGCAGTGAATAGTCATGATATTAAAGCTTGCTGGTTAATGAGTAAATACCAAAATCCCTTAGGCGCATCGATGCCGGAAGTAAATAAATTGGCTATTTTAGATGTACTGGCGGCGAAGCACATTCCTTTACTTGAAGATGATGTTTACAGTGAGCTATATTTCTCAGAATATAAACCTAAACCGATTAAAGCCTATGATCAACAAGGTCTGGTATTGCATTGCTCTTCATTTTCAAAATGTTTAGCGCCTGGTTTTAGGGTCGGTTGGGTGGTTGCTGGTCGTTATGCTAAACAGATAGAAAAACTGCAATTTATGACCACGCTGTCTGCTGCTGTGCCTAATCAACTCGCCATTGCGGAATTTGTTTTGCATGGTAACTATGATACTCATCTGCGTCGGTTAAGGCGTCAACTCGAATCTCGTCAGCAGCAGATGCGCCATGCAATTGAACAATATTTCCCATTAGAAACCACGATCACCCGACCGAGTGGCGGTTATTTTTTATGGGTGGTGTTATCTGACCATATTAATACCGGTGAGTTACTCCAAACCTTACTGGATGATCACAATATCAGCATCGCACCTGGCACCTTGTTTGCCAGTGACCAACAATATAAAAACTGCATGCGAATTAATAGTTCTTATCTACTGACAGACAAAATCCGCCAAGCGCTTATTACCTTAGCTCGCTGTTTTGCTTAATATTCAATATAATTAACAACTGTTCCAGTCTTTATTTATAACTAAAGCATCTGTTATAGGGTAGTTTAGTATTGATCTGTACTATGCTTATATGCTTGATTTGTGTTCCAATAGCCTCGCTAATTCATTAAATAATTATATCCATTAAGAGATGACTGGATTAGTGCTATGTCAACTTGCTTTCAAACCTGTCTGCAAGTTTTTAGGTTTTTGTAAGTGTTTGATTAAATTAACAAGAATGAGATAAGTCAGATGATTGTAAAGACTTATTAAGCTTCTTTGGTATAATCGAAGATATAAAATAAGGAGCATGTAATGTCTGAAGAACGCATTAATATAAAAGATATAACCCCTAAAGTTAAGCCAAAATATACCAATGTAGGCCCTGATAATCATATTTATGTCAGAAAAATGAGTGGTGTATTTCAACGGCTGAGAAAATACATGGGTTGGTTTTTTATGGTGTTGTTTTTTGCATTACCCTTGTTTCAGTGGAATGGGCATCAGGCGATCTTATTAAATATCTTAGAACAACGTATTCATATCTTTGCCCTAACTATTTTCCCTCAAGATCTGATGTTATTAGCGTTATTGTTGATTGTTGGTGCCTTTGCATTATTCTTTGTCACCGCTTATTTAGGCCGGGTGTGGTGTGGCTTTATGTGTCCACAAACAATTTGGACGTTTATTTTTATTTGGTTTGAAGAAAAAATAGAAGGTTCAGCCAATAAACGTTTGAAGTTAAACCAAGGACCAGTAACGGTTGATAAAGTTAAAAAGAAAGTGCTTAAACACACCGCATGGTTAAGCTTTTCAGTGATTACCGGCCTTGCATTCATGGCTTATTTTGTGCCTATTTTCGACCTTTATATCGAATTTTTCACGTTGCAGGCAAGTAGCACTGTGTATTTCTGGGTGCTATTTTTTGCATTTTGTACCTATGGTAATGCAGGCTGGATGCGCAGTATTATGTGTATCCACATGTGCCCATATTCACGTTTCCAATCGGCAATGTTTGATACTGATACCTTAATTGTCGGTTACGATTTCAACCGCGGAGAAGCAAGAGGCCCACGTTCACGTAAAGTCGACCACAAAGCGCAAGGTCTGGGCGATTGTATAGACTGTAATCTTTGTGTGCAAGTATGTCCTGCTGGTATCGATATTCGTGACGGTCTACAATATGAGTGCATTAACTGTGGCGCTTGTATTGATGCGTGTGATCAAACGATGGAACGGATGAACTACCCGAAAGGCTTGATCCGCTATACGTCTGAAAATGACCTAAATAATAAGCCTCATCAGAAAAGTAGATTCAAGTTAGTTGGTTACGGTATTGTTATGACGTTAATGACCGTGATGTTTGCGATGAGAGTGATGAGTATTTCACCAGTACAAATGGATATTATCCGCGACCGAAACGCACTCTATAGTGAGAATTCGGATGGTAATATTGAAAATACCTATACACTGAAAATTATCAATAAGACTTCATTTACCCAAAAATACAGTTTATCTGTTACTGACGTGCCTGATCATGAGTGGTTTGGTCCACGTGAAATTGAAGTATTGCCGGGTGAATTGTTAGTTCAGCCCGTGAGTTTAGCCATCGACCCGTTTGATCTGAACCAACCGGTGATTAAAATAAACTTTGTGATCACCGAGCTTGGCAATGAGCATTATGTTTTTACCCAGCAAAGCCGTTTTATCAGCCAGTTATAGTGCTAACCAGCAATTATAAATAGCTTTATAATCAATGTAAGTTAAAGTAAATAGCAAGCTCAGTGATACTGGGCTTGCTATTATTGTATCCAATCTAAGATCTGTTGTACGTCTATGACGGTTATTTAGATATATAAATTAGTACTTTAGGAAATAATAATGAAAAACCTGCCTGTTGATTACAGTTTACTTTCCCCAGACTTTATGTTGGATGCGATAGAATCTATTGGTATCCGTGTGGATTCAGGATTGTTGGAATTAAACAGCTATGAAAATCGTGTGTTTCAATTTCATGATGAAGATCATCAACGTTTTGTGGTGAAGTTTTATCGTCCTGTGCGTTGGAGTGATGAACAGATCCAAGAAGAACATGATTTTTCTCTGCAGTTAAAGTCTGCTGATATTGATGTGGTTGCGCCGTTACAATTTGATGGTCGTAGTTTATTCATTTATCAAGGCTATCGCTTGGCCATTTTTCCGAGTGCAGGTGGTCGTCCTATTGAAGTGGATAACCTCGATGCATTGGAGTCTGTTGGACGTAACTTAGGTCGCGTGCATCAACTTGCAAGCCAGCAATCATTTTTGTATCGACCTACATTATCGATCGCCGAGTTTGTACAAGCACCCAAGCAGATATTGCAACAGAATAGTTTTATACCTAAGCGTTTAGAAACAGCATTTTTTGATGTTTATGATGCGTTGGAAAAAGAAATTACGCTGCAATATAAGCCGGATGATACGCAGTTAATTCGCTTACATGGGGATTTACACGCCGGTAATATTTTGTGGCGTGATAAGGTCACACTATTGGATTTTGACGATTGCCGTCAAGGACCTGCAGTGCAAGACTTATGGATGATGCTACATGGTGAACGGCACGAACAATTGTTGCAATTGGAAGTGATGCTTGAAGGTTATGAGGAGTTTTGTTCCTTTGATGCCAAGCAGTTGCAATTGATTGAGCCATTACGCGGCATGCGCATGATGAATTACATGGGCTGGATTGCTAAACGCTGGGATGATCCTGCTTTTAAACGTCATTTTGCTTGGTTTACCGATGAGGAGTATTGGCAACAACAGGTGAAATTTTTACATGAGCAGATTGATAATATACAAAAACCGCCGTTATCTCTCATTCCTAATTACTAAATTTTTGTACAGTTAATTATGTTTAATTCAATTTTCAGGAAGGAAAATGATGAAAAAATTATTTATATTGATCACTGTAATGCTATTTTTACCCTTTGCTAATGCGGCACAGTTTAAAGAAGGTGTGCATTATGATGTTATCTCTGAGCAGGCAACATCCAAACCACAAGTTGCTGAGTACTTTTCGTATTTTTGCCCACACTGTAATAAATTCGAACCGATCATGACAGACGTCACTAAACGTCTCGCTGATAGCGATATTAAAGTAGAAAAAAATCACGTTGCTTTTATTGGTCGTGAAATGGGTATCGAAATGCAAAAAGCATTTGCGACTGCAGAGCTATTGAATGTTGAGCACCAAATGTCATCGGCAATTTTCACTGCGATCCATGATCAAAAGCGTCGTTTTTCTAGTCGTGACGATATTCGTACCGTGTTTACGGATGCCGGTATCGACGGTAAGAAATTTGATGCGGCAGTAAATAGTTTTGCTGTTAACGGTAAAGTAGCGCGTATGGATAAAAACACCGCTAACAAGAATATCCGTGGCGTACCAGCATTAATCGTGAATGGTAAATATCAGATTAACATGGGTTCTATTAAGGCGCGTGGTGAACAATTTAATATTAAACTTACGGCGTTAATTAAATATTTAGCCGCAAAAACTGACTAATTTTTGGTTAGATTTTAACGATAAAAAAAGGACGCTATCGCGTAATGCCGTTCACTTAAGGTGAACGGCATTTCTTTTTTTCACGGGATACCTATCCTTTGAGCATTTCAACAACCTTGGATATTTCCTCTCTCGCCGATTTGGTAAAATAAATTGCTTGGCAGCCTGAGTAATATTCATTGTGTACTTAGGTATATTCCCTGGAGTACAAAATGATAATTGAGTTAGCTCATGAATGATGTGCATCGAAGCACCATGAAAACTTAATTGATTTGGGTGGATGTCATCGAGTGATGTTGCCATTAGCACCATCTGATAGCGTATTAAATTATACGCAAGTAATATGCCCCATAACTCTTGCCTAATGAGTTCTGGCTGATTACTTCGTAAAGTAAATCGGTTGTCTAATAACGATTGTTTCATTTCTCTGAATCCAAGTTCAATTTCCCAACGATGTGCATATAAATCGATTATATCAGCTGGCGGAAAACGCATTGGGTCTGTCATCGATGTCAGGATCTGGACATCTTTCCCTTTGATTTTTCTTGTTAATAGACGAGCTTCCATTGTCTTTGGTAGTTCAGGGAACTTTTTGCGTGATTGAGGTGTAGTTGTTAGTTTGATGAGTTTATCTTGTCGTCCAAAACTTCTAATCACTTCATATTGAGTGTTCTTTTTAAGCGGAATTAACCAGTGACGCATCTCACCCGTTGTTTGCCAACGATGCAACAAACCTAATGAATAAAAGCCTCTGTCGAATAATGTCAGGCTGTGATCAGGGGTATTATCAATTAATCCTAAGGCAAGATTCATCTCGTTAACTTCAACGCTATCAAAAACACTGTTTGTTAATAAATGGCTCGTTAGTTCCATCTGACATACCATGCGAACTTGAGGGTAACTTGCTTTACCATGTTGAGAGCCCGTTCTAGCGAACCCTTTACTGTTTTCATCAGTATCTGGCGTTCGCCATACAACACCGTCGACACCTAATAAATTTAATCCACACCAGTTTCCGTGGTTAGCAGATTGATTCCATTGTTTTTGGGTTTGCTGAAAGACAGATTCAATGACTTTACTTCCTAGTTTTTTTCGTGCTTGCGTGACGGCACTAGAAGCTACATACGGCATACCACTAGGTAAAATAATATCTAATTGGTTAAGTAGCTGGCGCATAGGGAATTTTCGAAATAGCGCCATGCCAATAACTGCCCATACCATATTTTCCATTGGTAGTTTACGCTTTCGAATAGTAGCAACACCGTTTTCTTTTAGTCCAGCATCAATTATTTCGGGAGAGAGAATGTCGGTTAAATTCTGAAACTCAGTGACATTATTTGAGTTAACTAAAGAAAGAGCTGTGGAAAGTTGCATAAAAAATCCGGTGAGTTCTGATCACCGGATTTTGATCTCATTTACTAAAAAAGCAAGATATTTAAGCTTAACTGATCGGCATTACGCTATCGCGTCCTTTTTTTATCTTAACTCATTGAATAATTACTGTTCCCAAACAATCTTATCTTGGTGCTGCTCTTCGTATAAAGGTTTAAAACGACTCTCTAGTTCATGCCGCTTAAATTTCAACGTTGGTGTTAGTAAACCATTATCCACAGTCCATTCATCTTTTAAGACGATGATATGACCAATGCGTGCATGAGATTCTAATGACTTATTGATGTGCTGACGTGTTTCTTCAAGGTTGATGGTCATGACTTCTTGACCTTGTTCACGTGCTTCTGGTGATAACACCACTAATGCAATCGGTTGTGTTAATGCGCTACCAGTAATGCAAATTTGTTCAATATTCGGGTTCTCACCAAATTTACATTCAATAGGCACGGGTGTGACGTATTTACCTTTTGAGGTTTTGAAAATGTCTTTTACACGACCGGTGATTTTGACATAACCATGGCTATCAATTTCACCTTTATCACCAGTTTTGAAGTAACCATCTTCATCGAATGACTCTTTGGTCTGTGCTTCATCTTTGTAATAACCAGTCATCAGGCCATCACCTTTGACTAAAATTTCACCAATGGCCGAAATCTTAAGATCAACACCAGCACCAGGTTTACCAATAGTGCCGATTTTTTGCGGATTAAATGGGTGATTTAATGTCCCGTAAGCAAGATTTTCTGTCATCCCCCATGCTTCGGTAATATTTAACCCAAGGCGCTCATACCATTTTAATAATGCTGGTGATACTGCAGCAGAACCACAACCAAGCATACGTGCATGCTGTAGACCTAGACCACGTTTAATCTTCGCTTTTACTAGACCACTCACGAATGGGATCTTGAGCAGGAAGTTAAGTTTGTGTGCCGGCATTTTTTGTAATATGCCCATTTGGAAGCGAGTCCAGAGACGTGGTACCGAAATAAACAGCGTAGGCTCTACAGACTGGATATTACTGACGAAGGTATCGAGTGACTCAACAAAAGAAACCACGCCTTCGCCAGCAAAAATACTGCTACCTTCAATATAAACACGCTCGGTAATGTGCGCTAGTGGTAAATAAGACAATAATCGGTCGCCAGGAATAATACCTAAGCTTTTGATAATGTTTTGCGAGGCTGATTTGAATGCCGCAAATGTGATCATCACGCCTTTTGGATCACCTGTACTGCCTGAGGTATAAATGATTGACATCAAGTCTTCAAGATTGATCTGTGCTGGTGTGGCTAATGGCGGGTGTTGCTCAAGCAGATCATTCCATTTATATTGACACGTAAGCGTTTCGTAAGGGTAGCTGATGGTAATAATGTCTGCCGGTATCTTCCCTTCTAGACTTTGATAGTTATCTAATTTACCAACAAACAGTACTTTTGCTTCACTGTGCTCTAGCACATAATTAATCGTTTTCGCGTTTGCTGTTGAATAAATTGGTACGCTAATATAACCCGCGTACATAATGGCGAAATCGTTAATAAACCATTCGGCACTATTTTTTGCGAGAATCGCGATTTTATCACCCGGAGTCAATCCCAGTGATTGTAGTGCTTGAGCAATGCGCTTTGTTTGGTCTGCTACTTGCGACCAAGTAAATTCGTGAAATGTGCCATTAATAGGTTGGCGTAAATATACTTCATTGGCACGATGCTTTTCCCAGTGCAATAAGGCATCGAGAGGTGTGTTTAAGTTTGGTTCTAATGTGCTCATATGTGGTCCCGAAAAAGAGTAATGCAACAATGCATTAACAGTTATAGCACGTTACACCTTGTTTCGTTTAAGATTAAAGTAAAAGTGAGATGTTAATGTCAGTTTAGAATTAAGACTCTATTTATGGCAGTTTTTACGCCTATGCATACCCCTAAAGCGTTATTTTGTGGCGTTTTCACGAATGAGAATGAACTGGCCCATAATGTTTTTATTAACCCATTGTGGGCGTAATAGTTATTTATGTTGGTAAAATGTTGCGGTTAACTTGTCTTTGCTCTCAATATCCGCTTCAACTTTATTCATTAGCTTAAGCTTCTCTAACGCTTGATCTTTGTTTAGCCATAATTCATTGATCCATTGCTGGAAATTAGTCTGGAAGGCCTTGTCATTGAGATAGTCACCAATATAATTGCTATTAATGTCTTGTGTGCTGATTTGAACTTGGATCTGCTGCACTTGGCCGCTAATAAACTGCCACAAAGTTGGAATACCTTGCGGATAGTAAATGGTCACGTTAACTAAAGTAGTCAGCTGACCATTCATTGCATCGAGGGCAAATGCGATACCACCTGCTTTAGGTTTTAATAAATGCGTAAATGTGGATGCTTGTTGGCTGTGTTTATGCTGAGTAAAACGCGTACCTTCAACAAACGTCATGACACTCACTGGCTTGTGCTTGAACTTAGCACAAGCTTTTTTTGTTGTTTCAATATCTTTACCACGCATGTGTGGGTTCTTGGCTAAAAACTTTTTGCTATAGCGTTTCATGAATGGAAAATCGAGCGCCCACCAAGCCAAGCCTAAAAATGGCACAAAGATAAGCTCTTTTTTTAAGAAGAATTTTAGAAACGGGATCTTACCGTTTAATACCCGTTGTAACACTAAAATATCAACCCAAGATTGGTGGTTTGAGATCACCATGTACCATTTATTTAGCGACAAGCCATCAATACCCGTTACTTGGATGTTTGGTCCACCTATTACTTTTTGGATTATGCTGTTTACAGAGACCCAGTTTGACGCACTGCCATCGAGTAAATGATTCAGTCTTTTTTGTGCAGTGTTAAAGGGCAGCATACTTTTTAACAGCGAAAACATAACAATCGGGATCAACCAAAATATGGTATTAAAAAGATAACTGAGAAAGGCAATGGTGCCTGTCAGCTTTTGTGTGAATGTCGATAACATAATATGGCCTTGGTGTGATGCAAAACTGAAATAATAAAACTATCATTACGTTATGCCAAACAAAAACTGAAATTATTAAACATTAATTTGTTGTAATAACCGATCCATTGCACGATATGATAGTGCTTCAAGTAAATGGGATTTATTGATATCTATACAATTGTTTAAATCTGCGATGGTACGCGCCACCTTGATTATTTTATGAAACGCTCGGGTTGATAGGCCCATCTTTTCAATGGCAAGCTCTAGGAACACCGCATCTTGCTGCTGGAGTGGACAATATTGCGCAATTTCTTTACTGGAAAGCGCATCATTTAATTTATCACAACGTTGACGCTGTGTTAGTTGCGCCGCACTCACTCTTTGCTTAATCTGTTCGCTGTTTTCACCACGCTGACCGGGCTCGGTTAAGCTGCCTTTGGGGAGTGCGGGGACTTCAATTGTGAGATCAAAGCGATCCAAGAAAGGCCCAGACAATTTACTTAAATATTTTGCTACTTGGCTGTTGTTACCGCCCCATTTATTATTGTCGTAATAGCCAGATGGTGATGGATTTAGTGCGGCAATGAGTTGAAATCGAGCCGGAAAGTCGACCTGTTGATTGGCGCGACAAATACTAATATGTCCTGCTTCTAAGGGCTCGCGTAAAGAATCGAGTGCTTTACGTTGGTATTCCGGTAGTTCATCCAAAAATAATACCCCATTATGCGCGAGAGTGATTTCACCGGGACGCGGATTACGGCCTCCACCGACTAATGCAACGGCTGATGATGTGTGATGGGGAGTGCGAAAAGGCCGCCGCCGCCAATCTTGGGCCACAAACTCGCCACCGCTAATGGATTTAATCGCCGCGCATTCTAAGGCTTCTTGTTCAGTCATGTCGGGCTGAATACTGGTTAAGCGACTGGCTAACATGGTTTTACCGGTTCCAGGAGGACCAAACAGCAATAAATTATGATTACCGGCTGCACAGATCTCTAACGCACGTTTAGCACTTTGCTGGCCGATAATATCTTGCATGTCATGCTGGTTACTCTCTGGTGTTGTCAGTGAACGTATCCGCTTGGCGATGGGTAATGTGTGCTCGGCATTAATATGCTGACATACTTGTTGTAAATCTGCCGCAGTAAAACAATTGGCGTTGTCGATAAGTGCCGCTTCGTGGCCGTTGTCAATCGGAATTATACTGCTGCGCCCGGCCTTTTTACCGGCTATGAGACTGGGAATGGTACCTCGGCATGCTTGCAGCTTACCGGATAAAGATAATTCACCAATAAATTCTAATTGCTGATGGCGGTTAGTACTGATCTGCTGTGAGGCGATTAAAATTGCGATCGCAATCGGTAAATCATAACGACTGCCTTCTTTGGGTAAGTCAGCTGGCCCCAAGTTGACGGTGATGCGTTTGGCTGGCATTACAAAATTAGAATTCATTAACGCGCTGCGGACCCGATCCTTGGCTTCTTTTACTGATGTTTCTGGTAATCCAACAATGGTAAAACCAGGTAGTCCTTCGCTAATGTGCACTTCGATGGTAATTAACGGTGCATTAATACCTAAAATGGCGCGGCTGTAGATCACGGCTAAATTCATTCATTACCCTTGCTAAGTTGCTACTCAAGCTTAAACCGTAGTGTAATTAATGACAGAGGCTACTGAATTAGGTGGATTATTTTAAAACCTTAAGCAAGGCCTATTTACCACAGCCTATTTTGTGATGTTTGTCATGTGTGACTTTTTAAACTGGAATTTGTTTTTTTTTAAATATTTTGAATTGCCACTGTGCATTTATTTGGTGGTTTGAGTTATTTTAAACGTGGTTAAAGGCTTGCTTAAATAAATTTGCCATGCTAATAATGAATCATAAAAATTTTATAGAGTTGTTGGATTAGTTATATGTTTGGGTTTACTTCGCGTCTTATTATTGTGGTTAGCATTCTGGTGGTAATTATTAAATTACCAAGCCGGGAACTTACTGCTAAGCGAAAATAAGCTTAATCCAGCAATAAGAAAACCCCGGTTGATAACCGGGGTTTTTTTTTGTTTGGCGTTTAACGGTTTACAAGAATGATGTTTAAAGGGATGTAGATTAATGAAAGCAACAGAGTTTATTGTAAATGCTTTACGTAAACAGGGTGTAACCCAAGTATTTGGTTATCCTGGCGGCGCGATCATGCCATTGTATGATGCGTTATATGATGGTGGTGTGGCGCATTTATTAGCGCGACATGAGCAAGGTGCTATCATGGCGGCGTTGGGTTATGCACGTGCTGGCGCTCGAGTCGGTGTCTGTATTGCGACGTCAGGTCCGGGTGCAACGAACTTAGTGACAGGTTTAGCTGAAGCAATGGCAGATTCGATCCCTGTGGTTGCGTTCACAGGGCAAGTACCGAGCGCCTTGATAGGTGTGGATACGTTCCAAGAAGTGGATATTCTTGGCATGACGTTATCGTGTACCAAACACAGCTTTTTGGTTGAAGACCAAAATGATTTAGACCGTATTATTGCCGAAGCATTTACCATTGCGACCACTGGCCGTCCTGGCCCAGTATTAATTGATATTCCTAAAGATATTCAGCTGGCCGAAATGGCGTGTGAGACGGTATCAGAATTACTAGAATTACCGCCGTTAGATGGCTTGGTGGATGACGAAGTCGCTGCTGCTCGGGCATTATTACACGCGGCTAAAAAACCGATATTGTACGTTGGTGGTGGCGTTGGTATGGCGAATGCGGTACCTGAATTGCGTGAATTAGCGGCGGCTTTAGATATTCCCATGGTCTGCACATTAAAAGGCATAGGCAGTGCTGATCCTGAACACCCTTATTATTTGGGTATGTTAGGGATGCATGGTCTGAAAGCGGCTAACTTAGCGGTACAAGAAAGTGATCTGTTGATTGCGGTCGGTGCCCGTTTTGATGATCGGGTAACCGGTAAACTGGATGAGTTTGCCCCATATGCCAAAGTTATCCATCTCGACATTGATGCCTGTGAACACCATAAATTACGCGTTGCTAACGTTGCGATCACAACCGATTTAAAACTTATTCTACCCGCGTTGAAAATGACCTTGGATATCGCGCCTTGGCGTTTACATACCTTAGAGATGAAAGTCGACACCGCTTTTCGTTATGATCATCCCGGCATCGCTATCTATGCCCCGCTGTTATTGAAACAATTGTCTGCCAGCTTACCTGAAGATCATCTGGTGGCGTGTGATGTTGGTCAGCACCAGATGTGGACTGCACAACACATGACATTTACCCAACCGGAAAACTTATTATCCAGTGCCGGTTTTGGTACTATGGGTTTTGGGTTGCCGGCGGCAGTTGGTGCGGCGCTTGCGCGTCCTAATGCGATGCCTGTTGTAGTCACGGGTGATGGTTCTATTATGATGAACATCCAAGAGTTAGTGACGATTAACCGGGCTAAATTACCAATTAAGATTGTATTAATCGATAATCAACGTCTCGGTATGGTGCGCCAATGGCAAACCCTGTTTTTTGATGGTCGGTTATCGCAGACTATTCTCGATGATAACCCTGACTTTGTGGCGCTAGCCGCGGCATGTGGTATACCCGGTGAAACGGTGGTGATTAAAGAGCAAGTGCAACCAGCAATGGACCGTATGCTGGCCAGTGATGGTGCGTATTTCTTGCATGTACAAATATCAGAACAAGAAAATGTCTGGCCATTAGTGCCACCTGGGGTTAATAACGGCGAGATGTTGGAGCAATACGATGAGTTTTAAACAAGTACATGAAGTGGTGATTGAAGCCACCAATACGCTGGAGATTTTAGAGCGGGTATTACGTGTTATTCGTCATCGCGGCTTTCGTATTAGTCACATGAATTCGGTACAAATGAATGATTGTAATGGCATAAAGATTACGGTTACAGTATCTGGAGAACGCGGGATTGATTTCCTCTATAAACAGTTAGATAAGTTATTTGATGTGCGTAAATTAAGCGTTCAGCACATAGCTACTATATAACAGCACTGCAATATAACACTTTATTGAAAACGCTGGTGTGCATGGATTGCAGGATGCAAGAACTGGCGTTATTTAAAATAATACAAAATTACAGCATAAGGGAAGACGCGATTATGGCGAATACTGAACAGCAAGTTTGGTTTAATGGAAAGATGGTACCGGAATCTCAGGCTAAAGTGAGTATATTTACGCATGCATTGCATTATGGCTCATCGGTATTTGAAGGTATTCGAGCATATGATACGCCGAAAGGTCCCGCTATTTTCCGTTTAAAAGAACACGTTCAACGTCTATTTGATTCCGCTAAAATTTATGGCTGGAGCATCCCTTATTCAAAACAAGAAATAGAACAGGCCTGTAAAGATGCGGTACTAGCCAATGGCCTTACCAATGCTTATTTACGTCCGCTGGCTTATATTGGTAATGTTGGACTGGGTTTAACACCTAAATCAACCGTATGCGACGCGCTTGTTGCTGCTATGAACTGGGGTTCTTATCTAGGCGATGAAAGCTTGGAAAAAGGCGTAGATGTTTGCGTGAGCTCTTGGAATCGTTTAGCGCCGAATACAATTCCTACTGGTGCCAAAGCCGGTGGTAACTATTTATCGTCACAGCTGATCTCGTCAGAAGCGAAACGCCATGGCTACGATGAAGGTATTGCCTTGGATGTGAATGGCACCATTTCTGAAGGTGCTGGTGAGAACTTATTCTTCGTTAAAAATGGCGTGATCTATACGCCGCCGACAACGGCATGCATCTTACCGGGTTTAACCCGTGATACCTTAATGGTTCTAGCGCGTGACTTTGGTTATGAGGTGCGTGAAGAGTCGATTGCCCGAGAAGCCATGTATTTAGCGGATGAAATGTTCATGTGCGGTACGGCGGCGGAAGTTGTCCCGGTACGTTCAGTTGATCGTATTGACATTGGCACGGGTAAACGTGGTCCAATTACAGAACAACTACAGACTGCTTACTTTGCGTTGATTAAAGGTCAGAGTGAAGACAAATGGGGTTGGCTGGATTACGTGGCTGACCCAAGTTAATCGTCTGGATAGATTATTACTTTTTATTATTAAGGTGAGGCGCAGAGCTGCCTCTTTTATTGACTGTATATTTTGTTTCATGGAGAGAACCGATGCCTAAACTGCGTTCTGCAACATCTACCGAAGGCCGTAATATGGCAGGTGCTCGCGCCCTGTGGCGTGCAACCGGTACCCGAGAAGAAGATTTCGGCAAACCAATTATTGCTATTGCTAATTCATTTACCCAGTTTGTGCCAGGCCACGTCCATTTAAAAGACATGGGCCAATTGGTCGCAGGCGAAATTTTGAAAGCGGGCGGTATCGCAAAAGAATTTAATACCATTGCCATTGATGATGGTATCGCCATGGGTCACGACGGCATGTTATATAGCTTGCCGTCTCGCGATCTGATTGCTGATTCTGTTGAATATATGGTTAATGCCCATTGTGCGGATGCGCTGGTATGTATTTCTAACTGCGACAAGATCACCCCAGGTATGTTAATGGCGGCATTGCGTCTGAATATTCCGGTTATCTTTATTTCCGGTGGCCCGATGGAAGCCGGTAAAACTAAATTATCAGATCAGATTATTAAGTTAGACTTAGTGGATGCCATGGTGATGGGCGCAGATAAAAATGTGTCAGACGAAGATGTTGAAAAAGTAGAACGCAGCGCGTGTCCTACGTGTGGTTCATGTTCGGGTATGTTTACTGCCAACTCAATGAACTGTTTAACAGAAGCATTAGGGTTATCGCAACCGGGTAATGGTTCATTAGTTGCTACGCATGTTGATCGTGAAGAATTGTTCTTAAATGCTGGTCGTCGTATTGTCGATCTGTGTAAGCGTTATTATCAGCAAGATGATGAATCGGTATTACCGCGTAATATTGCGAATCGTGACGCCTTTGAAAATGCCATGACGCTAGATATCGCCATGGGTGGTTCAACCAATACAGTATTGCATTTAATCGCTGCGGCCATTGAAGGCGAGGTTGATTATACCTTGGACGATATGGATGCGTTATCACGTAAAGTGCCGCAATTATGTAAAGTGGCACCGTCAACGCCGCTCTATCATATGGAAGATGTGCATCGCGCCGGTGGGGTGATGGGGATCTTGGGTGAGTTGAACCGTGCCGGTTTATTGCATACTGACAATATGACCGTAATGGGCATGACCATGGCTGAGCAGTTAGCGAAATTTGATATTATTACTACTCAATCTGACGCAGTGAAGAAAATGTATTCGGCAGGCCCAGCTGGTATCCGTACCACAAAAGCCTTTAGCCAAGATTGCCGTTGGGATTCACTCGATGATGATCGTGTTAACGGTTGTATCCGTTCAATCGAGAATGCCTACAGTCAAGAAGGTGGTCTGGCGATATTAACCGGTAATATTGCCGTCGATGGCGCGGTCGTTAAAACGGCGGGTGTCGCCGATGATAATTTATTGTTTCGTGGTACCGCACGGGTATTCGAAAGCCAAGATTCTGCAGTAAGTGCTATTTTAGCCAGCGAAATTAAAGCCGGCGACGTGGTGGTTATTCGTTATGAAGGGCCAAAAGGCGGTCCGGGTATGCAAGAAATGTTGTACCCAACCAGTTATTTGAAATCGATGGGACTGGGTAAAGCGTGTGCACTTATTACTGATGGTCGTTTTTCCGGTGGTACCTCGGGTCTGTCTATTGGTCATGTTTCACCAGAAGCCGCCAGTGGCGGCTTGATCGGTTTAGTGGAAGATGGCGATATTATTGATATTAATATTCCTGAGCGTTCAATGAATTTGGTTGTTGCTGATGATGTACTGGCTGCGCGCCGCTCTGACATGGAAAGTCGCGGGGAATTAGCCTGGAAACCGGTTGAAAAACGCGAACGGAAAGTAACACAAGCATTACGTATTTACGGTTATTTTGCGACGAGTGCAGATAAAGGTGCGGTACGCGATAGAAACCTGATCTAACTTACTTCGTTAGTATGATCTAACAATTCACCATGATCTATATCAAGGGCTCAGTGATAATCGACTATGATTACTACTGAGCCCTTTTTTTTGAGGGCGATCTTGCTCACAGAAAAAATTATGTTCTGTTCAACATCGATTTAACAAATGTTATATAAACTTTTGTTAAAATTAGCTCGATATTCAGTGATTAATTTTGTGATTCTATGTATATACTCCACCTATATATCGAGAAGCTTTTATAAGCCAGTTAAATAAACCATAAATCGGAGTGAACAGCATATGATTATCGGCGTACCTAAAGAAATTAAAAATCATGAGTATCGTGTTGGTATGACTCCTGCGAGTGCAAGAGAGCTTATTACACATGGCCATACAGTTTATGTTGAAACATGTGCTGGTGCTGGTATTGGTTTTAGCGACAGTGATTATGAAACTGTTGGCGCAAAAATCTTAACAACTGCGGCTGAAATTTTCGCAACTGCAGACATGATTGTAAAAGTAAAAGAACCACAACCTGTTGAACGTGCAATGTTACGTGATGGCCAAGTGTTATTCACTTATTTACACCTTGCACCTGATTTAGCGCAAACAGAAGATCTAATCAAGAGTAATGCAATTTGTATTGCTTATGAAACCGTAACTGATGCAAACGGTGGTTTACCACTACTTGCGCCTATGTCTGCTGTTGCTGGTCGTATGGCAATTCAAGCTGGCGCACAAGCATTAGAAAAATCACAAGGAGGTTGTGGTCTTCTTATGGGTGGCGTACCGGGTGTTGCTCCTGCCAACGTTGTTGTTATCGGCGGCGGTGTTGTAGGTATGAATGCAGCGAAAATGGCTGTTGGTATGGGCGCTAGCGTAACTATGTTAGACCGTAACCTTACTGTACTAGCTAACCTAGACAACCAATTCGATGGTCGTTTGAAAGTGGTTTATTCAACACACGATGCCATTGAAAAATATGTATTAGAAGCTGATCTTGTGATTGGAGCGGTATTAGTTCCAGGTGCAGCTGCGCCGAAACTAGTAACGAAAGACCTAATTTCACGCATGAAGCCTGGTGCTGCTGTTGTTGACGTTGCGATTGACCAAGGTGGTTGTTTCGAAACTTCACACGCGACAACACACCAAGACCCAACTTACATCATTGATGACGTTGTTCACTACTGTGTTGCTAACATGCCTGGTGCTGTTGCGAAAACATCTACGTTCGCATTAAACAATGCCACACTACCGTACATCATCAAGCTTGCTAACCTAGGTTGGAAAGAAGCATTAACACAAGATGAGCATCTACTAAACGGCCTAAACGTTATTGCTGGTCAAATAACTGTTCAAGATGTTGCTGAAGCACATAATTTACCGTTCGTTACATCAAAGAGCATGATCCTATAATCTAGCTCTTTGCAATTAACGTGTTAAATTAGCACCATTATTTATTAATGGTGCTTTTTTATATGCAAAAGAAAATAACAATTTTATTCCTGTTTATTGGACTGAGTATTTTTGGTCTTGATACCTTCCTGCAATCTGATGATGCTATTGAAGTTGAAAAATCAGATGTGCCAGACTTTGCTGCTATCAGTGATGTCACCGCCAAGAAAACCGCATTCTTTAATTATCTACAACCCGCATTTGATACCGTGACTGCGGAAGTATTAGCAGAGCGTGCACTGCTAACTCAATGGCAGGCTAAAACAACATTAACCCCACAAGAGCAAACGCAACTGCAAGATATGGCCAGTATGTATAAAGTGACTGCTGATAATGACCTTGCCTTGATTAGTGCGTTATTGTTACACGTTGATGTGATCCCAGAAGAGTTGGTATTTAGTCAGTCAGCGAATGAGACGGGTTGGGGTTCATCACGCTTTGCGAAACTTGGACATAACTTTTTTGGTCAATGGTGCTTTAGCAAAGGCTGCGGCCTAGTACCAAATCAACGTGAAGAAGGTGCTGCACACGAAGTGGCCAGCTTTGATTCGATAGCAGGTTCGGTGCGTTCGTATTTCCGTAACATTAATCGTAATCAAAGTTATTTACTGTTACGTAAGATCCGCAGTGAGCAACGTTTATATGGTGCGGATATTAATGCTTGTGCATTAGCCGCGGGATTAATTAATTACTCGGAAAGAAAAGAGGCGTACATTGCTGAGATCCGCGCAATGATCCGTCACAACCGTCAATTCTGGCGTCATAATGCCAACACGGATTATGCGTTGTGTGCAGCACCAAAACCTGTGGTGACTGACATTATTGTCGACGATACGATGGAGTTACCAGAGACCATTAATCTGACTCCCGATTCAACTTTTGTTGAAGCGAAAAGTAGTGATTCAACAAAAGTTGAGCCTAACAAGCCTGCGGATGTTGTTGAAAATGACACTGTAACGGCAGAAGAACCAATAAAAATCCATGTGGTAGAATAATTACCTAGTTTATATTTCGGGTGCTCAGAGCCTTTCTGAGTGCCTTTTTCACTTTTTATCCTCGTTAATACTCTGCTGTTTTTTACTCTCTCAGTCTGTAAGGGTAACTTAGGTTAAATTTACGCTATAAATCACTACCTTTGTTAATAATCGCTCGTTTTTTATATTTACTCCATTGTTGATATACTGCCTACTTTTGAGTATGTAAGGGTTTTTGGCGGTTTTAACCCAATAAAATTGCTGTTTCTTAATTTAAAGGGGGTTTTATTGATGATTATATAGATGTTACGTAGTCGTAAAAGGGTAAAAAATGCTTGAATATGTGACCGACCTCAATTTTCCTAGCACTAGATGATTGAACTGCTTCCCATAGCTAATAGAGTTGTAATACTCTCCACCCATCAAATCTTGCAGTGCAAAGAATTGTAAAAATATAAAAAAAATATATAAGTAAAAAACACACACTACTATGATAATTGAAAGGCTGAGTTTGTTATGGATAAATCACTAAGTTCGAAAATATTTATATCCCTGTTTGTGGGCTTGTTACTGGGTACAATCGTGCAGTACGGCTTTGGTGCAGGATCATTCCTTGATACATACTTGGTCGGTACTGCTACAGCAGTCGGTACTATGTTTGTATCACTAATCAAATTAATGGTTGTGCCACTAGTATTCATCTCTATTGTATGTGGTGTATGTGAACTGAAAGACATTAAGAGTTTTGGTCGTTTAGGCGGTAAAACTTTTTTCCTTTACCTGCTGAATACCGCGATTGCTATTACGGTTGCCCTTGTTGTGGCAATGATCGTACAACCTGGTGTTGGCGCTAACCTGGCTGAACTAGGCGGTACTGCAGTACACCTGGCATCAACCGAAACACCTGATATCGGTCAAATGATTGTCAACATCGTACCGAGCAACCCTGTGCAAGCATTTGCTTCGGGTGACATGTTACAAATCATTTTCATGGCAATCATCACAGGTCTCGCAATTCAAGCGCTAGATACTAAAGGTGGTCCAGTGGTTAATGCATTCCAAATTGCCAATGACGTGATGATGAAACTCGTTAGCCTAATCATGAGTTTTGCACCAATTGGTGTATTTGCCCTGATGATCCAATTAGGTGCAACATTAAACGGCGCTACACTGGCTTCAGTAGCAGGTTATGTCGGTCTGGTTGTTTCATTACTTGTAGTATGGATCCTAATTGTATACCCACTAGCAGTATGGGCTACAACGGGTATCCGCCCAGCTCTATTCCGTCGTCAAATCCGTGAGCAGCTATTATTCTCACTGTCTACGGCAAGTTCAAATGCGACTATCCCGGTAACAATGCGTACCCTTACGGATAAGATTGGTGTATCGAAAACAGTGGCTGGTTTTGGTGTGCCGCTAGGCGCAACAATGAATATGTCAGGTGTATCTATCTACATCTCAATTGCGACAGTATTTGCTGCTAACGCATACGGAACTCCACTGCAAGTGGCTGATATGTTTACTATGGGTCTAACTATCCTGTTATTATCAGTTGGCGCAGGTGGTGTACCTGGTGGCGGTATCGTGATGATTGGTGTGTTACTAACACAACTTGGTCTGCCTATTGAAGCGTTAGCAATTATCGCCGCGGTTGACCGTATCAACGATATGTTCTGTACGGCAGCTAATGTTGTTGGTGATACAGCAGTAAACACGATTGTTGCTAAGAGTGAAGGTGAACTAAACCTTGAAATTGCATATGCAACAGAAGAAACAAATGCAGTAGCTAAAACAGCGTAATTAAATAAAATAATACAAGAAAGGGAGCTTAATGCTCTCTTTTTTATTTTCGGCTAAAAGTTATCCTGAGTTAAACCTTTTTATCTGTTTCGATTGTTGCTATAACTAAATAATAGCGTTAACGATGGCATGCCAAACCGTTAACTTGTCAGTTATAATTCAATGGATGATCGAGTGACAGATAACGAAACCCAACAACCAAAATCGCTACTTACAGCAAATGATTATTTGTGTAAGATCTTATTATCACCAGTTTATGAAGCTGCTGTGGTCACCCCGTTACAACCATTAACTAAATTATCTGAACGTTTGGGCAATAATATTTTACTGAAACGTGAAGATCGCCAACCCGTGCACTCGTTTAAATTACGCGGTGCATTTAATAAGTTGGTGCAATTATCGGAAGAACAAAAATTACGTGGTGTCATTGCTGCCTCTGCGGGGAATCATGCCCAAGGTGTGGCGTTGTCTGCGAAGAAACTGGGCATTAAAGCGATCATTGTCATGCCTGTTATTACGCCTGAAATTAAAGTGAGCGCTGTGCGTGGCTTTGGTGCGGAAGTTTGTCTGCATGGTGATAGTTTTGATGAAGCGTCACATCACGCTGAAAAACTCGCCATAGAAGACGGTTTGACACTGATCCCGCCGTTTGACGATCCGGATGTGATTGCGGGTCAAGGTACTATCGCGCGTGAATTACTCGAACAAAATGCCCATTTAGATTATATATTTGTGCCAGTTGGCGGCGGCGGTCTTGCTGCAGGTATTTCGGTGTATATCAAACAACTTAAACCATCAATTAAAGTGATTGGTGTTGAGCCGCGAGACTCTGCCTGTTTACGTGCGGCGCTCGATGCTGGTGAACCGGTGACACTTGATCGCGTGGGCATTTTTGCTGATGGCGTGGCGGTAAAACGCATTGGCGTCGAAACCTTCCGTTTGTGTAATGAATTTATTGATGATGTGATCACGGTGAGCAGTGATGAAATCTGTGCCGCGTTAAAAGATATTTTTGAAGATACCCGTGCCATCGCTGAACCATCGGGCGCATTAGCGCTGGCCGGGTTAAAGAAATATACCGCATTGAATGGCTTACGTGATCAAAATATGACGGCGATCTTAAGCGGTGCCAATGTTAATTTCCACTCATTACGTTATGTTTCAGAGCGCAGTGAATATGGTGAGAAGAAGGAGGCGGTACTTGCGGTGACGATTCCAGAACGTCCGGGGGCATTCTTGAAGTTCTGTGAACTAATTGGTAACCGGGCTGTCACCGAGTTTAACTATCGTTATTCTAGTCGTGCTGCGGCGAATATATTTGTCGGTTTACGCACGCCACAAGGTACTGCCGAGTTAGCTACAGTGATCAAGCAATTGCAAGATGCAGAGTATCCAGTGGTTGATTTATCCGATGATGAAATGGCCAAACAGCATGTGCGTTATATGGTTGGCGGTCGTCCTGCGGAAGCGTTGCAAGAACGCTTGTTTAGCTTTGAATTTCCTGAGCATCCTGGGGCATTACAAAAATTCTTATTAACCCTAGGTGTGAATTGGAACATTACCTTATTCCATTACCGCAATCATGGCGCCGCTTATGGTCAGGTATTAACAGGATTTGAATTACCTGACAGTGAGATGAAAGATTTTTCAGCTTATCTGGTTAAATTAGGTTATCAGTATAAAGAAGAAACCGATAACCCAGCCTATAAGTTCTTTCTTGCTCACTAGGGTCATTATGGCACCCAACTCTTGTCCCGGTGTACCGCAATTTGATTGATACGGACTTCGATATCGACCGGTAGACTATTGATATGCCCTTGCTGAATATTATTAATGGTTAATAACCGCGCGAGATCGGGATCTAATTTTAGTTATTTATGTTACTTATGTAGAGATAGAAACTCTCGGGGAAGCTGCTGTTAATGGGTGATTTTTGAGTGAATTGATACTAATAAATTTGTTGCTCATTCAGCTGCGCCGCAATGTAATTTTCTCAGTGCCAGTAATGCCGCGTCATCTTGATAAAGCTGCAATATATCAGGATGGTAAAGCGCCAAGCCTGATTTTAGTCATCACTATAACATCTGAAAAAATAATGAAAATATGAATAAAGCATACTATTGCGGACTTGAAATATAGAATAAACAACCTAGTTTTAAGCAAATAGTGATATTCTTTACCGTATTAATTTATCTTTTTATATTGGAAAATATTATGCTGAGCTACCGCCACAGTTTTCATGCTGGCAACTTTGCAGATGTACTGAAACACGCTGTTGAAGTACTGATCTTAGAAGCGTTAAAACAAAAGGAGTCGCCTTTTATTTATCACGATACCCATTCTGCAGCGGGTCGTTATAGTTTATCGAGTGCCCATGCAGAAAAAACAGCAGAATACGTTGATGGTATCGCCCGTATTTGGCAACAAGGTGAAGTTCCTGCGCCACTGATCCCTTATTTAAATGTGATTAAGCAGTTAAATAGCACGTCTACCTTGAAGCATTATCCGGGCTCACCATTAGTTGCACGTTTATTGCTACGTGAACAAGATCGTATGCAAATGACGGAATTACACCCTGCCGATGTCAAATTATTAGAGCAAGAGTTTGCTGGTGATCGTCAAGCGCGGGTGTACAAGCAAGATGCTTACGAAGGGCTGAAAGCCTTGTTACCGGGACGTAATAAACGTGGTTTAGTACTGCTTGATCCATCTTATGAAATCAAAACAGAGTATCGTCAGGTAGTGCAAGAGATCGCACAGACTTATCGCCGTTTTGCAACCGGCACTTATGCGCTTTGGTATCCGGTGATTGAACGTCGCACGATTGATCGGCTTATGCGTGACTTTGTGGGCACCGGTATTAAGAAAATTTTAGTTATCGAACTTTGTGTCAAAGGCGATAGTGCAGAACGTGGCATGACCGGAACGGGGATGGTGGTGATTAATCCACCGTGGAAACTATACTCGCAAATGGAAGAGTTATTGCCTTGGTTAACTAAAGAGCTAGGCCAAGATAACCACGCGAACTTCCGTCTGGAATGGTTAGTACCTGAATAACTTAGGTTAATATCGAGTTATGATATCGGTGTGATATTGTAACTCGTGCAAGCATCAAATAGGTGGATTATGAAGCAATGGATAGCAGCACAATTATCAGCGCAGGGCGTTGTCGCGGCAGGATTACCCGCTAAACATATTGGTGGAGATGGTGAACATTTGGTGTTTTTTCATGCCAATGGTTTTCCGCCAGCTATGTATCAACAAATGCTACAACCCTTGACTGACACGTATAAAGTCAGCGCTGTTTATCAGCGTCCACTCTGGCCATTACCGGTTCCCGATAATTTTGATAATTGGCGATTAATGATTGATGATGCGTGTCGTTTTATTGCTGCGCAGCCAGAGCCCATTACCTTAGTTGGTCATTCGATGGGCGGCTTGATTAGTATCATTTGTGCGGTACGTGAACCTGACAAAGTAAAACAACTTATTCTACTCGACCCAGTGATCCTGGCTCCTCACCTGATTTGGGTTATGCGTAATCTGCCCGATTTTTTACGTAAAAAACTACCGTTAGTGGCAAAAACATTAAGACGTCCCGATACCTTTGTTAATATTCAACAAGGTTTCGATTTTCATCGTAAAGTCCGTGGTTTTAAAGGCATTTCCGACAGTGTATTAGCGGATTACATGGCCGAAGGTTTGTACCAAACAGATGATGGTTTCAAACTGAGTTATAGTCGTGAATGGGAAGCCACCATTTATCAGACGGTACCTTGGGTTTGGTCGAGCATTAAAAATTTAACCACAGATACGGTGGTGATCAGAGGGCGTGACTCCGATACATTATCGACCGAAGCCGTCGCTCGATTATTGCGTAAGCAGCCACACATTAAACTGGTTGAAGTGGACGGTGGGCATTTGTTCCCGTTAGAGAAACCGTTGCAAACAGCTGATATTATTCGCCAACAGTTAGTCAATCATAAGCATTAGGTTAATATGTATATATCTCGACTCATTAGTTTAGCCTTACGTAAGCTCACTGCAGAGCTACGTTGGATTAATTTATTTTTGATCTTTTGTAGTTACTTGGCCGTTGTTTGGGGATTATTATGGCTGAGCAATGAAACTGCGTTAACCGAGCCGCTGACCTTTTTTTATTATACGGTGGTGGTTATGTCTACGGTTGGCTTTGGCGATCTTTCGCCAAGCACGGCCAATGGACAACTGGTTGTTGCGCTAGTTCAGATCCCGTTTGGGTTGTTAATTTTTGGTGCCGCGATTGGTAAAACAACGCAAGCCATCGTTGCTATTGCAAGGAAAGGTATGAACGGAAAAAAAGATTTTAGTACTTATAGCGATCATATTTTAATTTTAGGTTGGCGTGCGCAGCGCACTAAACGCATTTTAGAATTGATATTGGCAGATAAAAAGCGCCATAACCGCAAAATAATTTTGTGTGTTGAGCGTGATATGAGTCACCCGTTCCCACACATGTTAGATGTTGAATTTGCGCAACTGGAGTCTTTTACCGATAAAGATGAATTAACACGTATTGCCATGGCGCAAGCGAGTTCGATTATTGTTGATGGCGAGAATGATGAAATGACGCTATCAATGGCATTAAGTGCGTCTTCAAATGCATCGAAACAGGCGCATATTAGTGCTTATTTCCATGAGGAAAGCAAAGCCGAATTATTGCGTGCGCACTGCCCTAATGTTGAATGTGCCAGTTCACGTCATGCCGAAATTTTAGTGCGTACCATGCAATCACCTGGTGCTAGCATTTTGCATGAACAACTGTTTTCAACCTTGGATGAAGCAACGTTATATTGCTTAACATTAGAGAATATACCGGCAATGACCGTCGGTGATATATTTCAGCCATTGCGAGAAAAATACAGTATGACTTTAATGGCGATTGCGGATGATGAAAAGGGCGTGGGTTTTAAATTAAATCCAAGCATGGATACCCAACTTCACGCTGGGCAAGTATTGCATTATATCGCCAATGAACGGATCCGTAAGCACGAGATCAACTGGGTTGATGTGTTACTGCTGAAAATAGATAAGTAGGGGGTGGGGAAGAAGGCTCATCACATTTAAAAACGAGCCTGATACTGTCATCGCCCACGGTTGCCGTGGTTAACAGTATCAGGTTAGTGAACTATTTTTCGAGTTCGGTTAAACGTGCTTCTAACGCCGCTAATTTTTCACGGGTACGTAATAGTACTTTGGTTTGTACTTCAAATTCTTCACGGTTAACCAGGTCAAGTTTGTTCAGTTGTGATTGCAATACTTGATGGATCTTTTTTTCTACTTCAGCACCTAACGATTTGACACCCGTTGGTAGTGATTCATGTATTTGCTTGGCGATTTCTTCTAACTTTTGTGGTTTGATCATACGGCACCTATGCGAGTGAGTTTAACTGGAATGTTAATTTTGCTTGATGTTAGTCTAGCATTTTAATTATCGATTAATCGATCTAAAATGAATGCTTAAAATTGATTAGGGGTAATATTTTAACCACCCCATTTTCAGCATAATTTAATAACCCGATCTGTAAACCTTGTAAGTTTTCGGTGACATTAAACAGTCCAAATTGAAATTTCGCTGTTTTTGCGTAATTCATCACCCCAAAATCAACCAATGATAGTTTTTCACTGTAGTTAACCAAGCCGATGTTAGCGCCAGCGACCGTTTTGGATAAATTAACCATAGCTAAATTAACGCCTTTTACGTGCGTAGTATTATTCACTAATGCCATGTTGAAACCAGTATCATGACCTAAATGCCAATTGAGTAAACTAAATGATGCCCCAGAGAATGCATTATTTATCTTGCTGGCACCGAGTAATAAATTGAAACTGATGCCGTCGAGTTTATCCACTTCAGATAAACCCAATACCGCCATATCAAAACCTTTTACTGTTTCGGTTTGACCGTGAAACAGCGAAAAACGGAAACCATCAACTTGTTGGCCAGCTGGGGCATTAAGGCCGACCGTTGAAAATTGCGCAGTTACTTCATTGGCAACCGCAACTTGGCTTAAGCTTAACGTGGCAAGCATTGCCAAGCATATTTTTTTGAATCGCATTTAAAACTCCATAGTGATCATGATGAGGGAAAGACGCGTATGCGATTATAACGGAATTAGGGCGCCAGTTTTAAAAATAATGAATCAGTGATTGATCATGGTAAAAAAAGCCGCAATCGACGGTTCGTCAAAGCGTTTACGCTGACAGCATAAACCCAGATCGAAAGGATCTATTTTATTGCTGTTCTCAAAGGTTAATACCCGATCGCGAACCGGGCTGTTATCCACCACGACTGCGGGCGCAATCCCAACCCCCAATCCTAATGCCACCATACTGACAATCGCTTCGTGTCCGGCCACTGTGGCATAAATACTGGGTTTAATTTTCATTTGTTTAAACCATTTATCAATACGTTTACGGGCAGGACCATGTTCAGGCAAAATAAACGGCACCGAGTTCCAATCAATCGACTCCTGCATGATCTGTTGCTGGACTTGGCAAGAGATCACCGGTGTAATAATTGATAAGGGTACTTTGGCAATTTCGACAAACTTTAAGCGATTGGATATTTTGTCCGGATGTGCAGCAATGGCAATATCAATTTTTTCTTCATCAACCAGTTGCATGCCCATCGCGGCATCACCGGTAATCAATTTTAATTCGACGTTAGGGTGCAGCAAACGGAATTTATCGAGTATCGGTGGTAAATGACTATAGGCAGCGGTCACGGAACAGAAAATAGTAAGCTCACCATCCAGTTCGCCGTTGTGATTATTTAGGTCTGCTTTCAGTTGTGTCCAGCTGTCGAGGGTTTGTTGGGCGAAGCTGCGCAAGCGTTTACCACTTTCGGTGAGGGCAACAGAACGATTATCGCGGGCGAATATTTGGCTGCCAACGGCTTCTTCTAACCGCTGCATGGTGCGAGTGAGTGTCGAGGTACTGACATGCATGGCCTCGGCAGTCTTACCAAAGTGTAATGTCGTGGCCAAATGTAAAAAAAGTTGCAGTGAACGAATATCCATATGGCCATTTTCCTTAAGGTATAGTTATCTGTTGTTATTGTTATTACTGCTGTGATTAATAGTTGTGAAATATTAACCGAGTCCAATGTAGGCTAATCAGCTGCTTTTCATGTGTTATTTCGAAGCATGGGGTATTAGATCGCTATGTGACTGTTTTAAATTCTGACTGAAGTCTAAATTGTACTGGATAAATGTTTACGTTGCACATATTGCAACACTGTATTGTAAATATATCATTTCCAGCAATGTGTAACTTAGCATATAGTGAATGGGTAGAGCATCACTGGAGTAGTGATCGCGCATTCAAATTACAAAATTCTCATGGAGAGCAACATGGCTAACTATTTTAACACTTTAAACTTACGCCAGCAGTTAGAGCAACTTGGTAAATGTCGTTTTATGGATCGCAGTGAGTTTGCTGACGGTTGTAACTTCATTAAAGATTGGTCAATTGTTATTGTAGGTTGTGGTGCACAAGGTCTAAACCAAGGCCTAAACATGCGTGACTCAGGCCTTAACATTTCTTATGCATTACGTGCTGCGGCGATCTCAGAAAAACGTCAGTCATACCTAAACGCATCAGAAAATGGTTTCACTGTTGATACTTATGAGAATTTAATCCCACAAGCAGACTTAGTACTTAACCTTACTCCAGATAAGCAGCATTCAAATGTGGTTGAAACGATCATGCCACTGATGAAACAAGGTTCAACACTGTCTTATTCTCACGGTTTCAATATCGTAGAAGAAGGCATGCAAGTGCGTGATGACATTACCGTGGTCATGGTTGCACCTAAGTGTCCTGGTTCGGAAGTACGTGAAGAATACAAACGTGGTTTTGGTGTCCCAACACTGATCGCGGTTCATCCAGAAAATGATCCAAAAGGCGATGGCCTTGCCATTGCTAAAGCATACGCATCTGCCACGGGTGGCGATCGCGCTGGTGTACTTGAGTCTTCGTTTGTTGCGGAAGTTAAATCTGACCTGATGGGTGAGCAAACTATCCTATGTGGTATGTTACAAACCGGTGCTATCCTTGCGTTTGACAAAATGGTTGCTGATGGTAAATCACCAGCATACGCAGGTAAATTAATTCAGTTCGGTTGGGAAACCATCACTGAAGCACTTAAGTATGGCGGTATCACTAACATGATGGATCGTCTATCTAACCCAGCGAAACTGAAAGCATTCGACATGGCTGAAGAAATGAAAAGTACACTTCGCCCATTATTCGAAAAACACATGGATAATATCATTACGGGTCACTTTTCATCTACGATGATGGCTGACTGGGCAAACGATGACGTTAACCTGCTTAAATGGCGCAAAGAGACGGGCGAAACGGCATTCGAAAATTATCCTGAATCAGATATCGTGATTGATGAGCAAGAGTTCTTCGACAACGGCACCTTATTCGTTGCGATGATTAAAGCCGGTGTTGAACTGGCTTTTGAAAGCATGGTTGCATCGGGTATTGTTGATGAGTCTGCATACTATGAGTCACTGCACGAAACTCCGTTAATCGCCAATACTATTGCCCGTAAGCGTTTATACGAAATGAACGTGGTTATCTCTGATACGGCTGAATACGGTTGTTACCTATTTACGCATGAAGCTGCGCCGCAACTGCGTGAGTACATAAATGCACTCCCTACTGAATTAATGGGTTCTGCATTCGCTGCTGAATCAAACGGCGTTGATAATGCGCGTTTAATCGAAGTTAACGATGAAATTCGTAATCACCCGGTCGAAGTTATCGGTAAGAAATTACGTGGTTACATGTCAGATATGCAGAAAATTGTTGGCTAATACCTGATGTGATCATCATGGTGTGAGTTGCTAAGCCCAGTAGACATGATGATGTTTACTGGGCTTTTTTTGTTTAAATTTAGATGATTACGGATTTGGTAATTAAGGTGCGTTTGGAAATTTGTTTTGATAAACGCAATTCCCAGTACCAATCTTACATAACATGCGTTACGCGCTGTAGGCGTCTAAAGGGTGTTAGATCTAAAGATCACCTGAAAGCCTTAAAACACGACCCAAACTTTGAAGATTAGCCCTTAAATTAAAAACTTAATGTTGCACTAGTTTGGTGGTTTCTATTTTCAGGCGAGATGAGACTAACAGTGGCTATTTATCTGTATTTGGTCAGCGTTAAGCATACATAGCCAATAATTATACATGCTTACTGTTATTCAGAGCGGAGATGAACCTAAAGCGCATACGTCGTAATTAAATACTTCACTATCGCTTTTGATTCAAACATATCCACATCGGTGTTCGGATCTTTCAAGAACGGCACTTGTACTGTGCCATGTTCAGCAAAAAATGCACTGCGTTTAGTTTCTGGTAACGGCGTGTATTCACCTAGACTTAGGCGATGGATAGCCGGGCCAAGTTCACCAAATTGTTGCTTACCTAAATTGATCAGTAAATATGGCAGTTCTAATTCACATAACGTCTCACGCACTGGACGTGAATAAGGGCTACTTTCAAAACTGTATAATACCAGTGGGTCGGTTGGCTCTAGTGCTGGTTTTTTGGTTTTACCAGCGTTCCAACGGATCAGTGAGGCACTGGTGGAAGTGGCATAATTAAAAATATTAGCGCGTAACCGGATCGGCGCACTGCTATTGGCGTAATGTTTGTATAAATAGTCGATGATCTCTGACGCTGAATTTAAGATGGTCTGGGTATTTTTATCGATTAGGAACGGAATTTTATCTGTGCTATACATGTCTTGCAGCTGTTGGATGTGGCGCTCGCCGCCTTTGGGGCAAGGAATAATAAGTACATCCAGATTCAACTCTGAAATCGCTTCACGTACTAAGCGACACAGTGGGTCGGCTTCGTTGTCATACATGATTAACGGATCTTGCTCATTAATCGTGGTTTTTGCTGCTTTGGTGCCAGCCCATAAGCGTGTTTGTGAAGCCAGAGTCGAAGTCAGTAGATTAAACATAGCGTAAATCCGTTAAATTAAAACCTCATTTTAAATGCACAAATTTGAAAAATCTGTCTAGTCTAGCGCTGGATAATATGTTTCTGGTGAAAGTGTTATTGACTGCAAACTTTGTGTTATCGGATTGAATCAGTATAATGCGTTTTTTGCTTGATTTTGGGTAGGGTATGTCAGCTGAATATGACAATCGTTTTGGTGGTATTGCACGTTTATATGGCGTTAAAGCACTGCAATTTTTTAGTCAAGCACATGTGTGTGTGATTGGTATTGGTGGTGTGGGTTCTTGGGCCGCTGAAACATTAGCACGTTCAGGCATCGGCAAGATCACCCTGATCGACATGGATGATATTTGTGTGACTAATACCAACCGTCAAATTCATGCCTTAAAAGACACCATAGGTCAGCAAAAAATTGATGTAATGGCGGCGCGTATTCGTGCCATTAATCCAGAATGTGTCGTGACCCCAATCGATGACTTTATCACGGTTGATGATGTTGGCATGCACATAAGTAAAGATTTCGATTATGTGATTGATGCGATTGATAGCGTACGTTCAAAAACGGCACTGTTAGCGTACTGTAATCGACAAAAAATCAAATGCATTACGATTGGCGCTGCGGGTGGTCAAATCGATCCAACCCAAATCCAAGTACTGGATTTATCTCGAACACATCAAGATCCTTTAGCAGCGAAAGTACGCTCTGATCTGCGCCGTTTGCATAATTTCAGTAAGAACCCAACCAGTCGATTTGGTATTGAATGTGTATTTTCAACCGAGCAATTAATTTACCCAGGTACGGATGGCGAAGTATGTTCGACCAAGCACTTTCTTGACGGCGCCACGGGCATGGATTGTTCAAGTGGCTTCGGTTCTTCAACCGCAGTGACGGCTAGCTTTGGTTTAATTGCAGCTTCGCGGGTATTGAAAAAATTAGCCGAAAGAGAAGCGCGTTATCGATCTGAATAAGGTATTTAATATCGCGCTCGTGGCTTTTCCCTATCGCTTAGCTTTGCTCGGGTTAAATTCGGTTATGTTAATCACTTGTGATACAATTCAAACATATGTTTGAAAAACTAAACTGATCACATCAAGTAAGGATACAAGGTATGAGTAAAGTATTTATCGTTGCAGCAAAACGTACAGCGCTGGGTAGTTTCGGCGGTAGCTTAGCGGGTGTTGACGCCGCTACGTTAGGTGCTACGGCGATCAAAGGCGCATTGGCAGCCGCCAAGGTTAATCCAGAGCACGTTGATGAAGTGATTGTTGGTAATGTGATTAGTGCAGGACAAGGCATGGGGCCAGGTCGTCAAGCGGCGATGCAAGCGGGTATTCCTGCGAGTGTACCTGCTTATACGTTAAATATGATCTGTGGCAGTGGCATGAAAACGATTATGGACGGTGCGGCGCATATTAAAGCCGGAGATGCCGATATCGTAGTGGCTGCAGGCATGGAAAGTATGTCTAATATTCCTTATTTGATGCCCGCTAAAACGCGCTTTGGTTCAAAAATGGGTAACATGACCATGGTTGATGCCATGATTAATGATGGTTTGACCGACGTATTTAATAATTACCACATGGGCATGACGGCAGAAAATATCGTTGAGCAGTTTGGTTTAACCCGTGAGCAACAAGATACCTTTGCCGTTGGTAGCCAACACAAAGCGGTTGCTGCCATTGCGGCAGGCCGTTTTGTTGACGAGATAGTACCGGTTGAAGTCAAAGTACGTCGCCAAACACAAAGTTTCGCCACGGATGAATATCCAAAAGATAATGCCAGTGTTGCAGATTTAGCGAAGCTGCGTCCGGCATTTAAAGCGGACGGTTCAGTAACCGCGGCAAATGCATCGGGTATCAATGATGGTGCTGCGGCGATCATCTTAGCGTCAGCAGCAGCCGTGGAAAAATATGGTTTAGAACCGATGGCCGAATTAATTGCTTATGGTCAAGGTGGTGTCGATCCGCAGGTGATGGGACTAGGTCCTGTTCCTGCGATTGAACAAGCGCTTAAACGTGCTGACATGTCATTAGAGCAGATGGAGTTGTTAGAGCTCAATGAAGCCTTTGCTGCGCAAGCGTTAGGGGTAATGACGAATCTGACTCAAGCACACAATGTGGATATGGATTGGTTTGCCGATAAGACTAATGTCAACGGTGGCGCTATCGCATTAGGTCATCCGTTGGGTGCATCTGGTGGTCGTATTACGGTAACATTATTACACGAAATGCAAAAACGTGGTGTCGACTATGGCTTAGCATCACTGTGTATAGGTGGTGGTATGGGCACGGCTTTGATCGTTAAAAACTTGCAGAAGTAATGCTTAGCTAGTTTTTTTTGATTAAGGTTTGATTAATATAGCGTGACTTGATCAAGTGGGGAACATTGATTCACCACTTGATGTCGGCCGATTAAGCCGCTTGTATTGCCGCTATCACGGCTTTTAAGCCATTGCCACGAGAAGGGCTTAGCTGTTGCATAAAACCAAGCTGAGTGAAATAGCAATCAATATCAAATGCTGCGATTTCAACGCGCGTTTTGCCATTCACTGCTGCTAATAGCGTCGCCATTAACCCTTTTACAATACGCGCATCTGAATCTAGCCCAAACCATAAACGTCCGTCATTATCGCAACTAAATACTATCCACGCCTGACTTTCACAGCCTTTAATTTGATTTTCTGCTACTTTATAGTCATCCGTTAACGCTGGGATCTTTTTACCGAGCAAAATTAATTGGCGGTATTTATTTTGCCAGCCAGCTTGTGCGGTTAATAACGTTATTACATCGGTACTGGTAATTTCGTTGCCAAATGGGCTCGACGAGAAATCGGTCATGATCATTCCTGTATTGCTAACCAGACTTGCAGCCTGGCAGGATAAAGTTAATCTGTTATTCATTACAATAACGGTGCTCTAGATACGGTAACAGATTAGAGTAAATCTTGTAGTTCATTCAATGCTTTAATAAAGAAGTCTATTTCTGCTTTGGTATTATAAATAGCCAACGACACCCGGATGGTGCCGGATAAATTAAGGCTCTGCATCAGAGGTTGTGCACAGTGATGACCCGTGCGAACCGCAATGCCTTGTAAGTCCAACAGCATCCCCACATCACTATTATGCGCATCATCCATAATAAAGCTGACACCGCCAGCACGATGGTGCGGCGCGCCTATGATCTTAATGCGCGGCATATTTTCGAGTTGCGCCGTGGTGTAGGCCAGTAATTCGGCTTCGTGAGCAGCCAACACTTGTCGGTCGTAACTGGTTAGAAACGTCATGGCGCGGGCCAGACTGATCGCACCAGCAATGTTGGGGGTACCGGCTTCAAATTTAAACGGTAGCTCGTTATAAGTGGTTTGTGCAAAGCTTACAGTTTTAATCATTTCGCCACCGCCTTGCCAAGGCGGCAGTTGATTAAGCGCTTCTTCTTTACCCCAGAGTACGCCGATACCGGTAGGACCATACATTTTATGCCCAGAGAACACATAAAAATCACAACCGAGGGCTTGCACGTCAACCTGCCAATGCGCAATAGCTTGGGCGCCGTCGATTAATACCTTCGCACCCGTTTGCTTGGCTAACGTAATTATCTCTTCAATTGGATTCACGGTGCCGATGGCATTAGAGACATGGCTAACCGCCACTAACTTGGTTTTATCGCTGAGTAATTGCTTATAGGCCTGTATATCTATGTCGGTTGACGGTAACAGCGGAATAACCTTGAGGATGGCGCCTGTACGTTGTGCGAGCATTTGCCAAGGCACGATATTGGCGTGATGCTCTAAGGTGGAAATGATGATCTCATCGCCTGCTTGGATACTGGTGGTTAAGCAATTGGCGATTAAGTTAATCGCTTCGGTGGTGCCACGCGTCCAAATGATCTCTTTACTGCTATTGGCATTAATAAATTGCGCGCAGATATCGCGGGCATTTTCATAGGCAGATGTGGCCTGCGCGCTGAGTGCATGTGACGCGCGGTGGACATTAGCGTTTATGTCACGATAATAGGTATTAATCGCTTCGAGAACACACAAGGGTTTTTGGCTTGTCGCGGCATTATCTAAGTAAATTAATGGGTGATCATTGACTTGTTGCGATAATACGGGGAATTGTTGTCTAAGGTCGGTTAATTCTATATCGTTAAGCATGGTGTAAACTCACTATCAAGGAGTGGGGGATTATAACCTGAAAGAACGCCTTGCGCATTTGTCCATTTAGGCGCGTTGAAATAGTTTTTGCAATTATTATGATTTAATTTTTATTGCTGGTTTTTGGCTTTTTTTTGTGTTTTAAACTGTTTCATGGCATGAGTGGTCATAAAGTAATCAGGCGTGCTTGTTTTTAGCGCTATTTATGTGAGGTTAAAGATGGTGATATTTTGCACTATTATTGATTTGTGTCTGGGTTTACTGTATAAACCGAGCATTAAAAGTATACCTAGTAGCTTCAAATGCGACTATGTAGACACTTATATTTGAAGTTATTGGAGCACACTATGTCAAAAGTATGCCAAGTTACTGGTAAAAAACCAGCTGTTGGTAACAACGTTTCTCACGCAAAAAACCGCACACGTCGCCGTTTTTTGCCAAACCTACATACACATCGTTTCTGGGTTGAGAGCGAAAACCGCTTTGTAAAGTTACGTCTTACTTGTAAAGGTATGCGTATTATTGATAAAAAGGGTATCGATTCAGTTCTTGCTGAAATGCGTGCCCGTGGTGAGAAGGTTTAAGGAGCTCTATTATGCGCGATAAAATTCGTTTGAATTCATCTGCTGGTACTGGTCACTTCTATACCACTACTAAGAATAAAAGAAACATGCCTGAGAAAATGGAGATCAAGAAGTTTGATCCTGTAGTTCGCAAGCACGTTATGTACAAAGAAGGCAAAATCAAGTAATTCTTGATTGCGCATTCGATGTATAGAAAATGCCAGTTATTTATAACTGGCATTTTTTTTATGTTAAATTTGCTACAATCTAATTTCTACCTCTTTTCCTCATGTTTTAGTCTGGTGTTGCCCTTATGAAATTGAATCCCCGTCAGGATGAAGCTGTAAAATATATTTCTGGTCCGTGTTTGGTACTCGCTGGTGCTGGCAGTGGTAAAACCCGTGTTATTACCACCAAAATTGCCCACCTGGTACAAAACTGCAGTTACAAGGCCTGTAATATTGCGGCGCTAACCTTTACCAATAAAGCAGCGCGCGAAATGAAAGAACGTATTGCTAAGACATTAGGTAAGAAAGAAGCAAAAGGCTTAATGGTATCGACGTTTCATACCTTAGGTTTAAATATTATTCGTAAAGAATATAAACACTTAGGAATTAAACAAGCATTTACGCTGTTTGATGATCAAGACCAGACCGCATTATTAAAAGAACTCACCCAAGATACGCTAGAAGAAGATAAAGAGCTTATCGACCAATTGCGTAGCGCCATTTCTAGTTGGAAAAATGAGTTGGTATTGCCGCCACAAGCGATTGCGCGTGCGCAGATGCCACAAGACAAATTATTTGCCCAGTGTTATGACGACTATATCCGCCACATGAAAGCGTATAATGCCTTGGACTTTGATGATCTCATCATGATGCCAACACTGTTGTTACGCTTAAATGAAGAAGTACGCGAACGCTGGCAAAACAAGATCCGCTATTTATTAGTGGATGAATACCAAGATACCAATACCAGCCAATATGAATTGGTGAAGTTAATTGTCGGTCAAAGTGCAAAGTTTACTGTGGTCGGTGATGATGATCAGTCAATTTATTCATGGCGTGGTGCCCGACCTGAAAATCTGACATTATTGCAAAAAGATTTTCCGGGTTTGAAAGTGGTGAAGCTTGAGCAAAACTACCGTTCGACCCAACGAATCTTGAAAGCGGCAAATATCTTAATTGATAATAATCCCCATGAATTTAATAAACGCTTATTCAGCGAGCTTGGTTATGGCGAGCCGATTAAAGTGTTCACCACTAAAAATGAAGAGCATGAAGCTGAAAAAGTAGTATCAGAACTACTAGCACACAAGTTTATGGCGCGCAGTGACTATAAAGATTATGCGATCTTATACCGTGGTAATCATCAGTCGCGGTTATTTGAAAAAACGCTAATGACTAACCGTATTCCGTATAAGATCAGTGGTGGAACATCATTCTTCTCGCGTGCCGAAATAAAAGATATGATGGCTTACCTGCGATTACTCGTGAACCCGGATGATGATAATGCGTTTTTACGTGTGGTAAACGTACCGCGCCGTGAAATTGGCCCGACAACATTAGAAAAATTAGGTAATTACGCCAACATGCGTAATATTAGCTTGTTTGCTGCTAGTTTTGAAATGGGCTTAGAGCAAACCCTGACGGGACGTGGTTTACTTGCGGTGCGTGGTTTTACCCGTTGGTTAGTGGCATTAGCCGATCAGGAACAGCGTTGCGATAGCATTGATGCGGTACGTGATATGGTGCGTGATATTCATTACGAAGATTGGTTATACGAAACCAGTACCAGTGCTAAAGCCGCAGAAATGCGCATGAAGAATGTTTCAGAGCTGTATCGCTGGGTGACTGAAATGCTCAAGGGCGATGATCTCGATGAAGAGATGACGTTAGCGCAGGTTGTTACCCGCTTAACCTTACGGGATATGCTTGAACGTAACGAAGAAGACGACGATTCTGATCAAGTGCAGTTAATGACTTTCCATGCTTCTAAAGGGCTGGAATTTCCGTACGTATTCATGGTAGGTATGGAAGAGGGCATATTACCGCATCAAAGCTCGATTGATGATGATCCGAATGTCGAAGAGGAACGCCGTTTGGCCTACGTGGGTATCACTCGTGCGCAAAAAGTCTTATTCATGATGCTCTGTAAAGAACGTCGTCAGTTTGGTGAAGTGGTGAAGCCGGAACCAAGCCGTTTCTTGTTCGAGTTACCGCAAGATGATCTCGAATGGGACTTACGTAAAAAACCGGATTCGGCAGTAGAAAAACAAGCAAAAGGTAAACGAGGCGTGGCGAATCTAAGAGCGTTATTTAATAAATAGCCACCTCACACAGGCTTCGGCGTATCGATTTAATCGCTTATTAGAGATCTAATAAGCGATTAACGTGCCTGTAATCCATTGGTTCTGCGATATAACTGCCTTGGCCAAACTCGCAGCCTAACTCCACTAACTTAGCGTGCTGCTGCTGGGTCTCAATACCTTCTACAATCACCTTAAAACCCATATCGTGGCTAATATCTCTAATTACCCGAATTAATGACAAGTCTTTTTTGGACATCAGCATACGATTGGTAAAACGGCTGTCTATTTTGACAAAATCAATTGGATATTGAAAAAAAGCGTTTAACGAACTAAAACCGGTACCAAAATCATCTAGCCCCACTTTCACCCCAATTTGCCGCAATTTTTCTAACGAGCAAATGGCAAATTTATTGTGCAGCATGAATTCCTGTTCCCTAAATTCAAATACCAGGCTATGCGGGGGTATCTGTTGTTGTTGAATAATAAAAATTAAATGTTCAACCGCACCATTAAGAATAAGGTGCTTGGCTGATAAGTTCATGGTTAATATGATTTGTTGATTGTCTCTGTGGGAGTTATGCCACTTTTTGAGCTGTAAGCAGGCTTTATTAATAATATGTAAATCGAGCGCGATGATAATATCGGTGTTCTCTGCTAATGAGATAAAATTATTATCACCGCACTGCTCTTTCTCATGCCAATGAGCTATCACTTCAAAGCCGATCAGTTGATTGTTGTTTAGTTGAATAATGGGTTGGTAGTAAGGCAATATATCGTGGTTAATAATAGCGCGTGTGAGCTTCTCTTGTTGCAGTATGCCCAGGGTGTTTTTCATTGGCGTTGGTAATGCGGTGGAAAGGTGATATTGACCAAAGCCTTGGTGTCGTGCATTTGTTAGGGCGATATCGGCATCTTTCAATACCTGGCTAACAGAATGCGGTGCTTGTTGTAAGCTAATACCGATACTACTACTGCAGAGAATTTTATAATTGTTCACTTGAAAACTAAACCGAAACTGTGACTGAATTTCTTTGGCCAGTTCTATGGCGCTATCGGCATCGGTGATATCTGTTTTTAATAAGGCAAACTCGTCACCTTGTAAGTTAACTAAGCAATCATTACTTGACGTTAATGATTGTAAATGAGTTTGGATGATCGTAATTAACTTATGGCTGAGTTCACTGCCAAAGCTTTGTTCAACCTCGGTGATATTATCCACCTTGATCAGCAAAAGTACGAAGCTGCGTTGGGTCTGCTGCAACTCTTGTAAGGCCGATTTTAGCTGGATTAAAAATAAGGCTCGTTGCGTTCGCAAAGAATGAGATAAGGCTAAACTAATTAGCTCGGTGTTATTTTCGGGTTGTTGGTTTGGGAGACGATCCTTGTTCACAGTCGGTATCCTAATGGTCTTTAATCACTTAAAAACTAAGTTTTATAGTAATAAAGTCTAGCAGTGGATAGCTGTGGGTCAAAAAAAGCCACTAAATAAATTAGTGGCTTTATCGAAAGTGCGTGTTGTTATAACGGATTGGCGTTGAATTTTTTTGTTATAACGTTATTGAGTCATGGTGTTATAGGCCTTGGATCATATAATCAACAGCGGCTTGTAATTCATCATCTGAACAGATCGCACAGGTACCACGTGCTGGCATTGCGCCATTGAAGCCTTCGATCGCGTGGCGATACAAGGTGTCTTTACCTTTAGCAATGCGCGGCGCCCACTGCTCGGCATTACCTTTAATTGGTGCGCCAGCAAGGCCACTACCGTGACACATGTTACATGTAGCTGTATAAACTTGCTCACCAGTACGTGGTGCTGCTGGTGCTGTGCTTTTAGCAACAACTGGAGCCAGTTCACCAGGTAGGTATACTTGACCTACTGGTGCGATGCGTTCTGCAACTGCTTCAGGAGAGTTGTGGCCAGCGTTTACGGTGAATGTAAATAGCAATGATGCTGTTAAAGTGATTAGAATATTTCGTAATTTATACATGCTCTTTTTAGCTCCCTAATTAATGGATTGTCAGTCTGTGGGTGACTTTTGTTATAATAAATCCCTACTGCTGTCAGGCATTATATCCTTACCTAGCCTTAGGTTAAATAGTTGTAACAGTGTTTGTTGTATTTTACTTGGTTATAAAAGATACAGGCAAGGTGATTATCCGACATTTTCCCTTGGAATAAACGGATTTGCCTAGACGAGGTTGATGGTTGGACGTAAGATATTGGGCATGCATCTTTAGCTCAGTTGGATAGAGCGTCGCCCTCCGGAGGCGAAGGTCGCAGGTTCGACTCCTGCAAGGTGCACCATTATAGTTGTTGTGTAATGAATGATAAATGGCGGTTGTAGCTCAGTTGGTAGAGCCCCGGATTGTGATTCCGGTTGTCGCGGGTTCAAATCCCGTCAGTCGCCCCATTGCTATTGGATTTAGCCCGCATAGATGCATATAGTTTCGGCAGTGCAGTAACTTACCTTGGCTGTTTTTTACACTGGCGCTGTTTATTTTTATTCCGATTTAATTGAAAACGATAAAATTTTAGTTTTTTAGTTAAAAAGACTTGCAGACTTACACACACTATCTATAATGCGCACACTTGTTAAGAATGATATATTCTAATAAGTATGTTCGGTGATTAGCGCAGCTTGGTAGCGCACCTGGTTTGGGACCAGGGGGTCAGAGGTTCGAATCCTCTATCACCGACCACTATGGCGGTTGTAGCTCAGTTGGTAGAGCCCCGGATTGTGATTCCGGTTGTCGCGGGTTCAAATCCCGTCAGTCGCCCCATATTCGATAACGACGATATTCTTTTAGAATGGAGTTATCACCCTTGCTAGAGTTACCTGCTAGTAAGTTGAAAAATTGTGCGGAAGTGGCGGAATTGGTAGACGCGCTAGATTTAGGTTCTAGTATTGCAAAGTGTGAGAGTTCAAGTCTCTCCTTCCGCACCATGTTCGGTGATTAGCGCAGCTTGGTAGCGCACCTGGTTTGGGACCAGGGGGTCAGAGGTTCGAATCCTCTATCACCGACCACTTATTTTTCCAAGTAATTGGAATCTGGGAAAGCCTGCTCATTGAGCAGGCTTTTTTCGTTTCGGACGTTCCAATTATAGCTCTACTATCTACAACCTCGTACTGCACCATGCTAAAGAATGAGTTTAAACCCATTTATTTTCACTGACTTCACAATTATTGTTAGTCTTGATATGACACTTGGTCATTTATCCGTTTTACCTCTCAAACTCTCTATTTGGCTATTTCCCTGCGTAGGTGAATGTGGTTTTATAACCATTCACTATATTTCTAAGGGATAGAAATTAGGGGCAATTAGGGAGTTAGTAGGAGGAGTTATGGATGGGAAACTCGATGTTGAACAAGGAAAATCAGGGACGAATACCGTCATATCATCACTGCTAAAAACAGCAGGTGGCATGACCGGGATCTCGGCAGTATTACAACAAAGTAAATTTGAATCATTATTACTCAGTGTGCAATTAGCGGAGGATGATGATCTTAACGAGGTAGATTTACTCTCTCGTATATTAGGTATTGAACCATTAATTTCAGAGCAAGAACATGGTAACAAAGTCTAAAAGCAGTAGGTAAAGCCCATTTTTCGGTAATGGGCTTTTTTTTATCATATATTTCGATTCTCTTTGTCACTTTCAATGCAATTTTCAATTTTAAGTAATTATTGATTATCACCTTCCGACGACACTGATATAATCTTGCACCTCATTAATTGACTAACGGGTTGTCGCGTGACTGAAATCAGTTTTTACCAACAAATTTATCCTATCATCGTAATGATGCCGATTGCGGCGGCTTGTTTTTTAGCGCTGGTATTAACCAAAGGTGAAATATGTCCTGGCCAGCGTAAACGTATTACCGAAAATATGATCTCAGTCTGGGCTGTGCTGGCGCTAGGTCTGATGATTGGCGTTGAGGTTTATGCGACGACATTAACCTTGATTGTTGGTGGTATTGCGGTATTTATAGGCATCATGCAAAACTTAATTCAATCACGTTTACAAGGTAAGCGGTCTATTCCAAGTACTTGGTTGCGGTTGCCCATTGCACTTGCGGTGATTACGGGATTATTAGTGTTGTGGCAACAGCAGCAAGCATTATTACTATTAGAAGCCGTACTGTTGGGGGCGGTATTTGCGCATGTCATCTTATTACGCGCTAAACATCGCTTACAGGCATTTAATGTGATTTTACCTGTGGTTGGTATCGCTAGCAGTGTATTGCTGATGGTAGGCTTGCTCGTTGTCGCTAGTATGCATGCTGACTCAAGCAATATGATGGTGATCCAAGAATTTGTTATTTATCGTGCCGTTATTTTATTGTTAGCATTAGCGGTGTGGACTATCCCGCTTTATACCAAGCAAGAATACAGTCCCAATTTGGTATCATTGACCACGGTATTATTATTATTCTCGGAAGTGATTGGCATGGGTGTCGTCGCCGCGTTTTAGGTTGCATTACTGTTATTTAATAAGTCCTTTTAGCACCGCGCGTGCAGCTTGGGATAAAATAATGCTGCCTAAAAAAAGAAAACACCGAACGTTGTCACGTTTAGTGCTTTATACACCGTCAAGATATCCGCTGAGATATAAGCCTAAAATTGCTTAATCGAGCGGCATTGTCATTATGGTAACGTTATAAGCTATAAATCGATGGAATTAACTCTGCATCGTTAGATAGCTCAATTTGCGTTTTCAAATTACGGCTATGTGGTTTACACAGAGGAACAATAAAACTATCAGCTTGTAATTGATTAGAAATTTTTACTATGACACCATGTACAGAGGGGTTACAGCAGTTATATTCAGAGCAATAGCTTTGATCGTTTTGACTAAAATGTTTCCAATAGTCAAACCAATGTTCGCGTGATTTATCGGTAATCAATTGATCAGATATATTTGTTACTATCATTTTGGCCTCTTATTTTGTGTAAAATCAGGTAATGTCGTTCTCGTTAATAAACTTGTTGGATAACGTGAGAGAGGTGCTCGGCGGCAAACTGTTCGCTGTCAGCCATCGTTAAAATATCGTGCTGTGAATATATTTTGCCATTATATACAACGACAATACTGGTATCGCCGGCTTGTAGATAATTTTTTTCACCGAATGGGGTATAGCAAGTTGCACCGATACTAATGAGAGCTTGTTGCGGGTAATCAGCGATAAATAATAACTCAGCGATATTTTCGGCGGGACCTTCATCCTGCTGATGGTTCATTTGATTTTTGATCCACTCCAATAAGTTGCTATGAAAATAGTTGTAATCAAGTACGGGACAATCTTCGCCATAGCGAGACAATTTACCATTTCGTTTATGAAAACTGGCAATGCGAAAATCATCGAGTAGTGAGCCTGGTTCTAAGTTGTCAATGGCCAGTAACGTTGTAGATATGCCTTTTGATTCCATGCCCCAGTTTTTCTTTTCACTGATTTTTTTTACATTAGCTTTTCTGATTGAACAGTCGTTGAATGCTGAAAAATGAGTCGGTGTTAATTTCACTACTTTATTATCGCTGTAGCTGATATCACATAAGAGCACTACTTCTGCTTCAATTTGTAAATTATCAGCATTATTAGGAGTCTTAATTCGGTCATTAGAAAACGGATATACTGATAGAAATGAATTTATTGCTCCCGGTACATAAAAAGGAAAGAGTGCTTTTGGTTGTGCTTCATCTACGGTTTCGACATTAATAAAGTCGGCTGCTTCTCCAGCTTGTTCTAAATGACCTGCAACATTACCAGCAATACCAAAGCCAATTATTTTTTCAAATGTCAAAATATTCACCTTTAAAAATATAAGATACATGGTGTCAATGTTATCTTATATCTTGAATTTGTAGGGATGGATTTATTTTATCCAACCATTTTATAATTACTTTTTTATTAAAAATAAGACGAGTGAATAGATTATATTAATGCGAAGGAATTAAAATGAAAAGCTGGAGCAGATTGGATTGAATTATAAGTTTTAAATGGTTTTTATGGTGTTAAAAGCGGTGCGGCTATTTATCTATAAAATTACATGTTTTATTTATGTCAGTGTTAATGGATTAACGGATGTAAATAATCTATTGTTCAGATTTATAATAAACGCGTTCAGGTCTACCGACTCGACCGTGTTCAATTTTAGCAATTAAATAATTACCTGCAGTGCAGTATTCAAGATAACGACGCGATGTAGTTTTACTTATTTGTACTGTTGTACTTAAGCTATCTGCGGTATGTGCAGGAGTGGCTATTTTAAATGCTGCTTTGACTTTATTAAGTGTTAACTCATCAATACCTTTGGGCAAGTTATCATTATTCATATCGCGAGATTGAAAATTAAATAGATCATCAACGAGACGTTGATTAACTCTGTCTGTCGATTTTAATGAATTAGTGTATTTAAGATAACGATTTAAAGTATCTTGTAATCTGTCATAAGCAATCGGTTTAAGTAAATAATCGAATACGCCACTGCGAACGGCTTCCCTAACAGTCACCATATCACTTGCTGCTGTGATGAAGATAATATCACCACTATTTTTTGAATCTATCAAATCTTTAATAAGATTAAGACCTTGACCATCTGGTAAGTAATTATCTAGCAGGATTAACTTAGGTTTTAAGATTCTGATCATGGTTCTTGCTTCAGCTAGATTACCGGCAATACCAACGGCTTTAAAGCGAAAAGTTTTATTTATAAAATGCGCATGTAACTCAGCGATATTGGATTCATCTTCAACAATTAATACATCAATTATATCCATTGTTAGTTCCTTTTATGAGGGATAAATAGTGAGAAAATAGCACCGGAAGGGTCCGCATTATCAACAAAAATACAGCCACCTGCGTTTATTACATAGCGGTGTACTAGGTACAAACCGATACCATGGCCTGGCTGTTCTTTACTGGTAGCGCCTTTAATAAAAATAGAATCGCTAATTGCCGAGTCAATACCGGTGCCATTATCGGCGACTTCAATGACTAAATCAGACCCAGAATCGGTGATCAGTAAGGATATTTTTTTATTGCTTTGAGGGTTCTTTAATGTTGCTTCAAAGGCATTGTCGAGTAAGTTACCCAGTATTGCCGCTAATTCATCTGACGGCATACTGCCGGGGGAGTTATGCAAATGACAAGTATCATCAAATTCTAAGCTTAACCCTAATTCTTGAGCACGACTGTATTTACCTATCATTAATCCGGCAATCACTCGGCAATGAAATGTTTTGGTTATATAATCAATGAATTGTTGTTGATGGTTGTTGTAACTGGTGATTGATTCGATTGCTTTGTCATACTCACCTATCTGGATAAAGCCGCCAATAGTAGAAAGCTTATTAGCGTGTTCATGGCAGAGCAAACGCAAATTTTCTGAGTGTTGCTGAATTTGGCTTAACTGCGTGGTGAGCATATTAATATCATTACGTAAACGAAAGCTAATTACCCAGCCGGACTGCTGCTGGTTGTTTTCAATTATAGTGCGGTTGGCGATTAAGGTTTCACCGTTGAGGGAGATCACTTCATCGCTGACATTACCAAGTTCGCTGTTGGCAATTAGGAAGGTGGTTGGCGTCGCAATCTCATTAACCGGTTTACCTTTGTAGTATTCAGGGGAGTTAGCGATACCGAGAATATTTAAGGCAGTCTTATTCACCGTGATAATACAAGCGTTATTATCAATGGCAATAATACCTTCATATACCGCTTGTAAGACTGATTTTTGTAAGCGTAAGGATAATGCGATTTCCTCTGGTTCCATACCATACATCTGTGTTTTTATATGGATAGAAAAACACCAAGCACAGACCCAAGAAATGAATAACGTTAATAATAATCCAATTAATACTGGTTCGAGGTAAAACATAAACCAGCTATTGACTTGGTCTAATAAGTAACCAACAGAGATAATACCTATTATCTCGCCTTCTACTGATATGATTGGGGCTTTACCTCGAATAGCTAATCCCATACTGCCTTCAGTCACAGTATAATAATGTTCACCTTTAGTGAGGGCGCGAGTACTATCACCCCCAACCATTTTCATACCCACTTTTAAGGGGTTTGGATGGGTAATTCGGATCTCGTTCTTATCACCAATAACGATATAGTCGGCGTCGGTTAAGGGTAATAAACCGTTGATGTATTGTTGTACTGATAATTTGTCGTCGGTAGCCAGTGCATGGACCAATTCGGGGTCAATAGCGATTTCTCGAGCTAGTACTAAAGCGCGAGCGCCCACTTGATTTTCCAACGTATCCATTAAGGCTTGATAGAAGCAGTAACCAACAAATAGAAGCTGGATTATTGCAACAGATGCAAGCAAAAGTAAAATTCGGAAACGGAAGGATAATTTTTTATTTAACAAATGTACAGCTGATTGTAACAAGTTCAACAACTCTAATGATATATAACACCAACATTAAATGTTAACACGGCCCAATATAAAATAGAGTGATCGGGGTCTCGAAGCTCCATACCATCTTAATTTACCACCTAAAAATTGACGCTGATCAGTTAATAAAAATATGATCCTTTGAATGGGCCACAATCCCCGCTTTCGTATAGATTGATGGTACTCAACTCAGGTGTTATGACACACCTATATTAATTATCGTAAAGATAAACACACTGAATACCCTATTATCCGCCGTTGTACTTTGACTTCACTCCGAAGCCGCATTATTCATGATGTTGCTTTTGGCCCTAGTTTCACTGGCGAAATTAGTTACGCCAAAGCGCTTCTCCGTTCAGCTCAAAATTCATCTTTAACTATTTTTGACTGCTGCTACCTCAGTGCGGAGCTTATGATTAACTGATGCCGTTTAAATACAAATTGTTATTGGTTGACACCTATTAAGAGCAATACTAAATACGATATTGTGGAGATATTAGGAGAAGGTGAATATGTAGTCGAAATGGCGGTGTCTGCACATGCGAGGAAGCAAGCCCCAAGTCTTCCAGAATGTTGGAAAGCCAGATTAGTATTATATCCTGCAGAGTAAAGCGTTATATATTGCCAGGAAAAAGAAAACGCCCCAAAAGTAGGAGCGTTTGAATATCTAAAACACGTTACATCATTCAATCAAAACATGCTTAACTGAATGGTGTTAACCTAATACATAGCTGATCATAACACCAGCAGCAACCGCTGAGCCGATAACACCAGCAACATTAGGTCCCATTGCATGCATCAATAAGAAGTTTTGTGGATCTGATTCCAGGCCAACTTTATTTGATACGCGCGCTGCCATCGGTACAGCAGATACGCCAGCTGAGCCGATTAATGGATTAACTTTATGCTTACAAAATTTGTTCATTAATTTTGCCATCAAAATACCAGAAGCGGTACCGATACAGAAAGCGATAATACCTAATGCTAAAATTCCTAGCGTTTGCGGTTGTAGGAATTTATCTGCAATTAGTTTTGAACCTACAGACAACCCAAGGAAAATAGTTACTATGTTGATCAAGCTATTTTGAGCGGTATCTGATAAGCGTGCTACCACACCACTCTCACGCATAAGATTACCAAAGCAGAACATACCAAGTAATGGCGTTGCTGAAGGTAGTAACATAGCGATCAAGACAAGTAACATGAGCGGGAAGCATATTTTTTCCAGTTTACTGATCTCACGTAGCTGATGCATCTTGATCTTACGTTCTTCTGGCGTTGTCAGAGCACGCATAATTGGCGGTTGGATCATGGGAACTAACGCCATATACGAGTATGCTGCAACGGCAATTGCGCCCATTAGTTCAGGAGCCAGTAAGCTAGATACGTAGATCGCTGTGGGACCATCGGCACCACCAATGATACCAATCGCTGCGGCTTGCGCAACACTAAAGTCCATGATGCCAAGTGAGCTTAGACCTAGTGCGCCAAGTACGGTCGCAAAAATACCAAATTGTGCTGCAGCACCAAGTAGGAGTGTTTTGGGATTTGCTAATAGCGGACCAAAGTCGGTCATCGCACCAACACCCATAAAGATCACAAGAGGGCCGATACCAGAAGCAATTACCACACTATAGAAAGTATATAACATACCATCTGTGTATTTAAATTGTTCTGCTAGTATGATCAGCTCTTTCATTTGCACTTGTGAAGCTGATTTTAAGCCTATTTTAATCACATCGGCAGACTGTTCAGCTAGCCCTAGTATTTGTGCAAACGCAGATAGCACTTCTGGCTTGCCAGCGTGCATGGCATTTTCAATAGCTGACATAGCTAACCCTGCATCGGGTAAGTTTGCCAAAATACCACCAAAACCAATTGGTATCAGAAGCAGGGGTTCAAATTGCTTGGCAATTGCTAAATAGAGTAGCCCAAAGCCAACCAAGAGCATAATTGCTTGGCCTAATTCCAAATGGAATAAGCCAAAGCCATTAATAAGATTAATAATTGGATCCATTATTATGGCCTTAAGCAATAGCTAATAATTGGTCGCCAACTTTAACGGCATCACCTTCAGAAACATCCATTGACTGTAAAGTACCTGATTTTATTGCTCTGATTTCTGTTTCCATTTTCATTGCTTCTAAGATCAGTAATACGTCACCTTCGACAACTTGTTGTCCAGGTTTGGCCACGATTTTCCAGATATTACCAGCGAGTGGCGCCATCATCGCTTCAGCATTAGCTGCGGGTGCTGCAACAGGAACCGCAGTCGTAGCCGTGTTAATTTGGCTAATGTCACCACCTTCGCTAACTTCTACAACGTAGCTTTGATTGTTTACTTTAACTGTGTATACGCCTGGAGTTGAAGACATAGCTTTTTCCTTATTAGTATTCATTGTTGGGATTGGTTCAAAGGCTGTTGGATCGTTACGGTTCTCGAGGAACTTCCAACCAATTTGGGTAAACAGAGCAACGGTTAATACGTCATCAATTACAGCATCTGCTAAGTCAATGCCTTTCGCTGCAGCTTGGCTGCGGACATCTTGTTCTAGCTGTGTCATTTCTGGGGCAATGTTATCTGCTGGGCGACAAGTGATTACTGCTTCACCCGCTAATACTCGTTGTTGTAGTTCAGTATTCATTGCCGCTGGAGCACGGCCATATTCCCCTTTCAGGATACCGGCAGTTTCTTTAGTGATGGTTTTGTAACGTTCACCCATTAGTACATTGATTACAGCTTGCGTACCAACGATTTGGGAAGTTGGTGTAACTAGTGGGATATGACCAAGTTCTTCACGAATACGTGGAATTTCTAATAATACTTCATCAAATTTATCTTCAGCACCCTGCTCTTTTAGCTGGATTTCCATATTCGTTAGCATACCACCTGGTACTTGAGCAACGAGGATGCGAGAATCAATGCCTTTTAATTTACCTTCAAATTCAGCGTATTTGCCTCGTATTTCACGGAAATAAGCTGCAACTTCTTCAACTTTTTTCAGATCCAGGCCCGTATCACGTTCGGTACCTGCAAGTGACGCAATGATGGATTCTGTTGCGGGATGGCCATAAGTACCACTCATTGAGGAAACTGCAGTATCAACACGGTCAACACCAGCTTCAATCGCTTTCAGTAAGGTCATATCAGATAGACCCGCTGTTGAGTGACAATGTAAATGTAGATCAACATCAACTTGTTTTTTCAGCGTTGAGATCAGTTCGTATGCTTCATACGGTTTTAGGATGCCAGCCATATCTTTGATCGCAATCGAGTGTACCCCGATTTCACTAAGATCTTGTGCAAGGTCGATCCAGCTTTGCATGGTGTGAGCTGGACTCGTAGTATAACAAATTGTGCCTTGTGCGTGAGCACCTTCGCGTTTAACTGCGGTGATCGCTTGCTGCATGTTACGAGGATCATTCATCGCATCAAAAATACGGAAAACATCAACCCCGTTAACAACCGCACGCTCAATAAATTTATCGACTACATCGTCAGAGTAGTGACGGTAACCAAGTAGGTTTTGGCCACGTAATAACATTTGCTGTGGTGTTTTTGGCATCGCTTTTTTCATTTCACGTAAACGTACCCAAGGATCTTCTCCGAGGTAACGAATGCAAGAATCAAAGGTTGCACCGCCCCAACTTTCGAGTGACCAATAGCCTATTTCATCAAGTTTTTGTGCAATGGGTAAGATGTCATCTAGACGTAAACGGGTTGCAAAAAGTGATTGATGTGCATCTCGCAACACTACATCAGTAATACCTAAAGGTTTAATCGGTTGTGTCATAGAGACGTTCCTTAACATGCTGGTTTGTTATGGTGGTGAATAGCGGCGGAAATAGCACAAATTAATTCTGTTTGATCGGGTTGTACGGGTTGTGTAGGTTTAGGCGCTGTGGCTACGGGGATAACCACAAATTTTTGGGCGATACTAGAAAGTAGCATAGTCGCACCTACCAGTAGCGTTAAAAAGCTAGCGACAAATCCGACACCAAGAATAAGTAAATTTATACCTTCGGCAAAAAGTGAAACCTGATTCATGTTTACTCCAATAAAAAAACAGAAAAACTCACTGAGTGAGTTTTTCTTTTGCAGTTAGGGAATGATTAACCAAGCAGACCGAAGACTACACTCGCAATAACCAGAACAATACCACCACCAAGACGTGATGAGATTTGAGCGTAAGAAATTAGGCTCATACGTTCAGAGGCTGCAAGTACTTCGAGGTCACCTGAACCACCACGGTTAGCCATACATAGGCCCGCTGTGATAGAAGCTTCGATTGGATAGAAACCCATTAACCAACCACCAATTGCGGCACCTAATACGGCACCTACTACGATAAGTGTTGCAAGTATTACGTTAACAAATGTGATCGTAGCGATGATATCGCCTAGATTGGTATATACCACACCGACACCAACCATGAGTAACCATAATAAATGCTTAGTAAAGAAGTCTGATAAACGTTTCGAGCCTTCTTTGATCTCTGGAGAACAAAGGCCAGATGCGTTTAGTAGAGCAATTAGGATAACCATGTAAGCAAAGGTATGGATCTTCACATCGCCAAATCCAGGTAGGATTGATTTTGATAGTGAGTAAGCAAAAGTATATGTACATGTTGCTAGTACTAAACCGACTGCGATTTCACGAGGTGTTATTTCACCAATTTTTTCATTTTCAGAAACATCGAAGCTTGAATTACGTAATAAATCACCGTTACCTGTTAGCGCAGGATATTTCTTACCTAGTATGTTTAGACCAGCAGCAATCACGATCGCAATGATGTTAGCGATAGTTAAGATAGCGATAGCTACTGAGTAATATTCTTCTTTGGAACCACCAGTAACAGATTCATAGATTTCTGAAAGTGGAATTGCACCTGCACCGTTACCGCCACCCATGATAGGTAGTACATATAACATCATAATGCGATCGAATGGAATACCGAACATCATGCCACCTAGGACACCTAGGATAGAAGCACCTAAAACTGCCGCTAAAATCGTAGGGATATAACCTACTAGCGATTTAAGCAGTAGTTTGCGGTTTACAGATAAGATTGAACCTGTGATCAGTACAGCAATAAAAAAGTCGATAAATTTCGTTTGTTTCATTACTAGTGCAACTGTATCAATCTCACGTTGCGTTAATAAACCTGCGTATACAAACCAAGCTGCAACTAAGAAGATTAATACTGGCGCACCACCAATATATTTATTAAAAATTGGGATCCGTTTACCCAATTCACCAAAAACAGCACCGATTATGAACATAAATGCAAAACCACCCACGAGGTTTTTCGGTAATGTATCAGTTATATGAGATGCAAATAGTGCAGCTAGCATTATTGAAAATAATGGTAGTGGTAATCCAAATACTTTAAAATTTAGTAATTTGGAGACCAGGTCGTTTTTTTCTACTTTAACGTTTAATGTACTCATGTTATTTCACCCCGATTAACATTTAGTGTGTTCATGTTATTTCACCTTGATTAATGACTGTTGTAAGTTAATTATTTTTGTCAGATATGGAATATTAATGCTTGTGTGTAAGGTACAAAAATAACGGCTATATAAATGTGAGTGAAATCATCAATAAGAATGGTTTTTAAAATCACTAATAAATTTAATTGAGTTAACTGTTGCTTGCTGTAATTAAGCGTTTTAATAATTAAATTTATTAAAATCATTTATTGGTATTTACAGCTTAAATAAACTCGATACTCATCATATTTTTTTTAACTTATATTCGATAAATTATTACTGGTCTAAACCAGAGGTTAAAAATAATGATTGATACTTATACTTTTTCTCGTATATCGGCTAGTAACGATAAGAAAATAAATGAGATCCAACGTTTTCTTTCTAATTCAGGTCTTCGTATTGATTATGATGTCGAACATTTCATCGTTGCCTATCATGACAATAATATTATTGGTTGTGGTGCCATTGCTGGCAATGTATTTAAATCAATAGCGTTATCACCAATGTTACGTGGCACTGGATTTTTATTAAAATTGCTTACGGAATTAATTAATTTAGCCTACGACATGGGGCGCTTTGAATTATTCCTATTTACCAAGCCTGAAAATGAAGTGATGTTTAAGCAAGCGGGATTTTTTCCGATTGTCGGTGTCAAAAATAAAATGGTGTTGATGGAAAATAGTAATAATCGCCTTGTTAAATATTGTCAAAAACTATCCAGTCAACGTCAGGAAGGAAGTAAAATTGGCAGCTTAGTTATAAATGCCAACCCTTTTACCCTCGGTCATCAATATTTAGTCGAACAGGCTGCAAAAGAATGTGATTGGTTACACTTATTTGTTGTGAAAGAAGATAAGTCTTATTTTTCTTATCACGACCGCTATAACATGATCAAACAAGGTTGTGAGCATGTAGATAATGTCACCGTGCATGCTGGTTCAGATTATTTAATTTCTCGCTCGACCTTCCCTAGCTACTTTATTAAAGACAGTGGTGTGGTTGACCTTTGTCATGCCGCTATCGATCTGCAATTATTCCGCTCGTATATTGCACCCGCATTAGGTATTACGCATCGATTCGTCGGCTGTGAACCTTTTTGTACTGTGACTAATAATTACAACCAGCAAATGGCGTATTGGTTTAGCCTCGAACCCTTTGTCGCACCGCCTATCGTATTTACTGAATTAAAACGTATTGAACATAATCAGCAACCCATCTCGGCTTCTCAAGTACGCGCCTTATTAAAGGCTAATGATCTCGACGCGGCAAAAGCATTAGTTCCAACGACTAGCTATCCCTATCTAGCCAATAAACAAGAATTAGAAACTCAGCATTTACAATCGTTAAATGCTCAATATACCGGCCTAATTGTGCCAGCGATAACCAATTTCTCTATTTAATAAAGCAATAATTACTATACAACTATAAGGTTTCATTTATGAAAATAGTCCAGCAAGCATTTGCAGGGACACTTGAATCAAGTGATGTATTGATTCGAGTATCCCCTGCCGAAACACAAGGTATTATGATTGAGCTAAATAGTTCCGTCATGAAGCAATTTGGTGATGTTATCGAGTCTGTGGTACGTGCCACGCTCACTAATATGGGAGTTACTGACGCGACGGTTATTGTTGACGATAAAGGTGCTCTTGATTGTGTGTTAAGAGCCCGCGTTCAAGCTGCAGCAATGCGTGCAGCAAATATCACGGACATTGATTGGAGTAAATTAGCATGAGTAAATTACGTCGTAGTATGTTATTTGTCCCTGGCGCTAATGCAGCCATGCTAAGTAATACTTTTATTTACAAACCGGATTCAATCATGTTTGACCTAGAAGATTCAGTGGCATTACGCGAGAAAGATACCGCGCGTATGCTTGTGTTTAATGCATTACAACACCCTTTCTATCAAGATATTGAAACTGTTGTTCGTGTTAACCCACTGAATTCTGAATTTGGGTTGAAAGATCTGAATGCCGTTGTTCGTGGTGGTGCAGATGTGGTACGTCTGGCTAAGACTGACAGTGCTGAAGATGTGATTGCAATGGAACGTGCAATCATTGAAATTGAGAAAGCGTGTGGTCGTGAAGTCGGTAGCACTAAGTTACTCGCAGCCATTGAAAGTGCTCGTGGTATTAATAATGCGGTAGAAATCGCGCATGCTTCTGAACGTTTGATCGGCATTGCATTGGGCGCGGAAGATTATGTTCGCGATATCAGAACACAGCGTTCACCTGGGGGTACTGAACTACTGTTTGCACGTTGTGCAATTATTCAGGCCGCTCGTGCTGCTGGTATCATGGCATTTGATACGGTGTACTCAGATGTGAATAACGAACAAGGTTTCTTAAATGAAGCTGAGCACATTAAGCAACTCGGTTTTGATGGTAAATCGCTGATTAACCCTCGTCAAATTGAACTACTACACAATGTTTTAGCGCCGTCTCAAGCAGAAGTGGACCATGCTAATGCTGTGATTGAAGCTGCTGAAGAAGGTGCAAAACAGGGTCTTGGCGTGATCTCATTAAATGGAAAAATGGTTGATGGACCTATCATTGACCGTGCGCGCTGGACTCTTCAACGTGCGCAATCTGGTATTAAACAATAAGGCTCTCAGATGACAACTAATACTCTTAATAATGAATATCTTCTTAGCCTCGGTCTTGATGATACGCAGCTATTCTTAGATGCAAATGCAATTACACCGTATCTAAAAGATGAAAAAATGAAAAAAAATCGTAAGATCTGCGCAAGCTTAGAAGCGGCAATTATAGCATCAGGTTTAAAAGATGGCATGACTATCTCTTTCCATCACTCTTTCCGTGGTGGTGATAAAGCGGTTAATCTTGTCGTCGATAAGCTGGCAGAAATGGGTTATAAAAACCTAACATTAGCGTCTAGCTCTTTAACGGATTGTCATGCGCCGATTGTTGGTCACATTAAAAATGGTGTGGTAAGCAAAATTTACACTTCAGGACTACGTGGTGAATTAGCTGAGGCTATCTCTGCGGGTGTACTTGAAGAACCGGTACATATTCATTCACATGGTGGCCGTGTTCATTTAATCAATACTGGTGTGATCAAAATTGATGTGGCTTTCATTGGTGTACCTTGCTGTGATGAGTTTGGTAATGCAAATGGCTTCAAAGGTAAATCACGTTGTGGTTCACTGGGTTACGCTCGAACAGATGCAGACAATGCCAACCACGTTATATTGTTAACAGAAGAGCTAGTTGGGTTTCCAAATAGCCCAGCAACGATTTGTCAGGATCAGGTCGATAGCATTGTTGTTGTCGATGAGATCGGTAATGCAAGTCAAATTGGTGGTGGTTCTACACGTCTGACTTCGAATCCACGAGAGTTACTGATTGCAAAACAAGCGGCAAGTGTGATCGAGCATTCTGGTTACTTTAAAGACAATTTCTCAATTCAAACGGGTTCTGGTGGTGCTTCATTAGCAGTAACACGTTTCCTTGAAGATAAAATGGTACGAGACGGGATCACTGCAAGCTTCGGCTTAGGTGGGATTACTGCAACGATGGTTGACCTGCATGAAAAAGGTTTAATTAAGAAACTAATTGACGTGCAGTGTTTTGATTCGGTTGCCGCAGAGTCTTTGGGTCGTAATCCAAATCACGTTGAAATTACTGCTAACCAATATGCAAATCCATCTTCTAAAGGTGCTGTTGTTGACCGTCTTGATATCGTTGTTCTGAGTGCACTAGAAATCGACACTAACTTTAATGTTAACGTGATCACTGGCTCTGATGGGGTATTACGTGGTGCTTCTGGTGGTCACTGTGATGCTGCAGCAGGTGCTAGTTTATCGATTATTGTTGCACCTCTAGTTCGTGGTCGTATACCAACACTCGTCCATAACGTGACTAACATCGTCACGCCAGGTCAGAGTATTGATGTATTAGTCACGGACCATGGTATTGCTGTGAATCCGCTACGTCCTGAAATTGCTGAACGTTTGACGCAAGCTGGTCTGCCTGTGATGTCTATTGACGATTTACAAGCCCGTGCTCAGCTGTTAACTGGCAAACCAAAAGCGATTGAATTTACCGATCGTATCGTGGGTTACATTCACTACCGTGATGGTTCAATCATTGATGTGATTAAACAGGTGAAATAATGCTAGCCTCGACTAAAACTGTTGATTTATTTGAAGTAATTGCAAATAAGGAAAATAGGGTTAAGAGGCAGCAAGAGTGGCTGAAAAGCCACTCTCTACCCCTTATTTCTTTTAGCATTAATATGCCCGGACCAGAAAAAAATAACGCGCTTACCGATGTTATTTTTCGTCAGGGCATGCATGCCATACGCAATACTTGTGCTAGTTATGGCTGGACGATAGTCAATCGTCAAATCCATCGGGCCAATACAGGGGCTGAAGCGATCATGGTTGTGGAAACTGATGATGTTAATGCCCTAAAGATTGCCATGATGAGAATTGAACATACCCACGCTATGGGTCGGTTAATGGATATTGATGTATTAGCGGTCAGCGGTGAGATTATCTCCCGCGATAACCAGGGCTTTGGTAAACGCCAATGTTATATATGTGATGATGAAGCAGTCGTCTGTGCGCGTTCTCAACGTCATGACCTGCCAACATTACTGCAAAAAATCGAGGAGATTGTTAACAATGCTTGATATTGTACGTACACCGATTCGCGTTGCTGAACCCGTATCTCAGCTCAGTGAAGATTACATGACCTTACCATTATCTCAACTATTCCAGCAGGTAGGGGAGTTGGCTTATAACGCGATGTTGGCAGAAGTTTATCTTACGCCAAAGCCGGGCTTGGTTGATCGCCAATCTAATGGCGCTCATGATGATATGGATGTCGCCTTATTTCAACGTAGTGCCAATGCAATAAAACCTTTTTTAAGCCAGTTTGTACAGCGTGGCTGGATGTTGTCAAAAGGTAATGCCAGTGATTTACTTACCGGTATACGCGGCATTGGTATTAATTGTGAACGAGCTATGTTTGGTGCTACGTTTGGAGTTAATACTCACAAAGGTATGATCTTTTCATTAGGTTTAGTTTGCAGTGCCGTTGGTTGGTTACGCGGACGGAAAAACCCCTTAACTGCGGTTAATATCAGTGCCACAATTGCGGTTGCCGGTAAAGGTTTAGTGCTGCTCGAATTAGAACCGAAGAGTTTATTACCACAGACGGCGGGCGAAAAAATATATAGCCAGTATGGATTAACGGGTGCCCGCGGGGAAGCAGAATCAGGTTTTGCAATGGTGATGAATTATGGTTTGCCAACCTATCAGCTATGTCGACAATGTGGTCAAACTGATGAACAAGCATTAGCACAAGTTTTGCTAACGCTAATGGCGCATAACCCTGATACTAACTTAGTCTCTCGTGGTGGTTTAGAAGGGCTGTATTATGTACAACAATATGCACAGGAATTACTGCTAAAATATGCCAGTACTGATGTGGGTTTTGAGAGGGCTATGGTGCAGTTTGATGATGCTTTAGTAGCACGTAATTTGAGCCCTGGTGGTAGTGCTGATTTACTCGCAATTACGCGATTAATCGCGCAATTGGTGAGTATGTAATATGTATTACGAGATTATTTGCTGTGTTTTGTAGGCTTAACTTGCCATGCTTTTGTTGCCCACAGTGGTACTGTTGATAATGAATGCTTATAACTACCATTGATCTCTTTTGTCGAGTACGATACATACAATAAGCTTTGGCTGTCGGCATCATAAATACGACGGATTTTGAGTGACTTAAACAAAATACTCTTCGATTTCTTGAAAATCACCTCACCGCTTTTTGAAGTATCAATTGTGGCTAACATCGTGGCGGTAATATCACCCGTTTGACGACAGGCTATGCCCATATCTGATGGGTCAGAAAAGTCTAGAACAGCTTCAATATGACTGACATGACAAGTTACCCCTGATATAGCAGGATCAACGAAACTGTTGATCTTAATGTCTTTAGTGGTAAATAAACCGAGGCTAATCTTACCTGATGCATCATCGCTACAACCGCTTAACGCAACACTGCTGACAAGTAATGACAATAAACTGATTTTTTTTAATTTGGCTGACAATGGCTTTAACATCGATGCATTCCTAATGGCGGTTGGTGTGAGATATGATAGATTAATACGGATTGACAATTGAGGAAAGCAATAACATAGGTTTGTTATTACCTTCCATTTGTTATCATTGTATGGATAACAACCAGCGCAGGCTATTCGATTTGGCTTAGGATTGGCGGCGGTATAAGCTGTAGTCAGTAAATTCTTTAGTTGACTGACATTCTAAGCATAAACGCGATTCAGAACGGGCCTGTAAGCGTTTAATCGATATTTCATCGCCGCAGCTATCACAATAACCATAATCCCCGCTGTCGATACGACGTAGCGCTTTGATAATTTTCTTGATGTGCAATTTATCGTGTTCGATACGGTTTAGTTCAAGCCTGTGTGCTTCTTCCATTGCCGCGCGATCAATTTCATCGGCCATTTCATTACTGTCTGAGACCACCACGTCTGTGGATTGGTGTTCGATGCGGGCTGAGATCTCTTGCTGTTCTGTTTCTAGTTTCTCTTTGAAATAGGCAACTTGGCCTTCATTCATAAAATCGCTCATATATATTACCTATTTCGTATTCGGATTATAATTAATTAGTATGATAGACATTTTAATTGTCCATAACATAGGGGATTAACTCTATTGTGGCAAAAAATAACTGAAAATTACAGGTTGGGGTATTTTGTCTCGTTTCAAGAGGGATAGCTAATTAATCCGTATTTTTTTCTCTGAATTGTGCTCTGATTGTGATTATCCTTAGTTGATTAGTTTTAATCTTGAGCAGGTTAGGCTAACATCGTTATCTATTTTCAGCACTGTTAACGCTGACATTTAAAAACCATTGTTAAGCGCTCTGGTTAAGGATCATGTTGATGAACGCGATAACCGTACACCGTCCGACGTTAAAAATCATCTGGAGACTGTTAGTTTTCTTATTTTTCCCACTCATTATCTGGCTATACAGCGTGATAGCCGACGTACCATTTGCGCACATTGATAGTGGTGCTAATTTTCATAAGTGGCTCATCTTTTTCCTGTATCTTGGTTGTCTTGCGGCGTGGTTATATATCGACCGCGCATTATCACGTAGTTCTTTTTTTCGTAGTTAATTTATTTTATGAGTATTGATGCTTTGTTTCCCGTATTACCCTACATTGCCGCGGCATGTGTTGCCACGGTCGGCGCGCTAATTGCGATGCGTAAGAGCCAACAAGCCACATTGTCGGTGCAAACTTTAAATCATGAAATTGAGCTGTTAGAACAGCAATTAGATAACGTCAATTATAGTCATGAGCAGTTGCAGCAAGCACATGATGGCAATAAATTAAAATTAGAGTCGCAAAACAATCAGCTGATCAAAGTCATGTCACGATTGCGTGAAAGTGATATTCGTTTACAAATCGAACGCCAAGCCAGTGACGAAAAATTAGCTCTGCAAGCACAATCAGAACAACGTCTGCAACAGCAATTTGAAAATTTAGCGAATAAGATCTTTGATAGTAAAACCGATAATTTTAAAGAACTAAATAAGTCTAGTGTGGAATTACTCTTGTCGCCATTAAAAACCCAACTAGAGGGGTTTAAGCAACAAATTCAAGATGTTTATTCTAATGAAGCCAAAGAGCGCCACAGTTTACAATCTGAAGTTGCAAGACTACAGCAAGTGTATCAATTGATGTCGAGTGAAACCGCTAACCTGACCAAAGCGCTAAAAGGTGATAACAAGCAACAAGGTAATTGGGGCGAGGTTATTCTAGCCAGGATCTTGTCGGAGTCGGGGTTACGTGAAGGTCATGAGTACGATGTGCAAGTGAGTTTGAATAATGAACACGGTAAACGTTTTCAGCCGGATGTGATCGTGCATTTACCGCAAGACAAAGATGTAATAGTTGATTCTAAGGTGTCATTAACGGCTTACGAGCGTTATTTTAATGCTGAGGATGAGGTAACACGTAAACAAGCATTACAAGAGCATGTGACGTCGGTACGCAGTCATATTCGCGAGCTTGGTCGTAAAGACTATCATTTGTTACAAGGATTAAAAACGTTAGATTATGTGCTGATGTTTATTGCTGTGGAACCAGCCTTTTTAGCCGCGTTACAAGCTGACCCAAGTTTAATGAAGTTCGCGTTAGACAATAACATTATGTTAGTTAGCCCGACGAATTTGTTAATCGCACTGCGTACCATCGATAATTTGTGGCGTTATGAACGTCAGAATCAAAATGCCCAGTTAATTGCTGAGCGTGCGGGTAAGATCTATGAGAAATTACGCTTGTTTAGTCATGATATGCAAGATATGGGCGTGGCATTAGATAAAGCTCAAGATAGTTATGACTCGGCCATGAAGCGGCTAGCAACAGGCAAAGGTAATTTAATTAAACAAGCCCAGCAGTTTGTTGAACTGGGGGTTGAAGTTAAAAAACCATTACCTGCCGAGTTAATCGAAAAAAGCAGCGTTAATTTATTGAAATAACCTCTTCGTTTAAAGCTAACCTTTCCAAAATGCCGGAGTGACAAGTACTAATACTGTCATGATCTCTAAGCGCCCCATTAGCATACCCAAACTGAGTGCCCATTTTGCAGTATCTGGTAGGCTAGCAAAATTACCAGATGGCCCGATGACTGGGCCGAGTCCTGGCCCGACATTAGCAACCGCTGTTATTGCGCCGGTAATACTGGTGATGGGGTCTAATCCGATAATGCTTAATATCGCTGCCAGTATCACGATTGTCGCGATAAAGGCACTGCCAAAAGCCACTACAGATCGCACAATCACATCATTCACATTTCGCCCATTGTAGTGCTGTCTAAATACCCCGGATGGATGCACTAATTGGGACATTTGTTTACGGAATAAGGTCAATGCGATTTGAAAACGGAAAATTTTGATGCCTCCGGATGTCGAACCTGAACAGGCACCGGTAAACATTAAAGCCGCAAATAATACCGTGGTAAATTCCCCCCAAGTGCCGTAATCGGTTAAGCCAAACCCTGTTGTGGTCACTACGGAGACAATATTGAACATGCTGATACGGATGGCATCGCTAAAGCTAAACACATCTTTGTGCCATAAATACAGCGACATCATGACTGTCATAGTGAGCACGAGTTTAGCAAATCCGATGATTTGCGCATCCTTGAATAACATGGATATATCACGCCGATGTAAGGCATTGATCAAAAGTAAAAAGGGCAATCCACCTAAAAACATAAAGAAGGTGCCATTCCATTGTGCGGCATTGGAGAAGTGCGCCATAGATTGATCTGAGGTAGAGTAACCTCCAGTGGATAAGGTTGTCATGGCATGATTAACCGCCTCGAAACTGCTCATCCCTGCGGCTAAGTAACCAAAATAACATAATATTGTTAAGCTTAAATAAACATACATCACGTAGGCTGCAGTATGCTGGGTTTTAGAGGTGTTCTTATCAGACCAATCTGATGACTCAGTTTGGAATAAACGCATACCACCGACGTTTAAGTAAGGTAATACGGCCACGCCCATTACCACAAAACCAATACCGCCTAACCACTGTAGAATTGAACGCCATAACAATACGCTATGTGCGGTGCTATCTAAGTTGGATAATACGGTTGAACCTGTGGTGGTGATACCTGACATGGTTTCGAAATAGGCATCAGTATAGCTAATATGTTGGATCAACATTAGTGGTAATGCGGCAAAGGCGGACGCAATTATCCATACGCCCGTAGTCAGTAAAAACATTTCTCGAATACCGAGCTTGAATACTTTAGAACGACCTTTATGCCAAAATAAACCCGATGCAATAGTAGTGATAATGATGGATTTGAAGAATTCGGATACGCCATGACCATCGGTATATATCGCTAATACCAATGGCGCGATCATAAACAAGGCAAGCGCGCGTAATACCACACTCGCCATGAACAGTACGGGTTTAAAATTAACCATGAAACAAGTTTCTATGTGTGTTTATAAGAAAAATGGACTGGGTTGGAAAAGTTTTTCTACATCCGGAATAAACTTCTTATCAACCAGGAACATTACTACGTGATCATCTTGTTCGATCACCGTATTATCGTGGGCAATTAATACTTCATCATTGCGGACGATGGCGCCAATTGTAGTACCTTGAGGTAGTTTCAGACTGCCAATAGTCCGGCCTACAACACGCGATGTTAACTTATCACCATGGGCAATCGCTTCAATCGCCTCTGCGGCACCGCGGCGTAATGAGTAAACATTGGCAATATCAGCACGACGTACATGCGTTAATAACGCTGAAATAGTGGCCTGTTGCGGTGAAATTGCTATATCGATAGTACCACCCTGCACCAGATCTACATAAGCCTCACGCTGGATCAGTACCATGACTTTTTTCGCGCCCATCCGTTTGGCTAACATGGCTGACATGATATTGGCTTCGTCATCATTGGTGACAGCGATGAATACGTCGGTTTGATCTATGTGCTCTTCACTGAGCAGTTCCTGATCGGATGCATCACCGCAGAATACGATGGTATTAGTGAGCATTTCTGACAGTTTTTCGGCGCGGGTGATATTACGCTCAATCAATTTTACTGAGTAATCACGTTCTAAACGTCCCGCTAATGCCGCGCCAATATTACCACCACCGGCGATAATAATACGGCGATACGGTTTTTCCAGCTTTTGTAATTCACTCATCACGGCGCGAATATTATTGCTGGCCGTGACAAAAAAGACTTCATCATCGGCTTCAATAATGGTGGTTCCCAGTGGGCGGATGGGCTTACCTTGACGGAAGATTGCAGCAACGCGGGCTTCCACATTCGGCATGTGTTCACGTAATGCTGCTAGCGCATTACCAACCAGTGGACCACCATAATAGGCTTTTACAGCCACGAGACCGACTTTGTTATTGGCAAAGTAAACCACCTGTAATGCCCCCGGATAATCGATGAGGCGTTTAATATAGTCGGTTACTAGCTGCTCAGGTGCGATCAAATGATCGACTGCAATAGCGCCATTATGAAACAGGGTTTCTTTGTTATTGAGATAGTACTCATTTCTGATCCGAGCGATTTTATTCGGGGTATTGAACATGGTGTAAGCGATCTGACAAGCGATCATATTAGTTTCATCATTGTTGGTCACTGCCACCAACATATCCGCATCTTGAGCACCAGCTTCTCGTAGTACGTCTGGATTGGCGCCGTGGCCTTCAACAACACGTAAATCAAATTTATCTTGTAAGTTTCTTAGGCTGTCGCCATCGCGGTCGATAACCGTAATGTCATTATTCTCACCTACTAAGTTTTCAGCCAGTGTGCCGCCGACCTGGCCTGCACCGATAATGATAATTTTCATTTAACCTCGCACCAAATAAAATTGTCGTGATCTGTTTTGATAATACTATACTACGCTTATCTAAGCTAAAGTTGAATAACGCCAATAGTTGTTAGCCAAATGATACTCATTTATCCGTTGGCTATAGAGACTATTAGGTTATGCTTTCTTTTGTAATTTCGCGTAAAAGAAGCCATCCATACCTTGGGTATTGGGTAGGATCTGCCAGCTAGATGCTTGATTGTCGCTGTTGGCTGTTAATGGGATCAGCGTTGCATCCGGAGTACGGGCCACAAACGAACTGATTTGTTCGCTATTTTCTGCTGGTAGAATAGAGCAGGTTGCATATAATAACGTGCCGCCTGGTTTTAGTTGCTGCCACATCGCATCTAAAATTTCAGATTGTAATTGCACTAATGGGGCAATATCACTATCACGACGTAACCATTTGATATCGGGATGACGACGAATTACCCCCGTTGCACTGCAAGGTGCATCTAATAAAATGCGATCAAACTTATCACCTTTCCACCAATCTTCAGGCTTGCTGGCATCGCCGTGGATAAGCTCTGCTTCTAATTGCATACGGGTTAAGTTTTCTTGTACACGCGCTAAACGTGTCGCATCAAAGTCTACAGCAACAAGGTGCTTAAGGGCTGGTTGACGTTCTAAAATGTGTGCAGTTTTACCACCTGGCGCTGCACAAGCATCCAGTATTAATTCGCCTGGCTGTGCGTCTAAGAATTGTGCTGCAAATTGTGCTGCGCCATCTTGTACAGAACAATGGCCGTCTGCAAAACCAGCTAGCTTATAAACGTCGGTTGGCTTTACTAATCGCAGTGCTGAATCGGCACTCTCGACTATTTCAGCAACGATCTCGTCAGCGGCTAATAATGCTTGATAATCAGCTTGGTTATGATGTTGTTGATTAACCCGGATCCACATTGGTGGTCGTTCATTATTCGCCATTAAGACTTCTTGCCATTGTTCTGGGTAAGCCGCTTTAATACGCTTAATTAACCAACCTGGGTGACCAAATTTACACGTATCGTTACCGTCTGCTTGGCTCTCTAGATCATCTTGCTGACGTTGATAATTACGTAAAACCGCATTCACCAAACCACTGAGTTTTGGTGATTTTAATACTTTTATTGCGTTTACTGTTTCTGCTACGGCAGCATGTGCAGGGATACGCATGAATTTTAATTGATATAAACCAACCAGAATCAAGAAATGCACAGGTCTTTGTTTACCGGTTAATGGCTTGCTCATTAGTTGGCGACTAATAAATTCAAGACGTGGTAACCAGCGCAGTACGCCGTAACAGATCTCCTGTAGTAAAGCACGATCCTTGGCTGGTAATAATTGCTGAGCAGTCGGTAAGGCTGTCGTCAATGACTGACCTCTATCAACAACTTGGTAAAGTACTTTTGCAGCGCTAGCTCTGGTTTTCATGTATATGTATCCGAGGTAAAACCGCCCAATATTATTGAGCGGTTATAAGTATTAAATAGAATTAAGTAATTGACCAACAGTAAACCACTCTTTACGAGCGTTTAATATGTCTTGAACAGGCATGGCTTTCTTACCAGCCAGTTGCAGGTTTAATAACGTTAATACGCCATTGCCCGTCGCCACTTGGATGCCGTGTTTTGTTGCCGCTATTACAGTGCCGGGCTGTGCATCCGTGGTTGCTTCACTGACACTTGTTTGCCAAATTTTAACATTTTGCTCTGCAATTTGTGTATAGCTTACTGGCCAAGGGTTAAAAGCACGTACTTGACGTTCAATCTCTACAGCAGATTGAGTCCAATCTATATTGGCTTCTTCTTTACTTAGCTTTGATGCATAGTTTGATAGTTGGTCATCTTGCACTTCAGCAACGGCGGTGTTGTTACTGATGTGTGCTAATGTTTCTAGCAGACCTTGTGGACCGAGTCCTGCTAGTTTGTCATATAAACTGGCACTGGTTTCATCATCCGCAATCGGGCATGTTACTTTGTGTAGCATGGCACCCGTATCTAGACCTAAATCCATTTGCATAATAGTGACGCCTGTTTCTGCATCGCCAGCCCAAATTGCACGTTGGATTGGTGCTGCACCACGCCATCTTGGCAATAATGAACCGTGTACATTAATACACCCTAAGCGCGGTGTATCGAGTACGATTTGTGGCAGGATCAACCCGTAGGCAACCACAACCATCAGGTCAGCATTTAATGCCGATAATGCTTGTTGTGCTTCTTCGTTACGTAAACTAATCGGCTGAAAAACGGGAATGTCATGGCTAACAGCAAGTTGTTTTACATCACTTGGTTTTAGTTTTTTGCCACGACCTGCGGGGCGATCTGGTTGGCTATATACAGCGATCACTTCATGCTCTGAATTGATTAATGCAGATAGGTGTTTTGCGGCAAAATCAGGGGTGCCGGCAAAAATAATGCGTAATGGTTTGCTCAAGGTTAATTCCTACTTTGTATTCTTATTTGTTTTGACGTGCTAGTTTTTCTAGCTTTTTCCGAATTCTTTGCTGTTTTAGCGGTGATAAATAGTCAATAAAGAGTTTACCATTTAGATGGTCCACTTCGTGCTGTAAACAAATGGCTAATAAATCATGGGCTTCTAGTGTAAACTCATTATTATCACGGTCTAACGCTGTTACTGTCACGCTTTCTGCGCGGGGCACAAAAGCGCGTGATTCTGGTACCGATAGGCAGCCTTCTTCAATACCTGTTTCACCGAATTTGTTGGTGAGCACTGGATTGATAAGGATTAGAGGTTCATTGCGTGTTCCTGACACATCGATAACGACAATACGTTGTAAAATATTGACTTGTACAGCGGCCAAACCAATACCTTCTTCGGCATACATGGTTTCGAGCATGTCATCGATGATGATTTGCGTCGCTGGTGTGATTTCTTGCACAGGTTGAGCAATTTTTTTTAATCGATCATCAGGAAAATGTAAAACTTCTAATATAGCCATGGTACTTTCTTATTTTGAATGGATTCAAATAACGCTTAATTTTGACGTAAAACGTTACAATAATCACTATAAATATAAGCGTTCAAACAACAATTAGGAAAGGATATGTCCATAAAACGTCGTTTGATCTTTGCTTTAGCCGCTATTTTACCCTTTTTAGCGCATGCTGATAGCTTAAACTTAAAAAACCAATACCCGACTGAATACATCGTCAAAGAAGGTGATACGCTTTGGGATATTTCGAGCAAATATTTGCAAAGTCCGTGGTTATGGCCACAGCTATGGGATGCTAATCCTGCGTTAGATGATCCGCATCTTATCTATCCCGGCGATAAACTACAATTAATCTTTGTTGATGGTCAACCCCGTTTAGTCCGTAATCATATACGTAAGCGTATCTTAAAAGTTTCTCCTAAAGCGCGACCTGAATTAAAAGGCAGTCGTGCTATTCCGACGATACCATTAAAATTAATCAATTCTTTTTTAAGTCGTGACTATGTTGCTGGCGATGATAAATTAAAACGGGCTCCAGTGATCTTAGGTAATAATGACGGCAATACCACCTTTATTGTTGGCCACAGTATTTTTGCATCAAGCTCGTTAAAACCGGGTCAATACGGTATTTATCGTCGCGGTCGTACTTATATTGATCCGGTGACGAATGAAAATCTGGGTAACGAAGTCGAGTTTATTGCGATTGCCCGTGTGGTGAATACCGGCACGGAAACCATTCCGGCCAAATTATTGATTTTGAAAAGTACCAAAGAAGCACGTAAAGGTGACCGATTATTGCCGATGCCTGAGCAAGACCGTTTGCCTGTTTACTTTCAACCGCGTAATTTCCAGCTGGCTAGCGATGGTTTGATTGTCGCGGCAGATGAAAAATACAGTGCGATTGGTAAAAATGATGTGGTGATCATAAATCGTGGTTGGCGTGACAACGTTGGTGCTGGTGATGTGTTTGCCGTATTGAAACGTGGTAAAACCATTATTCGTCATGAACAAGATCTAGATTTTGATTATAGTGATCAAATTAATCAATACGATAAACTTTTTTCTGGCAAAAATGAGCTACAGCTCCCAGATGAACGAGTCGGAGAGATGATGGTGTTCAAAGTTTACGATAAAGTTAGCCTTGCGCTCATCACACATAGCTCACAAGTGATTAAGCTTAACGATAAGGTAAGTAACTTATGATAACTAGGGTGTAAGTGTAATTATGGTTAATGAGCATGATAAATATTGGTTAGCGTTATATGACGTCCCGAAAATTGGTGGCAGTCGGGCGCTAAAATTATTGCAAAAAACATCATTAACTAAATTATTTTCTGGTTCAGCGCGGTATCTACACTCTCTTGGTTTAGATACCGCACAGCAACAAGCCGTGCTCAATCCTGACTGGCAGAGTATTGATCGAAACCTACAATGGCTTGCCGCAGAAGATAATCGTTACCTTATTCCTATTACCGCCAGCGATTATCCCATCACCTTGAAAAACATTGCTGCACCACCGTTACTGTTATACGTCGAAGGCAATGTTGAGCTATTATCGAAACCGCAAATCGCCATGGTTGGTACGCGTGCCCCGAGTTATTATGGCAAGCGTCATGCACACAGCTTTGCTGCAGAATTAGTCCAACAGGGATTAGTTATCACCAGTGGGCTCGCGATCGGTATTGATAGTGAGTGTCATCGTAGTGTATTAGCAGCCAAGGGCGAGACGATTGCCGTATTAGGCACAGGTTTAGCCAATGTTTATCCTAAGCGGCATCTACAATTAGCGCAACAGATCCGAGAACAAGGTGCATTAGTGTCTGAGTTTAGTCCTTTTACCCAAGCCAGACCAGAGCACTTTCCCCGTCGCAATCGCATCGTCAGTGGTCTCTCTCTGGGTGTTGTTGTTGTTGAAGCCGCATTAAATAGTGGTTCATTGATTTCTGCACGTTATGCCATTGAACAAGGCCGAGAAGTATTTGCTCTGCCTGGGGCGATTGATAATCCGGCTGCTGCTGGCTGTCATTATCTAATCCAGCAAGGTGCGAAACTCATCACCCAAACAAGTGATATTACCGATGAACTCACATATATAAATGTACGTACGAATTTTGAGCAAACAGACCTGTTCAGCTCTGATCTCGAAACTGTTTCATTGCCAAACCAAACTATCTTAGATAATGTCGGTTATGAAGTAACGACAGCAGATCTAATTGCTGAGCGCAGCCAACAACCTGTTAGCCAGGTATTAACGAGTTTAATGGAACTAGAACTTGATAATTGGGTGAATGCTGTACCTGGTGGTTATGTGAGATCGCAACGGAGGGGCTAATGTTAGATATACTTATTTATCTTTTCGAAAACGTTTATGAACAAAATAAATCTGAGTTCTTAGTTGATCGAGATGACTTACTCGGTGAGTTAATTCAGGCTGGTTTTGTTGAAACTGAAATACATAAAGCCATTACATGGATTGAAAATTTAGTCGAGTTACGCAATGGCGGCGTGCAAACTCACCTGCAAGTATCCAGTATGAATTCGATACGAATTTATACTGAGGCTGAGCAATTCTACATCAACACCGAATGTCGTGGTTTTCTCTTATTTTTAGAACATATTAATGTGCTAAATATTGAAACCAGAGAAATGGCCATCGCACGTTTAATTGAACTGGAGAATACCGATTTGGACCTTGATGACATTAAATGGGTTATTTTAATGGTGTTATTTAATGTGCCAAACGGTGAAAAAGCATATTCGCAGATGGAAGAGCTAGTCCAGGCTAAAAGCCATGTTCACCTGCACTAAAAGTTGGTATTAGCGTGGCTTGCCGATTGAATTTTCATTAATAACTGGCATAATATGTCAGTTTTGTTAATATCCGCCCATCAATTATTTACTTAAAAATTGTTCAAATGTCTAAACATAATGACAAACTATTTACAGTTCATGAACATGCCTTGGAAAAAGAGTACGAGACGTGCCCGCAATGCGGTGCTGAGTTAAGTATTAAAAATGCCAAATCAGGGCCTTTTTTAGGTTGCAATAATTATCCTACTTGTGAGTATTCACGCCCACTATCAAATCAATCACATTTCGAAGATGACAAAGTGCTGGTTGGTTCAGAATGCCCAGAGTGTCAACATGAACTCGTATTGAAACGTGGCCGTTATGGCTTCTTTATTGGTTGTATCCAGTTCCCCACTTGCAATTATATGTCGAAAACAGAAACGCCAGATGAGACCGGCATATCTTGTCCACAATGTGAATCGGGTGATTTACTGCAAAAAAAATCACGTTTCGGAAAGATATTTTATTCTTGTAATAAATACCCTAAGTGTAAATACATTATTAATCTCAAACCAGTTTCAGAAATATGTCCCGAGTGCCACTGGACCATATTAGTGGAAAAGAAAACCAGTAATGGAAAACAACTTATCTGTCCACAGAAACGCTGTGGCTATAAGCGTGCTTTATTAGAATAGTGATTAACACTATCAATTAATTTTAACGATTAAAAATAACTCATACGGAAAGGGAATAATTATGTCTACACCATTTGTTGCAGTATTAATGGGCTCAGATTCAGATTTGCCGGTTATGCAGGGTACACTAAAGGTACTTAAATCATTTGATATTCAGTACGAAGTAAAAGTAACTTCTGCGCATAGAACGCCTGCTGCGACACATCAGTATGTGACAGATGCAGAGAGCCGTGGTTGTGCTGTATTTATCTGTGCTGCTGGCCTAGCTGCACATTTAGCTGGTGCGGTTGCGGGTATCACTACTCATCCTGTTATTGGTGTGCCAATCGACGCGGGCCCGTTACAAGGTATGGACGCTTTATTATCAACAGTGCAAATGCCTGGTGGTGTACCTGTTGCTTGTGTTGCAATCGGGAGTGCGGGAGCTAAGAATGCCGGTTATCTTGCAGCGCAAATGTTAGCAATTGGTAATCCAGAAATGGCGGCTAAAGTTAAAGCTGAGCGTCAAGCTAATGCAGCCATTATTATTGCTAAAGACGAAGCGTTACAAGCTAAATTAAAAGCACTGTAATGACTAATAAACTAGTCTTATAACTGTCGTTATAGAGTAGGAAATGGTAGCGTGATCTACCATTTTTGTTTATGACTATTAATAATAGATATATTACTGTGAATAATTCAACAGCTATTAACAACGCAGTGGCAGCGTTACATACCCAGCAAGTTATTGCTTATCCAACAGAAGCTGTTTTTGGCTTGGGTTGCGATCCGATGAATGAGTTAGCGGTTCAACGCTTATTAACCATTAAACAACGTCCGGTTGAAAAAGGCTTGATCTTAATTGCCGCTAATTTAGCGCAGTTAAATGATTATGTGGATTTAACCCAATTATCTGCAACGCAAATCGACAAGATTAAGCAAACCTGGCCAGGGCCTGCAACTTGGGTTATGCCTGCTAAAGCGCAAGTACCAAAATGGTTAACTGGACAATTCGATAGTATCGCGGTTCGTGTTTCTGCGCATCCGACAGTTCAAGCATTATGCCTCGCTTTTGGCGGGCCAATTACCTCAACCAGTGCGAATTTAACCGGACTTACGCCGTGTATTACTGCCGCGGAAGTGGCGAGTCAATTAGAGTCACTCCTTGGTGCGATTGTTGATGAAGCGGTGGGTGCACTTGCGCAACCAACCACGATCACGGATGCACTTACCGGGAAAATCTACCGTTAGTCATTACTTTTCACTGATCATTTCTATTGACGATAATAGCCTGATCATAGTTTACTAGGTCCTTTCCTTTATCTATCTCATTACAGGAGTTGTGCAGTATGGATCGTTATGCCGTATTTGGTAATCCAATAAACCACAGTAAATCACCTATGATCCACGGCTTATTCGCCAAGCAAACTGCACAGGATCTTAGCTATCAAGCGATCGAAGCACCAATTAATGGCTTTACTACGGCGATGAATGAGTTTTTTGCTCAGGGGGGGAAGGGTTGTAATATTACCGTGCCTTTTAAACAAGAGGCATTTTCATTTGCTCAGCAATTAACACCGCGAGCTCAACTGGCTGGTGCGGTTAATACGCTGGTGCTTACTGCTGATGGCCGTGTTATAGGTGATAATACCGATGGATTTGGTCTGGTGTATGACTTGTTGCAATATACGACTCTCACGAATAAGCGGATCTTATTGTTAGGTGCGGGTGGTGCTGCGCGCGGTGTAATTGGTCCGTTATTAGAACAAGGCGTGCAAGAACTGGTGATAGCTAATCGTACGGATGTCAAAGCGCAGCAGTTGGCGACATTGTTTAATGATAAGGGGGATATTACAGCATGTGGTTTTGGCGCATTAACAGGCGATTTTGATCTTATCATTAACTCTACGTCAGCCAGTTTGTCGGGTTTGGTTCCTGCCATTTCAACTGCATTAGTGAATAAAAACACGATCTGTTATGACATGATGTATAAAGCGGATGCCACAGCATTCAATTTATGGGCTGCCGAACAGGGGGCGGAATTAGTTATCGATGGACTGGGTATGTTGGTTGGTCAGGCGGCTGAAAGCTTTAAAATTTGGCGTGGCGTAATACCGTCGATGCCACCTGTACTTGAAGCATTAAGAAAAACCATTAAATAAATATAATGTTGTTACCCCCTAGGCTTAGAGGGTAGCAGTACTTCTATTACTGGCTATCTGCTATATACTCATTTTTAAGCAGCACATAGTTATCGGCTGATAGCTTTAAGAACGCGATCTCATCATCTGTTAATTTTCTTACTTGTTTTGCTGGGCTGCCTATATAAAGGTAACCACTTACTAATATTTTTCTAGGTGGCACTAAAGTACCAGCACCGATCATGACATCATCTTCAATGATCGCGCCATCAAGTACTATTGCACCCATGCCGATTAGTACGCGATCACCGATAGTGCATGCGTGTAACAGTGCTTTATGACCGACGGTAACATCGTCACCTATAATAAGGGGAATACCATTTGGGTTTGCTGGGCTTTTTCGAGTAACGTGTAATACGCAGCCATCTTGCACATTGGTACGCGCCCCAATGATGATTTTATTTACATCACCACGGGCTGCAACGAGTGGCCATATACTGGCATCTTCGTCTATAGTTATATCTCCGATGAGGACTGCAGACTTATCTACATAAGCTGAGTTGGCTAATTGCGGTAATATTCCTTGGTATTTTCGAAGTGAAGTGCTCATTATCGCCCCTGTATAGTCATTAATGTTAGTCAAATACTCAAATAGCATAGTAAACAACCAAGCTTGAAAGCGCTATATTATTTTTTTAGAAATCACTTGCCAGTAAACGTTAGATCCCTATAATGCATCTCACTGACACGGCGAACGTCGTTCAGTAAGGTGTTAAAAAGCAACTTCGGTTACTTTTTAAACGTCCTGAATAAAGCATGAATATGTGCTTGACTTCAAATCTGGTTTGCGTAGAATACGCAGCCTGACTACGACGCAAGGCGTCAAGGTCAATGCTCTTTAACAATTTATTCAAGCAATCTGTGTGAGCACTTGCAGAGATATAATGACCAAATATTATATCAATGTAATTGTGAACATAAACTTAAATCGAAAGATTTATAGTTTTATAAACAATAGAATTTCGGTTGTATTGTTGAAGTACAGAATTCATTGAGCCGACTTGATAATCACTATCAGTAATGATTTTGGTGATCAGTCAAAAACTTTTAATTGAAGAGTTTGATCATGGCTCAGATTGAACGCTGGCGGTAGGCTTAACACATGCAAGTCGAGCGGAAACGAAGAATAGCTTGCTATTCTGGCGTCGAGCGGCGGACGGGTGAGTAATGCTTGGGAATCTGCCTAGTCGAGGGGGACAACAGTTGGAAACGACTGCTAATACCGCATACGACCTACGGGTGAAAGGGGGCCTCTTCTTGAAAGCTCTCGCGACTAGATGAGCCCAAGTGGGATTAGCTTGTTGGTGAGGTAAGAGCTCACCAAGGCGACGATCCCTAGCTGGTCTGAGAGGATGATCAGCCACACTGGAACTGAGACACGGTCCAGACTCCTACGGGAGGCAGCAGTGGGGAATATTGCACAATGGAGGAAACTCTGATGCAGCCATACCGCGTGTATGAAGAAGGCCTTAGGGTTGTAAAGTACTTTCAGCGAGGAGGAAAGGTGGTGACTTAATACGTTATCACTGTGACGTTACTCGCAGAAGAAGCACCGGCTAACTCCGTGCCAGCAGCCGCGGTAATACGGAGGGTGCGAGCGTTAATCGGAATTACTGGGCGTAAAGCGCATGCAGGCGGTTTGTTAAGCGAGATGTGAAAGCCCCGGGCTCAACCTGGGAACTGCATTTCGAACTGGCAAACTAGAGTTCTTGAGAGGGTGGTAGAATTTCAGGTGTAGCGGTGAAATGCGTAGAGATCTGAAGGAATACCAGTGGCGAAGGCGGCCACCTGGCAAGTAACTGACGCTCAGATGCGAAAGCGTGGGTAGCAAACGGGATTAGATACCCCGGTAGTCCACGCCGTAAACGATGTCTACTCGGAGTTTGGTTCCTTGAGAACTGGGCTCTTAAGCTAACGCATTAAGTAGACCGCCTGGGGAGTACGGCCGCAAGGTTAAAACTCAAATGAATTGACGGGGGCCCGCACAAGCGGTGGAGCATGTGGTTTAATTCGATGCAACGCGAAGAACCTTACCTACTCTTGACATCCATAGAACTTTCCAGAGATGGATTGGTGCCTTCGGGAACTATGAGACAGGTGCTGCATGGCTGTCGTCAGCTCGTGTTGTGAAATGTTGGGTTAAGTCCCGCAACGAGCGCAACCCTTATCCTTATTTGCCAGCACGTAATGGTGGGAACTCTAAGGAGACTGCCGGTGATAAACCGGAGGAAGGTGGGGACGACGTCAAGTCATCATGGCCCTTACGAGTAGGGCTACACACGTGCTACAATGGCGCATACAAAGGGCTGCAAACCAGCAATGGTAAGCGAATCCCACAAAGTGCGTCGTAGTCCGGATTGGGGTCTGCAACTCGACCCCATGAAGTCGGAATCGCTAGTAATCGTGAATCAGAATGTCACGGTGAATACGTTCCCGGGCCTTGTACACACCGCCCGTCACACCATGGGAGTGGGCTGCACCAGAAGTCATTAGCTTAACCTTCGGGAGGGCGATGACCACGGTGTGGTTCATGACTGGGGTGAAGTCGTAACAAGGTAGCCCTAGGGGAACCTGGGGCTGGATCACCTCCTTACGTAAAGTTGTTAATTTTTGTAAGTGCCCACACAAATTGCTTGAATAGAAAGTTGAAAAGCATGTAAGAAATGCGATAGGACTGTAGCTCAGTTGGTTAGAGCGCGCCCCTGATAAGGGTGAGGTCGGTAGTTCAAATCTACTCAGTCCTACCAATCTTCTTACGAACTCTATGATGTGGGGCTATAGCTCAGCTGGGAGAGCGCCTGCCTTGCACGCAGGAGGTCTGCGGTTCGATCCCGCATAGCTCCACCACATCACAGTCGTTAAAAATCAAAGCTAAGCAATCGCTTGTTTATCTTTGCTTTTTAGCAAATTGCTCTTTAAAAATTTGGAAAGCTGAATAAATAAAGAAGTTCTTAAAACACGTTATTGCTTTGGCAATAACAATAGAGTGTTCTTGAGTATTCTTGAGGCGAAAAAAACTAGATAATACCTAGTTATTTCAATTGTACGGTCGACTTTAGATTGTATGGTTAAGTGACTAAGCGTATACGGTGGATGCCTAGGCAGTCAGAGGCGATGAAGGACGTGTTAATCTGCGTTAAGCTGTGGGGAGTTGATAAAAAGCATTGATCCACAGATGTCCGAATGGGGGAACCCACCTTACTTTGTAAGGTATCGTAACGTGAATACATAGCGTTACGAAGCGAACCGGGAGAACTGAAACATCTAAGTACCCCGAGGAAAAGAAATCAATAGAGATACCCTTAGTAGCGGCGAGCGAACGGGGTCTAGCCCTTAAGCAGTTTGGAAGTTAATGGAAGGCTCTGGAAAGTGCCACGATACAGGGTGATAGTCCCGTACATGAAAACGACCTTATTGTGAAATCGAGTAGGACGGCACACGTGATATGCTGTTTGAATATGGGAGGACCATCTTCCAAGGCTAAATACTACTGACTGACCGATAGTGAACCAGTACCGTGAGGGAAAGGCGAAAAGAACCCCTGTGAGGGGAGTGAAATAGAACCTGAAACCGTATACGTACAAGCAGTGGGAGCCTACTTTGTTGGGTGACTGCGTACCTTTTGTATAATGGGTCAACGACTTAATTTCAGTAGCAAGGTTAAGCGAATAGCGGAGCCGTAGGGAAACCGAGTGTTAACTGCGCGAATAGTTGCTGGGATTAGACCCGAAACCCGGTGATCTAGCCATGGGCAGGTTGAAGGTTGAGTAACATCAACTGGAGGACCGAACCGACTAATGTTGAAAAATTAGCGGATGACTTGTGGCTGGGGGTGAAAGGCCAATCAAACCGGGAGATAGCTGGTTCTCCTCGAAAGCTATTTAGGTAGCGCCTCGCGTCTAACTATTGGGGGTAGAGCACTGTTAAGGCTAGGGGGTCATCCCGACTTACCAACCCTTTGCAAACTCCGAATACCAATAAGTTCAATCGCGGGAGACACACGGCGGGTGCTAACGTCCGTCGTGGAAAGGGAAACAACCCAGACCGTCAGCTAAGGTCCCAAAGTGTATGTTAAGTGGGAAACGATGTGGAAAGGCTCAGACAGCCAGGAAGTTGGCTTAGAAGCAGCCATCTTTTAAAGAAAGCGTAATAGCTCACTGGTCGAGTCGGTCTGCGCGGAAGATTTAACGGGGCTAAACATACCACCGAAGCTACGGATGCAAAGACGTGTTCTTTGCATGGTAGAGGAGCGTTCTGTAAGCCGTCGAAGGTGAGTTGAGAAGCTTGCTGGAGGTATCAGAAGTGCGAATGTTGACATGAGTAACGATAATGGGGGTGAAAAACCTCCACGCCGAAAGACCAAGGGTTCCTGTCCAACGTTAATCGGGGCAGGGTGAGTCGACTCCTAAGGCGAGGCCGAAAGGCGTAGTCGATGGAAAACAGGTTAATATTCCTGTACTCACTTATATTGCGATGGGGTGACGGAGAAGGTTAGACTAGCATGGCGATGGTTGTCCATGTTTAAGGTTGTAGGCTGTGTGCTTAGGTAAATCCGGGCGCACTTAAGGCTGAGGACTGATGACGAGTCTCTACGGAGATGAAGTAGTTGATACCCGGCTTCCAGGAAAAACCTCTAAGCTTCAGATATAAGAGAATCGTACCCCAAACCGACACAGGTGGTTAGGTAGAGAATACTAAGGCGCTTGAGAGAACTCGGGTGAAGGAACTAGGCAAAATGGTACCGTAACTTCGGGAGAAGGTACGCCAATGATGGTGAAGGACTTGCTCCGTAAGCTATTGTTGGTCGCAGAGAAATGGTGGCTGCAACTGTTTATTAAAAACACAGCACTGTGCAAAATCGCAAGATGACGTATACGGTGTGACGCCTGCCCGGTGCCGGAAGGTTAATTGATTGGGTTAGACTTAGGTCGAAGCTCATGATCGAAGCCCCGGTAAACGGCGGCCGTAACTATAACGGTCCTAAGGTAGCGAAATTCCTTGTCGGGTAAGTTCCGACCTGCACGAATGGCGTAATGATGGCCACGCTGTCTCCACCCGAGACTCAGTGAAATTGAAATCGCTGTTAAGATGCAGTGTACCCGCGGCTAGACGGAAAGACCCCGTGAACCTTTACTATAGCTTGGCACTGAACATTGAACCTACATGTGTAGGATAGGTGGGAGACTTTGAAGCATTGTCGCTAGATGATGTGGAGTCAACCTTGAAATACCACCCTTGTACGTTTGATGTTCTAACGTAGGCCCCTTATCGGGGTTGCGGACAGTGTCTGGTGGGTAGTTTGACTGGGGCGGTCTCCTCCCAAAGAGTAACGGAGGAGCACGAAGGTTGGCTAAACATGGTTGGACATCATGTGGTTAGTGCAAAGGCATAAGCCAGCTTAACTGCGAGACAGACACGTCGAGCAGGTACGAAAGTAGGTCTTAGTGATCCGGTGGTTCTGAATGGAAGGGCCATCGCTCAACGGATAAAAGGTACTCCGGGGATAACAGGCTGATACCGCCCAAGAGTTCATATCGACGGCGGTGTTTGGCACCTCGATGTCGGCTCATCACATCCTGGGGCTGAAGTTGGTCCCAAGGGTATGGCTGTTCGCCATTTAAAGTGGTACGCGAGCTGGGTTTAGAACGTCGTGAGACAGTTCGGTCCCTATCTGCCGTGGGCGTTTGAGAATTGAGAGGAGCTGCTCCTAGTACGAGAGGACCGGAGTGGACGAACCACTGGTGTTCGGGTTGTCATGCCAATGGCATTGCCCGGTAGCTAAGTTCGGAACTGATAACCGCTGAAAGCATCTAAGCGGGAAGCAGGCCTCGAGATGAGTTCTCACTGGAGCTTTAAGCTCCCTGAAGGGCCGTTGGAGACTACAACGTTGATAGGCAAGGTGTGTAAGTGCTGTGAGGCATTGAGCTAACTTGTACTAATTACCCGTGAGGCTTAACCATACAAATTAAAGTATGATTAATTGAAATATGACTTAAGAATAGATTGAACACTTTATGTTTTAAAGACTTCTTTATTTATAGCTTTTCAGATTAACAATAGAAATTAATTTTCTTATAGAAAGCAAACCAGATTTGCTTGGTGACCATAGTGTTGCGGCCCCACCTGATCCCATCCCGAACTCAGAAGTGAAACGTAATAACGCCGATGGTAGTGTGGGGTCTCCCCATGTGAGAGTAGGGCATTGCCAAGCGCCAAATTAGAGAGAGCCGACATCATTACTGATGTCGGCTTTTTTGTGTCTGTAATTTATGGCTACAGACAATCAAAAACCAACCTACGGCTGGTTTTTGAATTAATAGCTTAGTAATATTAAGTCTATGTTTTTACTTTCTCATATGCCCAGGTGAGCCAAGGCAATAGTAGTTCAATATCATGACTTTCAATCGTCGCGCCACACCAAATCCGTAAGCCTGACGGTGCATCTTTATAGGAATTAATATCGTAGGCTACTTGCTGCTCTGCTAATAACGTGCTGAACTCTTTTAATTCGGCATCGCTCAGCGCTAAACGTAAACATACACTGGTATTCGATCTATATTCAGCTTGCTCGGCAAGAAAATCTATCCATTCATGCTGGCTAACAAAATTAGCTAATATGGCGAGATTGTTTTCAGAACGACTAATAGCAGCGTCAACGCCTCCGATCTTCTTTATCCAGTTTAATGCATCTAAATAATCAGCTACACATAGCATTGACGGCGTGTTAATCGTTGCACCTGTAAAGATCCCTTCAATCAACTGACCATTTTTAGTTAAACGGAAGATCTTAGGTAATGGCCAAGTTGGGGTATAAGACTCTAAACGTTCGACGGCTGCTGGGCTAAGTACGATCATGCCGTGAGCACCTTCCCCACCTAATACCTTTTGCCAACTGAATGTGGTTACATCGAGTTTATCCCATGCCATCGGCATTGCAAATACCGCTGAGGTTGCATCGCAAATCGTTAAGCCTGTGCGTTTATCACTGATCCAGTGAGCATCAGCGATTTTAACACCAGAGGTGGTACCGTTCCAAGTAAACACAATATCATGTTCTGGATTCGTCTTTGCTAAATCAGGCAGTTGGCCATAATCCGCAGTAATTGCATTCACATGGCTAAGTTGTAGTTCATTTTTAATATCGCTGAACCAGCCTTTACCAAATGATTCCCAGTAGCAAACATCAACTGGTCTTGCCCCGAGTAATGACCATAGCATCATCTCCATCGCACCAGTATCAGAAGCTGGGACTATAGCGATACGATAGTCCTCTGGAATTTTTAAGAGTTCTTTGGTTTGTTCAATCGCTTGCTGTAGCGCTGCTTTGCCGATATTAGAACGGTGTGAGCGACCGAGAGTGCTTATATCCAATTGTGCTAATTCATAGCCAGGACGCTTACTGCAAGGGCCAGATGAAAAGTTTGGGTTAAGGGGTTTGTTACTTGGGATCATTCGTTATTCCTTTACTAAAATGCTATCCATGTGAATCGATTATAGCAATCCATTTGTCATCTATGAAGTATTTAAACCTGTGATATTTTATAGTATTTATATGGTGTTAAGGTTTGCTATTCCTGACAAATAAACGTATTTTCAACACAGTTTAAATATATAGGAATTGAACATTATGGCTAAAGGCTTAGACAAACATCAACATAGAAAAGATGAATTAAATTCATTTGGTAAAAATTTAGCGCGACGTGCACGTTCGCATTGCGAAACATGTGATGCATCAGGTGTGAAACTAAATATTTTTGAAGTCGCGCCTATACCGACAACGCCAGATTATGATGATTGTATTTTAATTTGTGATACTTGCAGTGAACAGCTTAATAACCCGAAATGTATTGATGCTGATCATTGGCGTTGTCTAAATAAATCAATGTGGTCTGAAGTTGCTATCGTAAAAGTGGCTGCGATCCGTATGTTACGTCTGCTAGAAAATAAACATGAGTGGGCCGCAGATCTGAATGAAATGGCCTACTTAGAGCCTGAAGTTGAAGAACGTATTAACAAGCTATAACAAATCTCTTGGTATAGTCGGTGAAGTCGTTTGGGTATCTGGATAATTAATGCTATTCTGCGGCTCCATTTTTGTATTGTAGTTAAATTAGAGGTCTTCGATGAGCCGACGTTGTGATGTGATAGTAATTGGTGCCGGTGCCGCAGGATTGATGTGTGCGGCAAGTGCTAGTTATCGAGGTCGCTCAGTATTGGTTCTAGATAATGCCAAGAAAGCCGGTCGTAAAGTACTTATTAGTGGCGGTGGACGTTGTAATTTCACCAATAATGGCCTTTCTATAGATGCATTCATTTGTGCCAATCCACATTTCGTTAAATCAGCATTAAGTCGTTATACCGCGTGGAACTTTATTGATATGGTTGAACGTCATGGTATTGCTTATCATGAACGTGACCATGGCCAATTATTCTGTGATGATTCAGCAAAAGATATCGTTAAGATGTTACATACCGAATGTGATTGGGCCGGTGTTAAGATCCAATTACGCACTGAAATACTATCGATTGAAAAAGCAGAGGATGGTCGTTTTCATTTGCAAACCAGTCAAGGAGCACTTAATTGTGAATCTGTGGTTGTGGCTACGGGCGGGCTCTCTATGCCAAAACTTGGCGCGACGCCTTATGGTTATAAGATCGCAGAACAGTTTGGCCTAAAAGTAAATGCGACGAAAGCAGGTTTGGTTCCGTTTACCTTACAACAGCATGATAAAGATAAATATGCGGAGCTGTCTGGTGTTAGTTTACCTGCGCGTATCACGACAGTATCAGGTGTTAGTTTTAAAGAAGCCCTGTTGTTTACCCATCGAGGACTCTCTGGGCCTTCAGTATTACAGGTATCATCTTATTGGAATGCCGGTGAAGCAATTACTATTAACTTGTTACCTGATACCGAAATAACTGAAATCTTAGCTGGCATGACGGAATCAAGTCCCAACCAAGCGCTTAAAACGGCCTTAGCGCGTGTGTTACCGAAACGTCTTGTGGAGATATTTTATGCTGATGGGTTATTACCTGAATGCACGCTTAAGCAATTACAACATAAAGATCTTCATGATATCTCAACGCTCTTACATAACTGGCAAGTTAAGCCGAATGGCACAGAAGGCTATCGTACCGCAGAAGTGACACTCGGTGGTGTTGATACTGACGAGTTATCATCGAAAACGATGGAAGCTAAAAAAGTCTCTGGTTTATATTTTATTGGTGAAGTTATGGATGTAAGTGGTTGGTTAGGCGGTTATAATTTTCAATGGGCGTGGTCTTCAGGCTGGAGTTGTGGCCAATTTGTATAATTATGTGTAGTGACAATAAAGTTTGCCGCTGCACAAATTAACGCGGCTAATTTAAATATTAACTCGGGCTTAATGAGCCCGAGTTGAGCAGATGTAATTGAGCATTTATTCTATGCGGATGGCATTATCTGCGGTTAACGGGGTGCTGAATAATTTAACTTGTGTGAAGTTAGTATCAGAAGCTAAGTTGTTATTCTGCGTTGTGGCTGGGTAGCTGATACCATCAAAGTCGAGCTGTAGCCATTGCTGCTTATCTTTTATTAATAAACTTTGCCACAGATGTCGTTGTGTCTTACTTATCTGTAGTGGCGCTTGTACTTGTGTTATACGGCTCATAAATTTATAACGATTTAAGGTGTTCTCAAACACTAATAAAACACAACCATCATCTTCACACCAGTCGAGCATCACTAACAAATCTTTGCGGCCGTTACCGTTTAAGTCATATTCGCTAAACCAATATTTGGCGTGATCAGTTTTGGTTTTATGCATGGTAAAATAGCGCTTTACGGCATTATTGATTGCTGGCGTACTCTTTGTTGGTGACATGATATTTTGGGCTTGGAATTCACGAATTTGAGTATTGAGGGTTAATGTCGAAAATGATCCACTCTCAACTTCATCGGTCATCCTATCTAGGGTTAATAGTGCACCATTAAAACTATATTTCTGGTTATCTCGCCATTGGTGATTTGCTTGTAATCTGACGCCATCACGTCGGAAGTGATAGATAACGTTAGTTTTATTACCCTGATGCTGAGTGAGTAATAGTTTCAGGCCGGATGAACCATAGGGATGCCAAAAACCACGCGCGGTCTGAGTTTTACCCTTGCTATAGATGTATTTCACATTAGCTTGGTGATGCTTGGCCAGTTCTAGTTCAATGGTAACATTATTGTTTTTATAGCGATAATGACCAAGCCAATCTGGGCTATCTTCTTGCTGGTTGGGGTATTTCGCACAGCCTGCTATTTGCTTACCTTTTAAATATAACGTGGTTTCATACTGCCAATAATTATTATTACTATCGATACAGCCGTTACCGGTAAAGGCTAAGTTTAATTGTTCGCCATCGCTGTTCTCGGTTTCGACAAATGCCCGCAAGCCTTTGGTGATGACACTTTTCTTAATCGCCCACTTGCTATTTAATTCTTTGATTATGAATGTGAACTGGTTGTCTTGAGCATAACCTAGCCAGTCTGGTTGTGAGCCGCTGATCTCAAAGTTTGGTCGCGAAGTGACAGATCGACAGGCACTGTTATTTTGATTAGATAAAAAATGTAACTGCGCAATACTGATAATTGCACGCTGGTGACGCGGATTTAGAGATTGGTTTATTTGGCCTTCAAATTCGATATAGGCATTGGGTTGATTTAAACGTTCAATTTGTGCGAGTAAGCGGCTATTAGGTTGAAGGTTAAATACTTGTTCATTATGGCATAAACGTATTGTACGCTGCTGTGCGGTTATGGTAACGATACCACTAAAATTATAATATTTAGCTGGGACTATCGAGGGATACGGTGCGTTACTGATATTTGGTCTAGATGATGTAGTATTAAGCGCGGGCTCTGTTACTTGCTGAGTGCTACTGAGAGAGTAAAGACTGTTGCTGACGATTGGTTGGTACTGTTGCACACAGCCTGTGATGATAAATAGACAGCAATAGGTTATAACTCGAAGCATAATTCATCCTTGATATCGAGAGCTTATTTAAACGTTAATCGTGTATTTTTAATTAGTTACCGCGAAGTCCTTTCGGAGTAACTAATTCATACATTATTATGCGGTGGCCAGTGAGTAACTACAATATATATTTTTCTATATACTGGGCAACCCCATCATCAGCTGAGTCGCCTATCATTTCAAAATCTGGTAACGCCGCTTTAAGCATAGTCGAAGCGTTACCCATGACTAAACCTTTATCAACGGCTTGTAGCATTTCCACGTCATTCATACCATCACCAAAGGCCACTGTTTCTGCCATGGTGAAACCTTTAATTCTCAGTACTTCGGCAAGTGCTTGGGCTTTATTGACATTAATGTCCATGACTTCTAAGCATTCCGGTAACGAAAATGAGACATTTAATTGGGCACTGTATTGAGCGTTAATTTGTGTCGCTAGGGCAACAAGATCTTCATGGAGGCCACAGAAAAAGAATTTAGCAATACCGGATTTGTCTAATGTCACGAGATCAACAACTTGATAGCTAAATGTGGAATCTTGGCTAAAGTTAAGGACCTCTGGGTTAGGTTTATTTACAAACCATTCGTCATCACGGAAAATATTGGCTTGAATAGTTTTCGGTAAGCCAATTTCAGTAATCATCTGGGCAATATCTGTGGCGATATTTTTGCTGTAAATCAGTTCACCTTTATGGTTGTGAACTCTGGCACCGTTTGAGGTGATGAGGTAAATTTCAGCATCAATTGTTTTTCTGATAGCCTCTACATCGACATTATGACGACCGGTGGCAATGATGAATTTTTTACCCTGTTTAAGTAACTTATGGATCGTTATTTTGGTTTGTTCTGAGACTATATGTGCAGGCGTCAGTAACGTACCATCTAAATCAGAAACGATAACTTTATACATCTTAACCTCAAAATTCACTTTATTTTATGTGTCTAAAATAGTGTTTATCGTGATGACTGTCCGTAGTAATAAGCTTAATGTTTGGCAAAATAATTTAATGCCACGGTCAGCGCTGGGATCCTAAAAATATCCGTTTCTAAGAATAATTCATGAGCCGCGCCTGGGATTAAAACGGGTTGTGTTGGTTGGTGTTGATTGTGCTCATGGCTTAATGCTTGGCAGAATTGCAGTTGTGCTTCTGCAAGAACGACTTCATCGCCGCCAGCTTGTAGGATTAAGGTTGGCGTTTTGATGTTACCCGCGTATTGGATCGCACGACGACAGGCTTTAATACTTTGTTGTAACCAGTTAATTGTTGGACCGCCTAACTGAGTCTGTGGATAAAATCCGTAACTACGACGGAAAAGATCAAATCGTAATGGGCTGTGGGTTAGCTGATTATTTTCAAATGGGGAATGAGAAAAATCCCCTTTACCTGGCGCATAAAATGATTCGGTATGAATAATCTTATTAACGATGTGCATGGCACGGCTATAAATACTGGCAATCGGACGCGGTATCTGACCAAAGTTAATACCGAACATCGGGGATGCTAATACTGCGGCATTAAAATCGTGATGATAATTCTGTAAATATAAACTGCCAATTGCACCGCCCATCGAATGGCAGAGTAAATACTGTTTACTGTGTTGGGTAGACCGCATTATTTTATCAATAAACAACTTTAAATCAGTGACGTAATCACGAAAATATTCGACATGCCCTTTGTGCCGATTTTTAAGTAAACGATCTGACATGCCTTGTCCACGATGATCTAAGCAATATACCGAGTAACCTTGTTGGTATAGATCGTAAATTAGCTCGCGAAATTTCTGATAAGACTCTGAGCGTCCGCCTAATAGCACAATTGCAGGGCTGGTGTTACTTATAACGGCAGATGCGTAGCGCAGGGTAATATTATCAACACCTTGTAATGTGTGCTCTACGATCGTCGCATCCCAAAATTGCGAAATTTCATGATGATATTTATCTGCAAGTTGTGATTCAGTGGTTAAATTATAAGGATTATCAAATTCGACACATGGGTGTTTACTGGACATAGGTTGCAGAAGCTTCTTAGTAATTTTATCGGTGAGAGTCTATTCCTAGCCTACCATAATTTGCGGCTGGAGATGGCGACTTAACTACCGGTAAATACATTTAATTATCTAAGTTACCGCTTAAAAATTAATTAATTTGTAGTAAGAACGACATTTTCTGCGAAGAGATAATGTCGTTAAATTTTTGAATTAGAGCGAAAATTAATTATTCACATTAAACGCTATCGTGATTGTGGTGCGCTTAATACAGTGAGTTGTCGTTGGCTGCGGTTGGTATTTTAGCAAAGCTGAACTAATATTATTTGGACTGAGAATACTGATCATATTTTTGACAACCAGAGAGGACCGTCAATGAAACGCTCTAGACTCAAGAAAAAACTCAATTCACTCCGAAGGACTCGTTGTCATTGGTGTCAGTTCACGGATAAATTTAAACCGATAGATGTAACTCAAAGCGCATTACTACATCGGCGTTAATCACGATCTTGAGTTAAAATAAAGGCGCTTATGCAAGCGCCTTTTTGTGGTATTTAATTTAACTACAAAATATTGTTAGGTGTAAATTAAAGTATATAGCGACTTAGATCTTCGTCTTCGACTAATTCGTTAAGAGACTTACCGACGTAATCACCGTCAACAACGAGGCTTTGGCCATTCTTTTCTGATGCGTCAAATGAAATTTCTTCCATTAAACGTTCCATTACTGTGTGTAAGCGACGGGCACCGATGTTCTCAGTTTTCTCATTCACGTTCCAAGCGGCGTTGGCAATACCATCAATACCATCTGGGGTGAACTCAACGTTCACGCCTTCTGTTTTCAGCATTGCCGTGTATTGCTCTGTTAATGATGCGTTTGGCTCGGTGAGGATACGCACAAAATCTGCTGCTGTAAGCGCATCTAATTCAACGCGGATTGGTAGACGACCTTGTAATTCAGGGATCAGGTCAGACGGTTTAGAGACTTGGAAAGCACCTGATGCAATGAATAAGATGTGGTCTGTTTTCACCATACCGTGTTTGGTGGTGACCGTACAACCTTCGATAAGTGGTAATAGATCGCGTTGTACCCCTTCGCGTGATACTCCCCCATCATTTGAATCGCTGCGTTTGCAGATTTTGTCGATTTCATCAAGGAAGACGATGCCGTTGTTTTCGACTGCGAAAATAGCTTTTTCTTTCAATTCTTCGGGATTAACCAGTTTCGCTGCTTCGTCTTCAACCAGTTGTTTCAATGCTTCTTTTACTTTCATCTTGCGTGATTTTGTCGTCGAACCGCCAGATAAATTTTGGAACATGCCTTGTAACTGATTGGTCATTTCTTCCATACCTGGAGGTGCCATGATCTCAACGCCCATTTGTGGCGCGGCAATTTCAATACTAATTTCTTTATCGTCTAATTTTCCTTCGCGTAATTTTTTACGGAAGATCTGACGGGTATTATCATTGCTAGCTTTTTCTTCTTCGCCCCAGTTGTTACGTGGGTTTGGCAGTAACGCATCTAATACGCGATCTTCGGCATTTTCTTCTGCGCGAACATGATATTTCTTCATTTCTTGTTCACGTGTTAGCTTTACCGCAACATCGGTTAGGTCTTTGATGATTTGATCAACTTCTTTACCGACATAGCCAATTTCAGTAAATTTAGTGGCTTCAACTTTGATAAAAGGGGCGTTTGCTAGCTTGGCTAAACGACGTGCGATCTCGGTTTTACCCACACCTGTTGGACCGATCATCAAAATATTTTTGGGTGATACTTCTTGACGTAGTTCTGGATCTAACTGCATGCGGCGCCAGCGGTTACGCAGGGCAATAGCGACAGCACGTTTTGCATTTTGTTGACCGATAATATGACGATCTAATTCTGAAACGATTTCTCTGGGAGTCATTGACGACATAATAAGTTTCCTTTAATTCGGTGAAATTTAGTAATCGATAGTTTCAATGGTGTGGAAACCGTTGGTGAATACACAGATATTACCTGCAATAGTTAGGGATTTTTTAGCGATCTCTTCAGCGTCTAATTCGGTATTTTCTAATAATGCCATTGCCGATGCTTGGGCAAAATTACCACCCGAACCGATAGCCATAAGATCATTCTCTGGTTGCACTACGTCGCCATTACCGGTGATGATGAAAGAACTTTTTTTATCCGCTACCGCCAGTAATGCTTCTAAATTACGTAGCATTTTGTCGGTGCGCCAATCTTTAGCAAGCTCTACAGCGGCACGCTCTAGGTTACCTTGGTGAGCTTGTAATTTCGCTTCAAAACGTTCGATAAGGGTAAATGCGTCTGCAGTAGAACCGGCGAAACCAGCGAGAACTTGGCCGTTGTATAAACGGCGCACTTTTTTTGCATTGCCTTTCATTACCGTGTTGCCAAGAGAAACTTGTCCGTCTCCGGCCATTACGACTTTGCCTTCACGGCGTACAGATACAATAGTAGTCACGATAAACTCCACTCTAAATTAATTTGAGCGCGGCTGGTTGCAGTTAGCTACGCTTCATTATGTTAGGTAAAAAATGCGAGGTAAAAAAACGCCTCATATGATATGAAGCGATTTCATTACAATATACCAACTAAGGTGGGTATCTCTAGTTAGTTTTTCAAGGCTTCCACTGCCAAATTTCACAAGTTGTGACACCTGCGCGTTTAATTTGGTGGCGTTGTTTTTCGGCAACCCGCTTACGTTCGTAAGGACCTAAAACCACGCGATACCAGTTACCTGTGTGGCGAATGTTGGCCGTGTAGCCTTGGAAGGCTATCGTTGCTTTCATCGATTCAGCTTGTGCGCGTTGACGGAACGAACCACATTGCATTTGATAACGAATACCTGTGTCTTGTTGTGGCGGTATCTCGACAATGACTTCTTTTTCTTGTAAGTCTTGCGGATATTGCCATTCTTCCTTAGGCTTTTCCGGTAATGGTTTTAACGTTAGCTTTTTTGGTGGTGTTTTTTTAATGGGTGCGGGCTGTGCTTTTTCTGCGGTGCCACTGATTTGTGCTAAAAAATAGCCCAAGCCGATTGCCAGTATCAAAAACAGCAAGATAGCCAACACTGGGCGTTTCTTTTTAGCCGCTGGTGCCTTTTTAGCACCCTGCTTTGTTCTTGGCTTGGGGGCGTGCCCCGCGTAATCCTTACGAGCCATAATTTACATACGTTCCAAAGTTTCAATGCCGAGTAGGTCGAGACCTTGTTTAAGCGTTTTAGCGGTTAACTGAGCCAGTTTTAGACGGCTTAGTTTAATCGCTTCATCTTCAGTGCTCAAGATTGGACAAGCTTCATAGAAACTTGAGAATACGCCAGCCAGTTCAAACAGGTAAGTACATAATGTATTTGGTGTTGCACGTTTTGCCACGTGATGAACGATCTCGTTAAACTGGATCAGTTTACCGGCTAGCTCTTGTTCTTTGTCTTCGTTTAACTGTACTTTAGCTGTGGTTAGTTTCGCCACTGTTGCGGTATCAACTTTGTTGAAGATACTGCTAACACGTGTACAAGCGTAAAGTAGGTAAGGAGCGGTATTACCTTCAAAGCTTAACATTGAGTCAAAGTTGAAGATGTAGTCACTGCTGCGGTTCTTAGATAAATCGGCATATTTAACCGATGAGATACCTACAACGCGTGCGATGTGCTTTAGTTCATTTTCAGCAAGATTTGGATTCTTCGCTTTGACCAGTGTGTAAGCACGCTCTTCTGCTTCTGTTAATAGATCAACCAGTTTTACCGTGCCACCTGAGCGGGTTTTGAACGGGCGACCATCTTCACCATTCATCGTTCCGAAACCAAGGTGTTCCAGTGATGTTTCAGGTTTAACAAAACCGGCTTTTTGTGCTACAGAGAATACTTGTTGGAAATGCAGCGCCTGACGTTGGTCAACAAAGTACATAATACGATTGGCATTGAGTGTCTGTTGACGGTAGCGCATTGCGGCAAGATCCGTTGTAGCATAGAGGAAACCGCCACCGTTTTTTTGGATAATTACTGGTAGTGGGTCGCCGTCTTTGTTTTTGAATTCATCTAGGAATACACATTTAGCGCCATTTGACTCGGTGAGTAGACCTTGTGCTTCAAGTTCGGCAACAACATTGTGCAAGTCGCTGTTATAGAAGCTTTCGCCACGTACGTCATCACGGGTTAATTTTACGTTTAGGCGTTTGTAGATGTCGTGACAGTGGGCCAGTGACACATCATTAAATTCTTTCCATAGTTTGTTACATGCTTCATCACCAGATTGCAGCATTACCACCATTTCACGGGCGCGTATTGCAAAGTCTTCTGATTCATCGAAACGACCTTTTGCTGCGCGGTAGAATACTTCTAGATCCGAAAGTTGCATGCTGATCTCTACATTTTCAGCGCGTTTTTCTTCCATGTACGCAAGTAGCATACCGAACTGAGTGCCCCAATCGCCTACATGGTTTTGACGAATAACGTGATGACCAAGTAGCTCTAGCGTACGCGCGATAGAATCACCAATGATTGATGAACGTAAGTGACCTACGTGCATTTCTTTGGCGAGATTTGGTGATGATAGATCCACAACCACGGTATCTGGTGCTGTGGTTTTTTGTACCGAAAGGTTATCGTCTGCAAGGGCAATATCAATCTGTTGCGCTAACCAATTTTGGTTTAAGAAGATGTTGATAAAACCAGGACCAGCGATCTCAGTACGGCTGATTAAGTCTGATTCTGGTAGATTATCAATGATTAATTGCGCTAATTCACGCGGATTCTTCTTCGCCGGTTTTGCCATCATCATTGCTAAATTTGTGGCTAAATCACCATGAGCTTTATCGCGGGTTCGATCTACTGCGATGCGAGGTTGTACATCGGCAGGAATGATTTGTTGTTCTTTTAAGATCGTAACTGTCTGCTCTAGCAGCTGTATAATATGCTCTTTCATGGGTTCTCTTAACTAGCAATGATGAATGAAATAGACCGATCATTTTAGCGTGGTTAGGGGCATTTGACTAGCTAATCAGCGGATAAATGCCGATATCCTTACAACATTTCGGTTGGATCTACGTCTAATGACCAACGGGCTTTACGTGCAGACTTTAATGCTTCTATTTTGGGCATTATTTGACGTAATAGGTGAGAGATGTGCTGACGTTGCGGACTTTGCAGTAATAGTTGTAAACGGTACTTACCCGCGCGTTTCTCCATGGGGGCAGGCATCGGCCCTAAACAAAGCAGTTGTGGATTGTGGTTATGCGCTTGAACGAGTTGTTTTATTGCGACTAAAAAGGCATTGGCATCGCTGAACTGATGGGCTTCTGCACGGAACAAGGCTTGAAAGCTATAAGGCGGTAAATTTGCCATAGAGCGGGCGTGTAATGCAGTTTGGGCAAAGTGAGAATAACCATTATTAATCAGGTCTTGAATTAATTCGTGTTCAGGATGATGGGTCTGAATGGCCACTTCACCTTGTTTGGCAGCACGTCCGGCTCGACCAGATACTTGCACAAACAGTTGCGCGAGTTTTTCAGGGGCGCGAAAATCACTGCTAAACAGGGCGCTGTCCACATCGATGAGTCCAACCAGCGTGACATCGGGGAAATGATGACCTTTGGCGAGCATTTGCGTGCCAATTAGGATCCGAAATTCTCGCTTACGCACGGCTTCTAATGATTTTTCTAAACTGCCTTTGCGGCTGGTACTATCTCGGTCAATACGAATAATCGGGTATTGTGGGAAGTGATTATTGAGCATGGCCTCTAACTGCTCAGTACCAAAACCGGCGGTCATTATTTCATTGGAATTACAACTCGGACAACGACGTGGTTTAGGAAACTGTTCGTCGCAATGATGACAATGCAATACATTGCGCGATTGATGATAGGTGTAATAGGTATTACAACGCTGACATTCTGCCATCGAACCACAGGTATGACACATGACGGCGGGTGCATAACCGCGGCGGTTGAGAAATAACAGGACTTGATTACCAGCGGCTAAATGGGTTGCCATTAATGCCATAAACTCAGCAGAGAGGCCAGAGTCTAAGGATTGATTTTTAATGTCGATCAGGTGGTGGGTCGGCATCTGGGCATTACCCGCACGTTGGGTTAGCTGCAAATGACGATATTTACCTGTCAGAGCATTGTGCAGCGTTTCTAACGCCGGGGTGGCAGAACCTAATACCACGGCAATGTTATTCCGCTGGGCTCTGACAATAGCCAGATCGCGAGCATGATAACGAAATGTTTCTTGCTGTTTTAACGACCCATCATGTTCTTCATCAATAATGATCACGCCTAAATCATGCATGGGCGTAAATATCGCCGACCGGGTACCTATCACGATACCGGCGACACCAGCTTGAGCTTCAAGCCAAGCCTCACGACGCTCCGCATCATTTAAACCAGAGTGCAAGGCGACGATAGGCACATTGAAACGACGCTTAAAGCGTGAAATTGTTTGTGGCGTAAGACCGATTTCAGGGACTAATACCAGTGCTTGTTTACCAATCTTTAATACTTTTTCGATGACATTGAGATAAACTTCGGTTTTACCACTGCCTGTTACCCCATCAAGTAGATAAGTGGCAAAGTGATTAATATCAATGGCCGCTATCGTAATTGCTTGTTCGGTATTGAGGGTGGGGCGATTATCACTAATCACCAGATTCTGGCGCCAGTGTTGCGCATCGTTATCTTGGATCTTAATGTATTCTTGGCTAATCAACCCTTTGTCTTGTAATGCTTTGATGGTGGTTGATTTTATATTGGCTAATTTTAAGTGTGATTGGGTTAACCCCGTTTCAGCCAGTAACTTGATGGTTTGTAATTGCGCAGGGGTTAAACGATTTAATTCCTGAGCCGTTAAGTCATGGGCACTATCGGTTAACTGCCAGAATGTGTAACTGTTTAACTTGGCTGATTCTAACTTTCGTAACAATACCGGTAAGGCTTGGGCGATCACTTCACCAATCGGGTAATGGTAATAATCAGCGCACCAATTGAAAAAAGCTAACATGTCAGCCGATAAAATCGCATTATCATCGAGTACATTGATAATCGGTTTGAGTTTTGCCAGCGGAAATTCACTGTCGTTTTTAGTTGCCAGCGCAATGCCAATTAATTGCTTATTCATAAAGGGCACACAGATCCGCATGCCGGGTTGAATGTGCGCATCATCAGGGTAAATATAATCAAAGGTTCTGTTTAAATGAACGGGAACGGCAACGGCGACAACGGGCATTTACTCAACTCTCTTTTACGGGCTAAATCTGTACTTCGGTAAACAGTTTACGGCTGTTAACTAGGTAATGTCTTGATATTTTCTGTTTAATGTTCTAATTGCAGTTTATTTATGCATCAGCTATTGATATTGGGGGGTAAGATCCTATATTATTCGCAGCCTAAAAATTCTATAACTTTATGTGGTGTCTGGCAGTGTTTCAGATGGCGACATAACTAATAATTGAGGTTTCTATGAAACAAGGTATCCACCCAGAATACGCAGCTATGGAAGCAAAATGTTCATGCGGTAACATTTTCTCTGTTGGTTCAACTCGCGGTAAAAACATCACGATTGACGTATGTTCAAAGTGTCACCCATTCTACACTGGTAAGCAACGTAATGTTGATACTGGTGGTCGTGTTGATAAATTCAACAAGCGTTTTGGCGCTCTTGCTGCAAAATAAGAATTGTATTTATACAAAATTTTGTAGTAACTCAAAAAGGTACCTTCGGGTGCCTTTTTTTATACCTGAAAAACAGTTTAAAAAAATTATAAAATTTAGATTTTATCTCCGTAATTGCATTTCCGTAAAAATGTTCTTCTAAAATTAGCAGTCTATATAAAAATAAACACTCAATATCAGTGCAAAGGTAGAATAAACAACTTAAATTACTGTAGAATTATGCGAACAATATTATTAGCTCATTTAGCGCAGTGTAAAATAAAAGTGAGCTGTGTTAAATTAAAGTTAAATATTTGCGTTACATTCGATTATTATTTAATTCCCCAACGTTGTTTCTTACACCTTAGTTATTCTCGAATTAAGGCTGTGAGTTATGTGCATTCATTTAATTCAGGATATTGAGTATGTCAGACTTTAGACAGCAAGCATTAGATTATCACGCGAACCCTAAACCGGGTAAAATTGCTATTCAACTTACTACATCAGCAGAAACCGCCGATGATCTTTCTCTAGCATATAGCCCGGGTGTCGCAGAACCAGTGCGTGAAATTGCTGCTAATCCTGACGATGCTTACAAATATACGGCTAAAGGTAACTTAGTGGCGGTGATCACTAACGGCACGGCTATTTTAGGCCTTGGTAATTTAGGCCCACTGGCATCAAAACCAGTGATGGAAGGTAAAGCACTCTTGTTTAAACGTTTTGCTGATATTGATTCAATCGATATTGAAGTGAAACACCGTACAACTGAAGAATTTATTGATACCGTCGCGAATATCGCGGATACATTTGGTGGCATTAACTTAGAAGACATTAAAGCACCAGAATGTTTTGAAATTGAAAAAGCGCTCATTGCGCGTTGTAATATTCCAGTATTCCATGATGATCAGCACGGCACTGCAATCGTAACCGCTGCGGGTATGATTAATGCGCTAGACATTCAAGGTAAAGACATCGCGGAAGTGATTATTGTTTGTATGGGCGCTGGTGCAGCGGCTATTGCATGCATGGAGTTGTTGATTTCATGTGGCGCACAACGTGAAAAAATCTACATGTTAGACCGCAAAGGGGTGATCCACACTCGTCGTGATGACATTAACGAATATAAGCAACGTTTTGCTAATAATACCGACAAGCGTACATTGCAAGATGCAATTAACGGTGCTGACGTATTTGTTGGTGTATCTGGCCCCAATGTATTGGCTGCTGACGATGTTAAATTAATGGCCGATAATCCGATTATTTTTGCCTGTTCGAATCCGGATCCAGAAATCAAACCGGAATTGGCTCACGCGGCACGTCAAGATCTGATCATGGCAACCGGTCGTTCTGATTATCCAAATCAAGTGAATAACGTGCTGTGCTTCCCATTTATTTTCCGTGGTGCATTAGACGCACGTGCCAGTGTGATTAATGAAGCGATGAAAGTAGCCGCTGTTCATGCGATCCGTGAGATTGCTAAAGAAGAAGTACCACAGTCTGTATTGACTGCATCGGGTGTGGAATCATTAGAGTTTGGTACTGAGTACATCATTCCAAAACCAATGGATCCACGTTTATTGCCACGCGTCGCACGTGCTGTTGCGCTAGCCGCGGTAGAAACTGGCGTTGCCCGTGTCGAACTACCTGAAAATTATATGCTGTAAACTTACTGCATAGTTTTATTAAACGCCAAAGGTTTATCCTTGGCGTTTGCATTTCTGGGCTTATACTTGTATACAGTTCTGCTATTTGCTCACATTTAAGGTTCCCATGTCTGAAGAATATGAAATTGAAGTTATCCCTGTTGTTGTCGCTGAAGAACCAATTGAACTATATAAGATCTTAAAAATCGAAAATTTAGTGACCTCGGGCAGTGAAGCGAAGAACTATATTGCAGACGGTTATGTGTATGTGAATGGTGAAGTTGAAACGCGTAAACGTAAAAAAATCATGTTTGGCGATATCATCGGCTTTAATGGTGAAGCGTATCAAGTGATGTCTGCGGAAGAACTTGCAGCATACGATATTGCTGATGAAGAAGAATTTGTTGATCCTGCGGCTTTAGAGTCTGATTCGGTAGCAAGCTATATTGCAGAACACGATGTTACTGAAGACGATTTCACCGAGAACAATACTGTTGAGCAAGGTGTTACTGACGTTCACGCTGTAGACGAAGCGGTTGTTGAAGCTGTATTTATTGCACCAATGCCAGTTGCTAAGCCTGCTGTCGATAGCATCCCTGCAGATATCTGGGAACAGCCTGAAAAGAAGAAAAAGAAAAAAGCTGAAGCTAAACCAGTAACAGTAGCGGCACCGAAACCAGTTGAGAAAAAGAAAAAAGGCCGCGCGGCACCGTTTAGTTTTTAGATTTTACGTTAAGGTATTAGCAACAATGCGCGTCTAGATAGCGCATTGGTTACAGATTAGATCAAAACAGGCTCCTATTATTGGAGCCTGTTTTATAAAAGGTGCGCCTGTTTTATTTTCAGTCGTTGTTTATTTGGCACTCGTTATTTAATGACTAATCATCTTGCTCTAAATAATCATCGATATTGATACCCAGTGCTAACATCTGTGCTTTGGCTTCTGCGGGGATGTTGTCTGGTTTGTCTTTGCCTAAATCGTCATCAGCCGGTAATGGCTGACCCGTGTAAGCATGTAAAAATGCTTCGCATAACAGTTCACTGTTAGTCGCGTGACGTTGATTATTAATCTGACGGCGAGTTCTTTCATCTGTAAGTACTTTGAGTACTTTCAGAGGGATTGAAACAGTTATCTTTTTAACCTGTACACTCTTTTTCCCATGTTCTGCATAGGGGCTAATATACTCGCCGTTCCACTTTGTCATTTTTGACCTTTGTGTAAATTATTATTTAATGAATAAGTGACAAGTTTACCTTTGAATTGGATTGTTGGCAATCAGTATGTAAAGAGCTCTAGACGTCTATTGACCTGTGGCAACCTAATAGTGTATGTTTTGAGTTACAGGTAATACGTTAATTGATATTAAGTTCGGGAGAACGCATGGACGCAATTAAGCGCAGTATTCATAAATTTGGTGGCAGTAGTTTAGCGGATGCCACTTGTTATCGCCGTGTGTTGGCGATTATTAGCGAGCATACGCAAGCCCGCGATCTGATTGTTGTTTCTGCAGCAGGTAAAACCACCAACCAATTATTAGAGTTATTACAATTGGCTGCAGATGGTGATCAAGCTGCGTCTGAGCGTCTTATTGCCACGTGTGAATATCAAGCCAAGTTAATTGCGGAATTATTAGCAGATGACTTATGTATACAACTCACTGCTGCGCTGCAAGATGATATTCATACCATAGGGCATTTATTAGAAGCTCATCTTGATGTTTATGCTAAAAACCAAATCCTTGCACATGGGGAAGTATGGTCAGCCCGATTATTAGCGGCGTTACTGAGTCAAAGTGAACTACCTGCCAATGATTTAGATTCTCGCCTGTTTTTAACCACGGAATTAGCCGCGCAACCTGTGGTTGATGAAATGGTGTCTCGCCAAAAATTAACTGCGTGTTTAGCGAACCTACATAACCGTGTTGTGGTGACCGGTTTTATTGCTGCGGATGGACAGCAGCGAACCATCACATTAGGACGTAATGGTTCGGATTATTCTGCAACCTTGTTAGGCGCATTAGTCGATGCTGAGCAAACGACGATCTGGAGTGATGTTGCCGGGATATTTAGTGCTGATCCACGTCGGGTAAAAGATGCTGAGTTACAAACTAAACTGTCACTCGACGAAGCAGCAGAACTCGCGCGTTTAGGTTCACCAGTATTACATGCACGTACATTACAACCTGTGGTTGAGAGTAAACAACATGTCCAACTGCGCTGTAGTTATACTCCTAGCGAAGGCTCAACCCAGATCCACCGTCGTTTACCCAAAGGTAAGGGCGCTAAAATCGTTACCTCGATTGATGATCTGCACTTAGTCGATATTCAATTCGATCAGCATGCTGACTACCAACAACAATACAATCAGTTGATTACTTTGCTTGCACAGCAACAATTATCCCCTATTTGTATAAAACGTCGTCCCACAGAGCATGTGGTGCGATTAGGCTATACCGCTGAAATTGTCGAGTTTGCACTCACGACATTACAGACATACCAACTGCAGCAACCGCAGATTCTCGCTATTAATCTGCTGAGTGGTTTTTGTATGGTGGCGCTGGTCGGTTCTGGTGTCACTGAAAATGCGTTACAGTCACATCAGTTTTATCAACTGATCTCAGAACACAATCTGACGTTTGTACAAACCGGTGATAATCGTTTAAGTATTTGTGCAGTATTGCAAAAAGTAGTACTCGAACCATTATTGAAAGAATTACACACCGCGTTATTTAAACAGCCAAAACGCATTGGTGTGGTGTTATTTGGTAAAGGTAATATTGGCGCTGGTTGGTTATCTCTGTTCGCTAAACAAATGCATAAAGTACCTGAACAACAAAATGTAGAACTGTGTTTATGCGGTGTATATGGATCGCAGGGTGGGCTATTAGACTTTAATGGTCTGGATGCCGCGACGGTACTTGACGACTTCCAACCTGAAGCGTTTGTTTGGGAACAGCTATTATCTAATCTTGCATTGCACCCGTTTGATGAACTGGTGATTATTGATATTACCGCCAGTGAAGCAATCAGTTATTATTATCCTGAATTTGCTCAACATGGTTTCCACCTGATTTCCGCCAATAAATTTGCTGGCGCAGCGAGCAGCGAGTTTTATAATCGGGTTAAGCAAAGCTTTAGTGATAATGAAAGCCATTGGTTATATAACGCCACGGTCGGCGCAGGATTACCGATCCAATCATCTATGGAGATGCTGCAACACAGTGGTGATCAAGTCACTGCGGTGAGCGGTATTTTCTCTGGTACCTTATCTTGGTTGTTTCAACAATATGATGGTCAAATTGCCTTCTCGCAATTAGTCGAACAAGCTTGGCAACAAGGGCTAACAGAACCCGATCCTCGTGAAGATTTATCCGGCAAGGACGTGCAGCGAAAATTACTTATTTTAAGCCGTGAAGCGGGTTATGACATGGAACTTAGCGATATCAAACTAGAGTCATTGGTATCAGCAGAACTCATGGCATTTAACGTGGATGAGTTTTTAGAACATTGTGAAGCACTCGATGACAAAATATTACATATGTTTAATAAGGCCAAAAAGCAGGGTTTAGTATTACGCTATGTTGCCCGTTTTAGCCGCAAAGCAGGAGCGCAGGTTGGCTTAGAGTTCTTAGAGCCAACCCATCCATTTGCTAACTTATTGCCGTGCGACAACATTTTCTCGATTAATAGCCATTGGTATCGTCATAACCCCTTAGTGATCCAAGGTCCGGGTGCTGGTCGAGATGTGACTGCGGGCGCTATTCAATCTGATCTTTTCCAATTATGTAAGCTGCTCGCGCGTTAATTTTGGCCTTTGCGCCTGCCGAAAACCAAACCGCATATAATTCATGTTTAAGATGAATTATGTGCGTTGACTTTATCCACCAAACTTGTGATGATTAAGACGTAAAGAGGTATGGACGTCTAAACATCTTGAGGGATATAAGTATGAGTTTTCACAATGCACAAAATATTGAAGTATTAAATCAAAGCGTTTCTGAATTGGGACGTGATATTAACGTTTCTTTTGAATTTTTCCCGCCTAACTCACCTGCAATGACGTCTACCCTATGGGAATCGATTAATCGTCTAAAAGCGTTAAACCCTAAATTTGTGTCGGTGACATACGGTGCCAATTCTGGTACCCGTGATCGTACTCATGACATTATCAAACAGATAAAGAATGAAACGGGTTTGATTGCTGCGCCACACCTCACTTGTATTGACGCTAACCGCCAAGAGTTGAAACAGATTGCAACGGATTACTGGGATAACGGGATCCGTAATATCGTCGCTTTACGGGGTGATTTACCACCAGGATTGAATCAACCTGATATGTATGCGGCCGATCTCGTTGCACTACTGAAAGAAGTGAATGACTTTGATATCTCGGTAGCGGCTTATCCAGAAGTCCACCCTGAGGCAAAAAATGCCCAAGCCGATCTATTGGCGCTAAAAGATAAAATTGATGCCGGTGCTGATCGTGCTATTTCTCAGTTCTTTTTTGATACTGAGAGCTTTTTACGTTTCCGTGATCGTTGTGCTGCGGTGGGCATTGATAAAGAAATTGTGCCGGGTATTTTACCGGTATCCAATTATAAAACCTTATGTAAGTTTTCAAAATTGACCAATGTAAAAGTGCCGAATTGGATGCACAGTCAGTTTGAAGGTTTAGACAATGATCAAGCAACACGTAATCTGGTTGGCGCCAGTATTGCCATTGACCAAGTGAAAATATTGTCGCGCGAAGGGGTGAAGGACTTTCATTTCTATACGTTAAACCGGGCTGATCTAACGTATGCTATTTGTCATACTTTAGGTGTGCGCCCAAGATAGTCATCGTACTTACTGCAGTAAGCTTATACCCAAGTCACTTCAAGATGCTGATTGTGCATTTTGAAGTGGCTTGGGTATATATTTTAATAAAAAATGCCGACGATGATGTCGGCATTTTATTATCAGCTAGTTATTATCCAGATTAGCCAGTATTGCGCATACCTGCTGCAACACCTGCGATACTCACCATTAAGGCTTGTTCGACATTAGGATTCACTTCTTTACTGCTACGTGCGCGGCTGAGTAGCTCAGCTTGGAGGATATTCAGCGGATCGGTATACGGGTTACGTAACTCAATTGACTTCTTAATCCAAGGTTGAGCATCAAGTAATTGCGTATTTGGGTTTAAACCAATAATAAGCTCTGTTGCTAGGGCTAAATTGGCGCGTAACTCTTTACCCAGAGGCCAAAGATCTTCAGTCACCAGACATTGGTCATAATATTCAGCTAACCAGGCATCGGCTTTCAAAAATACCATTTCGAACATTTCTATACGAGTATTAAAGAACGGCCATTGCTGTTGCATTTCTTGCAGCGTTTCACGTTTACCTGAATCGAGCATGTTTTTGAATGCGGCAGTACAACCTAACCATGCGGGTAACATCAAGCGATTTTGGGTCCATGCAAAGATCCAAGGAATGGCACGTAAACTTTCTATGCCACCGTTTGGTTTACGTTTTGCTGGGCGGCTACCAAGTGGCAGTTTACCTAATTCTAGCTCAGGTGTTGCAGAGCGGAAGTACGGTAAGAATTTTTCATGACCTTGGATATATGAACGATATTCTTCACATGAATCCGCAGACATCTGATCCATTGCATCACGCCAAGCCTGTTCAGGCGCTGGCGGTGGCAGTAAGTTCGCTTCTAGGATCGCACTGGTGTAGAGGTTTAAGCTTTGTTCTGCAACCTTAGCAAGGCCAAACTTAAAACGGATCATTTCGCCTTGTTCTGTTACCCGTAAACCGCCTTTTAATGACCCTGGAGGTTGTGATAATAAGGCGGCATGTGCAGGTGCACCACCACGACCGATGCTACCACCACGGCCATGGAATAAAGTCAGCTTAATGTCTTCTTTCTCACAGATCTCAACCAAGATTTCCTGTGAACGATACTGCGCCCAAGATGCGGCAATGACACCGGCGTCTTTGGCAGAATCAGAATAACCGATCATGATATATTGATGGCCATTGATGTAGTTTTTATACCAGTCGATGGCTAATAAGCTGGCGGTGACTGTACCGGCATTGTTCAGATCGTCTAAGGTTTCGAATAATGGCGCCACCGGTAGGCGGAATGGGCAGCCGGTTTCTTTTAAGAGTAATTGTACGGCTAATACATCAGAGGCTTTACGTGCCATTGAAATAATGTAAATACCCAGTGATTCTGGATCTTGTTTTGCTATCGTGCGACAAGTATCGAGAACTTCTTGCACTTCTGCAGAAGGTTGCCAGCATAGTGGGATCAATGGCCGTTTACTATTCAGTTCTTGTAATAAGAATGCTTGTTTATCTTGCTCGCTCCATTGGGCATAATCGCCGAGACCCAGGTAACGGGTGATTTCGGCTAGCACATCAGTATGGCGATCACTGTCTTGGCGGATATCAAGTTTTACTAAACTCACACCGAAACATTCAACGCGACGAATAGTATCGAGTAATGCGCCTTGGGCGATCACCCGCATACCACAAGCGTTCAGTGAGTTATAGCAAGCTAACAATGGCTCCCGTAACTGCGCTGTTGTGGTGATGATGTCACGGCTTTGGTTGTCTTCACCCTTTAATTGTGCCGTTAAGCTGGCTAAGGTTTCGGTGAGTTCGCTGCGTAACTGTTTTAGTATTACCCGATACGGTTCGTGGCTTTCACCGACTAATGCACGTAATGTGTTGTCACAGTTATTCATGGATAATTCACTGCTGAGATGTGTAACATCTTTAAGGAACAAGTGAATAGCCATCCAACGACTGGTGAGTAGTACTTCTTCGGTAACGGTTGATGTCACAAACGGGTTACCGTCACGATCACCGCCCATCCAAGAGGTAAACTTAACCGGTGCAGCGTCAATCGGTAATTGGTAATCTAAGCGGTCTTGCAGCCGTTTATCAAGACTACGTAAGAAGTTTGGTACCGCATCCCATAATGAGTTTTCGACTACGGCAAATCCCCATTTAGCTTCATCAACAGGCGTCGGGCGTACAGTTCTGATCTCGTTGGTATGCCAAGCTTGTGATACCAATTGTTCAATACGCGCCATGAAGACATCGCGTTCTTGGCTACTTAACTCAGTCAGTTCTAACTGGCTAAGGCATTCATTGATGGCGCCATGTTTGTGGATCAGGGTACGGCGGGTGATTTCAGTTGGATGTGCGGTGAGCACTAAATCGATTTTAAGATTCTTAACCGCAGCAAGTACCTCTTCTTCACTGATTTCAGAGTTATTGAGTTTCGCAAACAGCTCATCGATAGAGTCAGGCACACACACGTTATCTGCACAATTACGTGATGTGGTGTGGAACTGCTCGGCAATGTTAGCCAGGTTTAAGAATTGACTAAACGCACGCGCTACTGGTAGTAATTCATCATCAGAGAGGTTACGTAGTACGGTGAGTAATTGTGCGCGGTCTTTATCATTACCCGCACGGGATGATTTTGCTAGTTGACGAATGGTTTCAATCTTATCTAAGAACTCTTCTCCAAGATGATCCTTGATTGTATTCCCTAGTACTTGGCCCAATAAGCCGACATTACTTCGTAACGCTGCATATTTATCTGACATACATAATCCTTCAATTCAGTGATGTAATACGGCAACAACTATTATCGTTATGTGTGTAAAATAACTATATTTAGTGACATTCGTCAATGAAATCGTGCAATTAATACGATTAATTGTGATATCGGGTGTAATTTTACTACAAATTGATAATTATCTAGTTAGTTTTACATGTTTCTTCAATCAGTTTTTGGATAATAGCCTGTGTAGGTTTAATTGTAGATAGATCTAAATATTCATCAGGTTGATGTGCTTGGTTAATGCTGCCCGGCCCCATGACAATGGTATCGCAGCCAAGTTGTTGAATAAACGGCGCTTCGGTACAGTAATTGACGGAGATAACGGCTTCACCTGTGAGCTTTTCAGCTAACTTAATTAACGCTGAATCAGTATCGCATGCATAAGCAGGGATAGGCTCATGGAGATGATAAACATCAACAGCACCAGGCCATTGCTTCGTGATCGGCAGTAATGCTTGGTTAAGTAACATGAATAATTCATCGGGACTTACCCCAGGGATTGGGCGCATGTCGATGTGCAATTCACAGCTGCCACAGATCCGGTTGGGGCTGTCACCACCGTGCACATGGCCAAAATTAAGCGTGGGTTGGGGGATAACAAAATGATCGCAGGCGTATTGTGCTTTTAATTGACGTTGCAGCTGCAATAACTGTCCGGTTACTTGATGCATGATCTCAATAGCATTGATGCCATTAGCAGGATCTGAAGAGTGACCGCTGCGTCCGGTAATACGGATTGCTTCGGACATATGTCCCTTGTGCATAAATACCGGCACCATACCTGTTGGCTCACCAATAACGGCATAATCAGGTCGGAAACTTTGTGCTGCGGCAATTGCTCTGGCGCCTGCCATGGTGGTTTCTTCATCAGCTGTCGCGAGAATACGCAATGGTTTATCTAATTTTGTTAAATCAATGTTTTTACATGCTTCTAATACAAAGGCGAAAAACCCCTTCATATCAATCGTGCCTAGGCCATACCATTTATCGTCTTGTTCGGTTAACTTAAATGGGTCTTTGGTCCATAAACCATCATCAAATGGCACGGTATCGGTGTGCCCTGCCAGTAATAAACCTCCATCGCCTTGGCCGTAAGTAGCGACTAGATTAAATTTACCATTGGTTTCAGGGACGCTGGTGATATTAATGCTAAACCCAAGTTCGCTGAACCAACTAGAAAGTAATTCAATAACAGGTTTGTTACTGATATCTAACTCTTTATCTAATGAGCTAATTGACGGTGTTAGGATCAGTGATTTATAAAGTTCGCTAAATTTAGGTAGTTGCATATTACGTCCCTGTTATGACTTATTGTTTTTTTATGCATAAAAGTTGCATAAAAATGTAATTTGTTTTATTCTCTAATCCTCCTTACTTTACAACGTATGGGTTAGATAATGAATCGTTTTTCATGGTTTCGACGAGACAGTATTTAAAATGCATTGGCACGGCTTAAATGACGCAAGCAAGTGCAATTGGAAAGGGCGCAGTTGCCCGTCGTTTTACAATTTAGCAAACACGGAAGTCAAACATGTTAAAAACAATTTTAGTCGGTGCGACCGGGTATACCGGTGCTGAGCTAGCCCATTACATTACCAAACATCCAGAACTTGAATTAGCAGGCCTGTATGTTTCAGAACACAGTTTAGACGCAGGAAAATCGTTTTCTTCATTATATGGTCATTTATTAGGGGTTGTTGACCACACTATTCAGTCTTTAGCGGTGAGTAATATTAAGCATATTTGTGCTGACATTGATATTGTGGTGTTAGCGACTGCGCATGAAGTGAGTCATGATATTGCCGCTGAATTTCTAGCGCAGGATACGGTGGTATTTGATTTATCCGGTGCATTTAGAGTGAATGATCCTGCTTTTTATGAAAATTATTACGGCTTTAAACATAACTTCGATAAAGAATTGAAGAGTGCTGTTTATGGTTTAGCGGAATGGGCGAGTGCCGATATTGCTAAAGCAAATTTGATTGCCGTACCAGGGTGTTATCCAACGGCCTCGTTATCAGCATTAAAACCGTTAGCAAAACATGGCTTGATTGCTGCGGATCAAAAACCCATCATTAATGCCGTGAGTGGCGTTAGTGGTGCAGGGCGTAAAGCGGCATTAGGCTCCGCTTTTTGCGAAGTGAGCCATGCACCTTATGCTGTGTTTAATCATCGTCATCAACCTGAAATTAGTACACATCTAGGCCATGAGGTTATTTTTACACCGCACTTAGGTTGTTTTAAACGTGGCATATTAGCAACTATTAACGTCAAGCTTGCCACTGGTGTGACACCGGAACAGGTCACTGCAGCTTATCAAGACGCGTATCAAGATCAACCTATGGTGCGGTTATTACCAAGTGGCTGGCCAAGTATTAAAGCAGTCGAGAAAACCGCTTATTGTGACCTAGCGTGGCAGCAACAAGGGCAAGACCTGATTGTGGTTTCGGCCATTGATAATTTATTAAAAGGTGCTGCTGCGCAAGCAATGCAGTGCATCAATATTCGTTTTGGTTTCGCCATGACAACGTCGTTAGTATAGGAAGATAACAATGACAACTCCTTTAGTATTAAAACTTGGCGGCGCATTACTTGAAAATGAAACGGCGCTTGAACAGCTGTTCACAGCATTGAGTGAATATAAATCTACATCGTCACGTCCGCTTATTTTGGTGCATGGCGGTGGCTGCTTTGTTGATGAACTATTAGCAAAGATGAATATCGTTAGCGAGAAAAAGAACGGTTTACGCGTTACCCCATTTAGCGATATTGGTTATATCACCGGCGCGTTAGCGGGTACGGCAAATAAAGTATTAATGGCACAGGGGGTGAAATCGGGTGCGAAAGTCGTTGGTTTAAGTCTTGCTGATGGTGGTATTTCAACCGTCACGCAATCAACAGCAGGACTTGGTGCTGTCGGTGAATGCGAAGCGGGTGATCCGACATTATTAACAGCGTTACTCAGTGGTGGTTTCTTACCGATTATTAGTTCGATTGGTATTGATGCACAGGGACAGTTATTAAATGTCAATGCTGACCAAGCCGCCACTGCTATTTGTGAAACGCTTGATGCTGACTTAGTGATGTTATCTGACGTGGCCGGTATTTTAGATGCGGACAGGCAGTTAATTCCTGAGATGAACAGCAGCTATGCAGATGAACTCATTACTGCTGGTGTGATCCATGGCGGTATGGAAGTAAAAGTGAAAGCGGCTTTAAAAGCGGCAGCATCTTTAAATCGCGACATAAAATTAGCCAGTTGGAAAGTGCCTGAGCGGTTAGTGGCATTATTAAATGGTGAAGCAGAGGGAACAAAAGTTTCTCGCTAATATTGGTCAGTTAACGGAGTTCGATCATGGAAAATTTATTATCAGTTAAAGATTTAAGTAAACAACAGATCCTTGACTTATTAGCGCTGGCTAAAGCAATGAAAGCCAATCCGGCAGAATATTCACAAGCATTAGCGGGTAAAAGTATTGTCACCATTTATGAAAAACCGTCACTACGAACACGCATCACATTTGATATCGGTATTCATAAGTTAGGTGGTCATGCGGTTTACCTTGATGCACAAAATGGTGCGATTGGTGAGCGTGAAACGGTAAAAGATTTTGCTGCTAATATCTCACGTTGGGCTGATGCCATCGTCGCAAGAGTGGAGAGTCATAAAACCTTGGAAGGCTTAGTGGAACATGGCAGTGTGCCTGTGGTGAACTCTCTTTGCGATTTATATCATCCTTGTCAGGCATTAGCGGACTTTTTAACTATTTCAGAGCACTATGAAGATGTCTCTAAGGTAAAGCTAGCGTATGTCGGTGAAGGGAATAACGTCACCCATTCATTAATGCTAACCGGTGCCATCTTAGGTGCTGAAGTGACCGCTGTATGCCCACTCGGCAGAAGTCCTGACGCGCAAATTGTTAAGCAGGCCATGGCGTTAGCAGAAATTAGCGGTGGTAAGATAAATGTAACAGATAACCTAGATGACATCGTAGATTATGATGTTATTTATGGTGATACTTGGGTTTCAATGGGGGATGATACTCCATTGCAACAAGTAAAAGAAAAGTACATGCCGTATCAGATAAACAAAGCATTACTGATACGTACAGGAATCAAACATGTATTGCATTGTCAGCCGGCTCATCGTGAGTTAGAGATAACATCGGAAGTGATGGATGGCGAGCAATCGCTGATCTTTGATCAAGCCGAAAATAGAATGTATGCCCAAAATGCAGTTTTACTGACATTGCTGAAGTAATATATTAAGGAAAATGAAAATGACCCAAACAGTTAAGAAAATAGTAGTAGCGTATTCTGGTGGTTTAGATACTTCAGTGATCTTACCTTGGTTACAAGAGAACTATGATAATTGCGAGATTATCGCGTTTGTTGCGGATGTCGGTCAGGGCGCTGAAGAACTTGAAGGTATTGAAGCGAAAGCATTAGCTTCGGGTGCATCTGAGTGTTACGTAATTGATCTAAAGGATGAATTAGTCGCTGACTATATCTATCCAACGCTTAAAACCGGTGCGGTTTACGAAGGTACTTACCTGTTAGGTACGTCAATGGCACGTCCAATCATTGCTAAAGCACAAGTTGAAATTGCTCGTAAAGTCGGTGCTGATGCGCTTTGTCATGGTTGTACAGGTAAAGGTAATGATCAAATTCGTTTTGAATCATGCTTTGCTGCACTGGCACCAGAATTAACGGTTATTGCACCTTGGCGTATCTGGGACTTAACTAGTCGTGAATCACTACTTGAATACTTAGCTGAACGTGATATTCCAACCGCAGCATCTGCGACTAAAATTTATAGCCGTGATGCCAATGCTTGGCACATTTCTCATGAAGGTGGCGAGTTAGAAGACCCATGGAACCAACCAACAAAACAAGTTTGGACCATGACAGTTGATCCGATTGATGCACCGAACGAACCTGAATTCGTCACAATAACGGTGGTTAAAGGTGAAATCACGGCGGTTAATGGTGAAGCAATGTCACCGTACCAAGCACTGATGTATCTCAACGAAAAAGCCGCCGCTCACGGTGTTGGTCGTGTTGATATCGTCGAAAACCGTTTAGTCGGCATGAAATCACGTGGTTGTTATGAAACTCCGGGTGGTACGGTCATGGTTGAAGCGTTACGTGGCATCGAAGAATTGGTATTAGATAAAACTACACGAAAGTGGAAACAAACGGTTGCGGCTGAGTTCTCGCACCTCGTTTATGACGGTCGTTGGTTCACTCCACTTTGTGCGTCATTACTGGCTGCGGCAGGGACTCTCGCAGAAGACATGAACGGTGAAGTGATCGTTAAAATGTATAAAGGTTCTGTACAAGCAATACAGAAGCAATCACCAAACAGCCTTTATAGTGAAGAGTTTGCCACATTTGGAGATGATAATGTTTATGATCAAAGCCATGCGGAAGGTTTCATCCGTTTATATTCGTTGTCTAGCCGTATTAAAGCGTTAGCTAGCAAGTAACATTAGGTGAGGGCGTTAAGCGCTCTCACCTTCGAATATAGATATTTCTAATATACAACTTCTAATATAAAGATATAAGAAAGAATAAGGATGTAACCATGGCACTATGGGGCGGTAGATTCAGTCAAGCAGCTGATGCAAGATTTAAAAGTTTCAATGATTCACTGCGGTTTGACTATCGTTTAGCTGAGCAAGACATTACAGGTTCAGTGGCATGGTCAAAAGCTTTGGTTAGTGTCGGTATCTTAACGCAAGATGAGCAACTCACCATTGAGGCCGCGTTAAACGATCTTAAATTGGCGGTATTAGAAAACCCAGAACAAATTTTGCAAAGTGATGCTGAAGACATTCACAGTTGGGTGGAAACCCAGTTAATTGCTAAAGTGGGTGATCTGGGTAAAAAGCTACATACCGGCCGTAGTCGTAATGATCAAGTTGCCACTGATCTCAAACTGTGGTGTAAACAGCAAGGTCAACAACTGTTGATGCAGCTGGATAAAACCCAGCAGCAACTGGTATCACTTGCACGTGAACATCAACATACGGTATTACCGGGTTATACCCATTTACAGCGTGCACAACCAGTGACATTTTCTCATTGGTGTTTAGCGTATGTCGAAATGCTGGAGCGTGACTATAGTCGTTTAATAGATTGTTTAAAACGTCTTGATACTTGTCCACTTGGTTCTGGTGCGCTTGCAGGTACTGCCTATCCGATGGATAGAACGAAATTAGCCCATTCATTGGGTTTTGCTAGTGCGACACTTAATAGCTTAGATTCAGTATCGGATCGTGACTATGTGATGGAGTTGATGTGTACGGCAAGTATGTCAATGATCCATTTATCCCGTTTAGCAGAAGATTTAATTTTCTATAACTCGGGTGAATCTAACTTCATTGAGTTGGCAGATGCAGTGACCTCCGGTTCATCTCTGATGCCGCAAAAGAAAAATCCAGATGCATTAGAACTTATCCGGGGTAAAACCGGTCGGGTATTTGGCTCACTAAGTGCCATGTTAATGACGCTGAAAGCCCTGCCGTTGGCATATAACAAAGATATGCAAGAAGATAAAGAAGGCTTATTTGATGCGCTTGATACTTGGAGTGACTGCCTGGAAATGGCGGCGATGTCATTGGTTGGAATGAAGATCAATGAAGCTAGAACTAAAGAAGCAGCATTAGGTGGTTATTCGAATGCGACAGAACTGGCTGATTATCTTGTTGCGAAAGGCGTCCCCTTCCGTGATTCACATCATATTGTTGGTGAAGCCGTTGTTGCTGCAATTGCCAAAGGGGTGCCGTTAGAAGCATTAACCTTAGCTGAATTTAAAGAGTTTGATGTACTCATTGAAGATGATGTTTATCATCACTTATCACTTGATGAAACATTAGCAAAACGTAAAGCGCTGGGAGGGGTGTCACCTGTGCAGGTAGAGTTTGCTTTGAGCAATGCTGAAAAACGTTTAGAAGAGCGTGATACTTCTGGTATTAGTATTCGAGCTGCACGTTTGACTGATCTTGATGATATTGAACGTATGGTAAATTACTGGGCCAATATTGGTGAAAACTTACCACGTAGTCGTTCTGATCTGGTAAAAGCCGTGGGTACCTTTGCGGTGACAGAGAAACATAATCAAGTGACCGGCTGTGCGTCTATCTATGTTTACGATACTGGACTTGCTGAGATCCGTTCACTGGGTATTGAACCTGGCTATCAAGGTGGTGGACAGGGCAAAGCGGTTGTCGAATACATGTTACGGAAAGCCGAACAGATGGCGATCCAAAAAGTGTTTGTATTAACCCGTGTGCCGGAGTTCTTTATGAAGCTGGGCTTTCGCTCAATCAGTAAATCAATGCTGCCGGAAAAAGTATTGAAAGATTGTGATATGTGTCCACGGCAGCATGCGTGTGATGAAGTCGCATTAGAATTTAAACTAAATGTGGTTAACCAAACCATAAACTTAACAGCAGAAAAACTCGCGTGTTAATTTTATTTTAGATGACGTGTAAAAAGCACCCAAGCATGGGTGCTTTTTTTTGCTTAAATAATGTCGCTTAAGAAACTTGAAGTTAATCATGACTAGCTATATAGTAGCGTCACAAATTAAGGTGACGATTAATTGCAATGAACATCTTTAAGATGATTTAGTGCTTTATGACTTAATAATATCGATGTGCGGATTAAATTCGTTATGTTGATATTTTTCTTGCTAAAGGCAAGAGGTCATGTATAATACGTTCCACTTGCTTAAGCAAGAAGCTGAACCATTATGTTACCATTTTAACCTTGAGTTAAAGTGTTAATGGTCAGTCATAAGATTCCCGATAGGGGAGTCGCCGAGTTAAAGATATCGCTCTCGCAATCTATTCATTTAGATGTGGGATGTGGAATTTTTGTGTGTGTTTAACTTTATTGGAGCTCTGGTCTAATGCAGAACCAAAGAATCCGTATCCGCTTAAAAGCGTTCGATCATCGTCTTATCGATCAGTCTACAGCGGAAATCGTTGAAACTGCGAAACGCACTGGCGCACAAGTACGTGGACCTATTCCACTACCAACGCGCAAAGAGCGTTTCACAGTGCTTACTTCTCCGCACGTTAACAAAGATGCGCGTGACCAGTACGAAATTCGTACTCACAAGCGCCTGGTTGACATCGTTGAGCCAACAGAAAAAACCGTTGACGCTCTTATGCGTTTAGATCTAGCTGCTGGTGTTGATGTTCAAATCAGCCTTGGCTAGTCAGTTCTAAAACAACGATTTATATTGAGGTTATTATAATGATTGGTCTAATCGGACGTAAAGTTGGTATGACACGTATCTTCACTGAAGATGGCGTTTCTATCCCAGTATCCGTTATTGAATGTGAGCCTAACCGCGTTACTCAAGTTAAAACACTTGAAATTGACGGTTACCGTGCACTTCAAGTGACCACTGGCACGAAGAAAGCTAGCAGAGTAAACAAGCCAGAAGCGGGTCATTTCGCTAAAGCTAAAGTTGAAGCTGGTCGTGGCCTTTGGGAATTCCGTCTGGAAACAGGCGAAGGTGAATCTGTTGAAGTTGGCGCTGAGCTAAACGTAGACATGTTTGCTGAAACGACTAAAGTAGACGTTACTGGTACATCTAAAGGTAAAGGTTTCGCAGGCGTTATTAAACGTTGGAACTTTGCTATGCAAGATGCTACTCACGGTAACTCTCTTGCTCACCGTGCACCGGGTTCAATTGGCCAATGCCAAACTCCAGGTCGTGTGTTTAAAGGCAAGAAAATGGCAGGTCACATGGGAGCAAAGCGTGTAACGATTTTGTCTCTTGATGTGGTACGTGTTGATAGTGAGCGTAACCTAGTACTTGTTAAAGGTGCTATTCCAGGTGCGATCAACGGCAACGTAATTATCAAACCAGCTGTTAAAGCTTAATCCGAGGAATTAGTAATGGAATTGTTATTGAAAGACGCACAAGGTGCTCTTGAAGTTTCAGAAACTACCTTCGGACGTGAGTTTAATGAAGCTCTGGTTCACCAGGTAGTTACAGCGTATGCTGCTGGCGCGCGTCAAGGTACTCGTGCACAGAAAAACCGTTCTGACGTAGCAGGTGGTGGTAAGAAACCATGGCGTCAAAAAGGTACTGGTCGTGCTCGTGCAGGTACTGCAAGCAGCCCGATCTGGCGTAAAGGTGGTGTAACTTTTGCTGCGCGTCCACAGGACCACAGTCAAAAAGTTAACACTAAGATGTACCGCGGTGCGATCAAAAGCATCCTTTCTGAATTGGTACGTCAAGAGCGTCTTATTGTTGTTGAGCAGTTCGCTGTTGAAACACCTAAGACTAAAGAATTAGTTGCTAAACTGAAAGACTTCGATCTGAACGACGTTCTAATCGTAGGTACTGAAGTTGATGAGAACTTATTCTTAGCTGCTCGTAACCTTTACAAAGTTGATGTTCGTGATGTTGCTGGTATTGATCCAGTTAGCTTAATCGCGTTCAACAAAGTTGTTATGACTGCTGCAGCAGTTAAGCAGATTGAGGAGAACTTAAAATGATCAGTGAAGAACGTTTATTGAAAGTTATCCTGGCGCCACATATCTCTGAAAAGAGTACTATGTCTGCTGAAAACCACAACACAATCGTTTTCAAAGTTGCACTAGATGCAACTAAAGCTGAAATTAAAGCAGCTGTTGCAAAACTTTTTGAAGTTGAAGTTATAAATGTAAGCACATTGGTACTGAAAGGTAAAACTAAGCGCACAGGCGCTCGTGTTGGCCGTCGTTCAGACATCAAAAAAGCTTATGTTACTCTAGCTGACGGCGCTGACATCGATTTCGGCAGTGCTGAATAATCAAGGGGATTCTGAATAATGGCTATTGTTAAGTGTAAGCCTACTTCTCCAGGTCGTCGCCACCTTGTTAAGGTAGTGAACCCGGATTTGCATAAAGGCAAACCACATGCTCCACTTTTAGAGAAAAAATCTAAATCTGGTGGCCGTAATAATAACGGTCGTATTACTGTTCGTCATATTGGCGGCGGTCATAAGCAACATTACCGTATCATTGACTTAAAACGCAATGATAAAGATGGTATCCCTGCAAAAGTTGAGCGTCTGGAGTATGATCCAAACCGTTCAGCTAACATTGCACTTGCACTTTATGCAGATGGTGAACGTCGTTACGTTCTAGCTGCTAAAGGTATGCAAGCTGGTGATATTATAGTTTCTGGTGTTGATGCGGCTATTAAAGCTGGTAACACATTACCAATGCGTAACATCCCAGTAGGTACAACTGTACACGCTGTGGAAATGAAACCAGGTAAAGGTGCTCAAATTGCACGTTCTGCTGGTACATACGTACAAATTATTGCACGTGACAATTCACACGTTACCCTACGTCTTCGCTCTGGCGAAATGCGTAAAGTATTAGTAGATTGTCGTGCAACGATTGGAGAAGTTGGTAACGCTGAACATATGCTTCGCCAACTTGGTAAAGCTGGTGCTAGCCGCTGGCGCGGTGTTCGCCCAACAGTACGTGGTGTTGTAATGAACCCAGTTGATCACCCGCACGGTGGTGGTGAAGGTCGTACTTCTGGTGGCCGTCATCCGGTTTCACCTTGGGGTGTGCCAACTAAGGGTTACAAAACTCGTAAGAACAAGCGTACAGATAAACTTATCGTACGTCGTCGCAACAAGTAATTTTATAGAGGTATCACCATGCCACGTTCTCTCAAGAAGGGTCCTTTCATAGACCTACACTTGCTGAAGAAGGTAGAGAAAGCGGTGGAAAGCGGGGAGAAAAAACCAGTTAAAACTTGGTCCCGTCGTTCTATGATCATTCCAAATATGATTGGTCTGACCATCGCTGTCCATAATGGTCGTCAACATGTACCAGTTTTCGTTACTGACGAAATGATTGGTCACAAGTTAGGCGAATTCGCACCGACTCGTACTTTTCGCGGCCATGCTGCAGATAAGAAAGCCAAAAAGCGCTAGGAGAAATTAGATGGAAGCATTAGCTAAACACCGTTTCGCCTCAGGCTCGCCACAGAAAGCACGTTTGGTCATTGACCTTATTCGTGGTTTACCAGTGGACAAGGCTCTTGAAATGTTAACTTTCAGCACTAAAAAAGCGGCTGTACAAGTTAAAAAAGTTCTTGAGTCAGCTATCGCAAACGCTGAACACAACGAAGGTGCGGATATTGATGAGTTAGTAGTATCGACTGCATTTGTTGACGCAGGTCCTACTATGAAACGTATCATGCCACGTGCTAAAGGTCGTGCAGATCGCATCTTGAAGCGTACTAGCCACATCACAATTGTTGTAGCAACACGCTAAGAGACTAGGAGAAAACAATGGGTCAGAAAGTTCATCCAAATGGTATTCGCCTAGGTATCACCAAGCAGTTTAATTCTACTTGGTTTGCGAATACTAAAGATTTCGCCGACAACTTGTACGGCGATTTTGAAGTACGTCAGTTTTTAACTAAAAAACTGAAAAATGCATCTGTTTCACGTATCGTTATCGAACGTCCAGCGAAAAGCATCCGTGTGACTATTCACACTGCTCGTCCTGGTGTTGTTATCGGTAAGAAAGGCGAAGACGTAGAAAAACTACGTAATGCTATCGCTAAGATGACTGGTACTTCTGCACAAATCAATATCGCAGAAATCCGTAAGCCTGAACTAGATGCTAAATTAGTAGCTGAAGGTATCGCTTCTCAACTTGAACGTCGTGTTATGTTCCGTCGTGCTATGAAACGTGCTGTACAAAATGCAATGCGTTTAGGTGCTAAGGGTATTAAAGTTCAAGTAAGCGGTCGTTTAGGCGGCGCAGAAATCGCTCGTGCTGAATGGTATCGTGAAGGCCGCGTGCCTCTACATACATTTCGTGCAGATATCGATTACTCAACTGCAGAAGCTCTTACAACTTACGGCATCATTGGTGTGAAAGTTTGGATCTTTAAAGGTGAAGTTCTAGGTAAGCTACCGCTTACTCAAGAAATTGAAGCACCTTCGAAGCCTAAACGTCGCAGTCGTGGCCCTAAAGCTGCTAAATAGGAGACTCTGATATGTTGCAACCAAAACGCATGAAGTTCCGCAAAATGCACAAAGGCCGTAACCGCGGTCTTGCAAAAGGCGGAAACGTAACTTTCGGCGAATTCGGTCTTAAAGCTACTGGTCGTGGTCGAATTACTGCTCGTCAAATAGAAGCAGCACGTCGTGCTATGACTCGTCACGTTAAGCGTCAAGGTCAAATCTGGATCCGTGTGTTCCCAGACAAGCCGATTACACAAAAGCCGCTTGAAGTACGTCAAGGTAAAGGTAAAGGTAGCGTTGAGTATTGGGTTTGCCAAGTACAACCTGGCAAAATCCTTTATGAAATGGCTGGAGTTCCTGAAGAATTGGCTCGTGAAGCATTTAAACTTGCTGATGCGAAACTTCCAATTTCTACAACTTTCGTAACTAAGACGGTAATGTAATGAACGCTAGCGAACTTAAACAAAAAAATGTTGAAGAGCTAAACGCTGAGTTACTTAACCTACTACGTGAGCAATTTAACTTACGTATGCAGTTAAGTACTGGCCAACTAGCACAAACGCATTTAATCAAAAATGTACGTCGCGATATCGCGCGTGTTAAGACCATCCTGAACGAAAAGGCGGGTGTATAATATGAGCACTATTCGTACTGTACAGGGTCGTGTTGTTAGCAACAAAGGCGATAAAACTATCGTTGTTGCAGTAGAACGTAAAGTGAAACATCCGTTATACGGTAAGTTCATCAAGCGTACTACTAAACTACACGCACATGATGAGAATAACGAATGTCAACTAAATGATGTTGTAACTATTCGTGAAACTCGTCCAGTGTCTAAGCTTAAAACTTGGGCATTAGTAGAAGTATTAGTAAAAGCTTAATTTTAAGTTTATACTGATCTTCTTATGATAACGGCCCCTATATAGGGGTCGTTTGTTTTTTAGTCAATTCCCGTTGCTTTTTTCAAAGCTGTGGTGTTATAATGCGCCACCTCTTGAAAGAGAGCGGACTCATTTAATCCATGTTGGATTAGATGAAATTATTGCGGAGCACTAATAATGATCCAAATGCAGTCTACGTTGGACGTGGCCGATAACTCAGGCGCACGTCGCGTTCAGTGTATCAAGGTCCTAGGTGGTTCTCACCGCCGCTATGCGCGTGTTGGTGACATCATCAAAGTTACCGTGAAGGAAGCAATTCCTCGCGGTAAAGTAAAAAAAGGTGATGTTCTAAACGCAGTGGTTGTGCGTACTAGGTCAGCAATCCGTCGTACAGACGGTGCAGCTATCCGTTTCGACCGTAACGCAGCTGTTATGCTTAATGCTAACGGCGCGCCGATCGGTACTCGTATCTTTGGCCCAGTTACTCGTGAACTACGTACTGAACAGTTCATGAAAATTGTATCTCTGGCACCAGAAGTACTATAAGGAACGAAAAATGGCAGCTAAAATTTTAAAAAATGATGAAGTTATCGTTGTTGCAGGTAAAGATGCTGGTAAACAAGGCAAAGTTACTGAAGTAAGAGCAGACGGTAAAATATTCGTTAAAGGCGTTAATCTGATCAAGAAACACCAAAAGCCAAACCCACAATTGGGCGTAGCTGGCGGTATCATTGAGAAAGAAGCAGCTTTAGACGCATCAAACGTGGCACTATTCAACCCTGCAACTAGCAAGGCTGACCGTGTCGGTTTCCGATTTGAAGACGGCAAAAAAGTTCGTTTCTTCAAATCTAATAATGAACTTGTTTAATTGGAGTTAACTGTGGCGAAACTGCATGAACACTTTAAAGAAACGATAGCGCCTGAACTTAAAACTAAGTTCGGCTATAAATCTATCATGCAAGTCCCTCGGATTGAAAAGATCACCCTTAATATGGGTGTGGGCGAAGCAATCAATGATAAAAAAGTATTAGAACATGCTGCTGCTGATATGGCTGCAATTTCTGGTCAAAAACCATTGATTACTAAAGCTCGTAAATCCGTTGCTGGCTTTAAAATCCGTGAAGGATATCCTATTGGTTGTAAAGTTACCCTACGTGGCGAGCGTATGTGGGAATTTTTTGAGCGCCTAATCGGTATCTCAATTCCACGTATCCGCGATTTCCGTGGCCTGAACCCTAAATCGTTCGATGGTCGTGGTAACTATAGTATGGGTGTTCGCGAGCAAATCATCTTCCCAGAAATCGATTACGATAAAATCGATAAAATTCGTGGTATGGATATAACTATCACTACTACTGCGAAATCTGATGAAGAAGGTCACGCTCTGCTGGCTGCCTTTAATTTCCCATTCCGTAAGTAAGGTAGGGTCATGGCTAAGCAATCAATGAAAGCGCGCGACGTAAAACGCGCGAAGCTAGTAAAAAAATACGCTGAGAAACGTGCTGAAATTAAAGCAATCATCTCTGGTGTAAATACTTCAGACGAAGATCGTTGGGATGCAGTTCTTAAATTGCAATCGTTACCTCGTGATTCTAGTGCATGCCGTCAGCGTAATCGCTGTAACATCACTGGCCGCCCTCATGGCTACTTACGTAAGTTCGGCTTAAGCCGTATTAAACTACGTGAGCACATGATGCGTGGTGAAGTTCCAGGTCTTAAAAAGGCTAGTTGGTAAATCACTAATTTCGGGAGTATACGAAAATGAGCATGCAAGATCCTATTGCGGATATGCTAACACGCATCCGTAACGGTCAGTCAGCCTCTAAGGTTGCAGTTAAAATGCCTTGTTCTAAGCAGAAAGTTGCACTAGCAGCTGTGCTTAAAGAAGAAGGTTACATTAATAGTTACGCTGTTTCAGGTGAAGTGAAAGCTGAACTTGAAGTGACTTTGAAGTATTTCGAAGGCAAAAACGTAATTGAAAAAATTGAGCGCGTTAGTCGCCCAGGTCTACGCATCTACAAAGGAAGTAATGATCTTCCTAAAGTGATGGGTGGCTTAGGTGTTGCTATCGTTTCTACTTCTAAAGGCATGATGTCTGACCGTGCAGCTCGCAAAGCTGGCATCGGTGGCGAGATCATCTGCTACGTTTCTTAAGGGGTTATATATGTCTCGTGTTGCTAAAGCACCCGTTGCCATCCCTGCAGGCGTAGAGATCTCTCTAAATGGTCAGGAAATCACTGTTAAAGGCGCTAAAGGCACTTTAACTGCTGTTATTAACTCATCGGTTGTTGTTGCAATCGCTGATGAAAAAGTATCTTTTGGTCCTGTTGAAGGCATAAAAGATGCTTGGGCTCAAGCTGGTACAGCTCGTGCAAACGTTAATAACATGGTTAAAGGTGTAGCTGAAGGTTTTACTAAAACTCTTCAACTAAATGGTGTTGGTTACCGTGCAAATGTTAAAGGTTCTGTTGTGAACCTAACATTAGGTTTCTCACATCCTGTAGCTTACAACCTTCCAGAAGGTGTAACTGCAGTTTGCCCAAGCCAAACTGAAATTGTAATTAATGGCGCTGACAAACAAAATGTTGGTCAAGTTGCAGCAGACATCCGAGCTTTCCGTCCGCCAGAACCTTATAAAGGTAAAGGTGTTCGTTATTCTGATGAAGTTGTGCGTCGTAAAGAAGCCAAGAAAAAGTAGGGTAATACTATGGATAAGAAATCTGCACGTCTTCGTCGCGCAACTCGCGCACGTAAGAAAATGCAAGAATTGGGTGCTACACGTTTAGTGATTAACCGCACTCCAAACCATACTTATGCACAGGTTATTACACCGAATGCGGAAGTATTGGTTTCTGCTACAACTACAGAAAAAGCAGTTCGTGAAATGATCAGCTATGGTGGTAACGTTGAAGCAGCTAAAGTAATCGGTAAACTGATTGCTGAGCGAGCTATCGAAAAAGGCGTTACTAAAATTGCTTTCGATCGTTCAGGTTTCCAATATCACGGTCGTGTTGCAGCACTAGCTGACGCCGCTCGTGAAGCTGGCCTTCAGTTCTAAGGCAGGAGTAGGAAATGTCTAAAGTTGAAAACCAAACAGGTGATCTGCAAGAAAAATTAATTGCAGTTAACCGTGTTTCAAAAGTGGTTAAAGGTGGTCGTATCTTCAGTTTCACTGCGCTTACAGTAGTGGGTGACGGTAACGGTCGCGTTGGTTTTGGTTATGGTAAAGCGCGTGAAGTTCCAGCTGCTATTCAAAAAGCAATGGAAAAAGCGAAACGCAATATCGTAAGCATTGAACTAAATGGTGTGACTCTTCAACATCCAATTAAGGGTCGTCATTCTGGTTCTAAAGTATTCATGCGTCCAGCATCAGCTGGTACAGGTATCATTGCCGGCGGTGCAATGCGTGCAGTACTAGAAGTTGTAGGCATCCATGACGTACTTTCTAAATGTTACGGTTCTACTAACCCAATTAACGTTGTACGAGCTACAATTGGCGCGCTTACTGGTATGTCATCACCAGAACAAATCGCAGCTAAACGTGGTCTACCTGTTAAAGAAATTCTGGGGTAATTAAACCATGGCTAAAATTAAAGTAACTCAAACTAAAAGTGCAATCGGTCGTTTACCTAAACATCGTGCAACACTTGTTGGTTTAGGTCTTCGTAAAATCAATCACACTGTGGAGCTAGAAGATACAGCTTGCGTACGTGGTATGATTAACAAAGTAGCTTACATGATTAAAGTGGAGGAAGCGTAATGTTTTTAAATACTCTATCTCCAGCGGCTGGTTCTAAGCCAAACGCTAAACGTGTAGGTCGCGGTATCGGTTCTGGTACTGGTAAAACTTGTGGCCGTGGTCACAAAGGTCAAAAATCTCGCTCAGGCGGCGGTATTCGACCTGGTTTTGAAGGCGGTCAAATGCCTTTGAAACAACGTCTACCTAAATTCGGTTTCACATCACGTAAACAGCTGGTAACAGCTGAAGTACGTTTAAATGAAATCGCTAAAGTTGAAGGTGATGTTGTTGATTTAAATACGCTTAAAGCAGCTGGTCTTGTTACTAAAAAAATCCAGTTTGTTAAAGTTGTTTTATCTGGTGAAATCACTCGACCAGTTACTATTCGTGGCATTAAAGCGACGAAAGGTGCTGTTGAAGCGATTGTTGCTGCAGGCGGTCAAATCGAAGGATAGTACAAATGGCTAAAAAACCAGGATTAGATGCGAATAAATCGCAAGGTGGCTTATCAGAATTGAAAAGTCGTTTATGGTTCGTGTTAGGGGCAATTATTGTCTTCCGAGCAGGTTCCTTTGTTCCTATTCCTGGTATTGATGCCTCTGTACTTGCTACGCTGTTTGATTCTCAAAAGGGCACCATCTTAGAAATGTTTAACATGTTCTCTGGTGGTGCGCTTGAGCGAGCGTCTATTTTTGCGTTGGGTATTATGCCGTATATTTCGGCCTCTATTATTATACAGTTATTAACTGTTGTGAATCCTACTCTTGCCGAATTGAAAAAAGACGGTGATGCAGGGCGACGTAAAATTAGTCAGTATACCCGTTACGGAACATTGTTCTTAGGTACTTTCCAAGCTATTGGTATTGCAAAAGGCTTACCTAACATGGTTGATGGACTTGTCCATAATCCAGGGTTAAGTTTTTACTTTACTGCGGTAGTAAGTTTAGTAACTGGTACTATGTTCTTAATGTGGTTAGGTGAACAAATTACCGAACGCGGTATTGGTAATGGTATCTCAATATTAATTTTTGCAGGTATTGTTGCTGGTATGCCGCCAGCTATCGGACAAACGGTCGAGCAGGTTATCGATGGTAACCTTCACGGTCTGTTATTGTTAGTATTAGCTGGTGTTGTTTTTGCTGTTACATACTTTGTTGTATTTGTAGAGCGCGGTCAGCGTAGAATTGTGGTAAACTACGCAAAACGCCAACAAGGACGACGTGTTTTTGCAGCTCAAAGCACGCATTTACCGTTAAAGCTTAACATGGCCGGTGTTATTCCAGCTATTTTTGCTTCGAGTATAATTTTGTTTCCTGGAACGCTTGCACAATGGTTCGGTCAGAATGAAGGTTTATCTTTTCTTACTGACATTTCTTTGGCTCTACAGCCAGGACAACCTTTGTATGTAATGCTTTATGCAGCAGCAATTATTTTCTTCTGTTTCTTCTATACTGCGTTGGTATTTAACCCACGTGAAACGGCAGATAACTTGAAGAAGAGCGGGGCGTTCATCCCAGGTATTAGACCAGGCGAACAAACTTCAAGGTACATAGACAAAGTAATGTCACGATTAACTCTAGCGGGTTCTTTGTATATTACATTCATTTGTTTAGTACCATTGTTCATGACACAAGCTATGGGTGTGCAGTTCTACTTCGGTGGTACGTCATTACTTATTATGGTTGTGGTAATCATGGACTTTATGGCTCAAGTCCAGACTCATATGATGTCTCATCAATATGGTGATGTTCTTAAGAAAGCTAACTTAAAAGGCTACGGTCGCTAATTTAGTTTGAGCATGTCCTATAACAGTTACGGAGTAAGAAATGAAAGTTCGTGCATCTGTTAAAAAGATTTGTCGTAATTGCAAAGTGATCAAACGTCACGGTGTAATTCGTATAATCTGTGTTGAACCAAAGCATAAACAACGCCAAGGCTAGACAGTAGTAGACACTTGGGCTAGATTTATTAATTTATGCCCAAGTTTCTATTGCAATACATCTCTCTTCTGAGTATCCTTACGGGCTTTTCGAAGAGAGCAAAATTTTTTTTCAACCCTTAAGTGGAGTGGTATAGTGGCCCGTATAGCCGGCATTAACATTCCTGATCAACAGCATACAGTCATTGCCCTGACTGGTGTTTTCGGTATTGGTGCAACACGTGCGAAAGCAATCTGTGTTGCAACTGGTATCGCTGAAACAGCTAAGATCAGAGAGCTAGAAGAAGCTCAACTAGAACTTCTTCGCGAAGAAGTAGGTAAATACACTGTAGAAGGTGACCTACGTCGTGAAGTAAGTATGAATATCAAGCGTCTGATGGACCTCGGTTGTTACCGTGGTATTCGTCACCGTCGCAGCTTACCGCTACGTGGTCAACGCACTAAAACAAATGCGCGCACCCGTAAAGGTCCGCGTAAAGCTATCAAGAAATAGGAGCTGACGAGTAATGGCTAAAACACCAACTCGCGCTCGTAAGCGCGTTAAAAAACAAGTTGCTGACGGTATTGCACACGTTCATGCTTCTTTCAATAATACTATTGTGACAATCACAGATCGCCAAGGTAATGCTTTATCTTGGGCAACTGCAGGCGGCTCTGGCTTCCGTGGTTCTCGTAAGTCAACTCCATTCGCTGCGCAGGTTGCTGCTGAGCGTGCTGGTGAAATGGCTAAAGAGTACGGTCTTAAAAACTTAGAAGTTATGGTTAAGGGCCCTGGTCCTGGTCGTGAATCTTCTATTCGTGCATTGAATGCGATTGGTTTTAAAATTACTAACATCACTGATGTTACACCAATCCCTCACAATGGTTGTCGTCCACCTAAAAAGCGTCGCGTATAACGTTTTTAGGAATATTGGAGAAAGAACATGGCTAGATATTTGGGCCCAAAGCTCAAGCTTAGTCGTCGTGAAGGTACAGATCTTTTCTTGAAAAGTGGCGTGCGCGCGATTGAATCTAAGTGTAAAATTGATAACGCACCTGGTGTACATGGTGCTCGTAAACCTCGTCTATCTGACTACGGTTTACAACTACGTGAAAAGCAAAAAGTTCGTCGTATGTACGGTGTGCTTGAAAAGCAATTCCGTAACTTATATAAAGAAGCTGCTCGTCTAAAAGGTAATACTGGTGAAAACCTACTTGCTTTATTAGAAGGCCGTCTAGATAACGTTGTTTATCGTATGGGCTTTGGTTCAACTCGTGCGGAATCGCGCCAGTTAGTAAGCCACAAAGCAATCGTTGTAAACGGTAAAGTTGTAAATATCCCTTCTTACAAAGTGAAAGTTAACGATACAGTTAGCATTCGCGAGAAGGCTAAGAAGCAAGCTCGTATCGCTTCAGCTCTTGAAATTTCAGAGCAGCGTGAGAAAGCATCTTGGGTTGAAGTTGACAGTAAGACACTTGAAGGCGTTTTCAAACGTGTTCCTGAGCGTTCTGATCTGTCTGCAGACATCAACGAACAGCTTATTGTTGAACTTTACTCTAAGTAAAGTTAACTTCATAAGAGAGGACATACATGCAGGGTTCTGTAACAGAATTTCTAAGACCAAGACTTGTTGATATTGAGCAAATTAGCTCAACACGTGCCAAGGTAACACTTGAGCCGTTAGAGCGTGGCTTTGGTCACACTCTTGGTAATGCTTTACGTCGAATTCTTCTTTCTTCTATGCCAGGTTGTGCTGTAACAGAAGTTGAGATCGACGGCGTACTCCATGAGTACAGTAGTAAAGAAGGCGTTCAAGAAGATGTTCTTGAAATTATTCTTAACTTGAAAGGTCTTGCAATCAAACTTGAAGGCAAGGACGAAGCGTTATTAACGTTAACTAAGTCAGGTACAGGTCCTGTATTGGCAGGTGACATCACTCATGATGGTGATGTTGAGATTATAAATCCAGAACATGTGATTTGTAATTTAACCGGTCAAGCAGATATCAGTATGCGTATTCGTGTTGAAAAAGGTCGTGGTTACGATCCTGCTTCTACACGAATTCAGTCTGATGATGAAGAGCGTCCTATTGGTCGTTTGCTTGTCGATGCAGCATTCAGCCCTGTAAGCCGTATTGCTTACAATGTTGAAGCCGCTCGCGTAGAGCAACGAACTAACCTTGATAAGTTAGTTATCGATATGGAAACTAATGGAACATTAGATCCTGAAGAAGCTATTCGTCGTGCTGCTACAATTCTGGCTGAACAACTTGATGCTTTCGTTGATCTTCGTGATGTAACGGAACCAGAGCAGAAAGAAGAGAAACCAGAGTTCGATCCGATACTGCTACGTCCTGTTGATGATTTAGAACTTACTGTTCGTTCAGCTAACTGCCTAAAAGCAGAAGCTATTCACTATATTGGTGATCTTGTTCAGCGTACAGAGGTTGAGTTACTTAAAACGCCTAACCTTGGTAAGAAATCTTTAACTGAAATTAAAGATGTTCTAGCTTCACGTGGTTTATCTCTAGGTATGCGCCTAGAAAACTGGCCACCTGCAAGTATTGCGGACGAATAGTAAACACTAATCAAAAGAATTTTGTAAGAAGGATAAGTTCATGCGCCATCGTAAGAGTGGTCGTCAACTAAATCGTAACAGCAGCCACCGTCAGGCTATGTTCCGTAATATGGCATGTTCTTTAGTTAGCCATGAGATCATTAAAACGACTCTGCCTAAAGCTAAAGAATTACGTCGTGTAGTTGAGCCTCTAATTACACTTGCTAAAACGGATAGCGTTGCTAACCGTCGTCTAGCATTTGCACGTACCCGCAGCGATGAAGTTGTTGGTAAACTGTTTAAAGAATTAGGCCCACGTTTCGCAAACCGTTCAGGCGGTTATACTCGAATCTTAAAATGTGGTCTACGTACTGGCGATAAAGCTCCTATGGCTTATATCGAACTAGTAGATCGTCCAGTTGTTGAAGCTGCTGACGAAGAATAAGTTATAAGCCAGGGCTCACGCTCTGGCTTTTTTATTTCTAACGTATCAATTTTTCTTGTATAAATTCTATCTTCTATCTTCTATCTTCTATATTCAGTTCGCTTATCTAAATTATTTTTCTCTTTGTCATACTCTCAATATACCGATAAACTAAATATCTGCATGTTCTCCTAAGATAAATTAGTCTTATTTTTTAACTTCATATGAATCATCGGTAATGAATAGGGATAAAGTAGATCAACGGATTTGTTTTTGAGTATTTGTTTGGTATATGACGTCATCGTTCGTTTTTTAATCTTTTTATTTATTTTTGATTTTTTTAAATTAACCCTTGCCAATGTGATCTATATCTCTATAATGCATCCCACTGACACGGCAACAGCCGCTCAGTATGCTCTTTAACAATTTATTCAAGCAATCTGTGTGAGCACTTGCAGAGATATAATGACCAAATATTATATCAATGTAATTGTGAACATAAACTTAAATCGAAAGATGGTAGTTTTATAAACAATAGAACTTCGGTTTTATTGTTGAAGTACAGAATTCATTGAGCCGACTTAATTGCTTAGGCAATTAGTCAAAAACTTTTAATTGAAGAGTTTGATCATGGCTCAGATTGAACGCTGGCGGTAGGCTTAACACATGCAAGTCGAGCGGAAACGAAGAATAGCTTGCTATTCTGGCGTCGAGCGGCGGACGGGTGAGTAATGCTTGGGAATCTGCCTAGTCGAGGGGGACAACAGTTGGAAACGACTGCTAATACCGCATACGACCTACGGGTGAAAGGGGGCCTCTTCTTGAAAGCTCTCGCGACTAGATGAGCCCAAGTGGGATTAGCTTGTTGGTGAGGTAAGAGCTCACCAAGGCGACGATCCCTAGCTGGTCTGAGAGGATGATCAGCCACACTGGAACTGAGACACGGTCCAGACTCCTACGGGAGGCAGCAGTGGGGAATATTGCACAATGGAGGAAACTCTGATGCAGCCATACCGCGTGTATGAAGAAGGCCTTAGGGTTGTAAAGTACTTTCAGCGAGGAGGAAAGGTGGTGACTTAATACGTTATCACTGTGACGTTACTCGCAGAAGAAGCACCGGCTAACTCCGTGCCAGCAGCCGCGGTAATACGGAGGGTGCGAGCGTTAATCGGAATTACTGGGCGTAAAGCGCATGCAGGCGGTTTGTTAAGCGAGATGTGAAAGCCCCGGGCTCAACCTGGGAACTGCATTTCGAACTGGCAAACTAGAGTTCTTGAGAGGGTGGTAGAATTTCAGGTGTAGCGGTGAAATGCGTAGAGATCTGAAGGAATACCAGTGGCGAAGGCGGCCACCTGGCAAGTAACTGACGCTCAGATGCGAAAGCGTGGGTAGCAAACGGGATTAGATACCCCGGTAGTCCACGCCGTAAACGATGTCTACTCGGAGTTTGGTTCCTTGAGAACTGGGCTCTTAAGCTAACGCATTAAGTAGACCGCCTGGGGAGTACGGCCGCAAGGTTAAAACTCAAATGAATTGACGGGGGCCCGCACAAGCGGTGGAGCATGTGGTTTAATTCGATGCAACGCGAAGAACCTTACCTACTCTTGACATCCATAGAACTTTCCAGAGATGGATTGGTGCCTTCGGGAACTATGAGACAGGTGCTGCATGGCTGTCGTCAGCTCGTGTTGTGAAATGTTGGGTTAAGTCCCGCAACGAGCGCAACCCTTATCCTTATTTGCCAGCACGTAATGGTGGGAACTCTAAGGAGACTGCCGGTGATAAACCGGAGGAAGGTGGGGACGACGTCAAGTCATCATGGCCCTTACGAGTAGGGCTACACACGTGCTACAATGGCGCATACAAAGGGCTGCAAACCAGCAATGGTAAGCGAATCCCACAAAGTGCGTCGTAGTCCGGATTGGGGTCTGCAACTCGACCCCATGAAGTCGGAATCGCTAGTAATCGTGAATCAGAATGTCACGGTGAATACGTTCCCGGGCCTTGTACACACCGCCCGTCACACCATGGGAGTGGGCTGCACCAGAAGTCATTAGCTTAACCTTCGGGAGGGCGATGACCACGGTGTGGTTCATGACTGGGGTGAAGTCGTAACAAGGTAGCCCTAGGGGAACCTGGGGCTGGATCACCTCCTTACGTAAAGTTGTTAATTTTTGTAAGTGTCCACACAAATTGCTTGAATAGAAAATTAAATTGCACGTCTTATGAAAATAAGGCAACGGTTGGGATGAAATCCAACCGTAGAAAGTAAATAGTGTCCTGTTCGTCTAGAGGCCTAGGACACCGCCCTTTCACGGCGGTAACACGAGTTCAAATCTCGTACGGGATACCACTTTTCTTTCTGATTAAAAATCAAAGCTAAGCAGTAATGTTTATCTTTGCTTTTTAGCAAATTGCTCTTTAAAAATTTGGAAAGCTGAATAAATAAAGAAGTTCTTAAAACACGTTATTGCTTTGGCAATAACAATAGAGTGTTCTTGAGTATTCTTGAGGCGAAAAAAACTAGATAATACCTAGTTATTTCAATTGTACGGTCGACTTTAGATTGTATGGTTAAGTGACTAAGCGTATACGGTGGATGCCTAGGCAGTCAGAGGCGATGAAGGACGTGTTAATCTGCGTTAAGCTGTGGGGAGTTGATAAAAAGCATTGATCCACAGATGTCCGAATGGGGGAACCCACCTTACTTTGTAAGGTATCGTAACGTGAATACATAGCGTTACGAAGCGAACCGGGAGAACTGAAACATCTAAGTACCCCGAGGAAAAGAAATCAATAGAGATACCCTTAGTAGCGGCGAGCGAACGGGGTCTAGCCCTTAAGCAGTTTGGAAGTTAATGGAAGGCTCTGGAAAGTGCCACGATACAGGGTGATAGTCCCGTACATGAAAACGACCTTATTGTGAAATCGAGTAGGACGGCACACGTGATATGCTGTTTGAATATGGGAGGACCATCTTCCAAGGCTAAATACTACTGACTGACCGATAGTGAACCAGTACCGTGAGGGAAAGGCGAAAAGAACCCCTGTGAGGGGAGTGAAATAGAACCTGAAACCGTATACGTACAAGCAGTGGGAGCCTACTTTGTTGGGTGACTGCGTACCTTTTGTATAATGGGTCAACGACTTAATTTCAGTAGCAAGGTTAAGCGAATAGCGGAGCCGTAGGGAAACCGAGTGTTAACTGCGCGAATAGTTGCTGGGATTAGACCCGAAACCCGGTGATCTAGCCATGGGCAGGTTGAAGGTTGAGTAACATCAACTGGAGGACCGAACCGACTAATGTTGAAAAATTAGCGGATGACTTGTGGCTGGGGGTGAAAGGCCAATCAAACCGGGAGATAGCTGGTTCTCCTCGAAAGCTATTTAGGTAGCGCCTCGCGTCTAACTATTGGGGGTAGAGCACTGTTAAGGCTAGGGGGTCATCCCGACTTACCAACCCTTTGCAAACTCCGAATACCAATAAGTTCAATCGCGGGAGACACACGGCGGGTGCTAACGTCCGTCGTGGAAAGGGAAACAACCCAGACCGTCAGCTAAGGTCCCAAAGTGTATGTTAAGTGGGAAACGATGTGGAAAGGCTCAGACAGCCAGGAAGTTGGCTTAGAAGCAGCCATCTTTTAAAGAAAGCGTAATAGCTCACTGGTCGAGTCGGTCTGCGCGGAAGATTTAACGGGGCTAAACATACCACCGAAGCTACGGATGCAAAGACGTGTTCTTTGCATGGTAGAGGAGCGTTCTGTAAGCCGTCGAAGGTGAGTTGAGAAGCTTGCTGGAGGTATCAGAAGTGCGAATGTTGACATGAGTAACGATAATGGGGGTGAAAAACCTCCACGCCGAAAGACCAAGGGTTCCTGTCCAACGTTAATCGGGGCAGGGTGAGTCGACTCCTAAGGCGAGGCCGAAAGGCGTAGTCGATGGAAAACAGGTTAATATTCCTGTACTCACTTATATTGCGATGGGGTGACGGAGAAGGTTAGGCTAGCATGGCGATGGTTGTCCATGTTTAAGGTTGTAGGCTGTGTGCTTAGGTAAATCCGGGCGCACTTAAGGCTGAGGACTGATGACGAGTCTCTACGGAGATGAAGTAGTTGATACCCGGCTTCCAGGAAAAACCTCTAAGCTTCAGATATAAGAGAATCGTACCCCAAACCGACACAGGTGGTTAGGTAGAGAATACTAAGGCGCTTGAGAGAACTCGGGTGAAGGAACTAGGCAAAATGGTACCGTAACTTCGGGAGAAGGTACGCCAATGATGGTGAAGGACTTGCTCCGTAAGCTATTGTTGGTCGCAGAGAAATGGTGGCTGCAACTGTTTATTAAAAACACAGCACTGTGCAAAATCGCAAGATGACGTATACGGTGTGACGCCTGCCCGGTGCCGGAAGGTTAATTGATTGGGTTAGACTTAGGTCGAAGCTCATGATCGAAGCCCCGGTAAACGGCGGCCGTAACTATAACGGTCCTAAGGTAGCGAAATTCCTTGTCGGGTAAGTTCCGACCTGCACGAATGGCGTAATGATGGCCACGCTGTCTCCACCCGAGACTCAGTGAAATTGAAATCGCTGTTAAGATGCAGTGTACCCGCGGCTAGACGGAAAGACCCCGTGAACCTTTACTATAGCTTGGCACTGAACATTGAACCTACATGTGTAGGATAGGTGGGAGACTTTGAAGCATTGTCGCTAGATGATGTGGAGTCAACCTTGAAATACCACCCTTGTACGTTTGATGTTCTAACGTAGGCCCCTTATCGGGGTTGCGGACAGTGTCTGGTGGGTAGTTTGACTGGGGCGGTCTCCTCCCAAAGAGTAACGGAGGAGCACGAAGGTTGGCTAAACATGGTTGGACATCATGTGGTTAGTGCAAAGGCATAAGCCAGCTTAACTGCGAGACAGACACGTCGAGCAGGTACGAAAGTAGGTCTTAGTGATCCGGTGGTTCTGAATGGAAGGGCCATCGCTCAACGGATAAAAGGTACTCCGGGGATAACAGGCTGATACCGCCCAAGAGTTCATATCGACGGCGGTGTTTGGCACCTCGATGTCGGCTCATCACATCCTGGGGCTGAAGTTGGTCCCAAGGGTATGGCTGTTCGCCATTTAAAGTGGTACGCGAGCTGGGTTTAGAACGTCGTGAGACAGTTCGGTCCCTATCTGCCGTGGGCGTTTGAGAATTGAGAGGAGCTGCTCCTAGTACGAGAGGACCGGAGTGGACGAACCACTGGTGTTCGGGTTGTCATGCCAATGGCATTGCCCGGTAGCTAAGTTCGGAACTGATAACCGCTGAAAGCATCTAAGCGGGAAGCAGGCCTCGAGATGAGTTCTCACTGGAGCTTTAAGCTCCCTGAAGGGCCGTTGGAGACTACAACGTTGATAGGCAAGGTGTGTAAGTGCTGTGAGGCATTGAGCTAACTTGTACTAATTACCCGTGAGGCTTAACCATACAAATTAAAGTATGATTAATTGAAATTTTGACTTAAGAATAGATTGAACGCACTATTTATCGCAAGATAGGTTTTAAAGACTTCTTTATTTATAGCTTTTCAGATTAACAATAGAAATTAATTTTCTTATAGAAAGCAAACCAGATTTGCTTGGTGACCATAGTGTTGCGGCCCCACCTGATCCCATCCCGAACTCAGAAGTGAAACGTAATAACGCCGATGGTAGTGTGGGGTCTCCCCATGTGAGAGTAGGGCATTGCCAAGCGCCATTTTTATTCAAGACGAAGTCTTGGGTAAACAAGAATAGACTGATGGAAACATTAGCACAGATTGTGCGGAGTGGTAGTTCAGTTGGTTAGAATACCGGCCTGTCACGCCGGGGGTCGCGGGTTCGAGTCCCGTCCACTCCGCCAACAACAACGAAAGCCTGAATCGAAAGATGCAGGTTTTTTTTGTGCCTGAAATTCAGTGGTAAAGTACCGAACAGATTGTGCGGAGCGGTAATTCAGTTGGTTCGACTTGTTATAAAAAGACAAGCGGCCTGTCACACCGGGTGTCGCGGGTTGTGGTTTATAGATAGCCGTCCGCTCTTTCTCTTTGCCAATAACAACGAAAGCCTGAATCGAAAGATGCAGGTTTTTTTTGTGCCTGAAATTCAGTGGTAAAGTACCGAACAGATTGTGCGGAGCGGTAATTCAGTTGGTTCGACTTGTTATAAAAAGACAAGCGGCCTGTCACACCGGGTGTCGCGGGTTGTGGTTTATAGATAGCCGTCCACTTTTTCTCTTTGCCAACAAACAACGAAAGCCTGAATCGAAAGATGCAGGTTTTTTTTGTGCCTGAAATTCAATGTTAAAGTACCGAACAGATTGCGCGGAGCGGTAATTCAGTTGGTTCGACTTGTTATAAAAAGACAAGCGGCCTGTCACTCCGGGTGTCGAGGGTTGTGGTTTATAGATAGCCGTCATTAAGATATTTGGATACCTACTTATTGACACTGGTGCGACTGACTTTTAAGAAATTTGCTATTTCAGTTCTGTTTTTACCATCAACAAAATGTGAGACCGCAAGTAAGCGAATTCGCATTCTGGCATTCGATGTGGAAGTAATTATTTTATAAAAATCATGATCCATATGTACTTTTGAGACATATATTAGATCATAAAATTAAAGGAATTGATATAAATTGCTTGGCAGCCTGAGTAATATTCATTGTGTACTTAAGTATATTCCCTGGGGTACAAAATGATAATTGAGTTAGCTCATGAATGATGTGTATCAAGCATCATGAAAACGTAATTGATTAGGGTGGACGCCATCGAGTGATGTTGCCATTAGCACTATCTGATAGCGTATTAAATTAGACGCAAGTAATATGCCGCATAACGCTTGCTTAATGAGTTCATCTTGTCGTCTGAAACTTCGAATCACTTCATATTGAGTGTTCTTTTAAAGCGGAATTAACCAGTGACGCATCTCACCCGTTGTTTGCCAACGATGTAACAAAGCTAATGAATAAAAGCCTCGGTCGAATAATGCCTGCTGTGATCAGGGGTATTATCAATTAATCCTAAGGCAAGATTTATCTCGTTAACTTCAACGCTATCAAACCACTGTTTGTTAATAAATGGCTCGTTAGCGCCATCGGACATACAATCGACGCCTAATAAATTTAATCCACATCAGTTTTCATGGTTAGCAGATTGATGCCATTGTTTTTGGGTTTGCTGAAAGACAGATTCAATGACTTTACTTCCTAGTTTTTTTCGTGCTCGCGTGCCGGTATTAGAGGCTACATACGGCATACCACTTTTTTTGGGGGGGTAGCAATGTTTTTCGTTTAAATGATAAAGACTGTTAATATCAGCGCTTTTAGTTTTATCTAGGAGTACGTTTTCATATTTATGTCGCAAAAACCAACATGTCGTTTTTTCTATATTGCATAGTGAGTTAGGATGCTCCACAATTCCAGTAGGTTCTTAGTTTGGAGTTACCGTGTTTAATCTTTATCATTCGAATCAATTAGATATTTTAAAAGAGCTAATGGCGCACTTTATTGCGAAAGATCCACTTGCCGACCCTTTTGTCGAAGAGCAAATTTTGGTGCAAAGTCCAGGTATGGCGCAATGGGTTAAAATGGAGTTGGCAAAGTCGATGGGTATATCGGCTAATATTACCTTTCCATTACCTGCTTCCTTTATTTGGAAGATGTTCCAAAAGGTATTGCCTGATATTCCCGACAAAAGTGCATTTAATAAAGAGGCGATGTCTTGGAAGTTAATGCTAATCCTGCCTGAGTTGTTAGTACTGCCTGAATTTGCATCGTTAAAGCATTATTTAGCGGATGATCAAGATGATTACCGTCTATTTCAACTCTGCCAAAAAATATCGGATACGTTTGATCAATATTTAGTGTACCGACCTGAGTGGATCGCTGGATGGGAAGGGGGTGATAATATGCATGCCGATACACATCCTTGGCAGCCTTTACTATGGCGTGAATTAGTCGCTAAAACAGAAGCGTTGGGCCAATCTCATTATCACCGTGCCAATTTATATGATCAATTTATCGCGCGTCTGAATAGTTCAACTTTTGATGCCAAGCTGTTACCTGAACGTATATTTGTATTCGGGGTATCGGCATTACCACCGCGTTATTTAGATGCATTACAAGCACTTGGTATGCATACTGAAATACATTTTATGCTATCGAACCCTTGCCGTTTGTACTGGGGTGATCTGATAGACCCTAAATGGCTGTTAAAGCAACGTACTATGGTTAATCATAACAATGAAACTCTTGGTATGAGTGATAAGGTGAGTGCTAATGATGAACAAACCGTTCGCGCTCTCTTTGATGAAGATGATACATTTAAAGTGGGCAATCCACTACTCGCGTCTATGGGTAAACTGGGTCGCGATAATTTAGCGTTATTGACGGGTTTTGGCTGCCAGGAGTTAGATGTTTTTGTGGAACCAACCGATGATGGGCTACTTGCAAGTATTCAGCGCGATATTTTAGATTTGGTTGATCGCAGTATGGCAGAGTTTGATGTTTCGCTACAGGATGATAATGCGCGCGATAGTCGTTATAAACTCCCGATTAATCCTGCAGACACTTCACTTGAACTGCACAGCTGTCATAGCCCAATGCGTGAAATAGAAGTATTACATAATAATTTGCTCACTATGTTTTCGGAAAATCCAGATCTTAATCCCCGAGATGTGGTTATCATGATGCCTGATGTAAATGGTTACAGTCCTTATATCCAAGCGGTGTTTGGTGCGATGGACCGTTATGATGAACGGTATATTCCGTTTTCTATCTCAGATAGTGGCGCACAGTATGATAATCTTATTTTACTCAGCTTTTTACAATTACTGGCGTTACCTTTATCGCGTTGTAACGTATCTGAATTACTGTCGTTATTGGAAGTACCTGCGGTATTGGCGCGTTTTGCTATTACGTCTGATGAGTTTAATCGATTACGTCAATGGATTGATGAATCTGGTATTCGCTGGGGCTTAGATGAAGATGATGCAACTCGTTTTGATTTACCGGGGATGAAACAAAATACTTGGTTATTTGGCTTACACCGTATGTTGCTCGGTTACGCTTATGGTGGTGACGATATTTATCAAGGCATATTGCCTTATCAAGAAGTGCAGGGGATTGAAGCCGAACTACTGGGTAAATTGGCTCACTTTATTGAAGCATTATTAGATAGTCTTACCTCATTACAAGATCCGAAATCGATAGCAGACTGGATCAAGTTAGGTAACACGCTGATAGATAATTTTTATAAAATTGATGTGGATGATGAGCAATCAATAAAAATGATCCGAGATGCTTTTTCACATTTAGATGAGCAATTAAACAGTGCTCGTTATGACAAACACATCACTCCGTTAGTATTACGTCATTATTTAAATAATGCGTTATCACAAGTGAGTGCCAGTCAAAAATTTCTTGCGGGTCAAGTTAATTTTTGTACCCTAATGCCGATGCGTTCAATTCCGTTTAAAGTTATCTGCTTGCTCGGTATGAATGATGGTGTTTATCCACGCTCAATTCCGCCAATGGGTTTTGATTTAATGGCCAATGATCTTAAACAAGGTGATCGTAGCCGTCGTGATGATGATCGCTATTTATTTTTGGAAGCGCTCATTTCAGCCCAAAGTAAATTATATATTAGCTATATTGGCAGTAGTATTCGTGATAAGAGTGAGCGTCTACCGTCTGTGTTGATCACGGAGTTATTACAATATTGCCAGCAAAGTTTTTGTATTTCCGGTGATGAGGGTCTATCTCCTGATGAGTCTGCGGCACAATTACTGACGCATTTAATCCAACATCATGCTTTACAGCCATTCGATGCACGCTATTTTAATCCGCAAGCACCTTGCTCTTTTGTTAAAGAGTGGTTACCTGCGTTAGCCCCTGTTGTGGAGTTAAGACAATTTCTTACTGAGCCTTTACCTGCGCTAATATCCAATGATGATATGCAAGAGGTTGAGCTAGCTGAACTATTACGTTTTTACCGGCATCCGACTAAGTATTTCTTTAATCGACGTTTAAAAGTTTATTTTAATCAAGCCAGCCTTGATGTGCTGGATGACGAACCATTTGATGTCGATAACCTAGAAAAATATCATCTTAAAGCGCAATTACTGGAAACCGAATTGATGGGCGGCGACATTAGTCTGGTGACGGAACGTTTGGTTGCATCAGGTAGTCTTCCTCTTGGACGTTTTGGAAAAATTTCATTAGATAAAGAAGTCATTACTGTTAATCAGCTTGCTCAGGTATTAATGCCGTTATTAACCAATAGTAATGAGGATCTCGAAGTCGACATTCCTTTGGTTTCAGGGCGTTTAGTGGGTTGGTTAAAACACATATATAACGGTGGTTTAGTACGACATAAACCGAGTGGCTTTAATGGTAAAGATTATCTGCAAGTTTGGTTAGAACATTTATGTTTCTGTATTAGCATTAAAAACCCAGCAGCGACCACGCTTGTCCACTTAACGGCGGGTAAACCTGTTGTGCAACGACTTAGAGTTATTGAGCAGTCTCGGGCGAGAGAATTGCTGTTTCAATTACTTGAGGTTTATAACGATGGCAGCTGTCAGCCTTTGGCGTTATTCCCTAAAACTGGTTGGGGTTGGGCAAAAACCAAATGTACATCTGCAGAGCCTGATGATTATAAATTAAGATCGGAAGCCGTATTGAATTTTGAAGGTGGTTATAACCGTATGGGCGAAAATGCCGATGACTATTTACAACGTAGTTTTCCCCGCTTAAATGATGAGGTATATAAATTAATGTCAACATTCTCTGAGTCGGTGTTATTTCCAATATTTGAATACCTAGAGGATGTCGAATAATGGCTGACGTAAATATTCTTAATGCGATGACGTTCCCCCTCTATGGTGAACGCCTGATCGAAGCATCTGCCGGTACTGGTAAAACCTTTACCATTGCCAGTTTATATTTGCGCTTATTATTAGGGCATGGCGGCGAGAATGCTTATAACAAAGAAGGTCAAATTGAAGCATTAAATGTCGACCAAATATTGGTAGTCACATTTACAGAAGCGGCAACGGCGGAATTACGCGATCGTATTCGGGCTCGTATTCATCAAGCACGTATTGCCTTTAGTATTGGCTATAGTAATGATCCGGTGATTTGTTTGTTACTGACTGATACTAATGAGCTGGATTATGCACGTTGTGCCAAATCATTATTGGCTGCAGAAAGACAGATGGATGAAGCGGCTATTTATACCATTCATGGATTTTGTCAGCGTATGCTGAAGCAAAATGCATTTGAGTCCGGGGCATTATTTGAAAGCGAATTTATTACCGATGAATCGCAGCTAAAATTTAATGCCATTGCTGATTTTTGGCGTAGTCATTTTTATCGTTATAAAGACGGTATGATTGATATGGTGCATAGCTTTTGGTCATCACCACAAGCATTGCTGCACGATATTTCTGGGTATTTATCTAATACCAATATCGAGTTTATTGCTAAAACCTGCAGCGATGATATTGAGCTGGATTACGATAAATTAATTTCATCTATTCAACAGGTCAAAGACGCATGGCTAGAAAATGCCCATGAGCTCAGTGAATTAATTAAAGCGGGTAACTTGAATGGCAACAGTTATCGTGTTGCTAGCGTGGCAAAGTGGCTAAATGAGATGCTGAGCTGGTCGCAATCAGAAACCAAGCAAAATGATTTACCCGATAGTATCGTTAAATTTTCCCAGCATGTTTTAACCACTAAAACTAAAAAAGGCAAACAAGCGCCAGAGCACGCAGTGTTCAGCGATATTGAAGTCTTGCTAGAGCAGCCATTATCACTTAAAGATTGCTTTATTGTTAAAGCGGTTGAGTACGTGCGTGCGCGGGTGATTAAAACCAAAAATCAATCACAATTATTGTCGTTTGATGATCTGTTGTCGGGATTATCTGCAGCATTAGTAGGCGAGCAAGCCGCGAGTTTGGCTGAATGTATTCGCAGTCAATATCCGGTTGCCATGATTGATGAATTCCAAGATACCGATCAACAGCAATACGATATCTTTAATACTATCTACGGAAATCAAGATGGTGCGGGTTTATTTATGATTGGCGATCCGAAGCAAGCTATTTATAGTTTCCGTGGTGCGGATATTTTTACTTATATGCAAGCCCGTAAAAATGTTGATGATCATTACACCTTAGCCAAAAATTGGCGTTCTTCGACAGCGATGGTCAGTGCGGTAAACCGTGTTTTTGAACATGCCAATAAGCCTTTCATTTATGAAGACAGTATTAGTTTTCAGCCGGTTGAATCGCAAGGTAAAAGTAAACCTTTGTTATTGAATGGTGTTGAGCCGGCTGCGTTGCAGCTTTGGTTGCACGAAGAAGAAGGTCAGAAAAATATGACCAAGGGCCTATATCAACAAGTCTACGCCAAAGCGACGGCTAATCAGATCTCGACATTATTAACAGATGCACAGCAAGGTAACGCGATGTTATCGGGTCGGGCAGTTAAAGCGGGGGATATTGCTATTCTGGTGCGTACGGGGGCTGAAGCGAAATTAGTCCGCGACCAGCTTGATGCTTTATCTATCCCTAGTGTGTATATGTCGAACCGTGACAGTGTATTTGCTACCCGTGAAGCCCGCGAGTTGTATCATATTTTCGCGGCTATGTTGAACCCTGAAGATGAGGGGTTATTGCGGGCAGCATTAGCGACCGCTATTTTTGAGAAACCTGCGATTGAGCTAGACCAACTGAGTAATGATGAAAAAGTCTGGGAACAAACTGTTGCCGAATTTAAGCAATATCAAAAGACCCTACAGTGGAAAGGTTTCTTACCGGCATTAAGATTATTGCTTAATCAACAGAATATTGCCGCGATTATGCTCTCTGGTCAAGGTGGTGACCGACGTTTAACGGATGTGTTACATTTGGGTGAATTACTGCAAGAAGCAAGCTTAGAATTGGATGGCGAGTATAGTCTATTCCGCTGGTTTGGTGAAAAAATTGAAAACCCAAATAGTGATGCACAAGAGCAGTTGGTTCGTTTAGAAAGTGAAGCCGATCTCGTACAGGTAGTGACGATCCACAAATCAAAAGGGTTGGAATATAATTTAGTATTTCTGCCATTTATTTGCGCGACACGACAAGCGTCAACGCCACTTTATCATCAGGATGGTCATACTTATGTACATCTTGATTTAGATGATGAAGAGGCGTTAGAGGCAGCGAAAGAACAAGCCGATCAAGAACGTCTTGCTGAAGATCTACGACTGTTATATGTGGCATTAACGCGGGGTGTTTATGCGACTTGGCTAGGCTTAGGTGCGGTTAAAATTGGTAATTCTCATAACAAAATGCACTTAAATGCGATGGGCTATTTATTACAGCAAGGTGCAGAATGTAAAGACACTGAATTTAAAGCCTGTGTCGAAAAACTTGCAGAACAGCAGACTTGTGTTGCTGTAGTGCCTCCACCGTTAGCGGCGGTAGATGCTTATCAACCCATCGTTGCACCCCCTGTGGTTTATCAAGCTAAGACAATGACCAATCCGATTAGTAAAAACTGGTGGGTAACGAGTTATTCTGCATTGTCTCGCCATAGCCATGGTAATCGTCATTCTAATTATGACGCATCGCTGGAATTGCCGGGCTTCGATGCCGAAGTGGATCCCGAAAAAGAAGATGAACAAGAAGTCAGTTGGGATATTTTTAGTTTCCCGCGTGGTGCTGCGGCCGGTACCTTATTACATACGGTGTTTGAGCACATTGATTTTGCCAATGTTGACGAGGACATGCTCACCGAGCAAATATTACAACTGCTTGAGCGTGAAGGCTATGACCTAGCTTGGTTACCGGTATTACTTAAACTGGTTAATCAGGTATTAGACTGCCCATTACAGGATGGTTTTAGTTTACGTCAATTAACGCCAACCCAGAAAAAAGTGGAGATGGAATTTTTCATGCCGATTTCATCGCTTAACTGTGATGATTTAAATACCTTGATAAAGCAGCATGATGGCCTTTCTCAGCAAGCTGGTGAGCTTGATTTTCAACAAGTCAGCGGCATGTTAAAAGGCTTTATCGATTTGGTGTTCGTTTATGAAGGGCGTTATTACGTACTGGATTATAAGTCTAACCATTTAGGTGACAGCCAAGCGGATTATACCTGTGATGCGATTAATCAGGTGATGGTTGAACACCGATATGAACTGCAGTACCAGCTGTATACCTTAGCGTTACACCGTTTCTTACGCTCACGTATTCCAGATTATAACTATGAACAACATTTCGGTGGGGTTTATTATTTGTTCTTACGTGGCATGCAAGTCGAAACGGGTAATCAATATGGCGTATTTTTTACTAAACCATCACTCGACTTTGTTATGCAGTTAGATGACTTATTTTTAGGAGAACTCGCATCATGAGTGTACTTCATTGTCTCAAAGAATTAGCCAACGAAAATAAAATTCGTCAATTGGATTACCAGTTTGCTCGTTTTATCAGTAATTATGAATCTGATCCCGCTATTATTTTATTGGCGTGCTTAACCAGTTATCAATTGGGTAAAGGGCACGTCTGTATTGATTTAACAAACATAGACACCAACGCGTTATTTGATTTGAAGTTAACACGTTCACATTTATTACTGGCTGAGGTCCCTAGTCGTAGCAATACTTGGCCGACATTATTAGCAAATTCAGCAGTGGTCGGTGAGTCGGCTCCGCTACAGTTTGTGAGCGATGCCAATAAATTATATTTGCAACGCTACTGGGCTTACGAGTTACAAGTGGCGGAGCAATTAAAAGGCTTAGCAAAACAAAGTCAGCAACCCGATTTAAGCGCTAGTCTAAATCGTTTATTCAAACGTGATTATGGTTTTCTATTTCCTATTTTAGCGAAAGAACGAGAAGTCAATTTTAGTGCGCAAACATTTGTGGCTAAATATCTCGATGTGGTGAAGAAAGGTCGAATTAGTTGGCAAGATGTTGAGCAGGTACTACTCACGGCTAAAAATGCTCAAGAATTACATGCCTTAGATAGTTTAATACCAGAAGCATACTGCTTAAACTGGCAAAAATTATCGGTGGCGGTTGCTGCGACGCGTCACTTTTCAGTTATCTCCGGGGGACCGGGCACAGGTAAAACCACCACAGTAACCAAGTTATTAGCGTTATTAATTGAACAGGGTTTACTGCTTCAGCAAGCGTTAACCATTAAACTTGTTGCGCCAACGGGTAAAGCGGCTGCACGGTTGACTGAATCGATAGCGGGTGCCAAAGGTAAACTCGATTTACCCGTTAACGTTGCCGACCTGATTCCAGAACAAGCGGGGACGATACACAGATTGTTAGGCGTGATCCCGAATCGACAAGCATTTCGGCATAATAAAGAGAACCCCTTACATCTTGATGTATTGGTGGTTGATGAAGCCTCGATGGTGGATTTGCCGCTAATGGCAAAGTTGTTGGCGGCATTACCATCGCATGCACGCTTGATATTGTTGGGCGATAAAGATCAGCTTGCTTCGGTAGAAGCGGGTTCGGTATTGGCGGATATTTGTGCCTATGCCGAATCCGGTTATTCGGCAGAGCAGGTTAACTGGCTATCGAAGATCACTGACTATGAGCTGAGTCAATATCAAACCTCTGATGCAACAGCGATTTATGACAGTTTGTGTTTATTACGTAAGAGTTATCGTTTTGATGCCGAATCCGGTATTGGCTGTTTAGCTGGCGCGGTGAATCGAGGTGATCTGAATGAGTTTGATCGTGTTTGGGAAAATCAGCACGATGATATTCACTTACACCCGTTATCGGCAGAAACTTACGACGCGCTAATCACTATGGCGAAGCAAGGTTATCAAGATTATCTGGCTAAGGTAGTGGTATCACCGAGCGAAGATGAAGCTAAGTCAATATTACGCAGTTTTAATGATTTTCAAATTCTAACGGCGATCAGAGAGGGTGACTTCGGAGTACATGGTTTAAATCAACGCATCGAAAAGGCGCTGCAGTCGGCACGTAAGATCCGTAAAAATCAGTCTGAATGGTATGCGGGTAGACCGATTATGATCACCAATAACGATCATGGCCTCGGTTTATACAATGGTGATATTGGCATTTGCATGCAAGATGACGATGAGCGTATGCGGGTTTATTTTGAAATGGCGGACGGTCATGTGCAGTCTTTTCTACCCAGTCGATTGCCGCCACATCAAACTGTCTTTGCCATGACCATCCATAAATCGCAGGGCTCTGAATTTAGACATACGGTAATGATACTACCAAATCGTTTTAATCCGGTGCTGACCAGAGAGCTAGTTTATACCGGTATTACCCGTGCAAAAGAAAAGCTAGATATATTTACTAACGTCACGGTGCTGAAAAAAGCGATTAAATTACGTACGGAACGGGTGAGTGGATTAATGGCATTACTCAATCAAGATTGATGGATCGTAGATTTAGACCCTAGATTATCATTTATCCTAAAAAGGCACTGCTTTGTTATCGATTTTGCAAATATACAGTTAAAAAGTTAGCGTTTGATCACATTTATACCTAACTTGCTGTGTTATCTTCGCCGCGTTTTTTCGTTAACGTATAATATATTGCTTATGGCCTTGTTAGGAGAGTGTTTTGCTTAAGGATAAAAAAAGTATAGTTAAAAATATTGGATTTCAAGTTGTAGTCGCTATGATTGTCGGCGCCGCAGTCGGTGCCTTTATGGGTGAAGGCGCGGCCATTTTTGCGCCATTGGGTACCTTGTTCATTAATCTGATCAAAATGTTAGTGATCCCACTTGTTGCAGTATCGATTATTGCGGGTGCGGCGAATCTAGGTGATAGTCCTTCTGCCGGTAAAATTGGTGTAGGTACATTTGTATTTTTCATGTTGACGTCTGCCATTGCAGTGGCACTTGCGTTAGTGATGGGGACGGTATTTGAACCGGGCGCGGGTGTTGATTTTTCTAAACATGCTGCAGGTTTAGCCGTTGTAACTGCTGAACAGGGTGCATTGCCGGGTGTATTTGATACTATTATTGGCATGATCCCAACTAACGTTTTTAGTGCGTTAAGCAGTGGTAACATTCTCCAAATTTTAGTATTCAGTATCTTCTTTGGTATTGCATTAACGAAAGTTGAACGTAAACGTGCAAAACCTATTATGGATGGCTTACAGACCATTATTGATGCATTCGTATGGATGATTAATTGCGTGATGGTTATTGCCCCAATTGGTGTATTTGGTCTGATGGCAGAGTCGGTTGGTACGTTTGGCTTTAGTGCGCTAGCTGTGGTGATGAAGCTATTTGTTGTGTATATCGCTGCGATCATTATCTATGGTTTTATCTTCTATCCACTTGTAGTGAAATTCTTCTCTGATACACCAGTACTGAAATTCATGTCAGCAATGAAGAAACCACAAGCGTTAGCATTATCGACGGCGTCATCAATGGCGACATTGCCAGTGACGTTGGAAGTATGTGAAAAAGAATTAAACATTGCTAACTCAACTGCATCGTTTGTATTACCGCTAGGTGCGACGATCAACATGAGTGGTAATGCTATTTATTACGGCCTCGTCGCTGTGTTCTTTGCACAAATGTTTAATGTTGAATTAGGCATGGCGGCTTATGCTGCGATTATCTTTACATCGACATTAGGTGCGATTGGTCAAGCAGGCGTACCTGGACCATCATTCCTTGTGGTTGCGGTATTATTAGCGGCGGGTATTCCAATCGAAGGTCTACCACTATTATTTGCGTTAGACCGTATCTTTGATATGGTGCGTACGGCATTGAATATTACCGGTGATGCTGTTTGTGCCGTGGTAATGGATAAATATAATCCAGAGCATCAAGTAACTAAATAATATTAACTTAGATAATAAATATTTAAGTTAATAAGATAAGAAGCCACGCCTATACGGTGTGGCTTTTTTATGATTGGTAATGATGGTTTAAATTTATTATTCGCGATAAGGTGTTAACTTTGTTGAAATTGACTTAATACAGCTTGTGCTTGTTGGTTGATATCGCCAGTGCCCTCTAACCAATGGATTGTTGCACCTTGGCGCTCCATTCTTCTAAACCAAGTATCTTGACGCTTCGCGTATTTATGGATGGCGACATTGAGTTGAGCAAACATGTCTTCATCACTTATTTTACCTGCAATATACTGACTGACAAAACGGTATTCAAGACCAAAGTATGCCAATTTTTCATGGCTTACGCCTTGCGCTAATAAGCCTTCTACTTCTTCGATCATGCCGTTTTCTAAGCGTTCTTTTAAACGCAGGGTAATGCGTTGCCGTAATACGGCTCTGTCCCATTTAAGGCCAAAATAGAGTGGCTTAATATCGGGTAAAGCTGTTTTTATCGGCGGCGTCGTCAGTGAGTTTTCATGCTGGGCTATTTCAATGGCGCGATATAAACGCGGGCGCACAGTAATATCAGTGACTTGATACGCATCGCTGTCTAGCTCAAGTAAAATTTGTTGCACATCTGCTAATGAGATATCGGCAAATTGCTCACGCTGACTAATATTTTTATCGACTTGCACAAATTCATAACCGGCTACGACAGCATCAATGTATAAACCGGTACCACCGACAAGCAGGGGCAACTTGCCTCGTTGGTTAATGTCGTTAAATGCGAGGAAGAAATCGCGCTGAAATTGAAAGGCGTTATATTCTTTACCGGGTTCGATAATATCAATCAAGTGATATGGCACATCACCGTATTCAGCTAAATCTTTGCCTGAACCAATATCGAGCCCTGTATAGACTTGTCGAGAATCAGCCGAGATCACCTCTCCGTTCAATTGTTTCGCCAGGTCGACACCTAAACGTGTCTTTCCCGATGCGGTTGCGCCGAGTACGACGATAAGGTTGTATTGGTGTTGAGACATTAAGTTACCTGAATAAATAATTGCGCTGTGTGCAGACTGAAATAGTAACTCAAGCAGGCTATGTGACCAACAGTCTTTTTAACTTTGTCATAAAATGCATTTAAGTTTGGTAAATTAAGCTATTAATGAATGATGTAGTGACAAAATTGCAGTTATGCAGTCAAAAAGGGGCTGTTTTTTCAAGATTATTCAAATTATACGCTAGATGATTAGGATTTTAGCGTTATAATCGACTTCTTGTATTATTACTTATGATCGGAAAAGTTGTAATGTCGCTTAATGCTAATCTTGATGAATTAGATAAAAAAATCCTTAATGCACTCATGGTTAACGCGCGTGTACCTTATGCTGAACTGGCAAAAAAGTTTAACGTAAGTGCGGGTACTATTCATGTTCGTGTCGAAAAAATGAAAACAACAGGTGTCATTCTAGGCACTAAAGTTGAAGTGTGCCCTAAAAAGCTCGGTTATGACGTGTGTTGTTTTATTGGTATTAATCTAAAAAGCGCAAAGGATTATCCTTCTGCGTTGGTGCAATTAAAAGCGTTAGATGAAGTCGTTGAAGCATATTACACAACGGGTAATTATAATATTTTTGTGAAGTTGATGACGCGTTCGATTGATGAACTACAAAAAGTACTGATTGATAAAATTCAACAGATTGAAGAAGTACAGTCGACCGAAACATTGATCTCATTACAAAATCCAATTAGTCGTGGTGTTCACCCGTAATGATAAGATGACATAAATGCTATAAGTTAACCTCATCCTGATCAATAATGAGGTTAACGTCAATTTGTTGTATGAAGGAATAACAATGAAAGAGCAGGGATTTACTACTCATTTAGTTCATCATGATCACAACCAAAATTTAGAGTTTGGGGCTATTCATGCACCAATTTATAACTCTGCTACTTACGGTTATGATGACATTCACGATCTTATCGATATCTTCCAAGGTCGCCAAATTGGCCAAGCTTATGCTCGTCAAGCGACGCCAACGATTGATATGTTACAAAACATGATCTGCGAAATGGAACAGGGTAAAGCATCACTTTGTTTTAGCTCTGGTATGGCGGCGATTGTCGCGGTATTTCTGACGTTATTAAAAGGTGGCGATCATATTGTTGCCAGCCGTTTCTTATTTGGTAATACGTCAAGTGTATTTGGTACTTTAAAAAGTTTTGGTATTGAAGTGACACTCGTTGATGCTACCAATGTGGCTAACGTTGCCGCGGCTTGCCAAGCCAATACCAAAATGGTGTTTGTAGAAACCATTGCTAATCCGGCGACTCAAGTTTGTGATTTAGCTGAGATTGGCGAGTTGTGTGATGCCAAAGGGCTGCTATATGTTGTTGATAATACCTTAACGTCAGCCTATTTATTCCAGCCTAAAGCGGTGAAATGTCATCTTATTGTGACGTCACTATCCAAGTATTTTGGTGGTCACGGTAATGTTATCGGTGGTTCAGTCACTGACACGGGTTTATTTGATTGGTCACAATATCCAAATATCTTTGAAGCGTACCGTAAAGGTGATCCGGCTATGTGGGGTTATGCGCAAATGAAGAAGAAAGGGCTGCGTGACATGGGCGCTTGCCTGAGTTCTGAAGCGGCTGGCCAATTAGCGCTAGGTTCAGAAACAATGGCGCTGCGTGTAAAACAATCGTCAAGTTCGGCATTGGCTTTAGCATTAATGTTAGAGAATCATCCGAAAGTTGAACGTGTTTATTATCCAGGTTTAGAATCGCATCCTGAATATGCCCGTGCTAAATCGTTATTTTCTGCATCAGGGTCAATGTTAAGTTTAGACTTGAAAGAAGGCTTGGATTGTTGCCAATTCTTGAATGCATTGAAACTGGTTATTAGTGCCACGCATTTAGGTGATAACCGTAGCTTAGCACTGCCTGTCGCACCGACTATTTTCCATGAAATCGGTCTCGCGGCACGTCAAGAGTCGGGGATCAGTGAAAACATGATCCGTTGTTCGATTGGTATTGAAGATACCGATGATTTACTGGCTGACTTTACCCAAGCATTAGCCAATCTTTAAATTTGTTAAGTTTGTATTGTATTGAAATAAAGGCCTAAGTGATCACTTAGGCCTGTCTGTTTATGATGGTATAACTTGATATGAATTATTTATCGTTACCTAGTTGTGCTTGCTATAATCAAAGTCAATTTGCTTATCTTTGTGGATCACGCGACAAGGACCGTATTCACGCTGGGTTATTGTGGCTGCTGAGCCGATATGCAAGGTTACATTATCAAAAATACATTTCCCGACATTAATCAGATGTACTTGGTAGTATTGGTCTAGCTCAAGTTGCAACTGCTGTAATTCTACCTCATCATTAACGCGTTGCTGGTTGAATCTATTTTTCTCATACAGCATTTCTTTTATTTCAGTAACGACACCGTGATCGTGTTTCCATTTGTCTTTTGGCGGTAGATTATTAATCTTAATCCACAGTGAGTTATCTTTTTCCACTAAGGTCTTCAATTTTTCGCTACGGTCGTGTACTTGTACCCGGATCTGGTCTTCTTGCATTGCGCAATAAATTTCAGTTTTTGTTCCTGATGTGGCGCCAATGCTGACCACGTTAATGCCATTATTTGCATTAACCCTGCCACCCACGATATCGCCCCGGCGATTAAAGCCATCGCTTACGGTAAGTTTCCCTTTCGTATGGGTAACGCTGTGCAGTAACTGCTTGGTGATGGTAATGTTCCCGGTTGCGGTGAGTTCTGAGTATTGCACAAATTGAGCGCGTATTTGCCCTTGAGCAATAATTTTGGTCGCGAGTTGATGATTGTAATTGTTATTTATATTGGTTAATTGCCGCCCTAAAATACCTTTGTGGACAATAATATCGCCTTCCGCTTCTAAGGTCGCGGAATCAACAAATCCCATCACAGTAATATCACCACTACTTTTAACGATCATTTCGGCATCAACGTTACCTGTGATCAGGATGCTGCCTTTAAACGTAATATGACCTGTACCGATATCAACATTTTTAATTGTCAGCATATCATCAATTTGTAATACGCCCCTGACCTCGACTGCTTGTCCTGTCATGGTGGCAAGTAATCTTAATGGATTGTTAGGGTCAATACAGGTGCCTGGACCCGCCTGTAGCTTGGTGTCTTTACCTGATGTGGGTAACAGTTCTTTACCGAGTAGATCAAACCCTTTGGTGCCATCATCAGCCGGTATTTTTTCGATTAATACATCGTTCACCTGTACCAGATTTATTTCACCCAGATTACGCATATCAACATTACCATCCGCTTTTAATTGCGGCTGTAATAAACGTTCTCGGGCTAATGATACTTGGCGTTTTAATTCGGCATTTTTGCCATGAATAGGCAACTGACCTTCGGCAACAATAATCTTAATTTGTTCACCGGGTGATAGTATCGAGAGTTGTTTGAGTTGTACGGTGATCTTCTGCTTATCAATACCGATATGGATATTATTGTTACTGAGTTCATCTAAAATATCAGCAAGTTCAATTTGATGATCGCCCCAGCCCGCGGTTAAATTTACTTCCGCTTGCATGTTATCTTTGTTCAGTATGATTTCAATTTTACCGTTATGCCGTTCTGCTAAAATAAATAGAAACTCTTCAGCACCGGCTCGCTTATCACTGAGCATATTTATTTGACTTACTGCTTCTTCAAGATTAGCAAGAATAGGGGATAATTGATTGAAAGGCTTAATATTGAGCAAACCCAGTAAATTAGGTACTGTGAGTGGCGCGTGTTTATTTGGGATCAGACGGACTTCGACTTGATTATTGTCTTCGCTTAATCTAATTAATTCTGCGTCCAGCATACAAGATCCTAAAATGTTAGCGTTGCTATTAGGGGGAGTTAGTTTCTCGATTATAGCAGTATAAACTTCGCCAAAAGTAGTATTAGCGTATTGAAATGCTCGGTTTAGTGATCTTAAACTGACTTTGTTAATAAATTGATTTATTGTATTGCTATGTGGCGATATATTAATGTTTACTTTTAAGTTGGGGACGTTTATAGCGGTTTTATGTCGATACTGGTGCATAATTTACTTGCAAAAATAGCGCGTCAAGATAGTTAAATGCTATTTTTTGCGTTATAGAAAGACGCTTTCTGCTTTTAGTTATGCGCATTTACTTGTTGTGATAATGCGGGCATGGTATTATCCGCCCCCGTTAATTATACTGTTGTTGCCCGGTCGCAGGCAGCAGTTAAAAGACGCTTACTGGTCTGAATTTTAGTTCAGATCCAATTATTACTACTTATATTAGGAAAAGATTATGTCTTTCACTTTTGAAGCACAAGTACGTTCAGACCTAGGGAAAGGTGCGAGCCGCCGCCTACGTCACGCTAACAAATTCCCTGCTGTAATCTACGGTAAAGGCGAAGAAGCTATCTCTATCGAATTAGAACACGATATCGTTAACAACGCACAACTTGACGAAGAGTTCTTCTCTTCAGTGATCACGCTTGTTGTTGATGGTAAAGAAGTTGCTGTGACAGTGAAAGCGCTACAACGTCACGCGTTCAAGCCAAAATTACAACACATTGACTTCATCCGTGCTTAATAACGGATAGTGATAAGGGCGCCATGTTGATGATTCAGCATGGCGCTTTTTTTATGGTTTTTTACAGACTATCTGTGCAATAGCGCGGTCAGGGTTACGTTCAATGCCTTCAAAATAATGTAAACATTCCCAGTCGCTGAACATCGCTTGTAATTCTCCTAACTGTAATAGAAATGCATCACGATTAGGTCGACCAAATTGTCTGTTTTCGACAGTGAACGTTTCATAGATCACAATGCCACCAGAACATACTGCTTGCTTGATATCGTCAATTAACGGCCGATGCAAATATCGAAATACCACTATGCCTTGATAATGATTGGATTGTAGTTGTTTGTCGCCATTTTCAAAGTCAACTTGCCAGCATTGCTCGGCACTCACACTAGATGCATCCGTTATACTCGCTAATGCCGTTGGATTTTGGTCGGCAAAAATAGTGGGTATCTGCTGTTGATGTAAATATAAACCATTACGACCAGCACCACAGGCTAGATCGAGAACGGGTTTACCAGAGGGGTGGAATAACGTGCTGTATTGCTGTAATAGTGCCGATGCAATCATGCTAGTTTCCTTAAGCGAGTGCTAACCAAGACATCACATCATGGCTTTTTGCGACGCCAAGAATATAAGCAAAAATCGCTATCGCCGCCACACTTGCCCATAAGCGTATTGTGGCTGTCTTACCACGTTTAATGGCAACTGTACCCACGATAATATAAGCGATAAGCGCGATTAATTTTGCGGTTAACCAAGCATCAGCAAACGGATATTGTTGGATTGTCATCATTAAATGACCTGCAAGCAATAGAAGAAAGGTATCAATGACGTGCGGCAATATTTTGATTAGCTTATTCTGTAATAATCCAGATTCTGTGACCGATAAGACTGAACGAAAAATAAAGAAACTGATACTAAGGTAAGCGATGCCCATGTGCATGTGTTTAACAAATGCGTAATCCATTTTAATTGCCCATTGTAAAAAGTGATGTGATTAAATCGATTAAGGGGGGGGGGGGATTTAGTATCCGCCTTAATACGCGTGTTAGTGAAGTTTTCGGCGAGAAGTATATCTAATTCTGGCGGGGTTAGATAATGAATGAGGTATAATCTTAAGATGACTGACTTAAGATACACACAGCGTATAAATTGGGAACTTATTGAATGCGATTTTATATTTTAATCTGCCTATTACTTGCTTCCTTTGCCTATGCCGAGCAAAGTGCAACTGCGTTTGATCCTGCTGCGAAAGTGGCTAGTGTGCAGTTATTATCAACGGCGAATGGCGTGAACGGCGCAACGGTATTATCCATGGGGTTAAAAATAACCTTAGATGATGAGTGGAAAACCTACTGGAGTTCGCCTGGACTAGCCGGTGCCCCTCCGAGTATTGACTGGCAAGGATCTGAAAATTTAGCGGGTGTTGAATGGTTATGGCCGGTGCCGCAACGCATGATGGTGTATGACGTTGAGACGTATGGTTACAAACACGAAGTTATTTATCCTTTGCAAGTGACGGTTACTGATCCAAGTAAAGCGTTAGCGTTAAAAGCTAAAATCACATTGTTAGTGTGTCGTGAAGTGTGTATACGTACGCAAGTTAATCTCGCATTAAGCCTTCCCGCTATAGCAAGCAGTATCGATAAAGCGTCGAGTGCGGAGCTACAACCTTATGTCGCGAATGTTCCGGTTAATATGCATACCACGTCGGCATCTGTCCAGCAACTCGGCTGGGACAGTGCATCATCGCAATTATTAATTGAAGTGGCAGGGTTAACAACGCCAGTGCTTGACGGTTTTGTTGAAGGCGTGGATTTTACCTTATTTAGTCAACCACAAATTAGTCAGCAAGACGGTGTGACCCGGTTAATTATGCGGGCTGAAGACATGGCTGGCACACCAGCACGACTCGATCCTCAGCAAGCACTGAAAGTAACATTAACCTTCGCACAAGGCGGTATTACGTTTACCGATACAATCACGCGAACCGTTATTGAAAAAACCTTACCAAGTTGGATCTATATGTTGCTGCTGGCGGTTGTGGGTGGTTTTATTCTTAATTTAATGCCGTGTGTATTACCGGTATTGTCGATTAAATTATTAGGTGTGGTTGAATCGGTCTGTGAATCGAGTGCGCAACGACGGGCTAATTTTCTATTGAGTGCTGCCGGTATTTTTGTGGCGTTTTGGTTGTTGGCATTACTGTTTATTGCCCTTAAATATTTTGGTGTTGGTTTTGGCTGGGGGGTGCAATTTCAGTCAGCAGCATTTTTATTGATAATGATTCCAGTGCTGCTGTTATTCGCATTAAATCTCCTGGATAAATTTGATGTGCAATTACCACAAAGTTTAATGGATAAATTGTCCGGTTCTAATAAAGGCCATTTTTATCAAGGCATCTTTGCGGTGTTATTAGCAACGCCTTGCTCTGCGCCTTTTTTAGGTACCGCGGTTGCCTTTGCACTGGCGGGTTCAAGTTGGCAAATTATGGTGATATTCAGTGGCTTAGCCTTGGGTTTATCACTGCCATATTTACTTATCGCGATGTGGCCAAATAGCGTGAAAGTAATGCCAAAACCAGGCATGTGGATGGTACGCTTTCGTCAGTTTTTAGCGGCGTTATTGTGCGCGACGTTAGTGTGGCTGATTTGGCTACTGCAAGCCCATTCAAGCATGATGTTGTGGGTCACTTTTAGCGTCACCATTTGTGCCATGGTAATACTCTTGCTCGTGAAACCTGGGCCTAAATCACTGGTCATGACATTGGCAATATATCTACTGTTGGCGAATACCATCATTTGGTCGCCTGAATCAGAGTCGTTATTACAGCGTAATGAGATTCAGTCTGGATCAGCAATTCATTGGCAGGTATTTGAGCCAGAAAGAATTGCGGGTTATGTAGCGGAAGGAAAAACCGTGTTTATCGATATTACCGCCGATTGGTGCATCACCTGTGTGGTGAATGAGCGTGCCGTGTTGCAACGTAGTGATATTGTTGCCCGCCTAAATGCGGACAATGTTGTGGCGATGAAGGGAGACTGGACTAAACCGGATAGTCAAATTGAAGCTTATCTCAAACGTTATGGGCGTTATGCCATTCCATTTAATCAGGTGTTTGGTCCAGCATTACCGCAGGGAAAGTTATTACCTGAGTTGCTTACCAAGGATGTGGTGAGAGTGGGATTGACGCAGGCCGGTCAATAAATATGACATCTTGTGGTATTATTACTGCGTGATAAACAAGGTAAGGAAAAAAGCGAATGTAAACTGAACGCCTGTTTTTTGTCTTGCAGTTCGATTATTTTACTGTTCTAATTGCGCTCTTCTGAATTTATACAAGACTCATTTTATTGTTGAGCCAAGTGATTGACGTATTTACTAAATCGTTAACTTGGCGAACAGATAAAATAGATATACGATGAAAACAGTTACTGAAATTTTAGCGCAGCCACGTTTAAACCGTGAAATGCGCCTACAAAATGCAATGATCACTATGTATTGTAAACAGCATCATGTTTACCAAGGCAAGGTGTGTCGTGAGTGCGAACGTTTACAACAAATGACCGCACGTAAACTGGCATTTTGTGAAAGCGGTATCGAAAAACCCACCTGTGTAACCTGCACTGCTGTATGTTATACCCCCGTTGTCTCCAAACAAGTAAGGACTATTTCTCGTTGGGGCCGCCTGCGCATTTGGTTTCGTCATCCTATTCTCATGTCGTTATATTGTTTTGATAGTCTCAAACCAAGCCAAATGCCAAAGCCTAAGTTACTAAATCTGTAGCGGACTGATGGCTAAATTGGTAGTTTAATCGTTGCTTTAACTTCTCGTTGGCAATGATGCAATGTGGTTTGCTGTTCTCGGCTGTAAAGCTGGGCATGGTGATCCCCAGTTGTTTGGCCGCTTGCTGATAGAAATCTTGTCTGCTGGCATGGTGATCGCAACAGGCATTGAAAATTTCTCCCCAACATTGTTGTTTGATCACTTGCTCAATAACCCCAACCGCATCATGTTGATGAATGAGGTTTACCGGTGATCCTCCCGCATCAAAGATATGTCCGTCGCTACTCTTTTTCGATAAGCTGCGCGTTGGATTTCTATCTGCGCTAATCAGCCCGGCAAAGCGGATAATGGTGCAATCAATATCCTGTTGTTGCTGAATTAACTGTTCTGCCGCATACACAGTACTACTTGAATTTAAAGGTGATGTTTCGGTCAGTATTTGATCTGTTTTGTGATAAATACTGGTGGAACTAATAAAAATAAATTTACCCACTTGGTATTTGTTGAGTAGCGCTAACAACTGTGCAATTTGCACCGCTAATGGTGCATTGGCATGATTGCCTCTACTGGCTGGCAGCAGGCAAATGGCAATATCTTTATTGCTTAACAAGCTTGCCCAATCCCCTTGTGGTTCATCGCTAAGGGTAGCGCTTACTGCTGGGATACCTTGAGCGACTAAACTTGCTGCTTTTTCTGTATGGCTGCAACTGACTGTAAGCGGATAGTCTTGCGATAATAACTGTCGTGCTAGCGGTTTACCTAACCAGCCCGCGCCGATGATTGCAATGTTCGGTTGTTTATTTGTGCTCATATCCGTTGTCTGTATTATCTAGTTAGATACAAGCGTAACGATTTTTGGTTATAATAGCGATTGATAATCTGTCATTACATAAACTAAAGAGAAAACCATGAGTAGATCTACAGATAGCTGGGCTATCGTGCATATTGATGATTCTTACAATGCATCAGTATTAGGCAACAGAGGCACTAAGCTACACTGGTGTAATAGCCGCGAACAGGCCATTGAGTTTATTTATGATGAGTATCTGACTATTCTGGCCGACACTGGCGGAATGGATGGCGCGTTAGTTCATGCGGCAAAACGGCGCTTTAAAGTACTGCAACAGCAAACGTACTCAGATGCGGAATGGATTGAAAACGTGAATGAGTTAACAGTCGATTTACGCCATATTATTTGGTTTGGCAGCATTGCCGAAATGGCTGAATTAAACAATGACTTTGCGTGTGCAGTACGCGAAGTGTATTGGGAAGAATTTGGTGAGTATGATGAAGATGATCCAAGCGCATATGTGCCTGAAGAGGAATGGTTAGAGCTTTCTGAGGCCTTAGTTGAATATTTAAGTCGCGCAATCGTAAGTAAATAATAGATGCTGTGTGTCGTAAAAATAAAGGCATGCAGTGACACCTCCTGTCTCGTTATCTTTGCCCTATGCAATATTTATATAATTTTTTTAACGCTTTCCAAATAAGTAATTCAAGTGCTTAAATGTACATGTTTATAGAATCTGCTGCTTCTCTTTCTGCTTCGCTGGCAGATATCAAATTTACATCTATCATTTAATCAAATATGCTTTTTGGTTATGGATTACCGAAATATAACATCGTACATCACGGTTGAATCACGTTATTTATCTGTTGCGGCGGTATTCGCAGCTAATTGTGATCGTGGGTATTGGTTACAATTAAGGTTATCTATGCGATTGATTAAGTATATAAAACCATTTATTATGTGGTGTTTTTTAAGCGCAAATGCTCACGCTAATTCACTGGCCGATGTAGTCACATTTTCTAACGCCGTTGAGCAACCTAAATCTATCATTTTTTACTACAATGCCATTGATTCTGTTCGTGAACTGATGAGCTATGACCGTGTTGTGGTTAACCCTGTTCTGATCAGTGAAAAACAACTTAAAACCCTGCATCTAGCACAAACGAGGGTATTTGCTTATATCAGCGTTGGTGAATTTGCCAATGCTAAATTGCCCGCATCATTACGTGATGCCGCCATGACCGAAAATACCACCTGGCAGAGTTACGCCATGGATCTCACCGAACCCATTTGGCAATCCCATTTACTCCAGCAAGCACAAGCGTATTTAAATAAAGGTTTTGATGGCTTATTTTTAGATACACTCGATAGCTACATGTTATTTTCGCAGGGCGTTGCACAGCAAGAACAGCAAGATGCCTTAATTAATATTGTTCGACGTTTTCAGCAGTTAACGCCGCAACCTAGACTGATCCTTAATCGTGGTTTTGCCATTGTACCGCAATTGGAAAAACCGATTGAAGCGGTTGTAGCAGAATCATTGTGGCAGAGTTATGACCCGATTGAAGGTATATATAGTCCTGTCGAGGAGGGTGACAGTCGATGGTTACAAGACCAACTCGATGCGGTTAAAGCGCAAGGCATTGAAGCCATCGTTATTGATTATTTACCGACACGCTCACGTAAAGCACAAATTAAACTTGCGAAGCGATTGATTCGCGCTGGCTACACACCTTATGTCAGTGATGGTTTATTGTATGAGTTTGGGGTCAGTACGATTGAACCTATACCTAAGCGGATATTTGGTTTATATAATGGGGCGAATGAACGAAAAGTTGATTCATATTGTCATCGTTTAGTCTCCATGCCAATTGAATATCAAGGTTATGTGCTTGACTGTCATGATATTAATTCACTTGATTTTAGTCATATTGATACCAGTAAATATGCCGGTGCCGTTATTTGGTTAGAGCAAGCTGTCTATAATCAATATCCCAAACTATCGCAGTGGTTAATCCGAGAATTATATCGTTGGCCAATCTTATTTATCAGTTCATTACCAACGGACAAAGCATTACTGGCTAAATTAGGCATTCGGTTAAACGGGCAACTTGAGGGTAAAATAAGGATAACCAAAGGCAAGAAATGGCTTGAAGATCGTTATCCTCTGTCGTTCAGTGAATTTGATGCGCATCCTCGCTGGCAAGTTGAGAGTGATGGGCTGAAGCAGTATGTTACGGTTGCTGATGCGCATAATAACACATCGACCTTATTTTTTAGTGCCGACTGGGGTGGGGCGATCATGGCACCATTACCGATATCTAATTTAGCTAACCATAAAGAAAAGTGGCTGCTTGATCCTTTTAAGCTCCTTAAATTAACACTGAAATTACCTGTTATTCCTGCGCCTGATGTAACGACCGAATCGGGTCGCCGGATTTTAACCAGCCATGTAGATGGCGATGGTTTTTTATCTAAAGGTTGGTTTCCGGGTAACCCTTATACAGCTGAAGTATTACGTGATCATGTGTTTAAGCCTTATACCTTTCCGCAAACCGTGTCGGTAATTGAAGGGGAAATTAGCATGCGTGGCTTATATCCAAAACAAAGCCCGAAACTTGAAGCCATAGCCCGTGATATTTTTAAATTACCACACATCGAAATTGCGTCACATACCTTTAGTCATCCATTTTTTTGGGATAACAGTCATAAAGTGGTCACTAAAAAATACGGTGAACATTTACCGATCCCCAATTACAAGCTGGATTATGAACAAGAAGTACTGGGTTCAATTAGTTACATTAAAGAGACGCTCGCACCCAAAGGCAAAAAAGTGAATGTTATCTTATGGTCAGGGAAAGCTGATCCTGATGAAGCGACACTCGCCATGGCTGATAATGCGGGATTATTTAACTTAAACGGCGGTAATACCTTTGCAGTGACCGGTGATAATGATTGGTCAAACGTGTCACCCACAATCGTTTGGTATCCTTCAAGTGTGCAAGTCTATGCGCCGGTATTAAATGAAAATTTGTATACCAATTTATGGAGTGAAAACCATGATGGTTACGAGAGAACCATTGAAACGTTTGATTTGTTAGGTCATCCACGTCGCTTAAAATCCATTAGTATTTATTATCATATGTATTCAGGCGCTTACCCCGCATCATTAAATAGTCTGATTAAAGTATATGATTGGGCGCTGGCCCAACAAGTGACCCCTTTATATATCAGTGAGTATTCGGCAAGAGCAAGACAGCTGTATGAAACCAGTTTAGCGAAAACCTTAGACGGTCGTTGGTTGGTTAACTCCACCGGTGTACGGAGCCTTAGATTAGCCAATGAACTCGGCTTTCCGGTTATAAATCAGAGCAACATAGCAGGTTGGAACAATGGACCTGATGGTAAATACATTACCTTAATATCACCTCGAACACAGCTGACACTGTCAGACAAAAATCATCAACAAGTGCGATTATCCAGCGCCAACGGAATACTGACTAAATGGGTTGACAACAATGATCATATTAACTGGGGATTTCACAGTTATGTACCATTTAAGTTGGAAATTGCCAATGCCAGTCACTGTACAGTTAAGGCGAATAAGCCATTAAAATCATCGCGACTGGCGGATAAAACATTGGTTTTAGAATCGTCAGAGTCAGGGCAATTCTCTGGTTCAATATATTGTAAATAAGGGACGTTAACTCAGTAAGGGATGTTAGATAAATAAGGTCTATTATGAAAAATAGTTCTAACGAAGTAAACCCCAAAAAAACCAGTTCACGTATTCGGATCTTAGCACTTGGTCCGCTCACTTTGCTCGTGCTATCCGCAGTCTATGCGTTATGGTTAATTGCCCCGACGAAAGCGACATTACTGACACTCATTTCGCGTTCGACATCCCCTGAGATATCCTTGTCATTTTTGACTGAGTTGTTAGATAGGGATCCGGATAATCGACAAATAAAATTGCTGATAGCGAAAAATATTCATCAATTAGGGAATATTCGAGGGGCCATTGATGTCATCGAATCGCTGCTGAACGGATCTGAAAGTAACAAAGACTGGCATGCTCATGCGCTTTATGTAGATGCTGTTATGGCGGGGGCATACTCGGAAAATCCTCAGTTAAATGCCTATGCAATTAGCAAAGTTGAGCAGTTGTTTGATAATACCAAGCATATTCCCAACGTGATGTTAGCCCGTCGGTTTGCTGATCTGGCACTCTCATTGAATATGCCGATATACGCATTATCTATATTGAAGCCACACTTAGGTAGTGATGAAATAAGTTATGACGAGTTGATCTCGTTAGCATTACAAATTTCTGATTATACGACTGCGTTAGCGCTGCTCTCTGAAAGCCTGGGTTTGACGTATGATAAAAAAGGTATAGCGGCGCATGTTAAGGTCAATAGTCCGCACAATACGCAACAAATCAAAGATGACTTGCTCAGCCTGCATAAAATTTATCGCTGGCAGGGACACATAACGAAAGCATTTGAAATAAGTTTATTGCTGGTTGACAAATATCCTTCGGAGCCACAATTGCGTGATGCGATAGAAGAGACTAAAGCGTTAGGCGATATTTATCATGAAGGACTATTTTATGATGAACTTGCCGACATAGATCGATTATTACCGGATGAATATGCAGATTGGTTAAACGCATTAGAAAAATCACAAGGCACAGCAGTAACGGTATTAAGTGTCAAAAAGTTAATGCGTAAACACCCTGATGATACGGTCTTGATAATTGAACTTGCCCGTTTGTATAGCTATACCAATGAGTATTCTCGCGTGATCAAACTTTATCAGCAACTCAAAAAACATCGTTCGTTAGGGTTCTCTGATGCTGTTCGGTGTGCTGAAGCCTATATTATGCTTAATCAACCGGAGAATGCGCTAAAAGTGCTCGTTGAGCCGGTTAATTGGTTGAAGGCGGATGACGCATATTTACGCATGGTGGCATTTTTATCATGGGAATTGAGTCAAAAACCGTTGGCATTAGCAAGTCAGGATGCATTGATTAAGCGCTCGGATAACAACATAGATGTATATCGTTATATTCAGTTGCACAGCCCTTTTACCGAACAAGATATCCCCACACTCGTGCAGTTATATGCCAAAACTGAGAATCAAGCGTTGCTGCTGGAGGCGATCAATATTGCCTATCAGTCTGAGGTTTCGGCTGGTTCTCGTTCTGGTCGCACGGTGAAACGTGATTTTGGTTTGAAATCGTTGATGGAGCTCGCATTACAAAATGATGCGATGAAAGATCGAGCAGATGTCTATTATTACCGTGCTATGTATGCTGTTCAGCAGCAGCAATATAAAAATGCGCATCATTTCTTTCGATTATCACTGAACTCAGAGCATTTATTTACCCCCACGATAAACAGCTATATATGGTGGGCTATTGAGATCCAAGACGTTAATACGATGCGTGAACTGTATGATACATACGGTCTTGTATTAAGGGATAACCCGGAATTTGAGCTGACCTTTGCGGTGTTAACACAACAGCTAGCTAATCTCCAACATGCTGATATGTGGTATCGAAAATATTTAATCACCAATGATAAAACGGATAAGACGGATATTACGGTATTGATCCACTATGCTTCATTACTAGAAGAGTTAAAGTTATACGAACATGCTTATAAATTACGTCGTTATTTTGCAGAAAATCTGTCACAGACACTTGATACGTTACCAAGTGATTATGTACCCGAATACTCGTTATTAGAGTTGATTGCGGGTGATGCCGCGGCCGCTGTGCTGACGACATCACGGGCATTGTTAAACCCAAGTGTAAATTCAGTCGCGCAATTTTTTCAATATCAGCAGCTTTCCGGTAATAGCGATGCGATCCGATTTTGGCAGCAGCGTACTTCATTAGCGGATTACTTTTTGGCAAATGTGACGAATGAGCAAGGTCAGGTGCAGCTTGACACATTAACGACAGCATCAATATCGGCGCGCCATTATCAATATGGCAAGGAGTACGCCTCACTATCCCAGCCTTCCCGGGGCAATCAAGATGATAGTGGTAAAGATGGCTATATTACCGTGATGCATGGTCGCTCGGCATTGCGAGGTCAATACATAGCCAATACCACGTGGGATATAAATACCTTACAGCTCGATTATTATCAACTGCTTAAACACGGAGATTGGCAACTCAGTAGTTATTACCAAACGGCAGAGCCATCAGGCATTTTTTCTGATAGCAGCATAGATGATGAGTTTCGTTTAAGTGGGCTGATTCGCTATCAATTTAACCGTAATGAATGGTTATTTGGGGTGGATATTGCAGACGGTTTGGGTGATCAACGTCTTGGTTTTAATGTAAATTATATTCATCAGTTCGATCGGATGTGGCGGGTAGAATTAGGCGCAGGGTTAAACAATGATATTCGTGCAAGTCAAGCATTGGCACTGGCAGGCAGTGATGATGTGGTTAATGCTGGGTTTTATTATCAGCCCAGCAATCGTACTAGTATGGCATTAACGTTAGGTTACCACCAAATGTCGACACGTTTTGATGATGAGATAGGCACTGGCTGGAGTGGTTCATTACGTGTCACAGAACAGTTGTTTTTTAGTTCCCCAGCATGGCAAATATATGCTGATTATAGCATGCATGATACAGACTTAAATTCAGGGCCACTATTTGGTATTTCGGACTGGTTGCAAGGCTCGCAGCAAATAACCAGTAATGACTTTATTAGTTCAAGTTATCAACGGTTAGCAATAGGTCAGCGGTTATATAGAGGGGCGCCCGGCGTACCTGAACAGCTCAGACAGTTCAATGGTTTAGCTCAACCCCGTTACTGGTTAGATACAGCCGTTGGTTATAATTTTGTTACTTCAGAGCCTGAACTGTTGTTAGGTCTGGGACTCGGGTGGCCTGTTATTGGCAACGATGAACTCTATTTTCATCTTGATTGGCAAAGCCATGATCGTAACGGCGAGCAGTCATTGGAAATATCTGTTGGTTACTTTTATTCTTTTTAATAAAGGGGATTTGAATGAAATTAACATTAATTTTTACCATGATATTAGCGCTATCGGCGTGTTCAACTTATAACGCACCGGATAGTCCGCTTCTAAATGCCTCTGCTGTATGGGTTATTATGCCGTTACAAAATAACTCGAGCACACCACTCGCCGCAGAAAAAGCAGAACAGATATTAAGTTCTCAGTTATATCGTAAAGGCATTAATGCGGTGATCTATCCAAAAACACCACTCAAGAGTTTAACTGATATTCTCGATCAGACCTCGAAGTATAAGCATGCTGAAGCATGGTTAGCCACATACCCCGCCGATTATATTATTACCGGTTCTGTCCAAGAATGGCATTATAAAAATGGCTTAGATGCAGAGCCCGCAGTCGGATTGACGCTAGAAATTAAAAACGCAGCCAATAATCAGACCTTGTGGCGAGCGAGCGGTAGTCGTGTCGGTTGGGGGAGAGAAAGCGTCAGTGGCGCCGGGATCGTCGTTGTTGAAACGTTAGTTAATGGGCTCAATTTTGCCCCTGCTGCCACTACAGAGTAGTCGGACTTGCCTATGCATAAATTACTGGATATTTTTATAAAACCTTTTCAAGGTGATAACTTTGTTTGGATAGAAATTATTATTATCACGGCTATTTCTGCAACGAGTTGGCTCTATTTTTATTCATTACCAGTAGGGGTGGAGGCGAATCATTTTTTTTGGCCGCTATTAGGACCACTCCTTATTGCATTGCGCTACGGGTTTGCTAAAGGTTTCATCTGTACACTTAGTATGACAGCAGTATTAGTATCGATAATGAAAGACGGTGGCATGTTGCCATTATTTCCTTTTTCGTTAATTATCGGTACTTTTTTTGCTGTCATGATCGCTGGGGAATTTCGAGACCACTGGCAGCGTAGCATTGATAAATATGGGATTGAGCATAAACATATGCTGCAGCAATTGACTAGTTTTACTAAAAATTATCATCTGCTTAAAGTGTCCCATGATCAATTGGAGTTACGTAACGCGGGACAGCCGGCTAGTCTGCGCGCGGAAATAAATTCATTGCAGCGTATTGCCCTACAATATAGCGAGCGACGTCTCGCGCATATTGGCGAGCCGTTGTTAGCATTGTTCGCCCATGTTGGCGGCATACATGTTGCTGGTATTTATAAGGTGACGAACAATGAAGTTGAGACGCAACCTGATGCCGTATTAGGCGATAGCCATACGCTTAATATTAATGATTGCATGTTACAAGATATGCTGGCGAGCAAAAAACTACTGTCACCGGTTACATTTCATGCTCAGCATGAGTCATGCTATCAGTTATGTATTCCGCTGGTCGATACAGCTGGCGTATTGCAGGCAGTGGTATTAGCTGAGAGTGTTAAATTCTTTTTATTAACCCCTGCTAATGTCGTGCTGCTGTCTCTTATTGCGGATAATGCGGCAGATTTATTAAGTGATGAGTTATTAACACCGGTATTAGCGGCGCATCAAGATGAGTTATTTATGCGTTATGTGCAACGAGCACATTACAATAGTCGCGAATATGCTCTCGATAGTAGTTTAATTATTTTTCATGATCGCACGGGGAGCAACCAGCACGAACTCCAGGCATTGACAAATCACCGTCGAGGTAGCGACGTCTACTGGACATATCAACCGCCCAATCAAGCATTATGCTTGATGGTATTGTTACCATTAACAACGGCCACTGATAGCCAGCAATATATTATCCGAATGCAACAAATATTATTTAATGCCTTAGGCGAACACTGTAATGATATTGATATTATTGGCCCTTTTTCTTTTGATGACGGTAAGCATGGTATTGATAGCATAATTAAAATATGGGGGCCAAATAATGATCGCATGCTTGTTCCTAGTTGTGCTAACAGTTGAGTTATTTAGTTTTCATATCTTACTTGGTGCTGATTTTTCGTGGTTTAACTGGGCCTATTATTTCGCTGTGCATGGCGCTGCGAGCATTATTTTTACGTGTGGGACATGGTTACTGTTACCACATCGTTATAAGTTTCCGATATTGCATACTTGTTTATTTCTATTTTGTTTTTCGTTTTGTATCCCGATGTTTGGCATGATCGGCGGGATATTTTCATTGTTGTTGGGCTTATATCGATTAAATACCACCGCAACGGTAACCTGGGTTGAATGTGAGCGGCCCTCACTCGTGAAGGAATCTGATGAGTTTCGGCCTTCGCGAACCAGTATTGGCGGATTACGTGAAATATTAACGCATGATCTCGATCCTGGTCGGCGGTTACAAGCGGTGAATGCGGTTTGTCATTTACCTCAGCAGCAGGCTATACCGCTGTTACAATTGGCGTTAAAAGATTTATCAGACGATGTACGATTATTTTCTTATTCGTCATTAGAAACGATAGAAGCTAAAATTAATCTTTCGATTTCATTGCTAAAGGCTCAATTCACACATTATCAAGAGCCTGGCATCGCATTTAATATTGCTCAGCAATACTGGGAGTTATGTTACCTCGGTTTAGCTGAAAGTGTGTTGTGCGCACATTACCTCGAACAAGCCTCTATTTATCTTATGCGTTCTAATCAACTTGTTGAAAATGCAGCAAGCAATTTGTTACTTGGTCGTATTATGTTGGCGCAATCAGATCCGAAACAAGCGCTGATATATTTAACTCAAGCATTTGATGCGGGTTTATTAAAAGAACAAGTTATCCCTTATTTAGCAGAGGCAAGTTTTGAACTTGGAAATTATGAGTTAACCAAATATTACATGGCGCAATTACCTGCATCAGAAAAAGGCCGGTTACAGCAACAAAAGGAGTATTGGCTATGACCAAAGAGGTTGATATTTGTTTATTGTTGGAAGGTACTTATCCTTATGTACGTGGTGGGGTATCAACCTGGATGCATCAGATCATTAAGGGGTTACCTGAATTCTCTTTTCATATTATTTTTCTGGGCAGTTCTCCAGAGTTATATGACGAACCTGCATATGAACTGCCCGATAATGTTGTCGGTTTTGAAATGCATTATTTATTAGCAGCTGAAGATAAAGTGATGCCAAAACCAAGAGCTGGCTCATTCAATCTATTTCAATCATGGCAGCATTTTTTATCTTTTTTTGATCAAACTAGAGAACCGATACCGAGTGAATTATTAAGTAATATCGCTGATTTTATCGGCCAAAAAAACAGATTAACTTTGACCGATTTTCTTAATAGTCGCGCATCATGGGAAGTGCTTACCAAAAATTATTTCCAGCAGGATGCGAACCAATCTTTTGTCGATTATTTTTGGACTTATCGTAATATTTATCAGCCCCTATTTGTGTTAGCAAGTATTTCTCAGTCATTGCCTAATGCGCTGGTTTATCACAGTGTATCAACAGGATACGCAGGGTTTTTAGGTGCACTCTGTCGCCAGAAAAGTAGCCGTCCATTTTTGCTTACTGAGCATGGTATTTATACGAAAGAACGAAAAATAGATTTATCACAAGCCAGCTGGATCAAAGATAAACATAACTTGATTGATGTCAGTATGCACAAGGATATGGATACCATCAGACAAACCTGGATCCGTTTTTTTGAACAGCTTGGGGTGTCTGCCTATCATCAAGCCGATCGTATTGTTGCTCTGTTTGAAGGGAACCGACAGCGGCAACATGAAGATGGTGCGGATAATGATAAAACGCAAGTAATTGCCAATGGTATTGATATGGAACGTTTTGCCAAGGCCTATGTTCGCCGTCCCAGCTCTCCGCCTATGGTTGTTGGTTTAGTTGGTCGGGTAGTACCAATTAAAGATATTAAAACGTTTATACGTACTATCTGTGGAACCGCCAAAAAAATCCCTACTATTGAAGGTTGGATTATTGGTCCGGCGGAAGAGAATGAAGCTTATGCCCGTGAGTGTCAACTATTAATTGAAAGTTTAGGTTTGGAAGGTAAAGTTAAAATGTTAGGCAGTCAAGATGTTGCTGAGATAATGCCAGAGCTTGGCATTATGATGCTGACATCGATTAGTGAAGCGCAACCTCTGGTGTTGCTTGAAGCCATGGCATCAGGTATCCCTTGTATTGCGACTGAAGTAGGTGCTTGTCGTGAGATCCTTGATGGTGTTGCAGGTGAAGATGCGAGTTTGGGTTCGTGTGGTGCAATAATTCCAATCGCGAACCCTTCAGAGGGCACTAATGCGATCGTTAATTTACTCTCAGATGCAGATATATGGCGAAAAACGGGTGATATCGGTAAAATAAGGGTGGCAAAATATTATGATCAGACGTTGATGTATGATTCGTACCGACGCTTATATAGAGGAGCTGTTGATGGCGGGTATCGGCTTTGAGTTAAGAAAAATACTGAAAAAAAAGACGTTGTTATCTATTGTTGAAGCCTATGGCCTCGCCGGTTTGATCAGTTCAGGTCCTTGGGTATTATCTATTTTGGCATTATTGATGATTGGTATTGTGAGTTTGGGCGAGTTTCAATCTTATGTGCTCAGGCAATTTTTGATACTGGTCACCTATTTAATGGCGGGATCGTTGATTACGAGTGGTTTGTTTCAATTGTTGTTGACGCGTTTCATTTCTGATTTGATTTACCTTAAGCAAGAAAATCGTATTATTCCTAATTTATTAGGTGCTATGTTAGTGATGACGTTATTGTCTGCAGTGCTTGCTGGCGCTTTTTTAGCGATGGCCTCAGAGATTAATCCGCTAACTAAAGTTATTATATTTTCAGCCTTTATTATTCTTTGCAACCAGTGGCTTATACTGATTTTATTGAGCGGTACCAAAGAGTATTACCGTGTATTTATGACGATGCTAATGTGTTATGGCTTGATGATTGGGTTATGTATGACGGTTCCTGCTTATGGCTTGATGGGGTTAATTAGTATTTTCACGTTATGCCAGGCATTACTGACATTTATTTTTCTTTATCATATAGTGCGGAATTATCCAGCCAAGCAATTAATTTCATTTGATTTTTTACAACCTGGCAAGGTATTTTATTCACTACTATTTTGTGGTTTCTTTTATAATTTAGGGGTATGGCTAGATAAATTTGTATTTTGGAGTCGAGAAGAAACATCACATAAAGTATTTAGTATTTTTAATGCGTCTTATATTTATGACTTGCCCATTTTTATTGCTTACCTAGCGATTGTGCCTGGCATGGCCGTGTTTATTATGCGAATGGAAACTGATTTTTCACAAGCGTGTTTGAATTTTTATGATGCGGTGCGGGATGGGGGCACGTTAAGCGATATTTATCGATTAAAAGATAAAATGGTATTGGCATGTCGGCACAGTATTTATGAAATATTTAAAGTACAGGGCATGACGCTTGTTCTGTTAGTGCTCTGGGCTGAAGATATCCTTATTGCTCTGAATATTAATTTGGCTTATCTACATTTACTTTATGTGGACCTGATTGGGGTTAGCTTTCAAGTATTAGTCATGGCGATCCTAAATATTATGTATTACCTTGATAAACGTTATGCCGCCTTGGCATTAACTGTGTTTATGGCGTTGAGTAATTTTATTTTGGCTCACATAAGTATAGAATTAGGACCGCTATTTTATGGTTATGGCTTTACATTGACCATGCTGTTAACCACTGTCATTGGTTTTATTGTATTAGATAAACAATTTGCTGACTTAGAATATCAAACCTTTATGTTACAGCGTTCATAAACAACTCTCTCTATAACTATCATCAAGCGCAAGACGCAATATTAAGGTGCTAAATTGCATATTGTTGGCATCTAAGCATAATTTATCACGCGCATCTGGATCCACTCTATATATTTTCTTATATTCAGCATTGAAAACAGGTTTTCCGGCGTCGATGAAAGGGCTGAGCATTGCGCATTCGTTATATTGAAAGCATTGCTCATTAACAGCAAAATCATAATGTGCTACCAGATCGTTGACTTGGTCTAAATCATTTTTAAGACCGACAGATAATGCTTGTCGGTGGGCTTCGTTTGCCATCCAGATGTTATAGTCAAGTTGATCTACGGCGTTGAAATCAAGGCCTGGATTGTTAGTATAGCCATCGACATTGTCTGGCTCAACACCATCACAGCCTTTATTCTGTGCTAAGATTAGTCGTTCTTTCATAATATTTCGGACATTGTCAGAGCGAACATCGATCCAGCGTTCACCCTCCCATTCATCAAGTGGGTTGCCGAGATCTGCTGAGGTGAATAGGCTAGCATCATCACGCCAATCTTCGTAGGTGCCTGCAGAGAAATAGCAAATGACCCTTTTGTTTTGACTGTGTAGTTCTGCGATCTGCTGCATACTGGTATCAAACAAATCAATATCATAAATATCAACATCATAACTAGTATTAATACTACCTTGTAACTGCCATTGCCAAGTGGACATGACCGCTGGTTGATACCATGATGGAAGATCGGGTTCGGGTTCGGGCACAGGCTCTGGTTCGGGCACGGGCTCTGGTTCGGGCACAGGCTCTGGTTCGGGCACGGGCTCTGGTTCGGGTTCAGGCACGGGTTCAGGCACGGGTTCAGGCACGGGTTCAGGCACGGGCTCAGGCGCTTTTTGACTCTTATCCGGTTTGCTCGCTGGTATTTTTGGACCGTGAGGCTTATCTGCTGGCTTACCATCACAGGAACCGCTACCAAAGCCGATCAGCATTAAGGCCGCTAGCAGATATAGAAGAAAGTTTTTCATGGTTTACTCATTAGCTTGATCAACAATAAAGGTTCGGCCGAGATTATCGATATCGGTCGTGATGAGATGTTGTCCACCGTAAAAATCACCGCCTGCAATCCCTGTTATTCTGCCTTTGATGGCGTCATCGGCGATTAAAGAGACGGTATTATTATTACGATCCCAAGTGCCTCGCAGGTTTGCTTTTTGTGCGGCTAACTTTTCTTCGACCATCACACCTATGCTGTAATAATCCATATTTATGATCGGTAAGTTAAGTAACTGATTAAAGTAATCTGTTACTGCATATAACCAATCATATTGCAGGGTATCTCCGTTACCATAATCGTGTAGATTAGTTGCATGGAAGTAATGTGGCCAAGGGCGGAAGGTCAGCATATGTCTGAAGGTTGTTTGTGCTTCGGCCGCCAAGATCTCGCTGTAGTTGCGTGGTTGACAAATAGCACCCGAAATTGTGCAGGGGTTATCACCCGCATCAATGTGGCGCTCATAGAAGATATAATTATATTCGTCTGTTAACTCCTCTGGTGTAGTGACGTTATAAAATAAAGAGGTTGGATAACGCGGCAGTAGTAAAATATCTGTCTCTGGGACATAAGAAGGAATATCTTGATTTGGACGGGATATATCTGATGCCATATAACGAATACCGAGGTCCATCATACTATCAAATAATGCCGGGTTATGACCTTCAGGGTAATCAACAAATATCGATGATGCTTGGTTGGACCCCTCTGAATCCTCTAAGCCGGAATTATTACCTGTCACCAGGGTTTGAGTCGCGGTGGTGAATTCTGGAAACCCTAACCGTTGCCAAACTTCGATATTGTCATTAATTTCTTGAAACGCAATATCATAAGTTGCCCCTGAACTTTTATACATATCCCGGTGCGTAAAGGTATGGTTTAAAAATCGAAATTCGTTTCTATTGGTCACGATCGCATCTGTTAGTGGCTCATTAGCGGCGAAGCTGATTTTTAAGTTAGGATGTTTACTTTCTTTCTTTTCCTCGCTGGTAAATACTTTAATGAGGGTGCCACTGTCAGCCATAATAAGTAAGTCAAATGTAGGTAAATTCGTGGTTCTCCAGTGATTAATTAAGCTGGTAATATTAAGGTTAATTCGATTTCTGTTAACGGTATAAACAATGCAATAATTGGGGTCGAAAGAGCCGCCTGATGATAACCAAGCATTCGCTGCATTTCTTGCATTCCATGTTGCTTCATTGGTCCATGTTTCTATCATTAGGCAGATGCTACCGGTACTTTCTTCGGTACCACCTTTTACTTTCTTGGTGGTTAATTTTAGTGTTGCAATTGCCGCATTATTGCTGATCTCATCCGGCAATTCGAATTGTAATAGTCCATGTTCTCGCATCGATGACGATGTACCGACATTGATTTTATTACCGCCAGTTTGATTGCTATCTTGGTCTACCGAGTTAATCGACAGTGCTGTTGTCGAAATCAAGCTAACAGGGCTTGGTGATGCTTGGGCTGCACCGACACCATTGAAGGCGAGGTCGAGCTTGAAATTCTTTAAGTTGGTGTATTGATCCATAAACTTGCTATTTTCCCTGACGATATTGTCGATATCGTGGGCACTATTACGGTAACGTTTCTCGCCTGTGGTGGTATTTGTTGCTGGGTTCCACAGTTCATCATGGATGAATACATCATCGATGTGGGCGGCAAGGTAAATATACCTAGAACCAATAAATACCCCCTGTGTGGCAAAATTTAAAAATTCGTAGTTTAATACTTGTGAATAAAGCAAATACTTGGCATTGGTGATACTTGAAAATAACACTTGGCGGCCGTCAGCATATACCAGCGTCGATATCATGATCTTACCTGATGTTTTATCGGTGAGTAGCGGGGTGACAACGGGACCATCTGGATCAAAGTTTGGATGTGTAGCTATGGTGTAATCGGTAATTTGGAGGTTATTGGTCTTATTGACGTATTCAAATATATCATTGTTATTAGCGAGTTGCCAAACCCCGGTAAAGGAAAAACCAGCGGACATAGAGGTCATATCCATACCATAATCTAAATCATAAGTGACGCGGAAATATTCTCCTGACATCGGGTAGCCTGATAATACCGATTCGCGTACCTGATAGTCGCGTTCGTAAGCGTGTAATATTTTCCATTCGTCTAATGTAAATGCAGAGCCATTGACACTGCCACTCCCCCAATTATATAACGAGCTATCGGTTAAAATAATGCCGTTGTAGTTGCCCTGACTATTTGTCACTAACAAATCGGTTGTTAGTGTTGTCTGCGTTGCATCGAGGACATCGTAGGGCACACCCATTTCATCGAGCATATCATCGATTAAATCAAGCCCTTGATCTTGCTCGGCCGATCCAGTGGTAATGATCAGTAGTTTCAATTGTACAATTGGTGTGGCGCTGGCACTGGCCGCGAACAGTAATAGTAAGAACATAATTGATAACAAGTTAATTTTGCTTGGTATCGTGGTTCGCACCTTACTTAGTAGCATAATGTTACTCCGTTAATGTTTAAAAATAGATGACTGTAGAAGGCGTTATTAAGTGTTGATCTTTACGTTTGAAATAACATTTTTAAGTGTAGACATGAAAATTAGTAGTGTAAAATGCCGTTTGTGGTATTTTAATATTTTATCATCTATGATTGTAAGGTTTCGTGTCTGCATATTTTTTCTATTACCTAGCGTCCCCATAGACTTAGATAGCAAAATTCGCTACATTAACTGTTTATTCATACAGTCCATAATTATTCACATCATGAAACTTTATATTGCCGAAAAACCTAGCCTTGGCCGTGCTATTGCCGAGGTATTACCGAAACCACACAAGAAACATCAAGGTTATATTGAAGTTGGTAACGGTGATGTGGTGTCTTGGTGTATTGGCCATTTGCTCGAACAAGCAGAACCGGATGCCTATGATGACGCGTTTAAAAAATGGCGTTTAGAGCACCTGCCGATCGTGCCTGAAACCTGGCAACTGAAGAAAAAACCCAATACCAGTAAACAACTGACCGTATTAAGAGGACTGGTAAAAAAAGCCACCAGTCTTGTGCATGCTGGCGATCCTGATCGTGAAGGGCAATTGCTGGTGGATGAGGTGATTGAATTTCTTAAAACACCCGCGAAAAAGAAAAATACCACCCAACGTTTATTGATCAGCGATCTCAACCCCGCGGCAGTGAAAAAAGCGCTGAATAATCTGCAACCTAACAGTGACTTTATTCCTTTATCAGTGTCGGCATTAGCGCGCTCACGTGCCGATTGGTTATATGGCATGAACATGACTCGCGCTTATACTTTGCAAGGTCAAAAAGTGGGTTACCAAGGGGTATTATCAGTAGGGCGCGTACAAACCCCTATTTTGGGTTTAGTGGTGAGACGTGATATCGAGATCGCCAACTTTGTCAGTAAACCTTTTTATGAAGTGTTGGCGCATTTACAAACCCAGCAGCAAGAGATGTTCACCGCCAAGTGGAAACCGAGTGACGCTTGTCGTCCGTATATGGATGAAGATGGTCGGGTTCTGGTCAAAAAACTGGCTGAGAATGTAGTCAGTCGCGTCCAGGGTCAAACGGGCGAAGTGACTAAGTTGGAAAAGAAAAATAAACAACAAGCTGCGCCACTGCCATATAACCTATCTTCACTGCAAATTGATGGTGCGAAACGTTTTGGTATGAGTGCACAGCAAGTATTAGATACTTGCCAAGCCTTATACGAACGCCATAAACTCATTACTTATCCGCGTTCAGATAGCCGTTATTTACCCAAGGAACATTACAATCATCGTGGTGGGGTGATTAACGCGATCGCTAAAACCAGTGCATCATTGCAGCAAGCAGCGGTAAATTCCGATCAAAGTTTACGTAGCAAAGCCTGGAATGACAGCAAGGTTGAGGCCCACCATGCCATCGTACCGACTGAAAAAATCAGCAGTGTAGAGCGTCTTAACAGCAGTGAAAAAAACATTTATGAATTAGTCGCAAGGCAATATTTGTGTCAATTTTACCCGCCCTATGAATACGCCGACACAGTTGCAGAAATAACTATCGTTGGTGGTTTGTTTGTTGCCAAAGCAAAAATGACCTTAAAACAAGGCTGGAAAATATTATTTCCTAAATCCGCCGCCAGTAATGCCAAGCAAACTGAAGCTGAGAAAGAATTAGCCGCGCAATTACCGACCATTAAAAAAGGCGACCAGGTATTGTGTCAACATGCTGAATGCATTGAAAAACAAACTCAACCACCGAAACATTTTAGTGATGCCACTTTACTTGCGGCGATGACCGGGATCTCCCGGTATGTCAAAGACAGTGAGATCCGTAAGATCTTGAAAGATACTGATGGGCTCGGCACTGAAGCCACGCGTGCGGGCATTATTGAACTGTTGTTTAGACGTAACTTCCTGGTGCGTAATAACAAACTGATCTTAGCCACGGACGCGGGTAAAGGCTTGATTAATGCCTTACCAGAGTCAGCGACCTTACCGGATATGACGGCGCAGTGGGAATCGGTACTTGATGGTATCAGTAAAAAAGAAGCCAGTTATCAGCATTTCATGGACGGTTTATTGCAACAGTTATCAGGCATGATCGAACAGGCGAAAGCGACACTGCCTGATGGTTTACGTGGTCTTTCGAGCGGTAAACCTGCGGGTGGCCGATTTAAGAAAAAGTCAGCGAAAAAGCGCAGTTATAAAAAGTCATAACAGCAAAATGAGCTCGGGCATGACATTGATAACGCCTCAAACGACGTTATGCCTTGAATATTCTCACCTTTGGTTTGCTGATTGTACATCTTGAAGTCGCTTGGGTATCTGTTTGTGCCGAGATTGTGATAATTCTGTGATGAACAATTTTCTTAAATAGGCCATGATTACTATATGGGAAGTTAACTAAGCAGGTAACGGAATGATTATTAAGTGTAAAAACAAATCTCAAGCAAGTGAAAATGATGTTATTGCGGAACCAGTTTATCAGCAACGCCGACAATTCCTCAAGCAATTAGGCCTAGTCGGTGTGGGTTTAGCTGCAGCAAGTCCAGCGCAAGCCAGTATCTTTGATATTTTTTCTGGTGATAAGAACAAAGCCAGCAAGAACGCCTTTGTGCAATCGCCATTGACATTAATTGGCAGTAAAGATCACGCCAATGGTGAGATCTGGACACCAGAGAGAAAAGTACTCTCACATAATAATTTTTATGAGTTTGGTACGGCGAAAACTGACCCACAAAAAAATGCTCAGAACTTTAAGGTTGAACCGTGGACGCTCACCATCACTGGCGCGGTAGAAAAAGAAATTACCTTAGGCTACGACGACTTATTCCAGATTGCGGATCTGGAAGAGCGTATTTACCGGATGCGTTGTGTGGAAGCATGGTCGATGGTGATCCCGTGGACAGGCTTCTCGTTAGCTGAAATTATTAAAAAAGCCAATCCCACCTCGAAAGCCAAATATGTCGCCTTTGAAACCTTATACGATCCGAAACAAATGCCGGGTCAAGCGTCTTCTTATTTAGGTGGCAGTCTGGATTGGCCCTATGTCGAAGGTCTACGTATGGATGAAGCGATGCATCCGTTAACTATGTTGTCTGTGGGTACGTTTGGTAAAACGCTAGCGCCGCAAAATGGTGCGCCTATCCGCTTGGTTGTGCCGTGGAAGTATGGTTTTAAAGGCATCAAATCAATCGTTAAAATTCACTTGTTAGAAAAAGAGCCACCAACGACGTGGAATCGTCTGGCTGCTCGTGAATATGGATTTTATGCCAATGTTAATCCTGCAGTCGATCACCCGCGTTGGAGTCAAGCATCGGAACGTCGCATCGGTAGTGGCAGTATTTTCAGTTCTAAACGCATAAAAACATTACCTTTTAATGGTTACGCTGAAGAAGTCGCTGACCTGTATCGTGGTATGGATTTGAAAAGGTACATTTAATTATGCCAATGCTAACCTATAAACGGTTGCCTTACCTTAAGGCCTATATTCATGTACTGGCCATTATGCCATTAGTATATTTAGGGTTAGCCATTGATGCTGATGCGCTGGGTGGCGACCCTGTGCAAGCCGTGATCCACTTTTTAGGTAAAGGCGCGTTAAATTTATTACTCGCCACCTTGGTGATTTCACCTTTAGCAAAGCGTTATAAAGAAGGCTTATTAATTTCGACGCGCCGTGTTGTTGGCTTATATTGTTTCTTTTATGCAAGTTTGCATTTAGTGGCGTTTGCTTGGCTCGATTTGGGCTGGGATATTGCTTTACTACTTAAAGAATTAGTAAAAAGACCGTATATTTGGCTCGGCATGATCGCGTTTATAATTTTACTGTTATTAGCGTTAACCTCGCCAATGTGGGTGCATCGTAAAATGAAACGAAATTGGCAGAAATTACACAATTTCATTTATCTCGCCGCTATTTTAACCCCTGTTCATTACTATCTTTCAGTCAAATCAGGCTGGATCGAACCTATTATATACGCTCTATTAGTGGTGTTCTTGTTGTCACAAAGAAGGAAAGTAGTGATAAAGTTACTAAGCAATATTTACTGTTTTTTTAAGAAAACATAATCTCCCAGTTCATAGATATTTTGGCGTTTTTAAACTAATGTAGGGGGTATATCACTGCCTTATGCGAGAGAGAAGTACAGGTTAATGATTATGTGATGAGATCATTAGCGATCAATTGACACAAGTTGACGCAATTAGACGTAACCCTTTCATAAGTTGTCACATCCTCATGGTTATTTTATACAAGTTGACGCAATTTAGCGTTGTTTTATAAAGCATTTTTAGAATTAAGTTTTCTTTGATCTGTTACAGTTTTTTCTTCGTGACCTTACTTTACACTGTTCTAAACGCTATAATTACCCCGTATTTTGTAGATCATCATTGTTGCAGGAATTAAAATGAAACAACAGACAAGCAGTACAGGTGCAGAAAAAAAAGGTGAGTGGAAGTTATTTCTCTTCTTAACCGTATTTTTATTTCCAATCCTAGCCACCGTTAGTGTATTTGGTTATGGCTTTATTATGTGGATGAGTAACATTCTTTTTGGCCTGCCTGGTCATTCATAAATTTAACCAATTACATTCTATTCAGGTAACACTCAAATGAAAAAATTATTTTCCATGATCGCGCGCTCTTGGCGTGTGTTTAACAAACCGAGCAAGCATATCTCTTTAGGTATTATTACTTGTGGTGCTTTCCTTGCTGGTATCATTTTCTGGGGTGGTTTCAATACTGCGTTAGAAGCAACAAATACCGAAGCATTTTGTATTTCTTGCCACAGTATGAAAGAAAATAACTATAAAGAAATTCAAAGTACGATCCACTGGTCAAACCGTAGTGGTGTGCGTGCGACTTGCCCTGATTGTCACGTACCACACAATTGGTCTGACAAAATGGCCGCGAAAGCCCGTGCCAGTAAAGACGTCTTTGGTTGGTTACTGGGTACTGTTAATACCAAAGAGAAATTCGAATCTAAGCGTTTACATCTAGCGCAAAACGAATGGGCTCGATTCAAAGCCAATGGGTCACTCGAATGTCGTAATTGTCATGACTATAAAAGCATGGATTTCACTAAAATGTCTGAACGTGCGCAAGTACAAATGCGTAGAGCGGCAGAGCGTGATCAATCTTGCCTAGATTGTCATAAAGGTATTGCCCATCAGCTTCCAGAAATGGATACGTCTGCAATCAGTGAACTGGGTAAAATGGCGAGAAACCTAGAAGGTCACTCATTTGAAATTGGTAAAGAGTACTACTCGCTGGTACAAACGCCACTTTATAAAGATGCCAAAGAACCTGAGTATCTGGGTGTACTAACACCTGCGACTAAGTTTAAAGTGATCGCTGAATCAGGTAAACGTCTGCAAGTTGAATTAGTGACGTGGCATAAAGCCAAAGGTTACGGTCGCGTACTGTATTTTGATTTTGCTAAAAATATTGTGCAAGCAACATTATCAAAAGAAGCATCACAAGATGAATCACTATTCATTCGTGGTGATAAGAAAGAAGACGATTTAACTGGCCTACCGTGGGAACAAGTAACGTTCACATTATGGGTGGATAAAAAAGGTTATGAAGAAAATCTACAAAATATTTGGGATTATGCGAAAGACGCTTACCAAACAACCTGTAGTGTTTGTCATACCCAACCAGCAGAAGCTCATTTCGATGCTAATACGTGGGTTGGTATGTTTGCCGGCATGCAAGGTTTTGTAAACTTAGATGGCGATACACATGACGTTATCTTGAAGTACTTACAAAATCATTCATCTGATTACAGCAACGATGCTCACTAATTCAAAGAGAACTATGACTATGTTTAATAGAGACAAAAAGTCTAATAATGACAATGTATCGGTCAGTCGTCGCGCCTTTTTAAAGGGCGTGATGGCGACATCTGCAGTCGCGGTTATTGGTCCTAGCTTATTAGTGCCAAAAATGGCTAACGCCACGACAATGGCTGAGCGTGCTGAATGGAAATTAACGGGGTCGCACTGGGGTGCGTTCCGTGCCAAGATCCATGGCGGTAAAGTGACCGAAATTAAAGCCTTTGAATTAGATAAACATCCAACTGATATGCTCAAAGGTATTGAAGGTATTATCTATAGCCCATCACGCGTACGTTACCCTATGGTACGTTTAGATTGGTATTTAAAGCGTGAGAAGAGTGATACCTCACAGCGTGGTGATAATCGTTTCATCCGTGTTACTTGGGATCAAGCATTAGACATGTTCTACGAAGAGTTAGAGCGTGTACAAAATACCTATGGTCCATCAGGTCTGCATACTGGTGCTAACGGTTGGCGTGCTACGGGTCAACTGCACAGCTGTGGTAGCCACATGGCACGTGCCATCGCCATGCACGGTAGCTCAGTAAAAGACGTGGGCGATTACTCAACCGGTGCTGGTCAAACTATTCTACCTTATGTACTTGGTTCGACAGAAGTATATGCGCCGGGCACATCATGGCCGTTGATCTTAGATAACAGTAAAACCATTATTTTATGGGCAACGGATCCAGTGAAAAACCTCCAAGTAGGTTGGAACTGTGAAACCCATGATGCCATGCAGTACATGGATGAGCTAAAAGACAAAGTTGCACAGAACAAAATTCGAGTGATCAGTGTTGATCCAGTGAAGAACAAAACGCAAAACTTCTTAGGCAATGAACACTGTTACATCAATCCACACACTGATGTACCCTTCATGCTTGCTGTCGCCCATACGATGGTAAAAGAAGATCTGCATGATCAGAAATTCATTGATACTTATGCACTTGGTTTCGATAAGTTCTTGCAATACGTGCAAGGTGAAACTGAAGACAAAGTAGAGAAAACCCCGGAATGGGCAAGTGCAATTTGTGGTGTGCCAGCGGATTACATCCGTGACTTTGCTCGTTTGATCACCAATGGTCGTACCCAATTATTATTTGGCTGGTCAATTCAACGTCAGCAACACGGTGAACAACCTTATTGGATGGGCGCGGTATTAGCGACCATGATCGGTCAAATCGGTCTGCCTGGTGGCGGTATCAGTTATGGCCATCACTATAGCTCGATTGGTGTGCCTAGCTCAGGTGCAGTTGGCGCGGGTGCATTCCCACGTAACCCTGATTCAAGCAAGCCAATTCGTCACGAAAGTAAAGATTTTAGAGGTGCAAGCAGTACCTTACCGGTCGCGCGTTTTGTTGATGCCTTGCTAAACCCGGGTAAAGTGATCGAGGCCAATGGTTCGAAAATTACTTTTCCTGATATTCGCATGATGATATTCACGGGTTGTAATCCTTGGCACCGTCATCAAGATCGTAACAAGATGAAAGCCGCATTCCAGAAACTGGAAACGGTGATCGCGATTGATTACAATTGGACAGCAACGTGTCGTTTCTCTGATATCGTGTTACCGGCTTGTACGCAGTACGAACGTAACGATCTCGATATCTATGGCTCATACCGCGCCAAAGGTTTGTTGGGTATGAAGAAACTCGTCGACCCACTGTTCCAATCTAAAACCGACTTTGAGATATTTACTGAACTAACGAAACGTTGGGGCAAGAGTAAAGACTATACCCAAGGTAAGAGTGAAGTGCAGTGGTTAGAGCAGCTGTATAATGAATCTAAAGATGCCAATGCGGGTAAATGGGATATGCCTGACTTCCACGAATTCTGGAAAGAAGGTTACTTCCACTTTGGTGACGGTGAAAACTGGACGCGCCACGCCGACTTCCGTGAAGATCCTGAAGTGAATGCGCTGGGCACGCCATCTGGTTTCATTGAGATTTACAGCCGTAAGATCGCTCGTTTTGGTTATGAGTACTGTAAAGGTCACCCAATGTGGTTCGAGAAAGACGAACGTTCACATGGTGGTCCATTGTCGGATAAATTCCCGGTGTGGATGCAATCTTGTCACCCAGACAAACGCCTGCATTCACAAATGTGTGAATCAGAAGCGTTCCGTGCCACATACACAGTGCAAGGTCGTGAGCCCGTTTACATGAATTCGGCAGATGCGAAGAAACGTGGCATTAAAGACGGTGATATCGTGCGCGTATTTAACGACCGTGGTCAGTTACTCGCGGGTGCGGTCATTGATGATAACTATCCGGTGGATGTGATCCGTATTGAAGAGGGTGCTTGGTATAGCCCTGAAGATGAAAGCATCGGTTCACTGTGTACTTACGGCGATCCAAACAATTTAACCATGGATGTGGGTACTTCTGAACTGGCGCAAGCAACCTCGGCCAATACTTGTCAGGTAGAGTTTGAGAAATTCAAAGGTAAAGCACCGGCCGTTAATGCATTTGGTGGTCCAATCGAAATCGTTTAATGCGGTGGTAAAACATTAATTAACATGGTTTGAGTAAGCCTAATAGTCGGCAGGTTGTGCAAGCAGCGGCGATTATTAGGCTTTTTTTTTGGCTTACGCTTTCTTGCTCTAAAGACTGGTGTATCATGCCTGTCATATTCCCTTTATTAGTGACTTCCATGGCATTAACAGCAACAATTTTAAAAGCAAAAGTATCAATCGTTGATCTTGATAATCATGTTTACCTTAATGATATTCCCTTGACGCTGGCTCAGCATCCATCCGAGACGGATAACCGTCTGATGTTACGTCTACTTGCTTGGATGCTGAATGTTGATGCTGAAGCGCGTTTAAGCTTTACTAAGGGCTTAGGTGAAGACGAAGAACCGGATATCTGGTTTAAATCTGATATTGGTGTGATTGAGCATTGGATTGATTTAGGTCAGCCATCAGAAAAACGGCTGAAAAAAGCCAGCAACCAAGCACAGAAAGCGACGATTTATACCTATGGCGATCGCAGTGCAGCAATATGGTTTAAGAAGCTAAAATATAGCGCAGATAACTTATCCATTCAATTTATTAATGATGAAACTGCAGACCAAATGGCACAGCTATATAGCCGTAATATGGAATTACAATTGATGATCCAAGACGGTGATATTCAAGTGCTATCTGGCGACATGAGTATTGCGATAAAACCTGAAGTTTGGTGTTAGGCTTTAACGTTTAATACGTATATTAACGATGAGTAACGACAATGACACTGATGTATGTTGGTGTCCTCAATATCGTTACTCATGCTGTTTATGCAGTTAGTTTCTTAGTTTTTGTATACCCGTCACTACCATCAACACAATAAAACCTGCCAGTAACCCCACTAAGCCATTCATCAACACGGGCATGACTCCCGCGACAATCGCAGTATGTGTCAATGCATCAGGTAACATAGCCAGTAGTGTGTGAATCACATTGAGAGATCCTGGAATACTGTGAATGACAATACTGCCGCCAACAAGAAACATTGCAATTGTCCCGATTACCACTAATGAGCGCATCAGTTTTGGCGCGAAAGTCAGTAGGGCATTACCGAGGTGGTATTTGATACTTTTTACTTGACTGTTATTAACGAGATATAAACCGACATCATCTATTTTGACGATAGCGGCAACAAGACCATAAACACCGACCGTCATTAATATGGCGATTAAACTCACCACGGTAAACTGGGTTGTTAAGGGTTGTATTTGTACTGTGCCCAAGGCAATAACAATAATCTCGGCAGACAAAATGAAGTCTGTTCTAATTGCGCCTTTGACTTTCTTATCTTCAAACTCTTCAATGGATAGTCCCGCTAATGCATCATCATCGCTGTGCTCTTCATGATCGGAGGTGGATTTAGCATGATGGAGTTTCTCGGCACCTTCAAAGCATAAAAACAAGCCACCGATAAGTAATAATGGGGTAATTAACCAAGGTGCAATAGCGCTTATGAGTAGGGCGGAAGGTACTAAGATCGCTTTGTTTTTAAAAGAACCTTTAGCCACTTTCCAAACCACGGGGAGTTCACGGTCAGCACTCACGCCTGACACTTGTTGTGCATTAAGTGCGAGATCATCACCTAACACGGCGGCCGTCTTCTTTGCGGCGACTTTGGTCATCAGTGCAACATCATCCAGTACTGACGCAATATCATCGAGTAGGGCGATTAAACTTAATCCTGCCATGGTTGCTCTCCTATGAGCTAAATTGGTTAATCAGTTTCATAACAAGCCTTATAAAACTGGATAACCAAAAAAGACAACCAGTATAAATAAAAAAACCTGCTCGGGAGCAGGTTTTTAGGATTAATCTTCTTCGTGACCATCGTCGATGATTTCAGCTCTTGGCTTTCTCTTCATCGGAGCGAAACCACCATCCACGGCACTTGCCATTGAATCGCGAATCCCTTGTTTCTTATCTTGTTTCGGTGCCGTATTCTGCTTTTGTTGCGGTGCGTTTTTATCACCTTTACGCGCCAGTTTAGCCGGACGACCTTTATTACTTACTGGTAAACGTTTCTTCGCTGGTTTTGGTTTAAAGCCTTTAAATTTAGCTTCAAAACCTTCTAACATAGTGCAAGGCAGTTTAACTTTTAAGTAGCTTTGGATTTTGCCAAATGAAGTCCAATCTTTTGGACTTACGAGTGAGATTGCAATACCGGTTGCGCCTGCACGACCAGTACGACCAGTACGGTGGATAAAGTCTTCAGGGTTAATCGGTAAATCAAAGTTGATCACATGGCTTAATGTACGAATATCAAGACCACGCGCGGCAACGTCTGTTGCTACTAATACTCCAACACGTCCACGACGGAAATTTTCCAATGTACGCTTACGTTGATTTTGTAACATGTCACCGTGAATTGAAGTGGCATCGATATCGTTATCCATTAATAGTTTGGCCAGACGTTCTGTATCTAACTTTGTTGCGGTGAAGATAAGCAGTTGGCGATAGTCTTCAGTTTTAACCAGATGGATTAACTGTTCTTCTTTGTGCGTTAGGTTGTCAGAGAAAAATAGACGTTGCTCAATTTTCTCGTGTTGATCGTTCGAGCGGTTAATCTCGATACGTTCAGGTGCACGTAATACTTGGTTACAAATATTAGCGACATCAACGTGCTCGAGTGTTGCCGAGAACAACATCGTTTGACGTTTTACGTTTGGCGCGCTGTTTGAAATAGCGGATACGTCATCACGGAAACCCATGTCTAACATACGGTCAGCTTCATCCAGCACTAAGAATTCTAAGTGCTCCAGTGAAATTGATTTTTCACGGATATGATCAAGCAGACGGCCTGGTGTCGCAATTAATACTTCTGGGTTTTTACGCAGTAATTTTTCTTGGTGCTGAAATGATTCACGACCAATAATCAATTGGATTTGATAATCCAGGCTCATGCCTAAATGCTTCATGTTTGCATGTACTTGGATTGCAAGCTCACGCGTTGGCGCTAAGATCACTGCACGTACTGCACGGTGTTCGAAACGACGTTGCTTTAACATACGCTGTAATATTGGCAGACAATAAGCAATGGTTTTACCACTACCCGTTTGCGATGTAGCCATGATGTCACAGCCACCTAAAATAAGTGGGATAGCTGCTTCCTGCACCTCTGTTGCTTGTTCAAATCCTAAATGCTCGATTGAACTGATTAAACGTGGATCGATACCGAAATCTTGAAAGCGCAAAGAAGCTACCTCTTAAATTAAAATAGAATAAAAATAATTGCTAGAAATTATTTAGGGGCGAGAACTATATAGGAGCACAGCTCAAATTCCAAGCCTATTTTCTAGTCACTAGCGACTATTGTACAGCATAAACGGAACATGCTCGCAGAAATAAATGATTATCCCCTTTTAAAGCGCATTACAAATTTGCTATTAGCAAAAAAATAGGAGTTATTGCAGCAGTTTTGACAATATTGGCTAAATTTATTAAATAGGAAATAGAAGGATATATGCTATGCGGGCAAACAAGGTTGATTCAGGCAAAGTCATTTTACAATCTTCGTTATTTAACAAAATACGAACGCTACTGCTTGTTATGCTAGCAGCTGTTATTGCCGGCATATTTATTACGATTGAAGTGCTGAGTCAACAAGCCGCACCATTACACGCTGAGTTATTGACCACGCTTAAAATCAATATACTGCTTGTAGTATTACCGCTATTACTTGTCGCACTGGTTATCTCCAAGGTCGTACTACAAAAATTAGTTTCTCAGCCGTTGGCGGTTCTGCAACAAAAATGCCAAGCGGTAACGATGCATAATGGCCGTCATTATGAACCGTTTAGTTCGCCTTATATTGAGTTAGATGGGATGGTAGATTTATTAAATTCGCAGCTGCAAACCATGACTGAACCTAAGGTGAATAAATTGCTTTTAGCTAAGTCAAAACAGCAGTTTGTCGAGAGCTTAACGAATGACATTCGTACTCCAATGAATAGTATTTTGGGCACTGCAGAGTTATTGTGTGAAATGCCGCAAGGCATGAAGTCGATGGAATATCTGAAATTAATGAAACACTCAGCCAATCATATGCAGATGGTGCTTAACGATGTTGCTGATTATGCTAAAATAGAGTCAGGTAATTTAGAGTTAGGAAAAGTACGTTTTGACTTGTTAGCCATACTTGATCAAGTTTATACCTCGCTTCGGCCATTAATCAGTCATAACTTACGCGTACGCTTTAGCTTGAATTATAACGAAAATTTGCATCGTTTCTATATTGGTGATCCGGTTCGTCTTCAGCAAGTATTAGTAAATTTAGTTGCCAATGCGTTGAAATTTACGGATAGAGGATTTGTTGAGCTTAATGTTGATTGTACAAATGTTGATGGCACGTATGATCTGGATGAAATGACGGAACTGGTATTTACTATCAGTGATACCGGTATCGGTATACCGGCGACTAAACTGGCGGATTTATTTGATAGCAAGCAACAGGCTTATCATCATAAATCAAATAATTTGCCAAGCGGGGGGTTAAGCTTACCAACTTGTTCACGACTCATTAATCTGATGCAAGGGTGTTTACAAGTCGATAGCACATTAGGCGACGGTGCACAGTTTAAAATAAATTTAAGATTACCTCGTGCTTATCAATTACGAACCCAGCATATTGTCGGCAGCAACGATCTCGCGGTTGATAAATTAGCAGGATTAAAAGTATTACTGGTTGAGGATAATAAGATTAATCAGATTGTCTTTCAGCAAACAATGATGCAACTACACATGCAGGTATTTACCGCAAATACAGGTTTAGAAGCACTCGAACTTATTTCGAAGTATAAGTTTGATATTATGTATATGCAGATACCGGGGACGGATGGAATAGCGACCTCGAAAGTACTGCGTTCTGGTAGCAGTGATAATAATAACACCCCCATCATTGCACTGGCTGAAGATACTGTTAAGTTTGATTTAGTGAAGTGCAAACATGCAGAGATGCAAGGCTGTATTAATAAACCGATATCCAAACAAGCCTTAATTGACGAGACTGTACGTGTACTCGGTTTTGAAATGCCGCTCTCCGATGTAGTATTACCGATCAATAAAAAAATTAAAACCGGTTCAGAAGAATAGCGTTATCCAGGTATGTTCAGTGACTGACAGCTTATTTATGCCACCATCATGCTTTTCAGGGCTAGCTGATCCGTAATATCAAGATCGAGTTCTTCACAAGCTTCTTCAAATGTTTTACCTAAATGGCAAATATACATTTCAATCGCGATAAGATGATTGTGTAATGCTTGTTGCTGTTCCATGATGATAATCTCCATAAATGTTTAGGCGAAGGTTTATGAGTGAATAAATTAGACTAGTTCGCTAATTTCTGTCTACCATTTTAGTAATATTACAGGTTGTTATGTTTGTAAGTGTTAACCCGCGCACATATATCGCACTTTAATGCTTGTATGTGATGATGGGAATGACTCAGAATCGAGTATTTATTCGATACAATGGCAGAGTCTAAATGGAACTTACAACGACGTTAATGATGAGCACTGTGATTATTTCTGTGTGTGCACTACTGCATCTGTATGGTGCTTACCAAGACCGAAAATGGTTATTCTATGTATTCAAGCCCGTCACGACACTTGCGATCACCGCGCTGTGTTGGTCTCTAGCGCCTGAACTTAATGATTATGTCTGGCTGATCTTACTGGGTTTATTGCTCTCAACCTTGGGCGATATTTTTCTTATGTTACCCAAAGATAGATTTATCCCCGGTTTATTGAGTTTTTTAGTTGCCCACCTTGCTTATATGCTCGCTTTCTCGATGGACCTTGAGCTGAGTTATTCTTGGGCGCTTATCTTGCCCTTAACCATCATCGCAATGCTGTATTTAACCATACTATGGCCATCGTTAGCGGCAATGAAAGCGCCTGTTTTTGTGTACATGAGTATCATCGTGATCATGGCGTGGATCAGTGGCGAGCGTTACTTTAGCTTGGATAGTACCGCCAGTCTTTATGCTTTTATTGGTGCGCTCGTATTTTTGTGTTCAGATGCGACCCTGGCATTCGATAGATTTAAAAAACAGTTCCATAGTGCTTATGGCGTTATTATTGTAAGCTATTATCTTGCTCAGTATTTTATTGCGCTTTCAGTTATATGAGCAGTTATTTGAAGGTGTTAACGTCGTTACAGTAAGGGAATTAATTCGTGGCTAAAATAAAATTATCAGCACTTGCTATTTATCCATTAAAATCGGCAAAAGCAATTAACTTAACGCATTCTCAAGTCAGTGAAATGGGCTTAGAGCATGATCGCCGCTTTATTATTAGTGACATGCAAGGACAATTTATTACCGGTCGAACTCAACCTAAAATATCGACTATCAAGATTGAAATTTCTGCACAAGGTATGATGCTTTCAGCGCCACGCATGCCACCGATTGCGTTCATCTTTAAAGAGTTGCAACAAGATTATACGGATGTCACTGTTTGGGGAACGGCGATTCAAGGGCAACGCTGCGGTGATGACATGAATCGATGGTTAACTAAGTTTTTAGGTGTTGACTGCCAGTTACTTTATTTTGGCGAAAAATCGTTTCGGCAAGTTGCTAATGTGGATAAACAGGTCGGTTTTGCTGATGGTTACCCGCTGTTATTAATCTCGCAAGCCTCCCTCGATGAACTAAACCGCAGTACCACGCGAGCAATAGACATGCGTCAATTTCGGACTAACTTGGTCGTAACGGGTTGTGCGCCTTTTGCTGAGGACACTTGGAAACGGATCAAAATTGGTGATGCTGAATTTGAATTAGTCAAAGCTTGTGAACGCTGTATCTTTACAACCTTGAGTCCTGGTCAAACCCGTTTTTCTGACGATAAAGAACCACTTAAAACATTAAATTTATTCCGTAAAGATAACGATGGTCGGATTAATTTCGGGCAAAATTTAATTAGTCATAATACGGCCGAGATTAAGCTTGGCGACCGTATCGAAGTATTGGAGTATCACCAGCCGAAGTTTTATGCCGACCATCGTCCTAAACAGAAATCCGTGGTGTCTGCATCCAAAGCTATAGTGAAGCACCCTGCGGTGCAACAAGCTAAAACCTTATGGGGTAAAGGTGAAACCCGACAGCTATGTTGTGTCGCGGTTATGGATGAAACGCCAGATACTAAAACCTTTCGCTTTCGTGTCGAACCCGCCGCGCTATTAAATTATAAACCTGGTCAATTTATTACCCTTAATTTAAAAATTGGTCAGGATCTGGTGATGCGCAACTATACCTTGTCATCTTCACCAAGCAGACCGGACCTATTAGCTATCACGGTAAAACGCGTCCCTGATGGTAAAGCATCAAATTGGTTGAATGATAATTTAACGGTTGGCAGTCGTTTAGGGGCGTCATCACCACGTGGCGCTTTCCATGCGTTTACGGCCACAACGCAAAAGTTATTACTGCTGTCGGCCGGGAGTGGCATCACCCCGATGTTATCGATGGCGCGTTATTATGCGGATACTGAATGTGATAAAGACATTGTGTTCTTCTACAGTGCTAAAACCGCCGCGGATTTGATTGCCCTTGATGAGTTACAGTTACTGACTCGTCAACATACCAATATGCGCTTGATACTGACTCTGACGGCTGAAAGTACCCACAGCGATTGGAGTGGTTTAAGAGGACGTATTGATCAGCAAATGCTGGCTGATGTAGTGCGTGATATAAGTGACCGCTCTGCGTATGTTTGTGGCCCAGAAGCCTTTATGACGACAATGGCGACTGCACTCACGGCATTGAATGTGCCTGCTGACCAGCAGTTCCAAGAGAGTTTTGGCGATCATAAACATTCTGATACCCCGGGTAAGCCAGTGAATATCTTATTGGAGAGTTGGGATACCAGTTTTGTTGGTGATAACAAAACCACGTTATTAGAACAAGCTGAAAAAAATGGTGTCAACATTCCCTATAACTGCCGTGCTGGTTATTGTGGCGCTTGCCGGGTGACGTTAGAGTCGGGTGAAGTGCGCGTGCTTGCCGACCATGCATTGACGGATGATGGTAAAAAGGCGAAGCAGATATTAGCGTGTAGCTGCATTCCACAAACGGATGTGGTGATTAGCGCATAATGATGCTGTTGTATTGGGAGTGCTTAGTTTTAGATAATAGTTTTAAATATGAGTACTCTCAAATTGTAATTAAGTAGGTGGTACTTTAAAATGTACTTACTTATATATAGGAGTTAAGAGATGAATCGTACACTTGCCATTGAATTTTCGCGTGTTGTTGAAGCCGCTGCTCTTGCTGGTTATAAATGGTTAGGCCGCGGTGATAAGAATATTGCTGATGGTGCTGCTGTTGAAGCCATGCGTTTGATGTTAAATAAAATCGACATTGACGGTGAAATTGTTATTGGTGAAGGCGAAATCGATGAAGCACCGATGCTGTATATCGGCGAGAAAGTCGGTACCAACATAGCCGGTGCTGACGCAGTTGATATTGCCGTTGACCCGATTGAAGGCACGCGTATGACGGCAATGGGGCAATCCAATGCCGTGGCCGTATTAGCTGTCGGTGAACAAGGCGCATTTCTAAAAGCACCTGATATGTATATGGAAAAATTAGTCGTTGGCCCAGACGCTAAAGACGCCATAGATTTAAGTTTATCGCTGGAAGACAATATTCGTAATGTGGCGAAAGCATTGAATAAAGATATTCGCGAGTTAACCGTTGTTACGTTAGCCAAACCACGTCACGATGAACAAATTAAAGCCATGCAAGCAATGGGCGTACGGGTATTTGCATTACCTGATGGTGATGTTGCCGCGTCTATCTTGTGCTGCATGCCAGAGAGTGACGTCGATATGATGTATTGCATTGGTGGTGCGCCTGAAGGGGTAATTTCAGCCGCGGCTATTCGGGCGATGGGCGGTAACATGCAGGCGCGATTATTAGCACGGCATGATGTCAAAGGAGATACTCCTGAAAACCGCGCGGCAGGTGAAATTGAAATTTCACGTTGTCAGGCGCTAGGTTTGGTTGTGGGTGAGATCTTACCATTGGATAGATTAGCGAAAACCGATAATGTGATTTTTGCCGCAACAGGTATCACGAAAGGCGACCTGGTTGAAGGTGTGCAACGTAAAGGTAATATTGCCACGACGGAAACGTTGGTTATTAGTGGTAAGTCGGGCACCATTCGTCGTATTAAATCAACGCATATGCTTAACCGCAAAAGTGCAGATTTACAAAACATCATTTTATAAAATTAGAAGCGTGATTGATTAGATAACAAAAAGCCGCGTGATGAACGCGGCTTTTTTAGCAATCTCGATATATTATAGTTCTGAGCTTATGCGATGGCGATCCGATCACTTGCTGCTTGGGCTAGGTTTGCCAGTAACTTTTCTGTATCTTGCCAATGGAGACAAGCATCGGTAATACTCTTACCATAAACGAGCTGTTTGCCAGCAACAACGGCTTGGTTACCTTCTTCAATAAAACTTTCAGCCATAATACCTGAAATCTGCATGCTACCGGTACGCATTTGCGCCATCACATTGTCAGCAACAAGTAGCTGATTGGTGTGGCGCTTTTGGCTGTTACCATGACTAAAATCAACCACGACAGACGGTGTTAATCCTGCATCACTTAATGCTTTGGTCGCCACGTTAATGTGTGATTTGTCATAGTTTGGCTCTTTACCACCACGTAAGATCACATGACCAAACGGATTACCGTGGGTTTGGTATACCGTCATGAAACCATCTTTATCGGGTGAGTAGAAAATGTGTGATACTTGTGCTGCACGTACTGCATCAATGGCAATTTTGATATTACCATCTGTACCGTTCTTGAAACCAACAGGACAAGATAACGCCGATGCCATTTCACGGTGTACTTGGCTTTCGGTGGTTCTCGCGCCAATAGCACCCCAGCTAATTAAGTCTGCAATGTATTGACCGTTGACCATGTCTAAAAATTCGGTGGCGATTGGTAAGCCGACTTCACTGATATCAACTAACAGTTTACGTGCTAAACGTAAGCCTTTATTTGCTTGGTATTTACCGTTTAAATCAGGGTCGCTGATCAAACCTTTCCAGCCCACAATGGTACGTGGTTTTTCAAAGTACACACGCATTACAATCACTAAGCTGCCTTTATATCGTTCTTGCAATGGTTTTAGACGGCGAGCGTAATCTAACGCGGCGTTAGTATCATGAATTGAGCAAGGGCCAATGATAACCAGCAGACGTTTATCTTTGCCTGCAATAATCGCTTCGATTTCACGACGACTGTTGATTATCTGCTGTGCAGCGCTATCAGATAATGGAAACTCTTTAACCAGTTGACTTGGAGCGATCACCTGGTCGATATAGGTAGTTCTAAGTTCGTCTGTTTTAATTGTCATGATGTCTATTAGTCTAAATATGGGCTGTGATCAGCTTAACGTAATTTTACTTTATTATAAAGATAATCAGATGTCAGCTTGATTAGAATCATTAAAGCCTAATAACAGCAGTGATTTACCCTGTTTTTGATAGGCCTCAAATCGTTGCTGAATATCATTAGGCGCTTGCGCTGTGGGATAAAAATCATGCTGATGATAAAAATCTGCAAGGTGTGGTAGGGCAAAAGTAAACGTTTTATGCGGGGTGAATTGAGGGCGCATATCACGTAATAATTGATGACCGAGTTGTTGACCACGGTAGTCGGGCGATACCAACATCCCAGTTAATAAAGATAACTCACCAATAGGGCGCAGTCTCGCGCAGGCAATAATGGTATTACCCTGTTTTCTATTATCTTTTAAAACGGCAATATGCTCGGCTTTATTGGGTCTTGAATAGGGTAGGTATTGCTTATAGAAGGGCTTAACTAGCGGGTTCTCTATTTTCTTTAACCATTGAAACTGCATTTCGTGACCTTTTATTATTCGGTTTTGCCTGCAGATACGTTACTATCTGCAGGGGATTATGTCTTATGAGTGTTAATTATTTCATGCAAATACTAAAAAATCACAATTTAAAACCCTATACCAGTTTTGGAGTTGATGCTTATGCCTCGCAGTTTATCACCGTGACGACGTTAAGTGAGCTTAAGTCTGCGCTGCAGATCTCTGCGCCCCAGCGGTTAATACTGGGTGGTGGCAGTAATTTGTTATTTTGTGATGACTTTGATGGACTCGTTATTCGTATTTGCTTAACGGGTATCACAGTGAATGAAGCGGCTGAGGATGCGGTGTACTTACACGTGGCTGCCGGTGAAAATTGGCATGAATTCGTGCAATGGACGTTGGCTCAAGGTTATGATGGATTAGAAAACCTAGCGTTGATCCCAGGTGTCGTCGGTGCCGCACCAGTACAAAATATTGGTGCATATGGCGTGGAATTGAAGGATGTCTGCGATTATGTTGATGTACTCGATATTGACACTTTAATGGTGCGTCGTTATACACCTGCAGACTGTCAATTTGGTTATCGTGACAGTATTTTTAAAGGCGAACTTAAAGATAGCGCAGTGATCACCGCTGTCGGTATTAAATTACACAAACCTTGGATTGCCAAAATAAATTATGGCCCATTAGCGAGTTTAGGGGATAAAACCTCGGCATTAGCGATCTTTAAACAGGTTTGCCTGACTCGTCAACAGAAACTACCCGATCCCAATAAACTGGGTAATGCGGGTAGTTTCTTTAAGAACCCGATCATCAATAAAACACAATTTAACGCAATTGCCGTCCTGCATCCAAATATTTTGCATTATCCAGCAGGTGGAGATATCAAATTAGCCGCGGGTTGGTTGATTGACCAATGTGCACTAAAAGGTTATCAACAAGGTGGCGCGCAAGTTCATACCGAGCAAGCGCTGGTTATTGTCAATACCGGAACTGCGACAGCGGCTGATATTGTCGCGTTAGCGAAACACATTCAAACAACAGTGCAGACACGCTTTGGTGTTGAATTACAGCATGAGGTTAGATTTATGGGACGTGACGGAGAGACTAGCTTAGCGGAGGTGTGCCGTGGTTAATATGACCGCTTCACGGCAGCAACTTATTCGATTACTTGCTGATGGTGAATTTCATTCGGGTGAAGCGTTAGGTGCAACGCTCGGTGTAAGCCGCATGGCCGTGAGTAAGCAGATCAAGGTACTAGAAACAATAGGCTTAGATGTATTTAAGGTGACCGGTAAAGGCTATAAACTATCTGCGCCGTTGCAATTACTCGATGCTGAGCTGATTACAGCAGGGAGTGGTGTGACTGTCGAGAGTCATCAAGTGCTAGGCTCGACCAATCAGCATTTATTAGATAAAGCCGCGTTATTACATAAAGGCCACAGCTGCTTTGCTGAATATCAGACTGCCGGGCGCGGGCGCCGGGGTAAAAAATGGGAGTCGCCTTATGGGGCGCACCTTTATACCAGTACTTACTGGAGTTTAGATGCTGGGATCCAAGCTGCCTCAGGTTTAAGTTTAGTCATCGGCATTGCTGTTGCGCGCACGCTCACCGACCTAGGTATTGCTAATACCCAATTGAAATGGCCTAATGATGTGTATGTGGATGGTAAAAAGATTGCAGGTGTATTGGTAGAAATAATTGCTACAGCGGGGGGTGAATGCCATTTAGTCATCGGTTTGGGGCTTAATGTTAATATGCCATTGCAAGCAGGGCTAGAGATAGACCAAGCTTGGACTGATATAAATCAGCAATTACCGCACGCAATTGATCGTAATGCCTTAGCCTCGCGTTATTTAACTCACTTAATCAAAGTCTTGACTGATTTCGAGTCGTTTGGTTTTGGACACTTTGTTGAAGAGTGGAATTGTTGTGATGCGTTTAGAGATAGCCCTGTGGTATTGACCATAGGTAATAACAAAAAATATGGGATCGCGAAAGGGATCGATCACAGTGGCGCATTATTGTTAGAAATGGATGGCGTTATTAGTCCCTACGTGGGTGGTGAAGTGTCATTGCGACACGCTGAAACGTAACCAAAACGGATTTCATTCATGCTTTCGAGTCGAAGCTTAGTCGATGTGGCGAACAATTAGCCATGTAAATAAAAAAAAACTGGTTTTAATCGATTAAGGTTGCAAGAGATAGGGGGTTACTCTAGTATCTCTCCTCGTTAAGTGACGCCGCCGACTTAGCTCAGTAGGTAGAGCAACTGACTTGTAATCAGTAGGTCGCCAGTTCGACTCCGGCAGTCGGCACCATTTAACTTGTTATCGAAGTACAAGATGTGGAGGGGTTCCCGAGTGGCCAAAGGGATCAGACTGTAAATCTGACGGCTCAGCCTTCGAAGGTTCGAATCCTTCTCCCTCCACCACTTTGTACTTAGGACGCATGCGGGCGTCGTATAATGGCTATTACTCCAGCCTTCCAAGCTGATAATGCGGGTTCGATTCCCGCCGCCCGCTCCAAATTCGCTGATATGGCTCAGTCGGTAGAGCGCATCCTTGGTAAGGATGAGGTCCCCAGTTCGATTCTGGGTATCAGCACCATTTTTTCAGGTTAATTGTTTTCTTCTTCTGTTTATTCTTCATCTCAAATGACTACGCCTTTAAAATAACTACACGTTAAAAAACTAAAAATAAACTTATCATAATCTATTTAAGCTATTTGTAATTCAAATATTATTCATAATTATTTACGAATGACTTGCATGAAAAATGAAAGCCCCTATAATTAGGTGCTCCGTTTGTAGGGGTAGCTCCAATTGGTAGAAAGGCGGTCTCCAAACTGATGTTTGTGAGTGCGATTATCTCCCTCCTGCCACTGTCATCACCGTGTAACAGCGGATTTTTTTGTCTTAAGGTACAGGTTAGTAGTATGACTTCAAATACTGAAAACCAAGGAAAAGCACTAGAAACTGTAAAATGGGTACTAGTTGCAATAATTCTAATTGGCACAGTTATTGGTAACAATATTTTTAGTGAAGAATCAGTGTTAATCCGCGCAGTTGCTGTAATTATTGCCGCTGTTATTGCTGGTGGCATTGCATTGCAGACAAGTAAAGGGCGCAATGCACTTGAATTTGCATCTGAATCAAGAACAGAAGTACGTAAAGTAGTTTGGCCTACGCGCCAAGAGGCGATCCAGACTACACTTATCGTATTAGTTGTTACCGCTTTTATGGCGTTAGTGCTATGGGGATTAGATGGTATTCTAGTTCGTGTAGTTGCATTTATCACAGATGTAAAGGTATAAGTTCATGTCTGAACAGAAAATGAGATGGTACGTAGTTCAAGCCTTTTCCGGTTTTGAAGGTCGTGTTCAAAAAACATTACTTGAACATATTAAGATCCACGAAATGGAAGAATATTTCGGTGACATACTTGTTCCAACGGAAGAAGTTGTTGAAATGCGTGCCGGTCAACGTCGCAAGAGTGAACGTAAGTTCTTTCCTGGTTACGTTTTAGTTCAAATGGTAATGAACGATGAATCATGGCACTTGGTAAGCAGTTTACCGCGTGTACTTGGTTTCATTGGTGGTACTAAAGAGCGTCCAGCTCCAATCACCCAAAAAGAAGCTGATCGCATTCTGAACCGTCTTCAAGACGCGATTGATAAGCCGCGTCCTAAAACGTTATTTGAAGTGGGTGAAGTGGTTCGTGTATCAGACGGCCCATTTGCTGACTTTAATGGTGTGGTTGAAGAAGTTGACTATGAAAAAAGTCGCTTAAAAGTTTCCGTATTGATCTTCGGTCGTTCTACACCGGTTGAATTAGATTTTGGTCAAGTAGAAAAAGGCTAATACCATTAACCTAATAGCTTAATGGCAAAGTTCAAAACAATAAGATTCGCATTTTATTGAATTAATTTTCAACAAAATGCTTGGCAAGGGCAGTGATTATATCTATAATTCGCTGCCCTTGTTTTTCGGGAAGCTAGTATCTATGTCAGATATAGCGTTCGCACCCATATTTAAGGTAAATTAAAATGGCTAAAAAAGTTACTGCATATATTAAGCTGCAAGTTTCAGCTGGTATGGCGAATCCTAGTCCACCAGTTGGTCCTGCACTAGGTCAACATGGTGTTAACATCATGGAATTCTGTAAAGCGTTCAACGCAAAAACAGATTCTGTAGAGAAGGGTTCACCGACGCCTGTTGTTATCACAGTTTATTCTGATCGTTCGTTTACGTTCATAACAAAGACGTCACCAGCATCTTTCTTACTTAAGAAAGCAGCAGGCATCAAGTCTGGTTCTGGTCGTCCAAACACTGAAAAAGTGGGTACTGTTACTCGCGCTCAGTTGGAAGAGATCTCACACACTAAACAACCAGACCTTACGGGCGCTGATCTAGATGCAATGGTTCGCACTATTGCTGGTACAGCTCGCTCAATGGGCTTGAACGTAGAAGGATAATTCTGAACATGGCTAAACTTTCTAAACGTATGCGTACTATCCGCGAAAAAGTGGAAGTAACTAAGCAATATGAAATCACTGAAGCTGTTGAACTTCTTAAAGAATTAGCATCTGCTAAATTCAAAGAAAGCATCGACGTTTCTATCAATCTAGGTATTGATTCACGTAAATCTGACCAAAACGTGCGTGGCGCTACTGTGTTACCACACGGTACTGGTCGTAACGTACGTGTTGCAGTATTTACACAAGGTGCTAACGTTGAAGCGGCTAAAGCTGCTGGCGCTGACATCGTAGGTATGGAAGATCTAGCTGCACAAGTTAAAGCTGGTGAGCTTAACTTTGATGTTGTTATCGCATCTCCAGACGCTATGCGTGTTGTTGGTCAACTAGGTCAAATCCTAGGTCCACGTGGTTTAATGCCAAACCCTAAAGTTGGTACAGTAACTCCTGACGTTGCGACTGCAGTTAAAAATGCTAAGTCTGGTCAAGTGCGTTACCGTAACGACAAAGCTGGTATTATCCACACTACTATCGGTAAAGTGGATTTTGACGCGAGTCACATCAAAGAAAACCTTGAGTCACTACTTAAAGCATTGACTAAGTCTAAACCTGCTTCTGCTAAAGGTCAATTCATCAAGAAGATCAGCCTATCTACTACGATGGGTGCTGGTCTAACTGTTGATGTTGCAACTGTAGAGACTAAATAATTTACAGGAACGAAATTATTTAGTCTAATTTGGTTCCTTAAATTTAGCGCGTTGGTTAATAGTTATTTATTAATATTAACCAACCCGCAAAAAATGTGGGTTGAAGTAAGTACATCAAGTTTAATACTTTATGTTGCTTGCTTCCGTCCAAGACCGTAGGAGTTGTGCTTACGCTGTAAGAATGACTTAATCATGATCGGCTATGTTTAGTTAAATACTTGATCTTTCCTACGTAGATGGTGTAGGACCTCTGAAGAATTTATTTTTTCTGGAATCCAAGCCGTAATGGTTCGACTGATGTGACTGCCAAAGGTAAGGCATTGGTCGGAAATTTTAAATACCGAATTTTTCGGTTTTATCCAGGAGTATAGACCATGGCATTAGGTCTCGACGACAAAAAAGCAATTGTTGCTGAAGTCAACGAAGCTGCCAAGGCTGCGCTTTCTGCAGTAGTTGCTGATTCACGTGGCGTTACTGTAGGTGCAATGACTGGTCTTCGTAAGCTTGCTCGTGAGAATGGCGTCTACATCCGTGTAGTACGTAACACTCTTATAAAGCGTGCTGTTGTAGGTACTGAATTTGAGTGCCTTAGCGAAGTATTTACCGGTCCAACTCTGATCGCATTCTCTAATGAGCACCCAGGTGCTGCAGCTCGTCTTTTAAAAGACTTCGCTGCACAAGAAGAATCTTTCGAAGTTAAAGCGTTAGCATTTGAAGGCGAATTTATCAGTGCAGAAAACATTGATAAACTAGCTAAACTACCAACATACGACGAAGCTATTGCGCAGTTAATGATGACTATGAAAGAAGCATCTGCTGGCAAACTGGTACGTACATTGGCTGCTTTACGCGATCAAAAAGAGCAAGAAGCTGCTTAATTTAGCCGCTTTGTCTAAAATAAATTTTAATATATTAGGAATGACACATGTCTATCACTAAAGACCAAATCATCGACGCAATTGCTGAACTTTCTGTTATGGAAGTTGTTGAATTAATCGAAGCAATGGAAGAAAAATTCGGCGTATCAGCTGCAGCTGCAGTTGTTGCTGGCGCTGCTGAAGGCGCTGCTGTTGAAGAGCAAACAGAATTCGACGTGATTCTAACTGCTTTTGGCGAAAACAAAGTTAAAGCTATTAAAGCTGTTCGTGCTGCTACAGGCCTAGGTCTTAAAGAAGCTAAAGGTGTTGTTGAATCTGCACCTGTAGCTGTTAAAGAAGGCGTAGAAAAAACTGAAGCTGAAGAACTTAAGAAAGTTCTAGAAGAAGCAGGTTGTACTGTTGAGATCAAATAGTCTATTCTTAAATAGATTATTGCCCTCATAAGGCATTGGCTGGTGATTCTTTAATCGCCGGCCTTTTTGCGCTATAGGATGTTTGGAAATTTCACATCATTTCAACCAAAATTCTGCGCACTGTTTAACCGAATTCATTTGGTCGAGACAGGATAAAAAACATATAATGATGTTGTTAGAGCTGTCCTTATTTAGGGCAGAGTGGGTCACTTATCAGCGAGCTGAGGAACCAAATGGTTTACTCTAATACCGAAAAAAAACGTATCCGTAAAGACTTTGGTAAAAGTGCACCAGTTGTGGCTAAACCGCAAATGTTGGCTATCCAAACGAGCTCTTTTAAAAAGTTTTTAGAAATGGATCACACAGGTGAACACGGCCTGGAAGCAGCATTCCGTAGCGTGTTCCCTATTAAAAGTTACTCTGGAACTTCTGAACTTCAATATGTATCGTACCGTTTAGGTGAACCTGTATTTGAAGTTAAAGAATGTCAAACCCGAGGTATTACTTATTCTGCACCGTTGCGTGTTAAATTACGTCTTGTATTATACGATCGTGATGCACCAGCAGGTACTATTAAAGATATCAAAGAACAAGAAGTCTACATGGGCGAAATCCCATTAATGACACATACTGGTACTTTTGTTATTAACGGTACAGAGCGTGTTATCGTATCTCAGCTACACCGTAGTCCTGGTGTATTCTTCGATCACGACAAAGGTAAAACTCATTCATCAGGTAAAGTACTATATAACGCACGCGTTATTCCTTACCGCGGTTCTTGGTTAGACTTTGAATTCGATCCGAAAGATTGCTTATTCGTGCGTATTGACCGTCGTCGTAAATTACCAGCATCAATTATTCTTCGTGCACTTGAGTTCACGACGGAAGAAATCTTAGCAATCTTCTTCGATACTACACGTTTTGAAGTGAAAGATGGCAAGTTATTGATGGAACTACAGCCGGACCGTCTACGCGGCGAAACTGCTGTATTTGACATCGTTGCTAACGGTGAAATATACGTTGAAAATGGTCGTCGTATTACTGCTCGTCATATCAAGAAATTTGAAAAAGCCGGCATAACCGAGATCGAAGTACCATTAGAGTATATCGCTGGTAAAGTTGCGTCTAAAGATTATATCAATGAAGAAACGGGCGAAGTAATTGTTGCAGCGAATGCTGAACTAACACTCGAGTCTGTGGCTGAATTGTCTCAAGCTGGAATCAAGATAATTGACGTTCTTTATACGAACGAGCTTGATGTAGGTAGTTACATGTCTGACACATTACGTGTTGACTCAACTACTAACAAACTTGAAGCATTAGTTGAAATTTACCGCATGATGCGTCCTGGTGAACCACCAACGCGTGAAGCTGCAGAAGGTTTATTTAATAATCTATTCTTCGCAGAAGAACGTTATGACCTATCTACTGTCGGTCGTATGAAGTTCAACCGCCGTATTGGCCGCGAAGAAGATACTGGCTCTGGCATCCTGAACAAAGAAGATATTGTTGAAGTGATGAAAACTTTGATTAATATCCGTAACGGTAAAGGCGAAGTCGATGATATCGATCACCTTGGCAACCGTCGTATTCGTTCAGTTGGCGAAATGGCAGAAAACCAATTCCGTGTTGGTTTAGTTCGTGTAGAACGTGCTGTTCGTGAACGTCTAAGTCTTGGTGATCTTGATGCTGTAATGCCACAAGATTTGATTAATGCTAAGCCGATTTCAGCTGCGATCAAAGAGTTCTTTGGTTCATCACAACTGTCTCAGTTCATGGATCAAAATAACCCATTGTCAGAAGTGACGCACAAACGTCGTATTTCTGCATTAGGTCCTGGTGGTCTTACACGTGAACGTGCTGGTTTTGAGGTACGTGATGTACATCCAACTCACTATGGTCGTTTATGCCCGATTGAGACTCCAGAGGGACCAAACATTGGTCTAATTAACTCATTAGCTATTTTTGCTCGTACTAATGATTATGGTTTCTTAGAAACACCATTCCGTAAAGTAATCAACGGTAAAGTCACTGATGACGTCCAATACCTTTCGGCTATTGAAGAAGGTCTATATGCAGTAGCACAGGCTAACGCGACTATCGATAAAGATGGTATGTTACAAGATGAATTTATTCCATGTCGTCACAAAGGTGAAACAACCTTTAGGTCTGCGGATCAAATTCAGTATATGGACGTATCGCCACAGCAAATTATTTCTGTGGCGGCAGCGCTAATTCCGTTCCTAGAACACGATGATGCTAACCGTGCATTGATGGGTGCGAACATGCAACGTCAAGCAGTACCAACACTAAACGCTGACAAGCCATTAGTAGGTACAGGTATTGAACGCGCGGTAGCAATCGATTCCGGTGTAACTGTAGTTGCATTACGTGGCGGTTCAATCGACTATGCTGATGCAAGTCGTATCATCGTTAAAGTTAACGAAGAAGAACTGGTACCAGGTGAAGCGGGTATTGATATCTACACGTTAACTAAGTACACACGTTCGAACCAAAACACTTGTATTAACCAACGCCCAACAGTATTAACTGGTGAAGCTGTGGTTAAAGGTGACGTGCTTGCTGACGGTCCTTCAACAGACTTAGGTGAATTAGCACTTGGCCAAAATATGCGTATCGCATTCATGCCTTGGAATGGTTACAACTTCGAAGATTCAATTCTTGTATCTGAACGTGTTGTAAAAGAAGATCGTCTAACGACTATCCACATTCAAGAATTATCATCGATTGCGCGTGATACTAAGCTTGGTAGCGAAGAGATCACTGCGGATATCCCTAACGTGGGAGAAAGCGCATTATCTAAGCTAGATGAGTCTGGTATCGTTTATGTTGGTGCTGAAGTTAAGCCCGGCGATATCCTAGTCGGTAAAGTAACCCCTAAAGGTGAAACACAATTAACGCCTGAAGAAAAGCTTCTGCGAGCTATCTTCGGTGAAAAGGCATCGGATGTAAAAGACAGTTCATTACGTGTACCTAACTCTGTTTACGGTACTGTAATTGACGTGCAAGTATTTACCCGTGATGGCGTAGATAAAGATAAACGTGCACAAGACATCGAGCAAATGCAATTACGTGAAGCGAAAAAAGACTTAACTGAAGAATTATCTATCTTCGAAGAAGGCTTATTCGGTCGCGTTAAAAACTTACTATTAGCTGCTGGCAAAACAGAAGAGCAACTTAATGCTATTTCTCGTGGTCAATGGTTAGAGACGGTGCTTGTTGATGAAGATCAACAGACTCAATTAGACAGCTTAGCGAAGCAGCATGATGAGTTAAGAGCTGACTTTGATTCTAAGTTTGATATCAAACGCCGTAAAATTACCCAAGGTGATGATCTAGCACCGGGCGTACTTAAGATCGTTAAAGTACACCTAGCTGTTAAACGTCGTATCCAACCGGGTGATAAAATGGCTGGTCGTCATGGTAACAAAGGTGTGATCTCAACAATCGTGCCTATTGAAGATATGCCACACGATAAGTTTGGTGAACCCGTTGATATCGTACTGAATCCGCTGGGTGTACCATCGCGTATGAACATCGGTCAGGTACTTGAAGTTCACTTGGGCCTTGCTGCTCGTGGTATCGGTACTAAAATCGATAACATGATCAAAGAGCAACAAGATCTTGCTAAGATCCGTGAGTTTATGCAAAAAGCATACGACATCGGTGATTCGCATCAGAAAGTTGATTTATCAACTTTCTCTGACGAGGAAGTTCGTGTTCTTGCGCACAACTTACGTAAAGGTCTGCCAATAGCAACGCCTGCGTTTGATGGTGCTTCAGAAGCTGAAATCAAAGAAATGCTGAGACTGGCTGATTTACCAGAATCTGGTCAATTAGACTTATACGATGGCCGTACTGGTGATCGATTTGAACGTCCAGTTACTGTAGGTTACATGTACATGCTGAAACTGAATCACTTGGTTGATGACAAAATGCATGCACGTTCTACCGGTTCTTACAGCCTAGTTACTCAGCAGCCGTTGGGTGGTAAAGCTCAGTTCGGTGGTCAGCGTTTCGGTGAGATGGAAGTATGGGCTCTGGAAGCATACGGTGCAGCATATACTCTACAAGAGATGCTAACTGTTAAGTCTGATGACGTGAACGGTCGTACTAAGATGTATAAGAGCATCGTAGACGGCGATCATCGTATGGACCCAGGTATGCCAGAATCATTCAACGTATTGTTGAAAGAGATCCGCTCATTGGGTATCAACATCGAATTAGATGAAAACAAAGGTAAGAAATAAGCTCTTATTAAGAGATTATTCAGACTTTTGAATTAGCATTGCGCCTCGACTCATTTAGTGAGTTGAGGCTGCGTAGTTTTCACTCCCAGTGGAGAAAAACGTGAAAGACTTATTAAAGTTTCTAAAACAGCAAGGTAAGACCGAAGAGTTCGATGGTATCAAGATTGGTCTAGCATCACCTGAGCAGATCCGTTCTTGGTCTTTTGGTGAAGTTAAAAAGCCAGAAACCATCAATTACCGTACCTTCAAACCAGAACGTGACGGTTTATTCTGTGCGCGTATTTTCGGCCCAGTAAAAGATTACGAATGTCTTTGCGGAAAGTATAAGCGTCTGAAGCACCGTGGTGTTATCTGTGAAAAATGTGGCGTAGAAGTAACGCAGACTAAAGTTCGTCGTGACCGTATGGGCCACATCGAATTAGCGTCTCCTGTTGCACACATTTGGTTCTTGAAATCATTACCGTCTCGCATCGGTCTATTATTAGACATGACACTGCGTGATATCGAACGTATTCTTTACTTCGAATCATATGTTGTTATCGAACCTGGTATGACTTCGCTAGAGCGTGGGATGATGCTGACTGAAGAGCAGTATCTTGACAACCTAGAAGAATGGGGTGATGAATTTGATGCGAAGATGGGTGCAGAAGCTGTACTTTCTTTGTTACAAGATCTAAACCTAACCCAAGACATTGAAGAAATGCGTGAAGAATTAGAGACTACAAACTCTGAAACTAAACGTAAGAAGATCACTAAACGTCTTAAATTAATGGAAGCATTTTCTATCTCTGGTAACAAACCCGAGTGGATGATCATGAACGTACTGCCGGTATTACCGCCAGATCTTCGTCCTTTAGTACCACTAGATGGTGGTCGTTTTGCGACTTCTGATCTGAATGATCTTTACCGTCGAGTGATCAACCGTAACAACCGTCTAAAACGTCTATTAGACTTAGCTGCTCCAGATATTATCGTACGTAACGAAAAACGTATGTTACAAGAATCTGTTGATGCGCTATTAGATAATGGTCGTCGTGGCCGTGCGATCACAGGTTCTAACAAACGACCTCTTAAATCGCTTGCTGATATGATCAAGGGTAAACAAGGTCGTTTCCGTCAGAATCTACTCGGTAAACGTGTAGATTACTCTGGTCGTTCTGTAATTACAGTAGGTCCAACGTTACGCTTACACCAATGTGGTTTACCTAAGAAAATGGCACTTGAGTTATTCAAACCATTCATTTACGGTAAATTAGAATCACTTGGTTTTGCAACAACGATTAAAGCCGCTAAGAAAATGGTTGAACGTGAAGGCCCTGAAGTTTGGGATATCCTAGACGGCGTGATCCGCGAACATCCAGTCATGCTTAACCGTGCCCCAACACTGCACAGACTTGGTATTCAAGCATTCGAACCTGTGCTAATTGAAGGTAAAGCGATTCAGTTACACCCATTAGTATGTTCTGCATACAACGCCGATTTCGATGGCGATCAGATGGCTGTACACGTACCGTTAACAATTGAAGCTCAATTGGAAGCGCGTACACTGATGATGTCTACGAATAACATTCTGTCACCTGCGAATGGTGAACCGGTTATCGTACCTTCTCAAGACGTTGTATTAGGTCTTTACTACATGACTCGTTCTGGCGTTGGCGCTAAGGGTGAAGGCATGGTACTAGGTAGCCCTGAAGAAGCTGAAAAGCTTTATCGTAGCCACCTGGTTGAACTACATGCACGTGTTAAAGTACGTATTACTGAACATATTAAAGATGAAGAAACGGGTGAATTTACAGTTCGCACTGAACTGAAAAACACCACCGTTGGTCGTGCGATTCTTTCTTTAGTAGCCCCTAAGGGTCTACCATATGCATTAATTGATCCGATTAAAACTTTATCTGCTGAAGAAGAAGCTAAACTTGCAGCGAATCCAGCTAACTGGTTCCTGAAAGTATCTAACGAAGCGTTAGGTAAAAAGCAGATTGGTAAGCTACTGAATGACTGTTACCGTCTATTAGGTCCGAAAGACACTGTTGTTTTCGCTGACCAAATAATGTACACCGGTTTCCATTATGCTGCGCTTTCTGGTGCATCAGTGGGTATCGATGACATGGTTATTCCGGATGAGAAGAAAACGCTAATTGAAGCGGCTGAAGTTGAAGTAACTCAAATCCAAGAACAATTCCAGTCTGGTCTTGTTACTGCGGGTGAGCGTTACAATAAAGTGATTGATATTTGGGCGCGTGCCAATGAGCACATCTCAAAAGCAATGATGGATAACTTGTCGACAGAAACTAAAGTGAACTCTTTAGGTGATGTTGAGACACAGAAATCATTCAACAGTATTTACATGATGGCCGACTCTGGTGCTCGTGGTAGTGCTGCTCAGATTCGTCAGTTAGCGGGTATGCGTGGTCTGATGGCGAAACCAGATGGTTCGATCATTGAAACACCAATTACTGCCAACTTCCGTGAAGGTCTAAACGTACTTCAGTACTTCATCTCAACGCATGGTGCACGTAAAGGTCTAGCCGATACAGCACTTAAAACAGCAAACTCGGGTTACCTAACTCGTCGTCTTGTTGACGTTGCACAAGATCTTGTGATTAACGAGATTGATTGTGGTACTGAAAATGGCCTCATCATTACGCCTCATATTGAAGGTGGTGATGTTGTTGAACCGCTACGCGATCGTGTTCTTGGTCGTGTTGTTGCTGAAGATGTTGTGAATCCAAGTACTGGTGAAGTAATATTGCCACGCAATACATTACTTGACGAAAAACTTTGTGATTTCTTAGAAGAGCACTCAGTTGATCAAATGAAAGTACGCTCTGTAATTACTTGTGACAATGACTTCGGTGTTTGTGCAGCTTGTTACGGTCGTGATTTAGCACGTGGTGTTATGGTTAGTCAAGGTGAAGCTATTGGTGTTGTGGCAGCGCAATCAATTGGTGAACCTGGTACACAGTTAACGATGCGTACATTCCACATTGGTGGTGCGGCATCGAGAGCCTCTGCAGAAAATAATATCCAAGTTAAAAACACGGGTACGATTAAATTCCACAACGAGAAATACGTTGAGAATGTAGAAGGCAAACTGGTTATTACGTCACGTTCATCAGTCATTACGATTATTGATGAAAATGGTCGTACTAAAGAAAGCCATAAATTACCTTACGGTTCTGTTGTTGAATATAAAGACGGCGCAGCTGTTGTATCTGGTGACATTATTGCTAACTGGGACCCGCATACTCACCCAATCATCACCGAGGTGGCTGGTCAAATTAAGTTTGTTGACTTAATTGAGAGTATTACGGTTACTAAGCAAACTGATGATCTAACTGGTTTATCTAGCACGGTAATTCTGGATCCTGCAGCACGTGTTGCCGCTGGTAAAGATTTACGTCCTATGGTTAAGCTTGTTGATGCAGCAGGTAATGATTTATTCATTCCTGGTACTGAAGTTGTGGCACAATACTTCTTACCTTCAAATGCAATCGTTAACTTAGAAGATGGCGCATTAGTGACTATTGGTGAAGCGTTAGCACGTATTCCTCAAGAAAGCTCTAAAACACGTGATATTACGGGTGGTCTACCACGCGTAGCGGATCTGTTCGAAGCACGTCAGCCAAAAGATGCAGCTATCTTAGCGGAAATCTCAGGTACTATTAGTTTCGGTAAAGAAACTAAAGGTAAACGTCGTCTAGTGATCACACCGACTGATGGTGCTGAAGCTTACGAAGAGATGATCCATAAATGGCGTCACTTGAACGTGTTCGAAGGTGAGAAGGTTACTAAAGGTGAAGTTATCGCCGATGGTCCTGAATCAGCACACGATATCTTACGTCTACGTGGTATTAGCCATGTTGCGAACTATATCGCGAACGAAGTTCAAGAAGTATACCGTTTACAGGGTGTAAAGATTAACGATAAGCACATTGAAACTATCGTTCGTCAAATGCTACGTAAAGCTAACGTAATCTCTGCTGGAGATAGTCATTTCCTAGAAGGTGAGTTAGCTGAAGTGTCACGTCTGAAAATTGCTAACCGTCAGTTAATAGCCGAAGGCAAGCAACCAGCCGTGTATCAGCACATACTTATGGGTATTACCAAAGCATCTCTTGCAACTGAATCATTTATCTCAGCTGCATCGTTCCAAGAAACAACACGTGTTCTAACCGACGCTGCTGTTCATGGTAAGATTGATGACCTTCGTGGTCTGAAAGAGAACGTTATCGTTGGTCGTTTAATTCCTGCAGGTACAGGCTTCTCTTATCACCAAGAACGTGCAAAAAAACGTGCTGGTAAAGTAGAAGAAGTAATGCAAGAAATTACCACTGATGAAGCTGAACAGAACTTAGCAAACCTACTAAATAACCTTTAATTGATTTGCTGAATGCAATTAAAGTAAAAAGGAAGAGTCACAGGCCCACTGATACTTTGCCTTTTTATTGAGTAGATAAAGTTGTAGTCTTTTACAGCTAACATAAATCCCCAATACTATTTCGATAGTCCTGGGGATTTTTTTATGCCTGTTGAAAATGCTTATTAGTTACTTTACTGACTATCATCGACAATGTACTATTAGTATTAATGGCTCTGCAGATCGACCTTCGTTGTCAGACATGATGTGTACAGAACCTGTAGAAAGAGAGGATTAATCACGGTTACTCTTGTTTCCGCTTCACATTTTAGTCTATACTCGTGCATCTTGTCGGAGTGCTTTAGGGCTGAGACCATTTAAATATGGGATCCGTGGAACCTGATCAGGCTAATACCTGCGTAAGGAAACAAGAGTGATTAATACAATAATGTGAGTGCGATTCGAGGTTTGCCAGAGGGATTTTAAGGCGGCTTTGATAACATAAACAATCACCATATCTGTATCACTACTTTCCACACATACTCAACGACAAGCAATCATCTTATTAGAAAGGAATGAATGCTATGTCTACTACCAATATAAATCAAAGCAATAATACCAAAAAACCTACACGTCGTGAAAACCGTGAAAACGCTCAAGAATTTATTAACAATCTCAGTTGCGAACCATTTCCTAATTCAGAAAAATTTCATCTGACCGGTAGCCGTGACGATATTCGAGTGGCGATGCGCAAGATCAATCTTGATGAGACGTTAGTGGCAGGCAGTAAAGACGATCCGATTTATGAGCAAAATGAATCGATTCCAATCTACGATACATCGGGTGCCTACACCGATCCCGCGATTGAAATAAACGTTCACCAAGGTTTACCGAAGTTAAGACAGGGGTGGGTCGCTGAGCGTAACGACATTGAAGAACTCGAAATCGTGACGTCGCACTTTGCTCAACAGCGTCTTGCCGATGACGGTATTGACCATATCCGCTTTGAACATCTACCAAAACCAATCAAAGCTATTGACGGTCAAAACGTTACCCAGATGCATTATGCCCGCAAAGGCATCATCACGCCGGAAATGGAATACATCGCGATCCGTGAAAACATGGGCCGAGAGTTGATCCATAATGAGCTGTTATTAAAACAACATGCAGGTAATGATTTTGGCGCCAGTATTCCGGAAAAGATCACACCTGAATTTGTTCGTGATGAAGTGGCGCGTGGTCGTGCGATCATCCCTGCCAACATCAATCATCCCGAATCTGAGCCGATGATCATCGGTCGTAACTTTCTTGTGAAAGTAAACGCCAATATTGGTAATTCGTCGGTCACATCGTCGATTGAAGAAGAAGTCGAGAAGCTAGTGTGGGCGACACGCTGGGGTGCTGACACGGTAATGGACTTATCCACAGGCCGTAATATTCATGAAACCCGTGAGTGGATCCTGCGTAATTCACCGGTGCCAATCGGTACTGTGCCGATCTATCAGGCGTTAGAGAAGGTAAATGGGATCGCTGAGGATCTTACTTGGGAAGTATTCCGCGATACCTTGATCGAACAAGCAGAGCAGGGCGTTGATTACTTCACTATTCATGCAGGTGTATTATTGCGTTATATACCAATGACGGCAAAACGCCTTACCGGGATCGTGTCGCGTGGTGGTTCGATCATGGCTAAATGGTGTTTGACGCATCATAAAGAAAACTTTGCTTATGATCATTTCGAAGAGATCTGCGCGATTTGTAAAGCCTACGATGTATCTCTGTCGTTAGGTGATGGCATGCGTCCAGGTTGTGCGGCTGATGCCAATGATGAAGCTCAATTTGCCGAATTAGCAACCTTAGGTGAGTTAACGAAAGTGGCGTGGGAGCAAGACGTACAAGTTATTATCGAAGGTCCTGGTCATATCCCAATGCACATGATTAAAGTGAATGTTGAAAAGCAACTCGATATTTGTCATGAAGCACCTTTCTATACTTTAGGTCCATTGACGACTGATATTGCTCCTGGTTACGACCATTTTACTTCGGGCATTGGTGCCGCACAAATCGGCTGGTACGGTTGTGCCATGTTGTGTTATGTGACACCCAAAGAACATTTAGGTTTGCCGAATAAAGAAGACGTTAAGCAAGGCATGATCACCTATAAGATCGCTGCGCATGCGGCTGATTTAGCGAAAGGTTTCCCGGGTGCTCAAATCCGTGACAATGCCATGTCGAAAGCGCGTTTTGAATTCCGTTGGAATGATCAATTTAATCTGGCATTAGACCCTGATACTGCACGCGCTTATCACGATGAAAATATCCCCCAAGAATCCGGCAAAGTTGCGCATTTCTGTTCTATGTGTGGACCAAAATTCTGCTCAATGAAGATCTCACAAGATGTCCGCGATTACACTGCCGAGCAAGAAAAAATCAGTATTCAATTACTTGACGAAGTGGTTGTAATTGATGCCGAAGCGGGGATGCAGCTGATGTCGGAAGAATTTAAAAAGCACGGTGCTGAATTATACCTCTCACCTACACATGATGCGGTAAATGGTCGAGTGTCTGAATCTACACCTGTGAACGTGGAATAATAACTTAATGACTCAAGCCATTATTTGGACTATCGCGAGCCTTGCTGCTCGCGATAATGCTGCGACTCAAGCCGATATTAATACCATTAATGCGTTGGGTGGGAGTGGTTATCATGTATCGACGCCACTGTTATCCGATGCGGATTTTGCTGCTGAGTTAGCGATATTGACTGCTGCACCTGTGGCATCTGCCATTAAAATAGGGGTGATAGCGACAACCTCGCATGTGGCGATATTAGCTGATTTTTTACAAGCTTATAAGCAACTACATCCAGAACTCAGTGTTATCTATGAGCCGTTATCCATTTCATTATCGGATATGGCAAAGGCTGAATCGGCAGACTCAGTGCTGATTAATACGATTAAAATACGCTTATTACCGATCGTGGATGTATTGATCCTACCGCAAGAGCAAGGCGGGTCTGACGCTGCGAAGTTATTTAGTGCGACGAAACAAGCGATTAACACACTACTGAGTGTCGGTGTCAAAGGTGTTTGTGCGAAAGCGATTACGGTTAACAGCTATCATGATGATAAGCAGCAATCTATCGCCCTCGATGTTTATATTGACGGACAACGTGAAATCTTATTATCGTCACCAAGCGCGACATTAACGCCACGAAGCAAAGATGAACACAAGGGTATTTTTTCTTCGGCATTGGCAACCGTGATCGCCCAAGATTATCCTATTGATGATGCATTGGTGGTAGCCAGAGCTTACTTAAATCAAACCGCAGACGCATGGCCTACCGATCGCCGTGATTTCCCAGAGGTTGTATTACCGAACACAGTATTGGGCGATCAGCTTGGCTTAGCACCGCAAATGCAATTGGCTTATGATTTTGCGCCTTGTGATACGAACCGACTCGGACTGTATCCGGTGGTGGATACAGTGGCATGGTTAGAAAAAGTATTGCAGCAAGGGGTGAAGACCCTGCAATTACGCATTAAAGATAAAACCCCAGCCGAAGTGGTTGATGATATTAAAGCGGCCGTGGCATTAGGCCGTCAATATCAAGCACGTCTATTTATCAATGATTATTGGCAATTAGCCATTGATCACGGGGCCTATGGTGTGCATTTAGGCCAAGAAGATATGCTGTTTGCCGATTTTGAGGCGATAAAAACAGCCGGTTTGAAACTGGGTTTAAGCACCCACGGTTATTATGAAATATTACGTGCTCACCAAATAAAACCGAGTTATATCGCTCTTGGTCATATTTATCCGACAGTGACCAAGGATATGCCATCAAAACCCCAGGGATTACAGCGTTTACAGCGTTATGCTGATTTAATGCAGGACTATCCGTTAGTGGCTATCGGCGGTATTAGTATCGCACGTGCCCGGCTTGTGGCCGCAACAGGTGTGGGTAGTGTGGCGGTGGTAACGGCAATTACTCGCGCTGACGATTATAAACAAGCTATTGCTGATTTACTGGCGATTGCTGAACCACATTCAGTCTTAGCATGTGCGAACGATTAATATAACAGGATGAATATGACCGGATTAAGTGATCAGGAATATATGCGTTATAGCGCGCATTTACTGCTTGAAGATATCGGCGAGCAGGGCCAATTAGCACTGCGCAATGCCAAGGTATTGATTGTTGGTGTCGGTGGTCTTGGCGCGCCTGTTGCGCTGTATTTGGCTGCTGCCGGTGTTGGTCATCTCTATTTAGTCGATGATGACCAGGTTGAGTTAAGTAATCTACAACGACAAATTATTTTCACACAACAGCAGTTAAAGCAGGCTAAGGTGAGTGCGGCAAAAGCTTCGTTAGCGCTGCTTAATCCCCATGTAAATGTCACTGCAATCGCGCAGCGGTTAACCCTCGATAGTGCCAATAATCAAATGGCAGACATGCTATCCCAAGTTGATTTGGTGATTGATTGCAGCGATAACATGCCGACCAGGCAAGCGATAAACAAGATCTGTGTGATCCAGAAAATACCGTTAATTGTCGGCGCAGGTATTCGCATGGAAGGACAGTTGATCTCGTTTAACGCACAATTAGCTGATTCGGCGTGTTATCACTGCTTATATCCTTTTGATGACACTGCAGCCGTAAATAATTGCAGTACGTCAGGGGTACTCGGTCCCTTGGTTGGCATTGTTGGATCATTACAAGCACTGGAAGCGATTAAATATTTAACCGGTATGCCGTTGTCATCACTTAATCGGTTAATGCGCTTTGATGGTAAAACCTTGCAATGGCAGCACCTCTCGGTCGCGAAAGATCCAGATTGCGCGGTGTGCGCAAGTCGTTAATACCAATACGAAATATAAGTATTGAATATAAATACTAAGACTAAGACTAAGCAGTTAATTAAATAACCTCATGGCTGAATATTTGGATGTGAGGGACAGGAATATAAGATGAAATTAATCATTAACGATGAAATTAAAAACCTAGCAGTGACCAGTATTACGTCATTGTTAACGGTATTAGCACAACCGGAAAAAGGCATTGCGGTAGCGGTGAACCAAACCATTATTACCCGTCAAAACTGGGATGACTTTCAGTTGTCAGAAAATGATCAAGTGACTTTATTTCAAGCCATTGCAGGAGGCTAAATGTCAGTAACAACATTAAACCCAACATTCATATTACCAAGCGATGAGCTTGTCATTGCCGATAAAACCTTTTCATCACGGCTATTTACTGGCACGGGTAAATTTAGCGATCAAAAAATAATGGCTGCTGCCTTGATTGCATCTCAATCCCAGTTAGTGACCATGGCATTAAAACGCATTGATTTAGCCAATCAAGAGGATGATATTCTTAAACCTTTGATTGCAGCTGGCATGCACTTATTACCCAATACGTCTGGTGCGCGTGATGCAAAAGAAGCGGTATATGCGGCGCAATTAGCACGTGAAGCATTGCAAACCAATTGGATTAAATTAGAAATTCATCCGGATCCAAAATATTTACTACCCGATCCAATTGAAACCTTAAAGGCCACAGAACAATTAGCGCGTGATGGTTTCCATGTATTGCCCTACATTCATGCCGACCCGGTATTGTGTAAACGTTTGGAAGCGGTGGGTACTGCGGCTGTGATGCCATTGGGCGCACCGATTGGTTCAAACAAAGGCATTCTCACTGCAGAGTTCTTAGAGATTATTATTGAGCAATCGACAGTCCCTGTGATTGTTGATGCCGGGATTGGCGCGCCATCACATGCGGCGTTAGCCATGGAAATGGGCGCGGATGCGGTACTGGTTAATACTGCGATTGCGGTGGCGAAAGACCCGGTAGCAATGAGCCAAGCATTTGCGTTAGCGGTGCAAGCTGGTCGCCAAGCTTATTTAGCTGGGTTAGGTAGTCAGGCGCAGACTGCGGTTGCTTCTAGTCCATTGACGGCATTTTTAGATCTGTAATAACGCCAACTTAAGGGTTAAATATGAGCTTTTACGAGCAATTACAAAAATTAGATTGGGATGATATTCGCTTATCTATTTATGCCAAAACGGCAGCAGATGTTGAACGGGCATTATCGAAGTCTCGACTCGATCTAGATGACTTTCAAGCCTTAATTTCACCTGCGGCAGAACCTTATTTAGAGCAGATGGCCCAACGTAGTGTCCAGTTAACGCGGCAACGTTTTGGTAATACTATCCAATTCTATGTGCCGTTATACCTTTCTAATATGTGCTCTAATATTTGTACCTATTGTGGTTTTTCGATGCATAACAAAATTCGTCGTACCACGCTGGATATGAAGCAGTTAAACAGTGAAGCGCGCGCGATTAAAAAAATGGGTTTTGATCATTTGTTATTAGTGGCGGGTGAGTCGGAACGTAAAGTGGGGATGCCGTATTTTCGTCAGGTATTTACTGAATTGAAATCGCAGTTCTCGCATTTATCCTTGGAAGTGCAGCCGCTAGAACAAGCCGATTATGAAGAGCTAAAAGAATTGGGGTTAGATTCAGTATTGGTATATCAAGAAACCTATCATCCCCGGACGTATGCCGAGCATCATCTCAAAGGTAAGAAGTCCGATTTTAAATATCGAATTGAAACCCCAGACCGGTTAGGCAAAGCTGGCATTCATAAAATGGGACTAGGTGCATTAATTGGCTTGGATGAATGGCGTACCGACTGTTTCCATGTAGCTGCGCATTTAGATTATTTGCAAAAACGTTATTGGCAAACCAAGTATTCAATTTCTTTCCCACGTTTAAGACCGTGTGAAGGTGCATTTCAGCCGAAGTCGATTATGAATGATCGTCAACTAGTACAGTTGATTTGTGCTTATCGCTTGTTTAATCCGGATGTGGAATTATCGTTATCGACTCGAGAGTCCGAGCATTTTCGTGACAATGTTATTCCCTTGGGCATAACGACTATCAGTGCGGGTTCAAAAACCCAACCCGGTGGTTATTCTGACGATACAGAGAAAGCCTTAGAGCAGTTTGAAATTGATGATGACCGTTCACCAAGTGAAATGGCCGAACTAGTCAAAAGTATGGGCTTAGAAGTGGTTTGGAAAGATTGGGACCGGTCGTTAACGGCACTAAAATAAACATAACTGAAGTAAAATAATAATAGGCTGCGTTGACGAATGTCGACACAGCCTATGTTTATTATTTAGTGATAATCATTACTTTTCTATGTTTACCGCAGTTCTTGTGAAACGTTTACGGATTAATTCAATCGGTAATTTACACAGTAAAACACCTGCCGTTAGTATTACCATCATGATCAATGATTCGTGACTAATTGTTCTGCCGTTAACCACACTGTCTAGACCAAGCGCAATCACTGGGAATACCAAGAAACAAATGGATGCTTGGAATGGACTGGCTACTTTATTTAACTGGAAGTAAGCCATGATGCCGCCAATACCCGCAACAACGCCAAGATAAATAACCGATAACCAAGATGTTGATGTGAAGGTACTAAAGTCCGGTTGCTCTACAAATGCACCAACAATAAGTAACAGTACCGCAGCCACAAGACACGGTAGCGCGTTATACGTCAGTACGTGAATACCTTGGCAACGAGTCTGTACGCTGGTATAGATTGTGGCGTGCATAAATACTGCGAGTACTAATGCACCGACCCCGATGAGGCTACCATTGGCACTTACGCCCATTTCATTGCTAATAATGGTGATCAAGCTGAACAATGCAATGGCAAGACCGGCTATCTGGTGGATGTGTACTTTTTGGCGATGGACTAATACCGCGAACACTAATACCACCACTGGCATAGTGGCAAAAATAATAGACGCTAATCCAGATGAAATATATTGCTCACCAAAAATCATTAAGGTAAAAGGTGCGGCAAAATAAAACACACTGATTAAGGCGAATTCAAGATTTTTACCTTTCGGAAACATAAGCGGGATATTTAATTTACGAGCAGCTAAAATTAATAGTGGTGCAGCCAGTACAAAGCGCAGACCCGTTGCGGTGATGGGTGGAATAGAATGCACTGCTATTTCCATTGCCATCCAGGTTGTACCCCAGATCAAACATACAGAGGCAAATAATAATGTGGCGACGAGTTTTGGATTCATAAGGTAATCTCTATATAAGTACTGGGATATTCAATACAATAATTATATTGCTTTTATGCGGAAATATGATTTCATATATACTGCTGATATCGGTTTTTAAGGAAAGGAATTACTTCATTATGTTAGATTCGAAGGATAAATTGATTTTAGATTTGTTGCAGCGTGATGCATCGCTGTCAATTGCTGATCTTGCCGACAAAGTGAGTTTAACGGTCTCACCTTGCTGGAAACGATTAAAACGTTTAGAAGATAATGGTTATATTTTACGTCGTGTGGCTTTACTTAATGAGCAAAAACTCGGCCTCGCACTGACCGCCTTTGTTAATATCAAAACTCAAAATCACAGTGATAGCTGGTTTAAGAAATTTGTTGTTAGTGTGAATGACTTTGCCGAAGTGATCGAGTTTTACCGTATGGCCGGAGAATACGATTATATGATGAAGGTATTAGTAAAAGACATGGCGGCATTTGATGTGTTTTATAAACGATTGGTTAATTGCGTCGATGGACTAACAGATGTCACCTCTTCCTTTGCGATGGAAAGGTTAAAAAATACCACGCAATTACCGATCTCTTAATAACAAACCCTGCATTATTATAATTTAAGCAGGTCTGCCGCTATTTTTTTCGCGCTATGGGGCGGTGCAAATGCCGCTACATATTGTCCTGCTGGATTAACTAAATACAATCGAGAAGAATGATTAATTAAATAACTCTCACGCTGGTCTTCTGGAATTGGACTACTGTAAGGCACAGAGACATATTGACCATTATTGGCTAAAAACGTTTTTTGATAAATAACCCCAAAGCTAGCCACTAATTTATCGATCTCGCTGGTTGCACCGGTGATGCCGATGAATTCATCGTTATAAAATTGCGCGTAGGTGGTCAGCATCTCATGACTATCTCGTTGTGGATCGACAGAGATAAAGACCACTTGTGGCATGGTTTTACCGGCCGCAGTCATGATGCTCGCCACATTGTTGAGATTGTATAGTTCGGTCGGACAAACGTCTGGGCAGCTAGCATAACCGAAGAATACTAATGACCATTTATCTTTAAACAAGGCACTGGTGTGTGTTTGATTATTGCCGAGAACAACATCTGGCAGGGTTACTTGCTGAGGTTGTGCGTAAGCTGTCGTGAATGTCGGTAAACTTGGCTGTTGCATATTATTGGCAACCAGAGCGCCAAGCGCGCTAAGGCCGATAATACCCGATGCGATGATAGCCTTAGATTTTTTCATTCGAGTCCCTTTGTCGAAACTAATTATGTTTCATAGTCGCGTGGTCCATTTTGCTATGGTCCATCTTGTTGTGATCCATTTTAGCTTGACGGTTATCACGCTTAACAGGCATTTTAGCAGTGATCTTTTCACCATTTAATAACGTAAACGATACATTAACCACTTCACCCGGCGCTGCGATCTTGGTTGGTTCTAATAACATCACATGGTAGCCACCAGGCTTAAACTGAAAAATAGTGTTTGCAGGGATCGTTATTTGTTGCTGCTTTTGCATTGTCATTATGCCGTCTTTTTTGCCAGATAAATGCAGCTCGCTACGGCCAAAACCTTGTGCTTCAACATTGGTGATCACGATTGGTTTATTATTGTGATTCATCACGTTGAAAAAAGCGGCTTGCACTTTTGCTGATGGTGGCGCTGCACGCACCCAGGCATCCATGATCATGATGTTAGTTTTTTCAGCCGCAAACGTCGGGGCTGCGGAAAAGATAGCAGTCGCGATAAGCGTGGTGATTATTGATTTTTGCATTATTTTGTCCTGAGTTAATTAGTCGTTGTGATAAATTGAAACGGTATCAAATAAGGTTGACCAGCAACTGTGATGGTTAAATCTGCTTGCCATAACATTTCACCTAATACGCAGATCGCCAGTGCTGTCTCGGCGTGGTATTTATCCTTCTCAATCGCATTCAGCGCGGTAGGAAAGCCGGGCATGCTCATATTCATCCCGTTAATCGTAATGCTGGCATTATCAATTCGAGTGCCGTTTAAATTTATCGATAATGGCGTCATCGGCTTGGCATTGAATGGTGTGATCGACAGCGAAATGGTTTGTTCTGGCGTTAACTGCACTTGGCATTCTTGTTGATTAACGCGGCAGTCTTGTTGCAGTGGTAATTGAATACGGTTGAGATCCTGCTGCGGCTGATAGAAGACGTTGAAATAACCGACTACGGCGATAGAGATAATACTCACACCAGCTGTTAACCATTTAGACATGGATAAAGACTCTTATACTTAGATTCGAAAAAGGATATTCGTTTTATAATAAAACGATGAATAACATAATATTACTTTATTTTTTGATGTAGATAAACTGTAAATATAGGAAAGCGTAGGTTAGCACTTGTTTTGAGGCTATTTAAATGTGGGTCGATTACTGAGCAGAGGTAAGGCGATGCCGCTCATGTACATTAGTGGCATCGACCATATTAATGTGGATTCGTATTTATCATGCACTTTTGTTGTTTTTTATTATCTTATAATGTGTTTGTATCAGTCCCGACGGATAGGATTGAGAGGATAATAGCGTGACCCCTAGTTCTGGTAGGGGGGCGTTAAATAAACGTATACCGTTGCCGAGTAAGATAGGAATGGTGGACAATATTAATTCATCTACAAGATCAAGCCGTAATAAGGAATCGGCCAAGTTTGCGCCCCCAAGTAACCAAATATTCCCCTTCGAGCTGGCTTTTAATTGTTTGATCGTTGCTGCAGGATCGGTAATAAAAGTAACGTTATCATTCGGGGTAATATCGGGTGAGTGAGAAGCGACAAAGCATTGCTTGTCGGCGTATGGCCAATCATCAAAATCTTTGATGACCTGAAAGGATGTGTTACCCATAATGACGGCACTGATACCATCGAAAAAATCTCGATAGCCATAATCCTCACCTTTTACTTCGACATTTGAGAGCCATGAAATGTCATGGTCCATTTTGGCAATATAGCCATCAAGGCTAGTGGCTATATACAAAATTACGTTAGACATAATCATCGCTCCCGGTTGTATGTAAGTTAATTCATCAATGTATCTAGTTCTGTTTGAGAAGGGGCAAACCAGTATGATCCTGTTACCGCATCTGAATAATCAATTAATCTATCTGTGACGCCGTCTGGAATTCCGTACATACGTTGTAATTGAGTGGTAAAGCGTAATTGTTCACATGCGAATGCTAAAAAGTATAGTCCGTGTTCGGATGCGTTACCATAAGGTGAACTACGACGGTATATTTTCATGCCCGATACATCGGTACGGCTAACGTGTGAATTCGCTGGCATCGCATCGCCGGATAACTCGATATCGTCTTCTTTAGTACGGCCAACAACTGCTTCTTGTTCCGGTACCGACATCGCATTGAAACTGGTTAAATCATGTACCCATTTTTGTGATAATACAAAGCTACCACCTGCGCCTGGCTGACCTTCAGGGATCAGCGAAGCTAATTGCCGTGCATCTTCTTTGGGATTGGCAGTGCCATCAACAAAACCAATTAAATCGCGATTCTTATGGTATTGGAAACCGGAAATATCCAACTGGTTATCGGCAATTTTATTTAGCGCTGATTGGATATGAAATGCTTGCTCTAAGGTATGGCTGGCATTGTCGCTGTGGATCCAAAACATGACATCACCTTGGCTGGCAATGGCTTTTTTGCCGTGCGGACTGGCTATCTCAGTAAAGTCGTCAAATGCGTCAAGTTGTAAATCAGGTAATAGGGTATTGGTGGCGCTACGACCAAAAGCAACCACAACGTTAATGTCGTCAGTTTGTTTGCATAGTGCCGTTTGCAGTGCATTTTGAATATTGGCTAAGTAAACATCGTCTTTAAATTTGTACTCTAAATGATGATAGCTTTGGCTTTGTTCGTTAAAAATAGCGTTCTGTGGTTGGGTCATGCCAACTCCTTTAATGCATAATCAATCTAATCGCTTAGATTGGTTAGAGAATATATATACCCAAGTTACTTCAAGATGCTATATCAGAGACTAGCTTGGGTATAAACTTAAATAGTGCGTGTAGCCTGAGATAACCAGTGTAAATCAGCACCGGCTAACAATGGTGACAGTTCGTCACATACTCGGGCGTGATAAGCATTGATCCAGTTTACTTCGTCTTGTGAGAGTAGTTGTTGATCTATCAGATGCAAATCAAAAGGAACCAGTGTTAATGTTTCAAATTCGTAGAATATGTTACCATCATTGCCATTATCTTTAGCAACCACATAAATCAGGTTCTCACAACGGATGCCGTATTCATCTTGTTTGTAGTAGCCCGGCTCATTGGATACCACCATGCCAGGTTCTAATGCTACGCCGTTCGAGTTTTTACCAATACGGTGTGGACCTTCGTGTACATTTAAGAAACAACCCACACCATGACCCGTGCCGTGGTCATAATCATAACCTTGCTGCCATAAGAACTGACGTGCTAATGAATCAAGCTGACCACCATTGGTTCCGGCAGGAAATTTCATGTTAGCCAGGGCGATATGACCTTTTAATACCAGGGTGAACATTTTTTTGTGTTCAGCACTTGGTGACCCAATCGCAACAGTACGGGTGATATCGGTGGTGCCATCAAGATATTGGGCACCAGAGTCAACTAAGTAAATGCTGTCCATTGATAATTGCGCTGGTACACCATTGTTATGATTGTAGTGACACATTGCGGCGTTAGCACCGGCAGCCGAAATAGTGTCAAAACTTAATTCAACGAAGTTCTCGTTCGATGCTCGGAAGCCTGTGAGTTTGTCAGACAGATAGGCTTCATCATGCAAACGGCCTGCGGCTACTTCTGTTTCTAGCCAATGAAGGAAGCGTACTTCTGAAGCGCCGTCACGAATATGTGAAGCACGCATACCCGCAAGTTCAACGGCATTTTTACAGGCCTTTGGTAATGCCACCGGATCATTGCCAGCAATTAAGGTGGCGCCAGCTTGTTGTGTGGTTAACTGGCTAAACGCATTTGATGCTTCTGGATCGGCCAATACCTGCAGTTGTTGTTCACCTAGGGCTTGGTAAGTGGCCGTTGCTTGTGCTTCTTCAATAATCACAACACCTGCGCCTACGTGTTCATGGAATCCTGCTGGGATCTTCGCTGGATTGGTGAAGAATGTCATGGAACCATCTTTACGTAATACCGCACTGCCTAGGATCACACAGAAGCAATGAATGTCTTTACCACGGATATTCAATAACCAAGCAATAGAATCTAACGCACTGATAATAACTGCATCAGCGCCCTGTTTGGCGATATCAACGCCGATCTGTTGGCGTTTTTCTAAACTGGATTGACCTGTGTATTGCTCGTCGAGTAACAGGCCTACATTTTCTGTTGGTGTCGGTCTATCTGACCAGCTTAAATCAATTGGGTTGGCATTGACTGCCACTAAGTTGATTTGTTTATCTGCTAAGGTTTTTTTACTGGCGTTATGCCAATTTAAATTATGTACTTTGGCGTCATAACCGACATTAGCATTCGCGGACAGTTGTTCACTTAACCAAGCAACATGTGGTGTGTCGATAAGATGATAAAACTCAAAACACTCGCCATTAACTTGCTGCTTAACCTGAATGGTATAGCGACCATCGGTAAAAATGGCGGCGCGATCTTTTAAAATTATTACCGTGCCTGCAGATCCGGTAAAGTCACTGCACCATAATAGGCGTTCGTTATGTGCAGGCACATATTCGCCAAGGTATTCATCTGCGCGGGGAACGATAAATGCATCTAAGTTTGCGGCATCCATATGTGCACGTATTGTTGCTAATTTCTGTTCTATTGCTTGAGGCATCTTGCTGTCCGGTTTGTCATGTTACCTGACGCGATATTCTGCGTTTATAGGGGCATGTTCTGGTTATAAAAAGAGATAATACTGAAACATTAACCTGTTAGGCTTTAGATATGCAAGAGGAGCTAATGGGGATTGTGATATTTTCAGTAATTAAATTGCGATTAAGTCACTATTGACAGCTTCATTTAACGTTGCTGGTGGCTGACTTTAGTTTAGGTCTGTTATCAGCCACCGATTTAGAAGGTTAAGCGCGTCGCTATTATTTCGCTGTTACGCTGCGACGTTTTCTGCGCCAGTTAATTTGTTGGATCACGAGCCCGACGATAATAGTTACTAAGCCGATAAAGGTTGATGGGTGGATCTCTTCACCCACAAATTTACTGAGTAAGAAGAGTGATATAAACGGCGATATAAAAATAAGATTACTGACTTGCGCGGTATTGGTCGCTAACTTAATGGCCATTAACCACAATATAAATGAAATACCCATTTCAAATAAACCGATATAAATCGCACCAAGGATCCCCTCTACGGAGTCAAAATTAAAATCAGCGAGTAATGCGGTGGCGACGAAGGTAAACGGGAGACTTAATAAAAATCCAAGTAATAAACTAACGATAGGATCATTGTTATTCCTCGCATTAATGATCCAATAACTGGCCCAAATCAAGGTGCTTAATAATGCCAGTGCCACCCCAAGTGGACTTTCAAAATTCAGCCCTAACAGATCACCTTTAGTGGCAATGATTAGTGCTCCGGTATAGCTAAATAAGATAGCCACCCAGTCTTTTTTCCGGATCTTCTGCCCTAAGAAAGGCACTGACAATAATGTGAGGGTGATTGCCCAAGTGTAATTTAATGCTTGCGCTTGTGATGCGGGCAATAAGTCATAAGCCTTAAACAACACTAAATAATAGAGAAATGGATTAATCACCCCAAGCGTTAAATAGAACAACGGTTGTTTGATAAAGTATTGCTTGAGTAGGTGCAGCTTTTTTTGTTGGTAGGCAATTCCCAGTAATAAAACGATACTGGTCAATGAAGCAATTAAAACCATTTGAATTGGCGCAAAATGGCTAAGGGTAATTTTAAATGCAGAGGCCACCGTGGACCAGAGTAATACTGTTATCAAGCCGAACAGCATGGCCTTTTTTTGATTTTTCATGAGTACCAATTTCGAGGGGGAGGAAAATGCGTGTTAGCAGTGTAATCGGCAAGTTTATTCAGATCTAGTGTTTCATGCTGGAAAATTATATTCAAATAAATAAGTGGTGGCTTAAAGCAATAAAAACATGCTCAAGCCACCACTTTACTTAAATCCAAACGTGCTAATACGGTGATTTTAAAAAACGTACTCCTCGGCTACTTCCGATAATTTATCTGCCACGGTTAACAAGTTGTGTGCGGACTGGGTCGCTCCTGTCGCGACCGCGCGAGCAGAGTCTGCTCCCGCTGATACATTACTCACATTACGCTCTATTTCTGCTGCGGCGAGACTTTGTTCTTCAATCGCACTGGCTATTTGATTATTGAGTGACACAATCTTATCGACGGATAAGGTAATGGCTTCAAAAGTATTTGAGGCTTCTTTGGCTTGCATGACGCCCATGTTGGCTTGCTCTCTACCTATGGCCATCACTTTTACAGATTCTTTAGCGGCTATTTGTACACGCTCAATCATCACTTGGATCTCATTCGTTGATTGTTGTGTACGGCTTGCTAGCGTTCTCACTTCATCGGCTACCACGGCAAAACCTCGACCTTGCTCTCCGGCTCTGGCGGCTTCAATCGCAGCATTGAGTGCTAACAAATTAGTCTGGTCGGCAATACTCCTGATCACTTCAACCACACCACCAATATCGGTGCAATGCTTTTCCAGTTTCTGAATGGTATCACTTGATGTTTGTACTTCTGAAGCAATGGCATTAATCGCGATGATCGTTTGGTCAACAACTTGTTTACCTTCTAAAACCGCCCGCTCTGCATCACGCGTGGCACAGGTTGCATCATTGGCATTAATGGCCATCTCCGTTGATGTGGCAGCCATCAGTTTTATTGCCGCCGCTATTTGATGGGTTTCCGTTTGTTGTGCCGTGATGGTGGTTTCTGCTGAGTTGGTTTTATCTTTAATGTCTTGCACTGAACGATGCACATCGACTGCGCTGCTATTGAGCTGTTTTACCAACGTGCGCATGCCATCAATGGTGCTGTTGAAGTGTTGGGCAATAATGGCCAGTTCGTCATTGCTGACAATCTTCACATTTTGCGACAGGTCGCCATTGGATACATTTTGTGCGACTTGACTGATACTGCGAATCGTCTCTGTTAGTGAGATATAAATACTTAATAAGATCACCACACAAACCACGAATAAGGCGATTAGTATGGTGTAAAAAATATTTAGTTCGCTGTTTTGTTCACTGAGTCTAACGGTTATTTCATTACCGAGCGTGTGAAAGGCAACTTGATACAAATTATTGATTTTGATCCGTAACGCTTCACCCAAACGATAAAGGGTATTTGGATCAATTTTGATCTCGGCGGATACGGTATTGATTAACTGGCGATCGAGTAGGTCTTCGAGCGTTGCCATGGTGGTTTTTATTTGGTCGAGAGGGGTGATTAAGGTATTGCGATAATCAGGATTAATGGCCACTAATGCTTGCACATCATTGTCGGCTGCAGAAAAGATAATCTTAAGTTGATCAATCCGGCGACTTAAATCATCGAAGCTGTTGGCCGTAAATTCGGCGAAAGCGGCTGTTTCTGCGGCTTTGTCTGTCACTTGATAAGCGAAATCGGTTAATTTTGGCAACTGACTTTGGGTTAAATTAATCAGGTAGTAACTACTGAGGTGTGAATCAAACAATAATTTACTTTCGCTGTTGATCTCACGGGTACCGATACGTAGATTTTCTAACATCAAATCGATAGCGTAGAAAATTTCTTCGGGTAATAAAAAATCACTGTTTGCTTTGAGTTGTTGCCAATCGGTCGTGATCTTATCAAACGCCGATAATTGCAATCCAGTTGCCGCTGTATAGCTGCGGTAATATTGATTAAAGGTGTTTTCTGCGAGCACTTGTGCTTGTTGTATTTTGTCATCACCGGGTTCGAGCTCTGCGACTTCTAAGCTGAGTAAATGGCGATAATCAATCAGCTTGTTGGCAACCTCAGGTAAGGCTTGCAGTAGTTGGTAGCCTTGCAGTTCTGATTTTGCAAAGGCAATATCTTGTTGGGTTTGCGAGATAATTGTAGAGGAAAAAAATACAATCGGTGTTGCAAGTAGCAAGATAACTAATCCAAACTTTTTCTGAAATGATAATCGACTAATCAGGTAGGTGATTGGCTGTAATAATGTGCCCATAAAAATATCCTTATCAATATGGTGAGAGAATAATTAGCCTGCGAAGTATGGTTCAATGACTAATGCTAACGCATGAGTAATATATCTAGTTGTTGAAGGAATGTTAAGTATTTTGTGTGTGAATTTAACAATGACGCGTTGTTTCGTGATCTTGATAGCGAGAGTGGGGGATATAGTTGGATATTAAAGCGGGGGAATTGGTGTGCATAGCAATTATATGCACACCAGAATGCGAGTTAGATCTAGCGCATGGTGACGAATTCTTCTGAGCCAGTCGGGTGGATGGCAACTACGCTATCGAAATCTGCTTTGGTTGCGCCCATCTTCATCGCTACACCAAAACCTTGGATCATTTCGTCAGCAGCAAAGCCAATACCGTGTAGGCCCACAACAGTTTCTTCTTCACCCGCACACACCAATTTCATTTTACAAGGCTGGCGGTTTGAAGTAATTGCGGTATACATAGCAGTAAAACCAGATTGGTATACTTTTACGTTGTCTTCGCCGTACTGGGCAATTGCTTCTGCTTCTGTTAAACCAATAGTACCAATTGGAGGGTGACTAAATACCACGGTAGGGATCAGGTTGTAATCCATTTTCGCGGTAGTTTTACCGTTGAACAGGCGTTCAGATAATTGACGTCCTGCTTTTACCGCTACTGGTGTTAGCTCAACACCACCGGCCATGATGTCACCCACACAGTAGATACCATCAACATTGGTGTTTTGGTATTCATCTACTTTGATGTAACCACGGTCATCGGTTTCAACGCCCGTTACAGCAAGGTTGATCTTGTCTGTTGATGGATGGCGACCGATAGCCCAGATTAGAGTATCAACATTTTGTGACTCACCATTTTCAAGATGTAAGGTGATTGAACCATCGGCTTCTTTCACGACTTTTTTTGGTACTGAATTGGTATGTAATTTTAGACCTGAGGTGTTCATTACCTCAACCAACGTATCAATCAAAATGGGATCGAAACTACGCAATGGCGATTCTTTACGCACAAATAAATGTGTTTCGCTGCCGAGTCCGTGTAATACACCGGCGAGTTCAACCGCAATATAACCGGCACCGATAACCGCAACGCGTTTTGGTTGCTGGGTTAATTCAAAGAAACCATTAGAATCAATACCGTGCTCAGCGCCTGGTACATTAGGGATAGTGGGAGCGCCACCAGTTGCGATCAAGATATGGTCAGCGGTATAAAATTCGCCATTCACGCTTACTGTGTTTTTGTTTACGAAGGTCGCAAAACCTTTGATCACCGTGACTTTGTTATTGCCCAGTACGTTGTCATAAGAGGTGTGAATACGGCCAATATAAGCTTCACGAGCCGCAACTAATTTACCCCAATCAAGGCCTTTATTTTCAACATCAAAGCCATAATCTTTTGCATATAGGTGCATCGCTTCTGCGATTTGTGCGCCATGCCACATCACTTTTTTCGGTACGCAACCAACATTAACACAAGTTCCACCCAGTGCCTTGGCTTCGATGATGGCAACTTTTTTACCGTGCATTGCAGCTCTGTTTGCAGATGCAATACCGCCGCTACCACCACCAATGGCAATATAATCAAAATGCTGTGACATATTCTTATAGTCCTTAATTGAGAAGATGAACTTATTATATGACTAAGTTCATCACCTTGTTTTGTAATAAAGTTAATTACACAGTTTAAACTGAATTGACAGATATTATTAGTAGGTAAAGCCATTCACGGCCATTACTTTTACCTATCAATGCAAAATGTTACGCGTAAAGCGTTTCTCGATATTTACTCGCTATACTTGAAATTATCATTTTATAGCCGCATTAACTAATTAATATCATTATAAATAGGATGACTCTATGACTAACCCACTTTTGACTATGACAGGTTTACCCCCATTCGCGAGTATTAAACCCGAGCATATTGTGCCTGCAGTAACGCAGGCAATTGCCGATTGTGACGCGGTTATTGCTGACGTATTGGCCAATGACGATGCTGTCACTTGGGCGAGTTTGGTTGCGCCGTTAGAAGAAAGTGATGATCGGTTAGGACGTGTTTGGTCGCCTATTGGCCACTTGAATGCAGTGGTGAGCAGTGACGAGTTACGTGCAGCGCATGATGCTTGCTTACCATTACTGTCTGAATACCAAACTAAAGTCGGGCAGAACCAGCAATTATTCTTAGCGTATCAGTGTTTACATGACAGCAGTGAATTTGCCACGTTATCAACAGCGCAGCAAAAAGTGATCACCAATGCACTGCGTGATTTTAGATTATCTGGGATTGATTTAGTTGATAATGACAAACAGCGTTATGGTGAAATTACTAAACGTTTATCGCAGTTAACATCAACATTTAGTAATAATGTCATGGATGCAACGTTAGGTTGGCAGAAAGAGATCACTGATGAAGCTCTGCTTATCGGTTTACCTGAGTCTGCAAAAGCAGCCGCGAAAGCAACGGCAGAAAGTAAGTCATTAACAGGTTACTTATTTACCTTAGATTTCCCAAGCTACTTACCAGTAATGATGTATTCTGAAAATCGAGAATTGCGCCGTGAAGTATATGAAGCATTCTGTACTCGAGCCTCGGATGTTGGTCCAAATGCAGGTGAATGGGATAACTCGGCGATAATGGACGAGATTATTGCCCTGCGTCATGAACTTGCCGCGTTACTTGGCTTTGCTCATTTTGCCGAAAAATCATTAGCCACTAAAATGGCCGAAACACCAGCACAAGTGATTGAATTTTTATCTGACCTTGCCGATAAATCGTTTTCTCAAGCAGAAGTTGAATTAGCCGAAATTCAAGATTTTGCCAAAGATAACTTTATGGCGAAAACATTAGAAGCATGGGATCTGACATTTTATGCTGAAAAGTTAAAACAAGCTAAATATACAATATCAGATGAAGAACTACGTCCGTATTTTCCTGAAGATCGCGTTGTCAAAGGCATGTTCGAAGTGGTTAAGCGTTTATTTGGCCTAAATATTATTGAAGAACTTGGCGTAGAGTCTTGGCATAAAGATGTGCGTTTCTTCGAGATCTTTGATGACGAGGGCGAGTTACGTGGTCGTTTTTATCTGGATCTGTACGCGCGTGAACATAAGCGTGGCGGTGCCTGGATGAATGATTGCCTAACCCATCGTATTAAAGCCGATGGCGAGTTACAAAAACCGGTGGCTTATTTAACCTGTAACTTTAATAAACCGGTTGGCGATAAACCTGCGCTATTTACCCATAATGAAGTGACTACGTTATTCCATGAATTTGGTCATGGTTTGCATCACATGTTAACTAAAGTGATCCCAGCTGCGGTATCGGGTATTAACGGTGTGCCTTGGGATGCGGTTGAACTACCAAGTCAGTTTATGGAAAACTGGTGCTGGCAAGAAGAGGCGCTGGCGTTTATTTCTGGTCATTACGAAACCGATGAACCACTACCACAAGCGATGTTAGACAAACTATTAGCGGCAAAGAACTTTAACTCGGCAATGGGCATGTTACGTCAAATTGAATTGGGTTTATTTGATTTCCGTATGCACATGGAATATAACCCCGCGCAAGGTGCAAATATTCAATCGGTATTAAATTCGGTAAGAGACAAGGTATCGGTATTATCGGCACCAGGATTTAATCGTTTCCAAAATAGTTTTTCACATATTTTTGCTGGTGGTTATGCCGCCGGTTATTACAGCTATAAATGGGCTGAAGTGTTATCTGCGGACGCATTCTCTCGTTTTGAAGAAGAAGGTATTTTTAATGCCGAGACCGGTCGTGATTTTATGCGTTGCGTACTTGAACGTGGCGGCAGCGATACGCCAATGTCATTATTTGTGAAATTCCGCGGACGTAAACCAAGCACGTATGCGTTATTAAATCATTCTGGCATTCGCTAACGCAATGGATAACTTGCTATAACGGATAGGTTGTAGTGGTTATCGTTCGGTTTTGATTTTAAAATAGTGGTAAATTGTGTATTATCTTGGCGTGATATTTACCACTTTCTTTGTAGTGTCAAAGTATGACCATAGTTTTAGATGAGCTACGGTCATACTTGAACGGATATCAATCTATTGCAGCTAAACTAATCGAATTCTTGGACAAGGATGTATGGTTGAAATTCTTACACTTAGTGATATAAACATTGATACGACGCAATTATTGGAAGCTAATTATCTTGATTTGTTTCTGACTAATTTAGCATCATTACTGCGTATTGATACTATTTATGTCGCGACTGTTTGTCCTCAAACTTTTGACTTATCTATTTTGTCTTGTCTACAACAAGGTGTCTTTGATGCTGATGTTGTTATCGACTTTAAATCCATGCCTTGTTTTGCCGCTTATAATCATGGCTATGCTGAATATGAGCAAGATTTAGTATCTCGATTTCCAGAACAAACGCAATTACAAGAATGGCATGCCGAAGCTTATTTAGGCATCCGCCTTAATGATTCATGCGGAAGACCTATCGGTATTTTATCTGCATTTTTCCCTCGTAAATTGTCTAAACATAAACTCGAATTAAATTTAATCCGATTAGTTTCTGGTTTTTTAGAAAGAGAACTCCAACCTAAACAAATTAACATGTTACCTATAACGGCTATTACTCCCGATATGCCAGCGGAGTGGAGTGCGTATACCTTGTGGTTGGAAGACAATATAGCCAAAGGTCGATTAAGCAGTTGGAGCTATTTCCTAGAGCAAGATAGATTAGAATGCTCGGACTCTGTGGCGAATATCATTGAAACTGATAACGTCAAAGAGATTAATCAATTTGATGCGTTATTAGCCTTGGTTGATAAGTTTGATCAACCTGGTGTATTACGTGATTTTCAATCGGCGATGATATCCAACTCAACAACCTCGATACGCAGTATTTTTAATATCACCACATTAAAGGGAAATTCCAAGCGTATCCAAAGTGATATCTATCCAATTACCGATGAAAGGGGGAAAGTGTATCGCCTTGATTGCATCAGTAAGGATATTACAGCTGAAGAATTAACCAAGAAAAAAGCATCAGCGCAAGAGCGTATTCTTGAAACTGTTTTAGCCACAACACCTGTCGGGTTAATTAAACTTAATGCTAATCGTGAAATTAAATGGGTAAATAAACAAGCATGTAAAATGTTTGGTTACGAATTAGAAGATTTTTATCGTTTACGTGAGCAAGGTATCTTAAATACCAGTAGCTTACACTTATATTTTGATGAAGATAAAGAGCAGTTTGAAGAGTACTATCAAGAAATATATGCCAATAAGCGTAATAATTTTACCCTTAAGACACGCTATCGTCATCGTGATGGCAGTATATTATGGACGAAGTTAACGGTGACAGCGATAAGGGATGATGCTAATAACATTCAGTATTTTATGAATACAATTCAAGATCTCACTGAAGAACAAGATAATCGGCAACGTCTGTCTATTATTGAAAGTGTATACAGACACAGTGCTGAAGGCATTATGTTGTGTGATGCCAATGAAAAAATTATTGATGTTAATCCGGCGTTTGAAACTATTACAGGTTATAGCGCCGAAGATGCGATAGGGCGTACGCATAATTTATTACGATCAGGTGTCCATGATGAACAGTTCTATCATGATATAGCCGAAGCATTGCTAGAGCACAATGAATGGAAAGGTGTTATTTGGAGTCGCAACCGTGCTGGTGAAATATTTGCGCAACAAGTGACGCTGTCGAGTATTAAAGAAGGCGATAAACTTAAATATTTCTTTGCCGTTTTTAGTGATGTGACCGAAGATAAGAAAACAGAACAACAGATTATTACCCAGTCTAACTTTGATCCACTGACCGGTTTACCTAATCGCCAATATTTTAGTTCTGAGCTGCGACATATTATCGATAAGTCAGCTAAACATGAGCAAAAATTTGCCATCATTTACATTGATCTTGATGACTTCAAATCAATAAATAATTCAGAAGATTTCATGGCCGGTGATCGCTTATTGAAAGAGACGACGGAACGACTAAAATACCGCAGTAGAGATAGTGATTTTCTTGCCCGTATTGATGGTGATCAATTCGCCTTCATCATCCCCGATGTGGTTAATAAGCGCCAAGCAGAAGTTTATGCAAAACAGTTACAGGGTGTATTTTCGCAAGCTTATCAACTCTCAAATCAACAGCGTTATGTGACAGCATCGGTCGGTATTACTATGTATCCAGAAGATGGGGTATCGGTAGAAGCATTAATGCAAAGTGCAGAACAAGCAATATTTGAAGCCAAGCGTAAAGGTCGTAATCAATGTGTCACTTTCACACAGGCGTTAAGTGATGCTGCGATCCTTAAACATCAAACCGTTGTCGAATTAGCTGACGCAATAAAACGCGGTAGTCTTGACGTTTACTATCAACCTATTGTTGATAACGTTACGGGTAAAATAGATAAACTAGAAGCTTTAGTACGTTGGCAGCATCAGGATAGAGGTTTTATTTCACCTGTTGAGTTTATTCCGCTTGCTGAAGAGGGCGGACTTATCCAGAGCTTGGGTGAATATGTACTCGATCAAGCATGCTGCGATCTGAAAATATTGCATGAAGCAGGTTTTCCGTATATGGAAATGAGTATTAATCGTTCAAGCCTGGAATTTAAGACGATTGATATGCAAGCGTCAGAATGGTTGAAGGTGATATCGTCACATAATCTGCCTTATAGTTCGGTAACCATGGAGATCACCGAAAGTTTATTGATGGACATGGACGGTCAGTATATGCAGCGTATTAATGCGTTAAAACAAGCGGGTGTAAAAATCGCGATCGATGATTTTGGTACCGGTTATTCATCATTAAATTATCTCCGTAGTTTGCCTGCAGATATTGTTAAAATTGATCGTAGTTTTATAATGAACATTCCGGAGAACCAACAAGATAACGTATTGTTAGATGGCATCATTACTATGGTGCATAATCTCGGGATGAAAGTCGTCACAGAGGGCGTTGAAACACAAGCGCAATTAAGTTATTTACGAGAAAAAAAAAGTGACTATTCACAAGGCTTTCTATTGTGTCGTCCTATTCCACTGCATGAGTTACTCGAGTTTATCACTCAAAATAAAAGCGTTTTTTGAATAACCTTCACTATCTTCATTTTATCATCAACTGAATTTAGGTTGTATTCGAATTTCTTGCTAATATAGGCATTCTAACCCGCATAATTAAATCTAATCTTATCAGGTCACCATGAACAGCATACAAATAATCACAACAGTTCCACTCTTTTCTGACCACATTGCAGGACTTGCTAAACAGTGGGGTTTTTCTCTTGAACCTGTGGCAGATGCTCAATTCCAACTGGTATATTCGGATAAGGGTCTTGAGTTATTTAAACTTGATGAGCCAAAGTTAGGCGCTGTGTATGTTGATTTTGCTGGTGGCGCCGTGAATCATCGTCGTAAATACGGTGGTGGTAAGGGACAAGCAATTGCAAAAGCGGTGGGTTTAAAATTAGGCGTTACACCGTCAGTACTTGATGGCACCGCCGGTTTAGGACGTGATGCATTTGTACTAGCATCTTTAGGCTGTAATGTGACGATGTTGGAACGTTCACCTATCGTTGCGGCATTACTTGAAGATGGCTTGAAGCGAGCAGAGCAAGATAAAGAGATCGGTAGTTGGATTGCCACACGATTAAAACTGGTGTTTGCATCCAGTTTATCTGAGCTAGAAGGCTTGGGCTTTTCTCCGGATGTGGTTTACCTTGATCCTATGTACCCACATAAGAAGAAATCAGCGTTGGTGAAAAAAGAAATGCGCGTATTTCAATCATTAGTTGGCGCAGATTTAGATGCAGATGGTTTGTTTGAACCGGCAATGCGTGTTGCAACGAAGCGTGTTGTTGTTAAACGCCCCGATTATGCTGAATATATCGCAAATGCAAAACCTAGCATGGCGATTGAAACAAAGAAAAATCGCTTTGATGTTTATATAAAGCAAGCAATGAAATAACTCATTTTGTTTGCTAGGTAGTTGTTAATATCGGGTGAATATTTTATTTTAATATAATATATGGAATCGGGCTCAAGGTTTTTAATGTTTAGCTATGCTAACTTGGCGACCCAAATGGGCCTAACTATAGACGAGGGATAGTTGTGCTACTTGAACTAGATAGTATTGAGAATGAATTGACAAATTCATATACGTTTACAGATGAAGATCATCGTCTTTTAAGATCATATGATGGTGTTATCGAAGGTATTGCTGCTTTATTTGGTAAGCAATGTGAAGTGATCCTACACTCATTAGAAAGTGTAGATCGTTCTGTTATTAAGATTGAAAATGGTTTTAATACAGGTCGTGTTGAAGGTTCACCTATTACTAACTTAGCACTTAAGATGCTACAAGATATATCTGCACAAAATAAGCAATGTTCTAAGGCATACTTTACGCAGACGAAAGATGGCCACATGATGCGTTCTATGACGATCGCAATCAAAAACCGTTCAGAAAGAACAATTGGCTTAATTTGTATTAACATTAATATTGGTGCATCGTTTATTGATTTTGTTCAGGAACTGTTACCTACGCCTGAAGCAAGAGAAACTGAACTATCTTCTGAGAACTTTGCGACAACAGTCGAAGAGTTGGTTGACCGCTCTGTAGAAGAAACAATTACTGATATTAACAATCGTACTGATATCGCGAATAATGCTAAAAATAAGCACATCGTTATATCACTACATCAGCAAGGTATTTTTGATATTAAAGATGCGATCAATATGGTTGCTGATAAACTTAATATTTCAAAACATACTGTGTACTTATATATACGCCAAATAAAGTCTGATGAAGCCGAGCTGTAAATAAGCCATACATTTAGATTATCTATATAAGAAGATGTATATACGAGTTGTAGAAGGTGATTATTGTATGAATAATCACCTTTTTTTTACGTTGGTTTTGTTATCCGACACTTAATGCACTCTGTGTGCGTGATTATCATACACTCCAACCATTATGAGTTAATACGACATATAAAACTTGCCAACCAAGTCAAAATCTCTATAATGCGACCTCACTGACACGGCAACAGCCGCTAAGTAAAGGTGTTTAAGGGGACCGGATGTTTCGCTTTAAACTTCTTGAAAGAAAGTTGAAATATATACTTGACTTCAAAATTGGCTGCCGTATAATACGCAGCCTGACTGAGACGCGAAGCGTTGATGTCAATGCTCTTTAACAATTTATTCAAGCAATCTGTGTGAGCACTTGCAGAGATATAATGACCAAATATTATATCAATGTAATTGTGAACATAAACTTAAATCGAAAGATGGTAGTTTTATAAACAATAGAATTTCGGTTTTATTGTTGAAGTACAGAATTCATTGAGCCGACTTAATTGCTTAGGCAATTAGTCAAAAACTTTTAATTGAAGAGTTTGATCATGGCTCAGATTGAACGCTGGCGGTAGGCTTAACACATGCAAGTCGAGCGGAAACGAAGAATAGCTTGCTATTCTGGCGTCGAGCGGCGGACGGGTGAGTAATGCTTGGGAATCTGCCTAGTCGAGGGGGACAACAGTTGGAAACGACTGCTAATACCGCATACGACCTACGGGTGAAAGGGGGCCTCTTCTTGAAAGCTCTCGCGACTAGATGAGCCCAAGTGGGATTAGCTTGTTGGTGAGGTAAGAGCTCACCAAGGCGACGATCCCTAGCTGGTCTGAGAGGATGATCAGCCACACTGGAACTGAGACACGGTCCAGACTCCTACGGGAGGCAGCAGTGGGGAATATTGCACAATGGAGGAAACTCTGATGCAGCCATACCGCGTGTATGAAGAAGGCCTTAGGGTTGTAAAGTACTTTCAGCGAGGAGGAAAGGTGGTGACTTAATACGTTATCACTGTGACGTTACTCGCAGAAGAAGCACCGGCTAACTCCGTGCCAGCAGCCGCGGTAATACGGAGGGTGCGAGCGTTAATCGGAATTACTGGGCGTAAAGCGCATGCAGGCGGTTTGTTAAGCGAGATGTGAAAGCCCCGGGCTCAACCTGGGAACTGCATTTCGAACTGGCAAACTAGAGTTCTTGAGAGGGTGGTAGAATTTCAGGTGTAGCGGTGAAATGCGTAGAGATCTGAAGGAATACCAGTGGCGAAGGCGGCCACCTGGCAAGTAACTGACGCTCAGATGCGAAAGCGTGGGTAGCAAACGGGATTAGATACCCCGGTAGTCCACGCCGTAAACGATGTCTACTCGGAGTTTGGTTCCTTGAGAACTGGGCTCTTAAGCTAACGCATTAAGTAGACCGCCTGGGGAGTACGGCCGCAAGGTTAAAACTCAAATGAATTGACGGGGGCCCGCACAAGCGGTGGAGCATGTGGTTTAATTCGATGCAACGCGAAGAACCTTACCTACTCTTGACATCCATAGAACTTTCCAGAGATGGATTGGTGCCTTCGGGAACTATGAGACAGGTGCTGCATGGCTGTCGTCAGCTCGTGTTGTGAAATGTTGGGTTAAGTCCCGCAACGAGCGCAACCCTTATCCTTATTTGCCAGCACGTAATGGTGGGAACTCTAAGGAGACTGCCGGTGATAAACCGGAGGAAGGTGGGGACGACGTCAAGTCATCATGGCCCTTACGAGTAGGGCTACACACGTGCTACAATGGCGCATACAAAGGGCTGCAAACCAGCAATGGTAAGCGAATCCCACAAAGTGCGTCGTAGTCCGGATTGGGGTCTGCAACTCGACCCCATGAAGTCGGAATCGCTAGTAATCGTGAATCAGAATGTCACGGTGAATACGTTCCCGGGCCTTGTACACACCGCCCGTCACACCATGGGAGTGGGCTGCACCAGAAGTCATTAGCTTAACCTTCGGGAGGGCGATGACCACGGTGTGGTTCATGACTGGGGTGAAGTCGTAACAAGGTAGCCCTAGGGGAACCTGGGGCTGGATCACCTCCTTACGTAAAGTTGTTAATTTTTGTAAGTGCCCACACAAATTGCTTGAATAGAAAGTTGAAAAGTATGTCTTACTCATCGTAAGACGCGAGAAAGCAAAGATAAACAATACAATGTTTATCTTTGCTTTTTAGCAAATTGCTCTTTAAAAATTTGGAAAGCTGAATAAATAAAGAAGTTCTTAAAACACGTTATTGCTTTGGCAATAACAATAGAGTGTTCTTGAGTATTCTTGAGGCGAAAAAAACTAGATAATACCTAGTTATTTCAATTGTACGGTCGACTTTAGATTGTATGGTTAAGTGACTAAGCGTATACGGTGGATGCCTAGGCAGTCAGAGGCGATGAAGGACGTGTTAATCTGCGTTAAGCTGTGGGGAGTTGATAAAAAGCATTGATCCACAGATGTCCGAATGGGGGAACCCACCTTACTTTGTAAGGTATCGTAACGTGAATACATAGCGTTACGAAGCGAACCGGGAGAACTGAAACATCTAAGTACCCCGAGGAAAAGAAATCAATAGAGATACCCTTAGTAGCGGCGAGCGAACGGGGTCTAGCCCTTAAGCAGTTTGGAAGTTAATGGAAGGCTCTGGAAAGTGCCACGATACAGGGTGATAGTCCCGTACATGAAAACGACCTTATTGTGAAATCGAGTAGGACGGCACACGTGATATGCTGTTTGAATATGGGAGGACCATCTTCCAAGGCTAAATACTACTGACTGACCGATAGTGAACCAGTACCGTGAGGGAAAGGCGAAAAGAACCCCTGTGAGGGGAGTGAAATAGAACCTGAAACCGTATACGTACAAGCAGTGGGAGCCTACTTTGTTGGGTGACTGCGTACCTTTTGTATAATGGGTCAACGACTTAATTTCAGTAGCAAGGTTAAGCGAATAGCGGAGCCGTAGGGAAACCGAGTGTTAACTGCGCGAATAGTTGCTGGGATTAGACCCGAAACCCGGTGATCTAGCCATGGGCAGGTTGAAGGTTGAGTAACATCAACTGGAGGACCGAACCGACTAATGTTGAAAAATTAGCGGATGACTTGTGGCTGGGGGTGAAAGGCCAATCAAACCGGGAGATAGCTGGTTCTCCTCGAAAGCTATTTAGGTAGCGCCTCGCGTCTAACTATTGGGGGTAGAGCACTGTTAAGGCTAGGGGGTCATCCCGACTTACCAACCCTTTGCAAACTCCGAATACCAATAAGTTCAATCGCGGGAGACACACGGCGGGTGCTAACGTCCGTCGTGGAAAGGGAAACAACCCAGACCGTCAGCTAAGGTCCCAAAGTGTATGTTAAGTGGGAAACGATGTGGAAAGGCTCAGACAGCCAGGAAGTTGGCTTAGAAGCAGCCATCTTTTAAAGAAAGCGTAATAGCTCACTGGTCGAGTCGGTCTGCGCGGAAGATTTAACGGGGCTAAACATACCACCGAAGCTACGGATGCAAAGACGTGTTCTTTGCATGGTAGAGGAGCGTTCTGTAAGCCGTCGAAGGTGAGTTGAGAAGCTTGCTGGAGGTATCAGAAGTGCGAATGTTGACATGAGTAACGATAATGGGGGTGAAAAACCTCCACGCCGAAAGACCAAGGGTTCCTGTCCAACGTTAATCGGGGCAGGGTGAGTCGACTCCTAAGGCGAGGCCGAAAGGCGTAGTCGATGGAAAACAGGTTAATATTCCTGTACTCGCTTATATTGCGATGGGGTGACGGAGAAGGTTAGACTAGCATGGCGATGGTTGTCCATGTTTAAGGTTGTAGGCTGTGTGCTTAGGTAAATCCGGGCGCACTTAAGGCTGAGGACTGATGACGAGTCTCTACGGAGATGAAGTAGTTGATACCCGGCTTCCAGGAAAAACCTCTAAGCTTCAGATATAAGAGAATCGTACCCCAAACCGACACAGGTGGTTAGGTAGAGAATACTAAGGCGCTTGAGAGAACTCGGGTGAAGGAACTAGGCAAAATGGTACCGTAACTTCGGGAGAAGGTACGCCAATGATGGTGAAGGACTTGCTCCGTAAGCTATTGTTGGTCGCAGAGAAATGGTGGCTGCAACTGTTTATTAAAAACACAGCACTGTGCAAAATCGCAAGATGACGTATACGGTGTGACGCCTGCCCGGTGCCGGAAGGTTAATTGATTGGGTTAGACTTAGGTCGAAGCTCATGATCGAAGCCCCGGTAAACGGCGGCCGTAACTATAACGGTCCTAAGGTAGCGAAATTCCTTGTCGGGTAAGTTCCGACCTGCACGAATGGCGTAATGATGGCCACGCTGTCTCCACCCGAGACTCAGTGAAATTGAAATCGCTGTTAAGATGCAGTGTACCCGCGGCTAGACGGAAAGACCCCGTGAACCTTTACTATAGCTTGGCACTGAACATTGAACCTACATGTGTAGGATAGGTGGGAGACTATGAAGCATTGTCGCTAGATGATGTGGAGTCGACCTTGAAATACCACCCTTGTACGTTTGATGTTCTAACGTAGGCCCCTTATCGGGGTTGCGGACAGTGTCTGGTGGGTAGTTTGACTGGGGCGGTCTCCTCCCAAAGAGTAACGGAGGAGCACGAAGGTTGGCTAAACATGGTTGGACATCATGTGGTTAGTGCAAAGGCATAAGCCAGCTTAACTGCGAGACAGACACGTCGAGCAGGTACGAAAGTAGGTCTTAGTGATCCGGTGGTTCTGAATGGAAGGGCCATCGCTCAACGGATAAAAGGTACTCCGGGGATAACAGGCTGATACCGCCCAAGAGTTCATATCGACGGCGGTGTTTGGCACCTCGATGTCGGCTCATCACATCCTGGGGCTGAAGTTGGTCCCAAGGGTATGGCTGTTCGCCATTTAAAGTGGTACGCGAGCTGGGTTTAGAACGTCGTGAGACAGTTCGGTCCCTATCTGCCGTGGGCGTTTGAGAATTGAGAGGAGCTGCTCCTAGTACGAGAGGACCGGAGTGGACGAACCACTGGTGTTCGGGTTGTCATGCCAATGGCATTGCCCGGTAGCTAAGTTCGGAACTGATAACCGCTGAAAGCATCTAAGCGGGAAGCAGGCCTCGAGATGAGTTCTCACTGGAGCTTTAAGCTCCCTGAAGGGCCGTTGGAGACTACAACGTTGATAGGCAAGGTGTGTAAGTGCTGTGAGGCATTGAGCTAACTTGTACTAATTACCCGTGAGGCTTAACCATACAAATTAAAGTATGATTAATTGAAATATGACTTAAGAATAGATTGAACACTTTATGTTTTAAAGACTTCTTTATTTATAGCTTTTCAGATTAACAATAGAAATTAATTTTCTTATAGAAAGCAAACCAGATTTGCTTGGTGACCATAGTGTTGCGGCCCCACCTGATCCCATCCCGAACTCAGAAGTGAAACGTAATAACGCCGATGGTAGTGTGGGGTCTCCCCATGTGAGAGTAGGGCATTGCCAAGCGCCAAATTAGAGAAAGTCGACATCATTACTGATGTCGGCTTTTTTGTGTCTGTAATTTAGTGCTGAGGCATGATCACGGTGAGTTTACATTAAAGATAACGAATTTAAGCTGCGGAGCGCGTCGCGATCACGTGCAGCAGAGAACAAAAAACCAGCCGTTGGCTGGTTTTTTGTGTATTTGGTATTCGGCTAACTCGATAGTATTATCGGATCATATCGTTGTCGCTAATGGGTTAACGCCATGCCTTGAAGGTATTAATTAAACCATTGGTAGAACTGTCATGATTATTAATAGATTCATTGTTATTTAATTCAGGTAGAATTTGATTGGCTAATTGCTTACCTAATTCAACACCCCATTGATCAAAGCTGAAAATATTCCAGATAATACCTTGTGTGAAGATCTTATGTTCATACATGGCTAACAACGAACCCAGTGTTTTCGGCGTCAGTTGTTTGAATAAAATCGAGTTGGTTGGGTTATTGCCTGTAAAAGTTTTAAACTCAGCTAAGCTGGCAATGTCTGCTTCTGACATACCAGAATCTGCTAATTCATCAATCACAGTTTGTTTTGATTTACCGAACGCTAACGCTTCGGTTTGTGCAAAGAAGTTAGACATTAGTTTTACATGATGATCTGAGATCTTATTATGTGATTGTGCTGGCGCAATGAAATCACATGGGATAAGTTTTGTACCTTGATGGATTAATTGGTAGAAAGCATGCTGACCGTTCGTCCCTGGTTCACCCCAGATGATTGGACCTGTTTGGTAATCAACGGCTTTGCCATCACGATCAACACTCTTACCATTTGATTCCATATTACCTTGTTGGAAATAAGCGGCAAAACGGTGCATATACTGATCGTAAGGTAATATAGCTTCGCTTTCAGCGCCGAAAAAGTTGTTATACCAAACACCAATTAATGCCAAAATAACAGGAATATTATCTTCTAGTGGCGTGTCGACAAAGTGCTTATCCATCTCATGTGCACCGCTAAGTAACTCTTCAAAATTGTCGAAGCCAATACTTAATGCGATAGATAAACCAATTGCTGACCAAAGTGAGTAGCGACCACCAACCCAGTCCCAAAATTCAAACATGTTCTTAGTATCAATACCGAATGCTTGCACTGCTGTGGCGTTTGTTGATAACGCAGCAAAGTGAGATGCCACATGTTCTTCACTTTCAGCACTCGCTAAAAACCATGATCTTGCACTGTGTGCGTTGGTCATTGTTTCTTGTGTCGTAAATGTTTTTGATGCAATTAAAAATAACGTTGTTTCTGGATTTAAGCTCTTTAATGTTTCTGCGATATGGGTGCCGTCAACATTAGAAACAAAATGCATATTTAAATGATTTTTGTAAGGTCGCAATGCTTCGGTAACCATGTAAGGACCTAAATCAGAACCGCCAATACCAATGTTTACAATATCGGTAATTGCGTTACCTGTATAGCCCTTCCAATCACCACTAATGATGTCATGACAGAATGCTTTCATTTGCGCTAGCACTGCGTTAACCGCAGGCATTACATCTTTACCATCAACCATTACCGGTGTATTACTGCGATTTCTAAGCGCTGTGTGTAATACCGCTCTTTTTTCAGTTTGATTGATTTTCTTACCTGATACCATCGCTGTAATGGCTGTTGGTAAATCAACTTCATGAGCAAGCGCTGTCAGTTTTTTAAGTGTGCATTGCGTAATGATATTTTTAGAAAAGTCACATAAAATATCATTATTAAATTGTTTAGAAAACTGTTCAAACCTATTTGCATCATTAGCAAATAATGTGCTGATATTGGTTTTTTTCATGTCTGAATAATGTGCTTTTAAAGCATGCCAAGCATTCGTTTCTGTTGGATTCATGATTTTGTGTTTCACTTTTAACTGATGGATTATGGTAATTAATCTACATATTGTGCTAATAAAGCGGTTTAAAGGTGACTAATTCAGATGTAGCTTAACTATATAAGTAATTTTATTACATTATGGTTATTATTCATAAAAAAATTATCGTTAATGTTAGGCTTATCTCATATTTACTACATGTTACACCTTGTTACAAAGTAGCTATTAAATAAATCGCATAATATCCATCTTGACCTTACACTAAGGGTAAAGGTTATACTTTGCTCATAATATCATTAATAAGGTCTTTTCGTTATGTCTAAAACACTTTCAATTGGTATCGGTGGTATGTCATGTGCTGGCTGTGCATCAAAATTAGAATCTGCGTTAAATGCTGAACGTGGTATCCAAGCAAGCGTTAATTTTGCACTTAGTACCGCTCAGATAAATATAGCTGATAATGCGACAAGTAATACCGTGAAATCTATTCTAGATGACAAGAATTATACCTATCATAGTGAAACATTATCACTTTCTGTGAGCGGCTGGTCTTGCGCTAACTGCGTTGCAAAAACTGTATCGAAGCTGTTAGTAAATAAAGATATATTAACAGTGGATGCTAACTTTGCGAGTGAGAAAATAACCGTAACATATTTTTCTGGTGCTATCCTCCCCGCGGACATTATTAACTTGATCATTCGTCTAGGTTACAAAGCGACTGTTAATCGCGGTAGTGTGGTGTCACAAACCGAAAGTTTATTGATCCGAGAAGTCGAATTCAAAAGAAAAAATAAACAGCAGCTGCTATTGGTGATTATTTCCGCTTTATTAACGTTGCCTTTAGTCGCGGGCATGTTAACTATGTTTGTCAGTGATATTAACTTCATCGTTCCTGTATGGCAGCAATTAGTATTAGCCACACCAATCCAGTTTATTATTGGCCGTCGTTATTATTTAGGTGCGTATAATTCATTAAAAAATCGAGCCGCAAATATGGATGTACTTGTTGCGACAGGTACCAGTGCTGCTTATTTCTATAGTTTGTATTTATTTTTAAGCATCGGTGAAAAAGCACAAGGTGCGCTGTATTTTGAAGCCAGTGCGGTTGTGATCACTTTAATTAGTTTAGGTAAATACCTAGAAGAAAATGCGAAACAAAATACCTCGTCAGCTATCTATGAATTGATGATGTTAAGGCCGGAAGTTGCGAACGTAAAACGTGGAGATGAATGGTTAACATTGCCTATTGAAGACGTCGTCACTGGGGATGAAGTTCGGGTGCTCGCGGGTGAAAAAGTACCGGTAGACGGCGTCATTATTGATGGTAAAAGTGAATTAGATGAATCTATGATCACAGGGGAAAGTTTACCTGTAGTAAAACAGCCCGGACAAACGCTTATTGGTGGTTCTATTAATGGTACTGGCGTTTTGCTATTAAAGGTCAATGCAGTTGGTAAAGATTCCAGTTTAAATAAAATTATCTCTCTTGTTGAAACAGCCCAAATGGGCAAAGCTCCCTTTCAGCAATTAGTTGATAAAATAAGTAATATTTTTGTGCCTGTCGTGTTAGCTATTGCTACGGCGACCTTTTTAATCTGGTATTTAGGCTTTGATGACTTTGAACGTGGTTTAATTTCCGCTGTAGCGGTATTAGTGATTGCCTGCCCTTGTGCTTTAGGGCTTGCAACACCCGCAGCATTAGTTACTGGAACGGGTGCTGCAGCACGACAAGGTATTTTAATTAAAGATATAGATACCTTGCAAAAAGCACATAAAATTACCGATGTAATGTTCGATAAAACGGGTACATTAACGGAAGGCAAACCTAAGGTTACCGCTGTTCATAGTTTTGACTGTGATGAAGAAGTTTTAATTTGCAGGGCTGCAGCAGTGCAACAGTTTAGTGAACACCCGTTAGCAAAATCGATTATCAATTATGCGCAAGACAAGCAGCTTAAATTATTACCTGCCTCTCAAGTTGAAACTATCATCGGCTATGGTATTAAAGGGGATGTTGAAGGTGAGAAGATTCTGATTGGTAATCGCGAGTTGATGCTCGCAGAGAACGTTGATACTCAACCTGGCGAGTCGTTACTTGCTGAGTCAAGTGAACATACCGGTTCAGAAATGTGGGTAGCAATAGATGGTCATCTTGTCGGTTTACTTATTATTGCGGATACCTTGCGTGTAGAAAGTCGAGCTGCGATTGCATTGTTACAACAAGCTCGAATTAATACGACAATGCTTAGTGGTGATAATGCGATGGCGGTAGAAAAAATTGCTCAAGCATTAAAAATAGATCACTATTATGCGCAGATAAAACCTGAAAATAAATCGAGTTATATCCAAGAGAGACAGCGACTTGGAAAAATAGTGGCAATGGTAGGGGATGGGATTAATGATGCGCCCGCATTAGCGCAAGCTGATATTAGTATTGCGATGGGGGCCGGTTCCGATGTCGCGATGGAGACTGCTAACATTACCTTATTAAGAAATGATCCTCGCTTGGTATCTGCTGCAATGGATATCTCTAGAATAACGTGGCGTAAGATCCAACAAAATTTATTTTGGGCATTTATTTTTAACCTTATTGGTATCCCGTTAGCCGCCGCTGGCTATTTAAGTCCAGAGCTCGCAGGTGCGGCAATGGCGTTTAGTAGCATAGCAGTATTGTCGAATTCACTACTGATTAAGCGTTGGAAGCCCAAGTTTGTTCGCCAGTAATTGTATTGAAGTATGATGAATTACACAGGCTTGATTGCCTTGAAACCGTAAAGTAGCAGGTGATATGATGAAAAATATTAGTGCAGTAGCAAAAGAAGTTGGTTTATCAACAAAAACGATCCGTTATTACGAAAGTATTGCTTTAACCTCTGAGCCAATACGAGGTGATAATGGCTATCGTTATTATAATCAACGTATTATAACCGAATTAAACTTTGTAAAACGTGCTCGGGATGCAGGGTTTAATCTTGAAGAATGTAAAGAATTGGTACATCTCTATAAAAATGAGAAGCGTACAGCGGCTCAGGTAAAGGCATTAACGTTAGAAAAAATTATCGATATTGAAGCGCGCATTGCAATATTACAAGGCATGCACAGTACGCTATTATCATTAGCATCTTCTTGTAAGGGCGATAACTCTTCAGAGTGCGCTATTTTAGATCAGCTTTCTATTGAATAAATATCACTGTTGCCGACTTTCCAGTAAACTAGGCGCTAAATAACACGACAAAATATTTGTGAAATAAAAGGTTTATATGACTGATTCAGCATTATCACGTGAAGATGAAACATTGTTATCAGATTGGTTATCTGGCGACGAAACACCGAAAGAAACGCTATCTCTCATTGCGATGAAAGGTTTTTTCTTTGGTTTAGTTGCCGCGCCTGAGCCAGTAGAAACTGAAGATTGGATGGATATGATCTTTGGTGGTGCTGCGCCAAGTAATATATCCGACGATAAGCTATTTGCAATTATTTCTGTTTATAACGAAATCAGTGAGCAAGTATATGACACCGGTGCCAAATTACCTGCTGAATGCATCGAGTGTGTAAACTTTGCAGATAATTTTAACTCGGGTGAAGTATTAAATGATTGGTCGATTGGTTTTGCGATTGGTGCTGCTTTTTATTATGAAAGTCTCGTTAATGCATTAGCCGATGAGAGTGAAATGAGCCAAGCATTACAGATGGCATATCTGTGCTTGAGTTATTTTTCGAGTGCTGGTACTGCGCAACAGATTGCCGAGTTGCAACAAACTGAGTGGGAAGCATTTACACATACTGTATTAGAGATGATGCCTGATTTTATTGTTGCTTATGCACAAGTGATTGAACAAGCTGCGTTGGCAAGTGGTAACTACGATGATGACGATTGGAATGATGACGAACTGATTGATTAATCGTTGGGTTATTGTGTAATAACCGTGATCACGCATAGGAAATATCATGTCGAAACAAGCAGATAAAATACCGACCAATATTATTACCGGTTTTCTTGGCGTTGGTAAAACCACCGCAATCCAACAGCTACTTAAGCAAAAACCAGCGGATGAAACTTGGGGTATTTTAGTCAATGAATTTGGTCAAGTTGGTATTGATGGCTCTTTATTGTCCGCGTTTAGTGACTCGTTAACCGATCAAACAGAGCGTATTATTGTTAAAGAAATACCCGGTGGTTGTCTTTGTTGTGTGGCCGGATTACCCATGAAAATGGGATTGAATATGTTAATCAGTAAGGCAAAGCCTGATCGTATCTTGATTGAGCCAACAGGGCTTGGGCATTTACAGCAAGTGATTAAAGATCTATCGGGTGAGTTTTACTGTGATGTTTTAGCGCTTAACGCCACGATCTGCTTAGTTGATCCCGCGCACCTCAATGACGCGAAATACGTAGATAATAACCATTTTCAAGATCAAATAAGCTTGGCCGATGTGCTTGTCGCGAATAAAACGGAACAATTAGAGAGTGAAGATAAGCACCGTTTCATGGACTTTGCGGCACAACTATCACCCGCTAAACAATCAGTACTGTGGACGCATCACGGTGAAATTTCAATTGATACCCTCGCGTTGCCACTTGATCATCAACGCCGATCACAGCATTTATCTGCTCATCTAAAACACAGTCACGCACATAACCAGCATGAAAAAAAGCCGTTAGCACTCGATAGTGATCCGCGTTTTGAACGCAATCATGGTGACGGACAGGGTTTATTTAGTTATGGCTGGGTTTTCAATCAGCAACAGGTATTTAATTTAATGGCACTGGCGACATTGTTAGAACCTTTAGAGGTGGTGCGTTTGAAAGCGGTAATTAAAACGGAACAAGGCTGTTTTGCGATTAATAGTGTGAATGGTGAATGTGATTTCATGCCGATCAGTGAGTTGGACGCGAGTAAAATCGAGATCATTAGTATGATTGAGTTACCTTGGCAGAAGCTGGAGGAGGCTTTATGCGATAGTCTCATTTTCGAGCTGTAAACAATAGAATATCAATGTTAAATTGCACCATTAAAACTAAAATTAGTGATATATAGCTTAAATTTATTATATGTTAGTAATATGTTGCCATGTATCACGTTATTCATCTCAATAAAACAATCATTATCTGCATGTTTTTACGTATACTTTAATGATGAATTTTGGGTAAATAAATGTTTGGTGTTGATGATGGTTGATAAGCAAATTAAATCTTTATTACGTATGCGACTTGGAAACAGTAACTAAGCCTTGAGAGTGGTGCTTAGTTGCTGGTTTGACCACGCGCGATGATCGCTAATTCATCATTGATGATGTGACTGTAACTACGTAAAAGGATCTGATTATGACGACATTTAACCACCGTAAATACCAAGCTTTTCCTGTTCTAAACATGCCTAATCGACAATGGCCAAACAACCGTATTACCCAGGCGCCGCAATGGTGCAGTGTTGATTTACGCGATGGTAACCAAGCCCTTGTTGACCCGATGACGGTTGCGCAAAAGCGCCGCTATTATCAACTATTATTAGCGATGGGTTTTAAACAAATCGAAGTTGGTTTTCCTGCTGCATCGAAAATGGATTTTGACTTTGTCCGCTGGTTAATTGAAGAAAATATGATCCCCGATGATGTGACTATTCAAGTATTAACCCAAGCGCGAGAAAGCCTTATCGAAAAAACTTTCGCGGCGTTAAAAGGCGTTAAACAGGCGATTATTCATGTTTATAATTCAACGTCGACGGTACAGCGTGAGCTTGTTTTTCAAAAAGATCGGCAAGGTATTATTGATATTGCAGTTCAGGGTGCCACGTGGGTGAAACTGCATGCCGATGCGAATCCAGGTCCCCGCTGGCAGTTTGAATATTCTCCTGAAAGCTTCTCGGGTACAGAACTGGATTTTGCCGTTGATATTTGTGATGCGGTCAATGCGGTTTGGCAGCCAACGCAGAACAATCCGGTCATCATTAATTTACCCGCGACAGTCGAAATGTCGACGCCGAATGTGTTTGCAGACCAGGTCGAATGGTTTTGTGAACATGTGCAAAATAGAAACGCTATTACCGTCAGTGTGCATACTCATAACGATCGCGGTTGTGCTGTTGCGGCGGCTGAACTGGCCGTGATGGCGGGAGCTGACCGTGTCGAAGGTACTTTACTTGGCAATGGAGAGCGTACCGGTAATATGGATATTATTACCATGGCGATGAATCTTTACAGTCAAGGTATAGACCCAGAACTGCGCCTGGGTGACATTGATAATATTATTGGCACTATTACGGAATGTACCCAATTACCTGTTCACCCTCGTCATCCTTATGTGGGTGAATTAGTGTATACCGCTTTTTCTGGTAGTCATCAGGATGCCATTAAGAAATGCTTAGATCGTCGGGTCCCTGATAGTACTTGGAACGTGGCTTACCTCCCTATCGATCCTACCGATTTAAACCGAACATTAAAACATGTTATTCGGGTTAATAGTCAGTCGGGTAAAGGCGGTATTGCTTTTCTGCTTGAACAAGAATATGGCGTGCAGTTACCCCGTTGGTTACAAGTTGAATTTGCAGACGTGGTTCAGCAGCAATCAGAAGCGACGGCCAGTGAATTAATGGTTCCACAAATATGGCAGCTATTTAAGTCGACCTATGCGCGCACTGAACAATTATATCAATTAGCGGATTACAGCGTTAATCATGGTGATATTGATAAAATACAGGCGCAACTGGTGGATGGTGATAGCAGTGTTCGGGTTATGGGTGAAGGACAGGGTGCATTAACCGCCTTTATCACCGCATTAAAACAGCACTTTAATATTGAGTTTGAAGTGATTAACTTTAGTGAGCATGCATTAAGTAAAGGCTCAGATGCAGATGCCATTGCTTACGTACAAATTCAAACCGTGACGGAAGCTGTTATCGGCGTCGCGATCCACAATGATATTTTAACCGCGTCACTGACGGCATTATTAAATGCTGTGAATCAACTACAGGCAATTAAACGCCTTGCTGTTGCATAATCATCATGGGTGTTGCATCTAACGACACCCATAATTCATGCTAACTTGGTTCACAAATATCAACAGCCCAAGGGCCTAAGGTTTTACCGCCTTGGCCTTTATAAATAAATTTTACGCCGATGTTATCCTCATGCGCTAATCGATAAATTGTATTATTTTTATCTTTACATAAAGCGCGATTAGTTTGTTCCTCGATATGTTTTTGTTGCCAGACCAAGTTTGTTGCCGGTAGTTGATACGTTACCGTTAAGATCGAATTGTAGCGATCAAATTTAAGGTGTGGATAGTTATAGGCCATTTTTTGATAACGTACGATAGTAATATTATCTAATTTAGTGGGTTGGTAGTTGTAGTTTTGTGTGGACTGACATCCGTATAACCCAGTACTTAGCATGATAAATGCAAATAATTTATTCATAGAACACCACTTCCTTGTGTTATTTATATTGTCGTCAATAGAATTAATGTTAACACTTGGTGCTATTTTTTTCAGTCTTTAGTTTTTACACTTTGCTGCTTGTGTCATTAGGACGTCGGCGGTAAAGGTGCTTTAACCATGTGATCAAACGCCCGAAATCTTCTAATAATAAATAATTAATGGGCACGATAAATAAGGTTATCACGGTCGCAAATATAATGCCGAATCCTAATGATATTGCCATTGGAATAAGAAATTGAGCTTGAATACTCGTTTCAAGCAACAGTGGCATCAAGCCAACAAACGTGGTGATCGAGGTTAACATTACGGCTCTAAAACGTGCGACACCAGCGTTGTTTACCGCCTCAGTCAGTGGCACGCCGTCAGCGCGTTGTTTATTAATATAGTCCACTAATACCAAGGAATCATTCACTACCACACCGGTCAATGCCAGCATGCCAAGTACACTCATTAAGGTGAGAGGATTGCCCATGATGATGTGACCTAAGATAGCGCCAATAGCGCCGAATGGTATCACTGACATGACGATTAATGGTTGAGTATAAGAGCGAAATGGGATCGCAAGTAAAGCGTAAATCGCAAATAACACAAAAACCAACCCGAGTTTTAAACTAGAGAAAGATTCATCTTGTTCTTTAGCCTCTCCCTCGAGCGAGTAACTGACGTCTGGATACAGCTGCATGAGTTGATCTAAATAATCGGTTAAGTCTTGTTTTAATATGCCGAGGTTACCGGTTTCTTTATTTAAGTCAGCGGTGATATTAAGTGTGCGTTGTCGATCAATACGAATAATGACTGATGGACTGGTACTGACGGTTATGTCTGCTACCTCAAGAAAGGGGATCTCGTCACCCGCAGGGGTTCTGATCATCATGTTATTTAAGTTATAAATAGACTGCCGTTCATTTTTTGGATAACGAATAAATACTTTTACGTCATCTTTACCGCGTTGTATCCGTTGTACTTGTTCACCATAAAAAGCTTGCCTTACTTGTTGGGCTAGATCCGATAAACTTAATCCCAATGCTTCCGCTTCTGGCTTTATGGCCAGCTGTAATTCTGTTTTACCTTTGGAAATACTGTCCTCAATATCAAAGACCGATGGGTATTCAGTCAGTTTATTTTTGATCTTATCCGCCACGGTGCGTAACGAGTCATAACGGTGAGCGGTGAGTTGGATGTTTAAAGGTGAACCGCTGTGACCTGTTTCAGCTTTAAATGTCAGACTTTGGGCGCCGGGGACATGGCCGATTAATGCGCGCCATTCTTTGACTAGCGCGGCAACACTAATATCAATAACCCGTTCTTCTTCGGATTGAACCTGGAATATAACGCGACCAAGGTGCGATTGACCTGCACTACTACCACCGCTTGATCCGACGGTGGCAAAGATATCTTTGATCACGCTTTCATTGGTGCTGGTGTCGGTATATTTTTTCTGTAGTAATAATGCCGAGTCCAACATTTTTTGCACGTATTTATCGGTGACCGCAATATCCGTTCCGGTCGGCATGACGATAACTCCGCGGGCTATTTCACTGGGGATCCGTGGAAAAAAGATAAAACGTACCCAACCCGATGTGACCAAGGTTAAGACAATGAGCATGACCGAAAAAGCCACGGTTAATGATAAATAACGACGTGCTAATACGGCTGATAATGCCGGTCGATAATAGCGAATAATGGCTTGTTCAAAGTTATTTGCAAAACGTTCTTGCCAGCGTAAGAAACGGTTTTGATTACTGCCCTGCATACGGATATGTTTTAAATGCGCAGGTAAAATGAGTTTTGATTCGATTAACGAGAACAATAATACCGGTATCACAATGGCGGGTATTTGCGCAAAAATATCGCCCCGCGCACCTTCAATTAAAGTCAGTGGGATAAAAGCAACTATGGTGGTTAAAATACCGAAGGTAACGGGGGTTGAGACTTCTTGTATACCTATGATTGCCGCTCTTTCTGGCGGTTCGCCGCGCTTTAGATGCGTATAGACATTTTCACCACTGACAATGGCATCATCCACTAAAATACCCAGCACCATAATAAAAGCGAATAATGAAATGATGTTGATGGAGATGTCCAGTTCTGGCATGAATATAGCGCCGCCCATAAAGCTGACTGGAATACCGACGGTTACCCAAAATGCGATGGCGGGGCGCAAAAATAACGTGAGCATGATGGCAACTAAGATACCACCTTGGATCGCACTGGTACTTAGGGTATTAATACGTGATTTTATGATTTTGGAATCATCACGCCAGTAATCCAGTTTCACCCCGTCGGGCATTAATGCTTGTTGTTCAACAATAAACGCTTTGACTGTATCGGCGATGGTGATGGCACTTTGTGCGCCCACGCGATAAACTTCAATGATCACTGCGGGTTTACCATTAAAGCGCGTAATGATTGGGGTTTCTTCAAAGCCATCTTTTATGGTGGCTATATCCTTTAGTATAAGCCGTGTACCATCAGTATGACTGCGGATCATGATGTTGGCGTATTCACTGCCAACGTAAGCTTGGCCTTTACTGCGTAATAAGATCTCACCTGAAGGGGTTTTAATACTACCGCCACTTAAGTCAACTGAATTGGCATTAATTGCTGCGGCTATTTCATCCATGGTGAGGTTGTATTGACGTAAGGTTTGTTCAGACACTTCGATGGATATTTCATAAGGGCGAACCGATTCAAGAGTGACTTGGGTGATGTTGGTTTCATTTAGCAGTCGCTCTCGGGTTTGTTCACCAAGTAAACGTAATTCTTTTTCTGTTAACTCGCCAGAAATTATCACGCTGATCACTTCTCGGCTTGATGTTGGTTGGCTAATAATGGGTTTTTCTGCGTTCGCAGGTAAAGTGTTTAGGGCATCAATCCGATTTTTAATTTCATCTTTTAGTCGATATGGATCATATTTTGCACCCACTTCAACACTGATCGTTGAACTGCCTTCCGTTGAGCGTGAGGTTATTTTATCAATGCCTTCAATATCGAGAATGGCTTCTTCAATTGGAATGGCTAAACTTTCTTCTGCCTCTTCAGGGCTTGCACCGGGCAGGGCGATGCTAATATTAATCACATCTATGGTGACATCAGGAAATACTTCTACATTAACGCGGTATTTAAGGGTGAAAAATCCGGCGCCAAGAATTAATATCATGAGTAAATTAGCGGCCACGTGATTACGGGTGAACCAAGCAATTAAATTATGCATCGATTAATTACCTTTATCTGCGTTATTTCGCGTGGTAATTAGCTGTGCTTTACTACCGGAGACCACTGCGCTTAAAGGTGTTGTCACTAATAATTCCCCGGCATGAATTCCTACGTCGACAATCGTGTTGCGGCTATCACGCCAGATGACGTTAATATTTTTACGATGGAGTAAACCGTCCTTAAATATAATCACTTGATCGCCTTCATAGACACTGGCTGTTGGCAGCACAAATATATTGTTGAGGACCTTACCTGCTATTTCTGCGCTAACAAATTGGCCAATTTTTAATGCGGGTTTATTACTGTTATCACGACCGTAAGGATTTTCGATGGTTGCTACGGCATAAAGTTGATGACTTTTCGCATCTAAAGCACCTTCTGTTCGGGTGAGCTTACCTGACCAGCTATAACGTTGATTGCCGAATTGAGCGATGATATTAACTGGCGGGTAATACGTACGACTGTGCGGTTTAAATGGTTCTGGCAGCTGGACATAATGTTGTTGTTGGCTATTGAGTGGTAAACGAATTTCAACCTGATCTGTGGCGTAAATATCTGCTAGTGCAGACCCTATGGTGACAAACTGACCAATACCAACATTTTTGGTTAGTACTCGGCCCGCATAAGGCGCAAGGATCTGAGTTCTTTGTAGATTGAGTTGTGCTTGTTCTAGTTGCGCTTGTGCAGAGGCGAAAGACGCATGTGCGGATGCTAATTGGGGTTTTCTTAATACCAGCGCGTTAGCTTTGCCTTCACGGCCAAGGCGTTGCCAATCTCGCTGTGCTTGTTTACTTTTTGCTTGCTCTTCTGTCAGTGTTAATTTAACTTCAATTAATGCCGCGGATGCAATTTTAACCGCAATAATATAATCACGATTATCAACAGTGAGTAGCGTATCACCGGCATTGAAAAATCCTCCAGAGGTAAATGCGGGTGAAACCTGGGTAATGGTGCCTGATACCTGGCTGGCAATACTGGCTTGACTACGTGGCTGAATGATCCCATTAGTCTTGATTATCACCGGAAAGTCGCGTTGTTCTAAGATGAGAACTTCGACGGTTAATGGCTCATCCGCCGCTTGCTGTCTTTTTTCGGTGGTTGGGCTCGTTGACATGATCACTCGGATGATGAATACCGTTATTAATAACACCAGCAGTGGCAGCACATAGCGAAGTAGTGTTTCAAATTTGGTTAATGGCTTATTCGTTGACACGTGATAGGTCCTTGTCTGTGTTAACCGTCAGTGAGGTGGGAATATCTCCGCCCAGCGCGAGTAATAACTTGATGCGATTTTGAATACGGGTAGTTTTAATTGCAAGCAAGGAGGTTTGCGCATCAAAGGCGCTACGCTGCGATTCCAACACGGTGATATAATCCGTTAACCCGGCAATATATTGTTCAAATGCGAGTTGCTCGGCGATATTAAAATAGTATTCAGCATTCTGTTGCTGTAATTCTCTATTTGCGAGCGTGACTTCTGCCGCAAGTGCGGTTTCAACTTCACTAAAGGCTTGCAAAGTAACCCGTGTTACAGATATTGCGGCTTGTTGAGTCTTCGCGGTTTGCTGTGCTTGTTTTGCGGTTAATGCACCTGCATCAAAGAGCGATGCCGATGCATTGGCAAAAAGTGACCATACCAAGCTATTAGATTGTAGTAAGTTGCTAAGCTCAGGGCTGCTTGTGCCACCTGATAAGGAAAGTGATAAGCTGGGAAACCTGTTTTTATAAGCATGGGCTACACGGAAGTTTTCAGCATTAAGTGCCAACATGACTTGTTGAATATCGAATCGTCGCTGAATTAACTCTGACGGTAAACCAGATGGCACCGGTATTGCGGCAAAGGTTAAATCACCATTCGCGTGAATACTTGCGGCGGGGTAACGTCCTAATGATAACTCTAATTGCCGTTGGGTATTTTTGAGTGCTTCTAAATTTTCTTGTTTAGCTGCTTGTGCTCGAGCGAGATCGGCGCGGGCAAGATAGACATCGAGGGATTGCTTTAGGCCTTGGTCGTAGCCATTTTCAATAATGGCTAAATTTTGCTGTAAGTTTTGCAGGCGTTTGTTAATCAATTTGAGCTGTTGCTGGTAGAAGATAAGATCAAACCATTGTTGGCTGATAAGGGCGATGGTATTTGATTGCTGTTGCTTATAGTTAAGGATAGCTTGTTTAGCATCCAGTGTAGCCGCCTTGGCGAGATCGTTTAGTTTGCCAAGATAATCAATTTCCCACCCCGTATCGATATTAACTGAACCGCTATTGGTTATATTTTGGTTATTACGTTGACGTCCACTGCCAAGGTAAGCATCAATTTGAGGGTATTGTCCGGCTGCGGTTTGTTTTACTAAGGCGACGGCAATATCGATATTATAGCGTTCAGAGGTCAACTGGGGATTATAGGCAAGGGCTTCTTGGATGTATTCGGTTAATTGAGGATAAGCAGCGATACCTTGCCATGTTGTTTTAATATCAGTATGAAGATGGACCGTACTCCATTGCGCTGGTGTCATTATCCGATCAGTCACGATCGCTGCTGGCGGGGTAAAGATACTACACCCTGATAGGTTAACAGCCAAAATGAAGTAGATTATCCTTCGCATGAAAAATTGTTCCTAATTTTAACGTCGTGATGTCACTTTTATTGGTATCGCTTAACCATCATTTTTTCAGCTTGAGAATAAAGTTAATCGCTCGACCAAGCTGTAGATAACGTTGTAAATCTGCTTTGTCATATTTAGTTGATAAATAAGTAATGTTGTTTCTGTTTTTTAAATAGCGAGAAATTTGTAAGCGATTAAAGTTACCAACTTTGTATAACATATCGAGTAATGTGCTGGCACTTTCATCATCCAAGCCCAATTTTACTGGATAGTCAGCTTCTTTATAGTCGACTTGCTGTAATGACACTTTCTTTATTAATTGTTTTTCTTCTAAATATTCTAACCACTGCTCTATGAATAGCGGTTTACAACCTGCGAGCAGGTTGAAAAAACCACCACTGTCACTTTTGCATTGGTTGAGTAGTAAGCAAGCAAAGCTATCATCATTGGCCTTAAAGGTAACTTCGCCTGATTCTGTCCATAGTAACGACGCAACTTGAATTGTTGCTTGTTCTTGATTTAAACCTTCGCATTTAAAAATAAACATAATTGCTTTAAATAATGGAAAAATTAATTATACGCAATTTTACCCATAAAAGAATATCAGCTTAATGATGCTCTGTTAATTTATGCACTTGATCTAAGCATACTTGCAATAAATGTTGAGCCGAAGTGGTGGTTTTATCGGTAGTCATTAGTTCATCAATTAATACAGGTAGTAATGACGGCGTCGTGAATTGGCATAATGTTGTAGGTAATGACGCGGTAACGCGAGCAGAAAACGCGAGGATGTCAATTTGACTTGCGGTGATTGATTCAATGGCATATAGGCAGTCATGTGGTAACCAGATTGATTGTGATTGGTTTAGCGTGAACAGGGTTTTACCTAACCGAATGTTGAGCTCTCCCTGACGTATAATCAGCCATTGTGCTTTGTATTGTCGTTGACGTTTAGTTTTAGCTAATGCGAGCAGGTTCAAACGTGTATATTCGATAGGTAAAGACATGATAATTTCACTATGAGCTAAAAATGTAACCTCTAAAATAATAGATATAGTGGGGGATGGCTATTGTACGCTTAGTTTGAATGTTATTTATTGAGCAAACAGGTCGTTGATGCAGGCTTTTGATTGTTCTATGAGCAGTTGTCGAGGCTGTTTTACTTTCCATCAATAAACGCTTGCCATGTCGAAGTAGATCTCTATAATGCGACCTCACTGACACGGCAAATGTCGTTCAGTAAGGTGTTGAAAAGCAACTTCGGTTACTTTTTAAACGTCCTGAATAAAGCATGAATATGTGCTTGACTTCAAATCTGGTTTGCGTAGAATACGCAGCCTGACTACGACGCAAGGCGTCAAGGTCAATGCTCTTTAACAATTTATTCAAGCAATCTGTGTGAGCACTTGCAGAGATATAATGACCAAATATTATATCAATGTAATTGTGAACATAAACTTAAATCGAAAGATTTATAGTTTTATAAACAATAGAACTTCGGTTTTATTGTTGAAGTACAGAATTCATTGAGCCGACTTAATTGCTTAGGCAATTAGTCAAAAACTTTTAATTGAAGAGTTTGATCATGGCTCAGATTGAACGCTGGCGGTAGGCTTAACACATGCAAGTCGAGCGGAAACGAAGAATAGCTTGCTATTCTGGCGTCGAGCGGCGGACGGGTGAGTAATGCTTGGGAATCTGCCTAGTCGAGGGGGACAACAGTTGGAAACGACTGCTAATACCGCATACGACCTACGGGTGAAAGGGGGCCTCTTCTTGAAAGCTCTCGCGACTAGATGAGCCCAAGTGGGATTAGCTTGTTGGTGAGGTAAGAGCTCACCAAGGCGACGATCCCTAGCTGGTCTGAGAGGATGATCAGCCACACTGGAACTGAGACACGGTCCAGACTCCTACGGGAGGCAGCAGTGGGGAATATTGCACAATGGAGGAAACTCTGATGCAGCCATACCGCGTGTATGAAGAAGGCCTTAGGGTTGTAAAGTACTTTCAGCGAGGAGGAAAGGTGGTGACTTAATACGTTATCACTGTGACGTTACTCGCAGAAGAAGCACCGGCTAACTCCGTGCCAGCAGCCGCGGTAATACGGAGGGTGCGAGCGTTAATCGGAATTACTGGGCGTAAAGCGCATGCAGGCGGTTTGTTAAGCGAGATGTGAAAGCCCCGGGCTCAACCTGGGAACTGCATTTCGAACTGGCAAACTAGAGTTCTTGAGAGGGTGGTAGAATTTCAGGTGTAGCGGTGAAATGCGTAGAGATCTGAAGGAATACCAGTGGCGAAGGCGGCCACCTGGCAAGTAACTGACGCTCAGATGCGAAAGCGTGGGTAGCAAACGGGATTAGATACCCCGGTAGTCCACGCCGTAAACGATGTCTACTCGGAGTTTGGTTCCTTGAGAACTGGGCTCTTAAGCTAACGCATTAAGTAGACCGCCTGGGGAGTACGGCCGCAAGGTTAAAACTCAAATGAATTGACGGGGGCCCGCACAAGCGGTGGAGCATGTGGTTTAATTCGATGCAACGCGAAGAACCTTACCTACTCTTGACATCCATAGAACTTTCCAGAGATGGATTGGTGCCTTCGGGAACTATGAGACAGGTGCTGCATGGCTGTCGTCAGCTCGTGTTGTGAAATGTTGGGTTAAGTCCCGCAACGAGCGCAACCCTTATCCTTATTTGCCAGCACGTAATGGTGGGAACTCTAAGGAGACTGCCGGTGATAAACCGGAGGAAGGTGGGGACGACGTCAAGTCATCATGGCCCTTACGAGTAGGGCTACACACGTGCTACAATGGCGCATACAAAGGGCTGCAAACCAGCAATGGTAAGCGAATCCCACAAAGTGCGTCGTAGTCCGGATTGGGGTCTGCAACTCGACCCCATGAAGTCGGAATCGCTAGTAATCGTGAATCAGAATGTCACGGTGAATACGTTCCCGGGCCTTGTACACACCGCCCGTCACACCATGGGAGTGGGCTGCACCAGAAGTCATTAGCTTAACCTTCGGGAGGGCGATGACCACGGTGTGGTTCATGACTGGGGTGAAGTCGTAACAAGGTAGCCCTAGGGGAACCTGGGGCTGGATCACCTCCTTACGTAAAGTTGTTAATTTTTGTAAGTGCCCACACAAATTGCTTGAATAGAAAGTTGAAAAGTATGTCTTACTCATCGTAAGACGCGAGAAAGCAAAGATAAACAATACAATGTTTATCTTTGCTTTTTAGCAAATTGCTCTTTAAAAATTTGGAAAGCTGAATAAATAAAGAAGTTCTTAAAACACGTTATTGCTTTGGCAATAACAATAGAGTGTTCTTGAGTATTCTTGAGGCGAAAAAAACTAGATAATACCTAGTTATTTCAATTGTACGGTCGACTTTAGATTGTATGGTTAAGTGACTAAGCGTATACGGTGGATGCCTAGGCAGTCAGAGGCGATGAAGGACGTGTTAATCTGCGTTAAGCTGTGGGGAGTTGATAAAAAGCATTGATCCACAGATGTCCGAATGGGGGAACCCACCTTACTTTGTAAGGTATCGTAACGTGAATACATAGCGTTACGAAGCGAACCGGGAGAACTGAAACATCTAAGTACCCCGAGGAAAAGAAATCAATAGAGATACCCTTAGTAGCGGCGAGCGAACGGGGTCTAGCCCTTAAGCAGTTTGGAAGTTAATGGAAGGCTCTGGAAAGTGCCACGATACAGGGTGATAGTCCCGTACATGAAAACGACCTTATTGTGAAATCGAGTAGGACGGCACACGTGATATGCTGTTTGAATATGGGAGGACCATCTTCCAAGGCTAAATACTACTGACTGACCGATAGTGAACCAGTACCGTGAGGGAAAGGCGAAAAGAACCCCTGTGAGGGGAGTGAAATAGAACCTGAAACCGTATACGTACAAGCAGTGGGAGCCTACTTTGTTGGGTGACTGCGTACCTTTTGTATAATGGGTCAACGACTTAATTTCAGTAGCAAGGTTAAGCGAATAGCGGAGCCGTAGGGAAACCGAGTGTTAACTGCGCGAATAGTTGCTGGGATTAGACCCGAAACCCGGTGATCTAGCCATGGGCAGGTTGAAGGTTGAGTAACATCAACTGGAGGACCGAACCGACTAATGTTGAAAAATTAGCGGATGACTTGTGGCTGGGGGTGAAAGGCCAATCAAACCGGGAGATAGCTGGTTCTCCTCGAAAGCTATTTAGGTAGCGCCTCGCGTCTAACTATTGGGGGTAGAGCACTGTTAAGGCTAGGGGGTCATCCCGACTTACCAACCCTTTGCAAACTCCGAATACCAATAAGTTCAATCGCGGGAGACACACGGCGGGTGCTAACGTCCGTCGTGGAAAGGGAAACAACCCAGACCGTCAGCTAAGGTCCCAAAGTGTATGTTAAGTGGGAAACGATGTGGAAAGGCTCAGACAGCCAGGAAGTTGGCTTAGAAGCAGCCATCTTTTAAAGAAAGCGTAATAGCTCACTGGTCGAGTCGGTCTGCGCGGAAGATTTAACGGGGCTAAACATACCACCGAAGCTACGGATGCAAAGACGTGTTCTTTGCATGGTAGAGGAGCGTTCTGTAAGCCGTCGAAGGTGAGTTGAGAAGCTTGCTGGAGGTATCAGAAGTGCGAATGTTGACATGAGTAACGATAATGGGGGTGAAAAACCTCCACGCCGAAAGACCAAGGGTTCCTGTCCAACGTTAATCGGGGCAGGGTGAGTCGACTCCTAAGGCGAGGCCGAAAGGCGTAGTCGATGGAAAACAGGTTAATATTCCTGTACTCACTTATATTGCGATGGGGTGACGGAGAAGGTTAGGCTAGCATGGCGATGGTTGTCCATGTTTAAGGTTGTAGGCTGTGTGCTTAGGTAAATCCGGGCGCACTTAAGGCTGAGGACTGATGACGAGTCTCTACGGAGATGAAGTAGTTGATACCCGGCTTCCAGGAAAAACCTCTAAGCTTCAGATATAAGAGAATCGTACCCCAAACCGACACAGGTGGTTAGGTAGAGAATACTAAGGCGCTTGAGAGAACTCGGGTGAAGGAACTAGGCAAAATGGTACCGTAACTTCGGGAGAAGGTACGCCAATGATGGTGAAGGACTTGCTCCGTAAGCTATTGTTGGTCGCAGAGAAATGGTGGCTGCAACTGTTTATTAAAAACACAGCACTGTGCAAAATCGCAAGATGACGTATACGGTGTGACGCCTGCCCGGTGCCGGAAGGTTAATTGATTGGGTTAGACTTAGGTCGAAGCTCATGATCGAAGCCCCGGTAAACGGCGGCCGTAACTATAACGGTCCTAAGGTAGCGAAATTCCTTGTCGGGTAAGTTCCGACCTGCACGAATGGCGTAATGATGGCCACGCTGTCTCCACCCGAGACTCAGTGAAATTGAAATCGCTGTTAAGATGCAGTGTACCCGCGGCTAGACGGAAAGACCCCGTGAACCTTTACTATAGCTTGGCACTGAACATTGAACCTACATGTGTAGGATAGGTGGGAGACTTTGAAGCATTGTCGCTAGATGATGTGGAGTCAACCTTGAAATACCACCCTTGTACGTTTGATGTTCTAACGTAGGCCCCTTATCGGGGTTGCGGACAGTGTCTGGTGGGTAGTTTGACTGGGGCGGTCTCCTCCCAAAGAGTAACGGAGGAGCACGAAGGTTGGCTAAACATGGTTGGACATCATGTGGTTAGTGCAAAGGCATAAGCCAGCTTAACTGCGAGACAGACACGTCGAGCAGGTACGAAAGTAGGTCTTAGTGATCCGGTGGTTCTGAATGGAAGGGCCATCGCTCAACGGATAAAAGGTACTCCGGGGATAACAGGCTGATACCGCCCAAGAGTTCATATCGACGGCGGTGTTTGGCACCTCGATGTCGGCTCATCACATCCTGGGGCTGAAGTTGGTCCCAAGGGTATGGCTGTTCGCCATTTAAAGTGGTACGCGAGCTGGGTTTAGAACGTCGTGAGACAGTTCGGTCCCTATCTGCCGTGGGCGTTTGAGAATTGAGAGGAGCTGCTCCTAGTACGAGAGGACCGGAGTGGACGAACCACTGGTGTTCGGGTTGTCATGCCAATGGCATTGCCCGGTAGCTAAGTTCGGAACTGATAACCGCTGAAAGCATCTAAGCGGGAAGCAGGCCTCGAGATGAGTTCTCACTGGAGCTTTAAGCTCCCTGAAGGGCCGTTGGAGACTACAACGTTGATAGGCAAGGTGTGTAAGTGCTGTGAGGCATTGAGCTAACTTGTACTAATTACCCGTGAGGCTTAACCATACAAATTAAAGTATGATTAATTGAAATATGACTTAAGAATACGATTGAACACGACTATTTATCGCAAGATAGGGTTTAAAGACTTCTTTATTTATAGCTTTTCAGATTAACAATAGAAATTAATTTTCTTATAGAAAGCAAACCAGATTTGCTTGGTGACCATAGTGTTGCGGCCCCACCTGATCCCATCCCGAACTCAGAAGTGAAACGTAATAACGCCGATGGTAGTGTGGGGTCTCCCCATGTGAGAGTAGGGCATTGCCAAGCGCCAAATTAAATTCGAGACTCAGTCTTGAATAAGAGCAGATGATTCGTAAGACTCGAAGAATTTGTTTGGTGACCATAGTGTTACGGACCCACCTGATCCCATCCCGAACTCAGAAGTGAAACGTAATAACGCCGATGGTAGTGTGGGGTCTCCCCATGTGAGAGTAGGACATCGCCAAACGTCACATTAGATTTAAGACTAAGTCTTGAACAAAAAAAGCCGATATCATTGATATCGGCTTTTTGGCATCTGAAAATTATTAATAATTAAGCTAAAATTTATCTAATATCTTTTCACTATTGAATCTAATCACTGTATTCTGTGGTTAACTCGTTAATTTGTATGTTTAGGAACCGAGTATGACTGATAACCACGAGATAATTAAATTACAGACTTTAAAGTGGGTGAAAGAGATCATTGTTAAGTATAATATTTGTCCTTTTGCGAAAAAAGAATTAGAACGAAAAAAAATTCATTGTACAGTACTTGATGGGACTGATTTAACTGAGTTATTAGAACACGTGAATGCTGAACTTATTCGTTTGGATACAAATAAAGATATTGCGACCACACTAGTTGTTGTGCCAAAACTCAGTGGCAACTTTGATGCTTTTCTCGATTTAATCGATTATTCGAACGATTTATTGGAAATGCAGGACTACGAAGGTGTTTATCAATTAGCTCATATGCATCCTAAATATCGTTTTGATGATACGACAATGCAAGATGCTGCTAACTTTACTAACCGCTCCCCTTATCCTATTCTTCATATTATTCGCGAAGATGAGATGGCACGTGTATTAAGAGTATTCCCAAATCCAGAAGAGATCCCTGAGCGTAATATTGAATTATTAAGAAAAAAAGGCTTTGCAGAAATTAACGCGGAATTAGAAGCGTGTTTTAACGTAGAAAAAATAAGGCTCTGAGATAGCATGGCAGAGCTGCATGAATGATAAGCAGCTCTGAGTTCAGTGGAACTAAACTTGTGCAGTTACAATTTCTTTTGAGAATGTTTTTTCACAATACTTACATTTTAGACCGATATTACCTTTGATCATTTTAATGGTAAAAGATGAAGTAACGGGTTCTCCATGCGTAATACAATTTGAATTTGGGCATGGAAATACATTTTCAACTTCTTTTGGCAATGCTAACGAATGCTTATCGGTCACCTTAAAATTTTCAATTATATTAATTGTTGCATTTGGTGCTAGCAGTGCTAGTTGGTTCGCTTGTGACTTGGTTATTTCAGTGTTTTCAACTTTAATTAAGTCTTTGGTTGTACCATTATGACTGGGCAGGTTGAAACCAACCGTAACACGCTGCTTAGTGTCCGTAAGACTGAATAGTCTTAGGATCTTAACACCTTGTCCTGATGGAATGTGATCGATAACATAGCCATTACAGATGGCCTCTACTTGCATATGATTGCTTTTCATTATCTTATCCTTCGATTGTTTCATTTAATACCAGTGCGAGTAATGCTTCACGTGCATAAACGCCATTTTCAGCTTGCTGAAAGTAATAAGCGTATGGCGTTTTATCCACATCGATAGCGATCTCATCAACGCGTGGTAATGGATGAAGTACTTTTAAATTATCTTTCGCATGTTTTAATGAACTGGCAGATAAAATAAACCCAGCTTTCATGTGTTGATATTCGGTTTCATCAAAACGTTCTTTTTGTACGCGAGTCATGTACAATATGTCGATTTCAGGCACGACTTCTTCAATCGAATTATAACAGGCATAGCTGACATTGTGTTCATCAAGCTCATCACAGATATAGTCAGGCATTGCTAACGCATCTGGTGCAATGAAATAGAATTTACAGCCACTGAACTTAGCAAGGGCTTGTGCTAAAGAGTGCACTGTTCGGCCGTATTTAAGATCACCCACCAATGCGATATTTAAGTTATCTAAGCGGCCTTGTGTTTCATAAATTGAAAACAGATCAAGTAATGTTTGCGTTGGGTGTTGATTAGAACCATCACCACCGTTAATAACGGGCACATTAGAGAATTCTGATGCTAGCCTTGCTGCCCCTTCTTGAGGGTGGCGCATGACAAATGCATCAACGTAGCTTGAAATTACACTGATAGAATCTGCAAGTGTTTCGCCTTTTTTAGCCAGTGAGGTGTTACTCGCATTATCGAAGCCAATAACTGTCCCCCCTAATCGTTGGATAGCCGTTTCGAATGATAATCGTGTGCGTGTTGATGCTTCAAAGAAACAGCTCGCAATTACTTTGTTTTTTAACAGTTCGGGCTGCGGCTGATTTTTTAGTTTTGCCGCAGTTTTAACAATAAGTTCTAGCTCATTACGTGAGATATCATTGATAGATACTATATGTTTTCTAAATAACGGATTTGCCATTTTTGTGCCCTGATTATCAGAATGTCTAAAAAAAGTCTCATATTAATTGTGATGAGGTCTTACTAGTTTGAATGATGAGAGTGAGGGAGGAACTGTTCTTTGCATTGAGCATGTCTTAACTTTCTCATTCACTAAACACAATGGGCGATTTTAACTTAAAATAAATTACACAGAAAGCACTAATCAAATTAATTTATGTAAATAATTCTATAAAGTTTAAACTATTTATTGCTCTACGTTTGCTTATTACGCGTATTATTAAATATAATGGCTGTAGTTATTGCAATATACTCGCTCTGATTATGAGAGCATTAATAATTTATGGGAATTACAATGAGTAAAAAAATCATTTCGACAACGAATGCACCTGCTGCTATTGGTCCGTACTCACAAGCTAATCAACTTGGTAATATGGTTTTTACTTCAGGACAGATCCCATTAGTACCAGAAACGATGGAAATCATTGAAGGCGGCGTTAAAGAACAAGCCGAACTTGTAATGGAAAATCTAATGGCGGTATTAAAAGCGGCAAATGCCAGTGCAGATACAGTAATTAAAACCACATGTTTCTTAAGTGATATGAATGATTTTGTTGCTTTTAATGAAGTATATGCACGTTATTTCCCTGAAAATGCGCCGGCACGTTCATGTGTTGAGGTTGCTCGTTTACCGAAAAACGTATTAGTTGAAGTTGAAGCTATCGCATACACTCTTTAATTAGGTCTACCTATGTCTAAATCTGTCACTATTGCAGTACTTGTTACTGGGCCTGCATATGGTAGTCAAGACGCTTTAAGCGCCTATCATTACGTTAAATCTGCGATTGAACTCGGTCATACTATTCAGCGTGTATTTTTTTATAATGATGGTGTGCTTAATGGTTCGACACTGACTTCTCCGGCCGTTGATGAGTTCGATCTTTATCAGGCCTGGTTAGTGTTAGCACGTGAACACAAAATTGATTTAGATATATGTTCAGGTGCAGCGTTAAGGCGTGGTGTGATTGATCAACGCGAAGCCGATAAAGCCGGCAAGCGTAGCTTTAATCTTGAATTACCATTTCAATTAACAGGACTTGGTCAATTAGCAGAATCAATTGTGACTGCTGATCGGGTGATCCAGTTTTAACTATTCTTATTTGGTCAAATATATGTTGAGAGCCGCATTTGTTACTCGTCAAGTTCCGCATGGCAGCAGCATCGCGAGAGAAACTCAAGATGCCATTCTAGCTACTTCGGCGCTTACTGAAGATTTAAGCGTCTTTTTTATTGGTGATGGTGTTTATCAATTAGTGAGTAAACAAAAGCCTCAGGGTATCGCTTGTCGTGATTTTGCGCCTACATTTGCTATGTTTGAGCTATATGATATTGAAAATATTTATGTGTGCGCAGACTCGCTATTAGAGCGTGGTATTAGCGATATAAATTTGATTATAGACGTCGAACGTTTAGCGCAGCCTGAAATTAATCAGCGTATTCGTCAGCATGCTATTATTTTGAATTTTTGATTGGAGATAACACTATGCTTCATATTATTAAATCGTCACCGTTCTCACGAAACACATTTATTGACAGTCTCGCCTATCTCAACGATGGCGATGCGCTGCTCTTTATTCAAGATGCTGTCGTCATTACGGCATCACAGCATAAATATGCTAAAATACTTCAAGATCTCCAACCAAAGATAAGTGTTTACACTTTGACTGAAGATCTGGACGCAAGAGGGCTAAAATGTATTTTAGGTCAGCAGGTTAGCTACCTAGAGTTTGTTAACCTTACTGTGTCGTATTTACAAATTCAGACTTGGAATTAAATAAGCCTGATCTGTACGAATTTTCATTGTGACCCTATAAACTACGAGTAAGTTTTTATCTAGTAGCGTTGTAAAAGCGGTTTATTGATGATTTATTGGCAAATAAACTAATTTATTTTCAATAATACTGTTCTTATGCTTGACAGCTAAAGGCGCAATGACTAAAATTCTGCGTCCCTATATTAGGGATGATTTTTCACACGTAAAAAACTCAACGGAGCTATTTTAAATGGCAACTACTAACCAATTAGTACGCAAGCCTCGCGTAAGAAACGTTACAAAAACTAACGTTCCTGCTCTTGAAGCTTGTCCACAACGTCGTGGTGTTTGTACTCGCGTATACACTACTACTCCTAAAAAACCTAACTCGGCTCTACGTAAAGTAGCTCGTGTTCGTCTAACTAACGGTTATGAAGTTACTTCATACATCGGTGGTGAAGGCCATAACCTTCAAGAGCACAGCGTGATCCTAATCCGTGGTGGTCGTGTTAAAGATTTACCGGGTGTTCGTTACCATACAGTTCGTGGTGCGTTAGATACAGCTGGTGTTAGTGATCGTCGTCAGGGACGTTCTAAATACGGTACTAAACGTCCTAAGAATTAATAATTCTTCGTTTAGTAAGGCCAAGCAAACTGTTAACTATTTATTAGTTTTGGGTAATACCTGAAGCACAACGAGGAATAAGAGATGCCAAGACGTCGCGTCGTAGCTAAAAGAGAAATTTTAGCAGATCCAAAATTCGGATCAGAAATCCTAGCAAAATTCATCAACATCGTAATGGTAGACGGTAAAAAATCTACTTCAGAAGCGATTGTATATGGTGCGCTAGAAACTATCTCTACTAAAAGTGAAGATAAAACACACCTAGAGCTTTTCGAAATGGCTCTAGATAACGTTCGTCCATCGGTTGAGGTTAAATCTCGCCGTGTTGGTGGTTCAACTTACCAAGTGCCTGTAGAAGTTCGTCCTTCTCGTCGTAATGCACTAGCTATGCGTTGGTTAGTTGAAGCAGCACGTAAACGTGGTGAAAAATCAATGGCTGCTCGTCTAGCTGGAGAGCTATTCGACGCTGCTGAAAACAAAGGTTCTGCGGTTAAGAAACGTGAAGACGTTCACCGTATGGCTGACGCGAATAAAGCATTTGCTCACTATCGCTGGTAATTTTTGGACGCAGATTTTAAATCTGCGTCAATTACTTTCTGTCTAGGTTTCCTAGTAAGGGATTTATTGTGGCACGTACAACTCCGATCGAGCTCTACCGAAACATTGGTATTTGTGCTCACGTTGATGCGGGTAAAACTACAACTACAGAACGAATTCTGTTCTATACTGGTCTTTCACATAAGATGGGTGAAGTTCATGATGGCGCAGCCACTATGGATTGGATGGAACAGGAGCAGGAGCGTGGTATTACCATTACTTCTGCTGCGACAACAGCAATGTGGAACGGTATGGATGCGCAATTTAAGCAGCACCGTATCAACATCATTGATACGCCAGGACACGTTGACTTCACGATTGAAGTAGAACGTTCTTTGCGAGTCCTTGATGGCGCAATTGTTGTGTTTTGTGGAGCATCAGGTGTTGAACCACAATCTGAAACGGTTTGGCGTCAAGCTGATAAATATCAAGTACCACGTATTGTATTCGTTAATAAGATGGATCGTACCGGTGCTGATTTTGAAGCTGTCATTGACCAAATTCGTAATCGTCTGGGCGCGACTTGTGTTCCTATCCAGTTAAACATTGGTGCGGAAGAAGAGTTTGAAGGCGTAATTGATTTAATTAAAATGAAATCAATTAGCTGGAATGAAGCAGATCAAGGTATGTCATTTAGTTATGGCGATATTCCTGCTGATCTGCTTGAGCGTGCAGAAGAATTACATGAAGAATTGGTTGAGGCTGCCGCCGAAGCTAACGATGAGCTGATGGATAAATACCTTGAAGAAGGTGAATTATCTGAAGGAGAAATTAAAGCTGGTTTACGTCAACGTACGCTGAACAACGAGATCGTAGTGGCGACTTGTGGTTCTGCCTTTAAAAATAAAGGCGTACAAGCGGTACTTGACGCAGTGGTTGAATTTCTTCCTAGCCCAACGGAAGTGAAAGATATCATTGGTATTGATGATAATGGTAACGAAATTACTTGTTTATCAAGTGATGACGCACCCTTTGCTGCACTAGCCTTTAAGATCGCGACCGATCCATTTGTAGGTACGCTTACGTTCCTACGGGTGTATTCGGGAGTGGTCAATGCGGGCGATGGCGTTTATAATTCTGTGAAGCAGAAGCGTGAACGTTTAGGTCGTATTGTGCAAATGCATGCTAATGATCGTCAAGAATTGAAAGAAATACGTGCCGGCGATATCGCTGCGGCAATTGGTCTTAAGGATGTCACTACGGGTGATACGCTTTGTGATATTAATCATAAAGTAATTCTTGAGCGTATGGATTTTCCGGAACCGGTTATCCAAATTGCTGTAGAGCCTAAAACAGTAGCCGACCAAGATAAGATGGCTATCGCGCTAAGTAAATTAGCGGCAGAAGATCCATCATTCCATGTTGAAACTGACAAAGAGTCAGCGCAAACACTGATATCTGGTATGGGTGAACTTCACCTGGACATTATTGTTGAGCGTATGCGTCGTGAGTTTAACGTTGAATGCAACGTTGGTAAGCCTCAGGTTGCATATCGCGAATCAATTCGTGATTCAGTTGAAGCAGAAGGTAAATTCATTCGCGAGTTAGGTGGTCGTGGTCAATATGGTCATGTTTTACTGAGACTGGAACCGCTTGAAGCGGGCGCTGGTTTTGAATTTGTGAATGAAATCGTTGATGGTGAGGTTCCTAGCGAATTCATCCCAGCGGTAGAAAAAGGTTGTAAAGAACAGATGGATCAGGGCGTGTTAGCTGGATATCCTATCATGGATGTTCGTGTTACACTCTACGGTGGTTCATTTCACGATGTTGATTCCAATGAAATGGCATTCAAGGTCGCGGGTTCTTTTGGTTGCAGACAGGGCGCATTGGATGCAAATCCAGCCTTGCTTGAGCCAATGATGAAAGTCGAAATTACCACTCCTGAGGGGTGGATGGGTGATGTTGTTGGTGACGTAAGCCGTCGTCGCGGCATGATCGAAGGTATGGATGATGGCCACTCAGGTCTTAAAATCATTCATGCTAAGGTTCCGTTGTCTGAAATGTTCGGTTATGCAACTGCACTACGTTCAGCTACACAGGGCCGCGCTTCGTATTCAATGGAATTCCTTGAATACAATGAAGCACCTAAACACATCGCTGACAAAATTATTGAAGCGAAATAAAGTTTAACTTTGGTAGTCTTTATCATAAGATAGAGGCTTAACTGATAATTAGAAGGTACACGTCGTGTCTAAAGAAAAATTTGTACGTAATAAAACCCACGTAAACGTAGGTACAATTGGTCACGTTGATCATGGTAAAACAACTCTAACAGCTGCAATCACAAGTGTACTTGCAAAAGTATACGGTGGTGAAGCTCAAGATTTCGCATCAATCGACAATGCTCCTGAAGAAAGAGAACGTGGTATCACGATCAATACTTCACACGTAGAGTATGATACAGAAAAACGTCATTATGCACACGTGGATTGCCCAGGCCATGCGGATTATATTAAAAATATGATCACGGGCGCTGCTCAAATGGACGGCGCTATCTTAGTTGTTGCTGCAACTGATGGTCCTATGCCACAAACACGTGAGCACATCCTACTTTCTCGTCAGGTTGGCGTTCCTTACATCATCGTATTCATGAACAAATGTGATATGGTTGATGATGAAGAACTACTTGAACTAGTAGAAATGGAAGTTCGTGAACTTCTTTCTGAATATGACTTCCCTGGTGATGACCTACCAGTTATCCAAGGTTCAGCTCTTAAAGCGCTTGAAGGCGAAGCTGAATATGAAGCTAAGATTCTTGAACTAGCTGAAGCGCTAGATTCATACATCCCTGATCCAGAACGTGCTATCGATAAGCCTTTCATTATGCCTATCGAAGACGTTTTCTCAATATCTGGTCGTGGTACTGTTGTAACTGGTCGTGTTGAGCAAGGTATCGTTAACATTGGTGATTCAGTAGAAATTATTGGTATCCGTGATACTCAAACGACTACTTGTACTGGTGTTGAAATGTTCCGTAAACTACTTGACGAAGGTCGTGCTGGTGAGAACATTGGTGCACTTCTACGTGGTACTAAACGTGAAGACGTTGAACGTGGTCAAGTACTAGCTAAGCCTGGTTCAATCACTCCACATACTAAGTTTGAATCTGAAGTATACGTACTTTCTAAAGAAGAGGGTGGTCGTCACACTCCTTTCTTTAAAGGTTACCGTCCACAGTTCTACTTCCGTACAACTGACATCACTGGTTCTGTAGAGCTTCCAGAAGGTGTTGAAATGGTTATGCCTGGTGACAACCTTAAGTTTGTTGTTGAGCTAATCAACCCAATCGCAATGGAAGAAGGTCTACGCTTCGCTATCCGTGAAGGTGGCCGTACTGTTGGTGCTGGTGTTGTTTCTAAAGTAATCGCTTAATTTCGATTAGTTTGAACAATATATAGAAAGGTTGCTTAGGCGGCCTTTTTTTTCATCTACAATTTATGAAGTGAGTGAAAAGGTGACGAACTTAGTCCGCCATATTATTGAATTAATAGAAATACTTCGCTATTAGCGTTTCTTAGCATTCGCAAAGGCGTCAGCAAACGCACTATTACTTAATCCTGAATTCCTGTCTGCTGTGTTATGTTGTGCTTTAGTGGGGGATTGCTTAGCCGATTTATTGCTGGTTTTGAGCCTAACCTTATTATTGGCCACAGTATGATGACTTGCTATGGGCACTTCATCCTCTAACCGCATTGTCAGGGCAATACGCTTTCTGGCAATATCAATCTCTGTGACTTTAACTTTAACAATCTGTCCTGCTTTAACAATTTCGTGAGGATCTTTAACAAAGCGATTGGTTAACGCCGAAATGTGCACTAAGCCGTCTTGGTGGACACCGATATCAACAAAGGCGCCAAAGTTAGTCACATTACTAATGATCCCTTCAAGCAGCATACCTGGCTTTAAATCAGTTATTTTTTCAATACCGTCTTTGAACGTTGCCGTTTTGAATTCAGGTCTTGGATCGCGTCCTGGTTTGTCTAATTCTTGCAGAATATCCAGCACAGTCGGCAGACCAAATTTAGCATTGGTGTAATCTTGCGGATTGAGCGATTTAAGCAGTTCACTGTTACCGATTATCTCGGTGATATTTTTGCCTGTTTGTTGGGTAATATCTTTAATGACAGGGTATGATTCAGGATGTACTCCAGAATTGTCTAACGGATCTTTACCATTTAAGATGCGTAAGAAACCCGCGCATTGTTCAAATGCTTTCGGCCCTAAGCGTGGCACTTTCTTTAACTCATTACGTTTGCTGAATGGGCCATTGTCATTACGGTAATTCACAATATTTTCGGCAATAGTTTTATTCAGTCCAGCGACACGAGAGAGTAGTGCTGCAGATGCCAAATTAACATCAACACCGACTTTATTGACGCAATCTTCAATGACGATATCTAATTTTTTAGATAATAAGCTTTGGTTTACGTCGTGTTGATATTGACCAACACCAATGGCTTTCGGATCGATTTTAACTAATTCGGCAAGTGGATCTTGCAAACGTCGGGCAATCGATACCGCGCCACGAATAGAGACGTCAAGTTGGGGGAATTCGTTTGCCGCTAATTCTGATGCCGAATACACGGATGCACCCGCTTCGCTGACCATGATCTTTTGTAATTTTAGCGCTGGTTTAGCCTTGATTAATTCAGCCACGAGTTTATCGGTTTCTCGGGATGCAGTGCCGTTACCAATACTGATTAGCTCCACACTATAACGCTGACATAGTGTGGTTAGTGTTGATAATGATTGTTGCCATTGTTGTTGGGGTACATGTGGATAGATAGTGGTGTGATCGAGTAATTTACCCGTGGCATCAACAACGGCAATTTTAGAACCTGTGCGTAATCCTGGATCCAGTCCCAAGGTGACTTTTGGTCCAGCTGGGGATGCCATTAACAATGCCGTAAGGTTGGCGGCAAATACCTTGATGGCTTCGACTTCGGCTGACTCTTTCATTTTACCGATTAGTTCTGTTTCTAGCTGAATCAGTAATTTTTGTTTCCAGCTGCTGTGAACTACTGATTTTAGCCATTCATCGGCGGGTTTGTTTTGATACTGGATCCCAAGATGTTTGGCGATAATAACTTCACAATAACTGGTGGCATTTTTTTCAGTAAATTCGGGGTCGGCGTTTAAGCCAATCTGTAATTCACCTTCATTTTTACCACGTAGCATGGCGAGCATACGGTGTGATGGTACTTTACTTATCCCTTCACTGTGACTGAAATAATCTTTAAATTTACTGTCTGCAGTGGCTGATTTTTTATTTTCTTTTGATTCCAGTGTCGCATAGGCAAGTAATTGGTTACGTACTTTGGCAATAAGTTCAGCATCGACACTGGCTTTTTCCATCAGGATAAATTTTGCGCCTTCTAATGCTTGTTCTGGTGCGGCGAAACTAGCGTCTGATGTGACAAATTGTTTGGCGAGTTGCAGGGGGTGTTGTTGTGGGTTAGCAATCAGAGATTCTGCTAATGGTGTTAGCCCTGCTTCGATGGCTATTTGTCCTTTAGTACGGCGTTTAGTTTTAAAGGGTAAGTAGAGATCCTCTAAACGTGTTTTTGTTTCTGCGGCATTGATAGCGGCTGTTAACTGTGGGGTTAACTTATCTTGTTCGGCGATATTTTTTAAAATTGTTTCACGGCGTGTTTCTAAATCACGTAAGTAGGTCAGGCGCTGTTCTAACGTTCTTAATTGACCATCATCTAAGCCTTCGGTGGCTTCTTTACGATAGCGGGCGATAAAAGGGACTGTCGACCCACCATCAAGTAGGGTAATGGCAGCGTTAACTTGGCGGACATGCGCATTAATTTCTTGCGCGATAAGAGTTGCTAATTTAGACACTTTGGATCCTTAAATGAATAGATTGGTGATGACATGAATACGGATGATCATGCCGTAAATGGGAGGTATTGGATCTTGTTGATGTACCAAGTCTTACTACCCGCAGGTGTGTGCACTATCGCTTCATCATCCACTTGTTTACCGATAAGGGCTTTTGCCATTGGGGAATCAACGGTAACGAAATTACGCTTTGAGTCTAATTCGTCACGGCCGACAATACGGCATTGGATCACCGTGCCATCATCATCTTCTAATTCGGCATAGGCGCCAAAATAGACGGTGCCATCTTGCTGTGGATTATAATCGACTATTTCTAGCACTTCGAGACGTTTAACTAAAAAACGGATCTCACGATCAATAGTTCGCAGTAAATGTTTATTCTCTTTGTAATCGGCATTATCACTGCGGTCGCCCAGAGACGCCGCCCAAGACACAATTTTTGTGACTCTTGGCCGTTCTTGTTTCCAGAGGAACTTAAGGCGCTTATCTAAGGTTTCCCTGCCGACTCGGGTGATTAAGTTTGATATAGCCAATGCGATGACCTTGTTAAAGTATGATGATGGGAAATTATAGCAATAGCGCAGCCCAATAGCTCATTATCGTTGTTGCAGGTATAAAAAATGCCAGGTCGATTGCTCGATACTGGCATTTATGTGCATTATTTAAAGCGGTATAACGTTAACTTAAATAAAATTTAAAGTTGCGGTCCTGCAGCAAGCAGTGCTTTGCCTTCTTCATTATCGGTAAACTTCTCGAAGTTGCTCACGAAACGTTTTGCAAGCGCTATTGCTTTCTCTTCCCAGACATTTGCATCTTCGTATGTATCACGTGGGTCAAGGATCTTAGTATCACAACCTGGTAGTGTTGTTGGTACTTCTAAATTGAAGTAAGGGATAGTTTTACTTTCCACTTTTTCAATTGAACCATCAAGAATTGCATCGATGATGGCGCGTGTATCTTTAATTGAAATACGTTTACCTGTGCCGTTCCAACCCGTATTAACCAGGTAAGCTTGCGCGCCTGATGCTTCCATACGTTTAACAAGTTCTTGGCCGTATTTGGTTGGGTGCAGCGATAAGAATGCCGCGCCGAAACAGGCAGAAAATGTTGGTGTTGGTTCTGTAATACCACGCTCAGTGCCGGCTAATTTAGCCGTGAAACCAGATAGGAAGTGATATTTCGTTTGTTCTGGCGTCAGTTTTGATACGGGTGGTAACACCCCAAATGCATCTGCACTTAAGAAAATAACTTTATTCGCGTGGCCGCCTTTAGAGATCGGCTTAACGATATTTTCAATGTGTTCGATAGGGTAAGAAACACGGGTGTTTTCTGTTTTCGAACCATCGTCATAATCAACTACGCCACCGTCAAGTACGGTTACGTTTTCAAGCAGTGCATTCCGACGAATTGCGCCAAATATTTCGGGTTCTGCTTCTGCACTTAGTTTAATTGTTTTTGCGTAACAGCCGCCTTCAAAGTTGAATATGCCATCATCATCCCAACCGTGCTCATCATCACCAATTAATTGGCGTTTTGGATCGGTTGATAATGTGGTCTTACCGGTACCAGATAAACCAAAGAAGATTGCTGTTTCACCGTCAGAACTGATGTTTGCTGAACAATGCATTGATGCAATACCTTGCAGTGGCAATAGGTAGTTCATATAAGAGAACATCCCTTTTTTCATTTCGCCGCCGTACCAAGTACCACCGATAAGTTGAATTTTCTCTGTTAAATTGAAAGCAATAAAATTTTCAGAATTTAGGCCGTGCTTTTCCCAATCTGGATTGGTGCACTTAGCACCATTCATTACTACGAAATCTGGTTGGTAAGTTGCTAATTCTGCTGTGGTAGGACGGATGAACATGTTCTTAACGAAATGCGCTTGCCATGCAACTTCCGTGATGAAGCGAACTTTAATACGGGTATTTGCGTTAGCACCACAGTAAGTATCAACAACGAATAAACGTTTTGTTGAAAGTTGCTGTGTGACCAGTGTTTTCAGATCATTCCATACGTCCTGAGAGATGGCTTTGTTATCATTTTTACCTTGATCTGACCACCATATCGTATCGCGCGTGGTATCATCACGAACAATATATTTATCTTTTGGTGAACGACCAGTGAAGATCCCCGTATCTACAGCAACAGCACCTGATTCAGTCACGGTACCTTTTTCATAACCTTCTAGGTCCGCTTTGGTTTCTTCTGAAAAAAGTAGTTCATAAGAAGGGTTGTATACGATTTCTTCAACATCCTTGATGCCATATACCGATAGATCGATAGTGGCGCCAATAACGGTATTTTTATTTTTTATTTTTGTCATTGGTATCTCCTGGGGGTACAGAGTTTAATTTATTGTTTCAGATTAAATTAAATTAAGTTTGGTTTAAATTACATTATTAATAGTAATGGGCGCACTAACGGCACCCTTATTACTACATATCGTAGTGTTAAACTATGTGTTGCGGTGTATTTTCTACACTCTTATTCACATCTTGTTTAATGTACAGGGTTGCCAATCTGCGGTGCGTGTATATCTTCTACATCATCGGTATGAAAGGCATAAAGCGAACCGCAATAATCACAGTGCATCTCTATTTGGCCTTTTTCAGCAATAATATCAAGTAACTCTTCTTTGGCTACGCTAAGTAATGCTCTTGCACTACGTTCGTGTGAACAACCACATTTGAATGACACGGTTTGTGGGTCGAATAAGCGTACTTTTTCTTGGTGATAAAGTCGTACCAATACATCTTCTGCATCCAGATTAAATAATTCATCATCTTTAATCGTTTCTGTTAATGCGACTAAGTGTTCAAAATCTTCGGGTGAACTTTTCTTGTCGTCTGATGCCGGTAATTTTTGTAACATCATGCCGGCAGCTTGTTTTCTATAGCCAACTTTACCTGTGCGGAACCACAAACGTGTCGTTAATTGTTCTGACTGTTCGAAATACTGTTCTAAACATTCCTGTAAAGTATCACCACCAAGATCAACGATACCTTGATAACGTTCGCCTTTGTCTGGTGAAATAGTAATAACCATCACCCCTTTACCAATCAGTTCTTTTATATTGTTGGTGTCTGGTACTGAACCATTCCAGCGAGCAATGCCACGTAATTCAAGATCTTCGTTACCATTAATAACCGCAAGTGTCACCGGACCGTCACCTTGTAACTGGACCGTGATAGCGCCTTTAAATTTTAATGTCGCGGTTAATAGACTTGTTGCAACTTGTAACTCACCGAGCAGGCGCTGAACGGGTCTTGGATAATTTAGGTTTTCTAAAATATCAATAAAGCTTTGTTCAAGCTGTACAATCTCACCACGTACTTGGTGATCTTCAAACAGGTAGCGGTGTAATAAATCTTTCTGGCTCATAATATTCTCGATGTTAAAGTTAATGATTTTTTATCCGCAATAGTTCTCGACGTTGTTTCTTGTCGGGACGTTTATCGGGGCAGGGGTTATACAATGTATTTAGTTTACGCGCGACATCATTTTGTGCACGCTTTTCAACACTATTTGGTGTTTCTTCATACAGAGTAGCCGCTTCTGGTGCCCCTCTCCTTTGCGCGGAAAGCTGCTTTACGATCACTTCCTTTTCATCAAAGCCTTGTCTTATTGTTATTGTTGCGCCCAACTCAACGGTTTTACTGGGTTTAGTGCGTTGATCATTGTAGCGGATCTTGCCACTTTGGATCATTCCTCTGGCAATGGCGCGGGTTTTATAAAACCGCGCAGCCCATAACCATTTATCGACACGCACATCACTATCTGGTTTGGTGTTTTTTGACATAATAAGTGCAACCATATTCCAAATAAACGTTTTTATCGACTTGATTATAACAGATAAACAAAGCAGTAAGAGAGTCTTTTATTGATGCGAAATACACATTCCGTTAACTTAAATGATGGGTTTGTTTCACATTTATTTCATCTAAGTTTCATTTGTAAGTATGGGCATGTAGAATGGCGAAAAATGGAAATTAACATATTCTTAATAGATTCGTTTATTAGATGTAAAAAGTATGTAGGGAGTATAAGTTTAATCTTAATTAGTAGACTGATTTTTATACTTTTGTGGTGATAGTGCTTGTACGGACAAAACCATAAGGCTAGTATTGTTCAGTTAATGAACATAGCTTATTTTTTAAATGATGTTGTATTAGGATAATGCCAGAATGGACAATCTAGATGCGTTTAAGCAGCTTATAATCAAACTACCACAAAAACAAATCGCGACCTTTTGTTGTTATTTATTGCTGACGGTATTTTGTTATCAATCGGCATTATTGACTTGGCAACTATGGCCGACAACATCAGGTTCTGCAACATTATGGCAACCTACATCGAGTCGTGCTAGCCATCAAGTCAATAATTATGAATTAAATACCCTCCGTAACTTACACCTATTTGGCAAACAAGCAACTGAAAAACAAACCGTTGTTGTACAAAATATAGATGCCCCGAAAACGCGTTTACGCTTAACCTTAACTGGACTTGTCGCTAGCAGTGAGCCGAGTCTTGCGTTAGCTATTATTGAATATAAAGGTAAGCAAGAAACGTATGAGATTGATGATGAGATAGGTTCGACCAGCGCCAGCCTAAAGCAGGTGCATTCTGATCGTGTGATCATTGAATATCAAGGGAATTTAGAAACATTGATGCTAGATGGTGAAGACTTTAGCCGTGAAAGCAGTCAACGACAATCTCATAAAACAAGTTCTGGGAAGGCTCCTCGAAACCTTTCTAATCTACGCCAAACCTTATTAAAAAACCCCGCCAGCATTACCGATTATGTCCGTATTTCACCTGTGCGTAAAAACGGTAAGTTGTCTGGCTATCGTGTCAATCCAGGCAAAAATCGTCAATTATTTAAAGAAGTTGGTTTAAAACCCAATGATCTCGCCGTATCGTTAAATGGATATGATTTAACGGATACCCGCCAAGCAATGGAAGTCGCAAAGCAACTGAAAGATTTGACCGAAATGTCATTAACGGTTGAGCGTGACGGACAATTACACAGCATTTATTTAAGCATGCCTGACTAGCCATGTGAGTAGTACAAATTTTAGGTCGCTAAGGATAAAGATGAACCTTAATAACGTTGGAAAAAAATTAACAAGCTTATCCGCAGGTATACTGCTGGGCTTGAGTGGTATGGCCATGGCTGTCGAATATTCTGCGAGTTTTAAAGGCACTGATATTAATGAATTTATTAATGTCGTGGGTAAAAACTTAAATAAAACCGTGATTATTGATCCCAGTGTACGTGGCAAGATCAATGTACGCAGTTATGACCTGTTAAATGAAGAACAGTATTATCAGTTTTTTCTTAATGTATTAGATGTGTATGGCTATGCTGTTGTGAAGATGGACAATGGTGTACTTAAAGTCATCAAAAGCAAAGCCGCGAAGACCTCAAGCATCCCGGTGGTTGACGATCACAATCCTGGCAAGGGTGATGAAATGGTGACGCGTGTGGTCCCGGTACATAATGTATCGGTGCGTGAACTGTCGCCGTTATTGCGCCAATTAAACGATAATGCCGGTGGCGGGAATGTGGTGCATTATGAACCGTCGAATGTATTAATGTTGACTGGCCGTGCTGCGGTGGTTAATCGTTTAGTTGAAATTGTCCGTCTGGTGGATAAAGCCGGTGATCAAGAAGTCGATATTATTCATCTTAAATATGCATCTGCAAATGAGATGGTACGTATTATTGATAGCCTGACCAAAGGCAATGGCAAGTCGAAGATACCGAGCATTTTACAGCCTAAAATTGTGGCAGATGACCGTACTAATGCGGTGGTGATCAGTGGCGACCCCAAAGCCCGTCAACGGGTTGCAAGCTTGATCCAAAAATTAGATAGTGAATTAGAAACTACTGGTAATACTCGGGTTATTTACTTGAAATATGCTAATGCCAAAGAAGTCGCTGATGTATTAAAAGGGGTGAGTAACGCGATCACATCGACCAAATCAGGCTCGTCTAAAAGTAAGTCTAAGTCCGCTCTGGGTATTGAGGCGCATGAAGATACCAATGCCTTGGTGATCACCGCGCAACCGGATGTTATGCGCACTCTGCAACAAGTGATTAATCAACTTGATATCCGCCGCGCGCAAGTCTTAGTTGAAGCCATTATTGTTGAGATATCGGAAGGTGACGGCATTAACTTTGGTATTCAGTGGATCTCTAAAGCGGGGGGTACCCAATACAATAATGGTACGCAAGTGCCGATGACCACGATTGGCGCGGGTATTTATGATGCGCAAGATAAGACAACGACCACAACAGGTGTAGATTCTAATGGAAAACCATATACTACGACGTCTAAAACCTCAGGTGATATTTCCACCTTAGCCGCAGCGTTAAGCGGGGTGAACGGTTTAGCGCTGGGGGTGATGAACAGTGCAAGCAGCTTCGGGGCCATTATTCAGGCCGCTGCAACGGATTCAAATTCTAATATTTTGGCGACGCCGAGTATTATGACGCTAGATAACCAAGAAGCGTCATTTATCGTCGGTGAAGAAGTGCCGGTTATTACCGGTTCTTCAGCCAGTTCCGGTAACGATAACCCGTTCCAGACGATAGAGCGTCGGGAAGTGGGCATTAAATTAAAAGTGACGCCGCAGATCAATGAAGGTGATGCGGTTCAGCTCACGATTGAACAAGAAGTTTCTCACGTATTAGGTTCTACTTCGGTAGATATTATCTTTGCCACACGCCAGGTAAAGACCACCATTTTAGCCGAAAGTGGCCAGATTGTGGTGATCGGTGGTTTACTGGACGAACAAGTGATAGAAAGTGTGTCTAAGGTGCCTTGGTTAGGGGATATCCCTTGGATTGGTAACTTGTTTAAATCGACCTCGTCATCGACCAAAAAACGGAATTTGATGATCTTCATCAAGGCCACTATTATTCGCGATAATGCGTCGATTCGTGGTTTGAGTAACCGTAAATATAGCTTAATGCGTGCACATCAATTGCTGCAACAAGAAGATGGAGTGGCGTTAATGCCGTATACCGATGTGCCCGTATTACCTAAGTTTAATCAAGAGCGGGTTATTTCGCCAGAACTGCGTAAGTACTTGGAACAGCAAGATAACAAGACGGTACAGTTTGATGCTAGACCCGAGTCAGAAGTGACAGATACCCAATCACAACAACATGAGGCTGAGTAGATGAGTACTCAGGACTATGCCGAGGTAAGTGAAAGCGAACGCTTACCTTTTTCGTTCGCCAAAAAATTTGGTGTAGTGCTAAGCGAAGTAGAGCAGGGCTGGGTGTTATATCATAAAGCCGATGTCGCCCCATCGACGGTACTTGAAGTACGCCGTAACCTTGGTCAAGTATTTCAATTGGTGTTGTTAGATGATGAGGCATTTGAATTAAAACTGACCGACGTGTTTCAACGTGACTCATCCGAAGCTCGGCAATTAATGCAGGATATTGGTAATGAAGTGGATTTCTTTACGTTAGCCGAGGAGTTGCCAACCGAAGAAGATTTGTTGGAGTCCGATGATGATGCGCCGATCATTAAACTGATCAATGCCATGCTTAGTGAGGCGATTAAAGAAGGTGCTTCAGATATTCATGTTGAAACATTCGAACGTTCACTGGTGATCCGCTTCCGCATCGACGGAGTATTAAGAGAGATTTTGAAACCGAATCGAAAATTAGCATCTTTGTTAATATCACGGATCAAAGTCATGTCAAAAATGGATATCGCGGAAAAGCGTGTTCCCCAAGATGGTCGTATTTCGCTACGCATTGGTGGACGCGGTGTTGACGTGCGTGTATCAACCCTTCCATCGAGTTTTGGTGAGCGCGTAGTAATGCGTTTACTCGATAAGAATAACGCTAAATTAGAATTAGAGCATTTGGGCATGACGTTAGATAACCGCAATAAGATGTCGGAACTGATTCATAAACCGCACGGTATTATTTTAGTAACTGGACCTACAGGTTCGGGTAAAAGTACCACCTTATATGCCGCGCTATCGGAAATTAACAGTAGAGACCGTAACATCTTAACAATAGAAGATCCGGTGGAATATCAACTTGATGGCATTGGTCAAACACAGGTTAACCCGAAAGTAGATATGACATTTTCACGAGGTTTACGGGCTATTTTACGTCAAGATCCCGATGTGGTGATGATTGGTGAGATCCGTGACTTAGAAACTGCGCAGATTGCGGTACAAGCCAGCTTAACCGGTCACCTAGTATTATCCACCTTACACACCAATACCGCTGTCGGTGCTGTCACGCGTTTACGTGATATGGGATTAGAGCCCTTCTTATTGTCGTCAAGTATATTGGGTGTACTAGCACAACGCTTAGTGCGCACGCTGTGTGCCGATTGTCGAGTGGGCGCGCCGCCAACAGAGCGCGAACTTGAGCAACTTGCTTCTAATCGTGTGGCTGACGCGACGATAATTTATCATCCTAAAGGTTGTGAAAACTGTAATCAAACAGGTTACCGCGGTCGAACGGGTATTCATGAATTATTAATTGTCGATGAAGATGTACGAGACATGATCCACAGTGGTGCCGGTGAACAGATTGTCGAGCGGCATATTCGCCCATTCACCCCCAGTATCCGTCAAGATGGCCTAGCTAAAGTACTCGAAGGTGTCACCACCTTAGAAGAAGTACTCCGCGTGACAAGAGAGGGATAAGTATGCCTGCATTTTCTTATTTAGCGATTGATCAAAAAGGTAAAAAGAAAAAAGGGGTAGTGGAAGCCGACGGGCCCAAGCAAGCGCGTAGTTTATTGCGCGAGAAAGGCTTAACTCCCCTAGAAGTGGAAATGTCTGCCGTGGCTGAAAATAAAAAAGCGGCAGGGTTGTTTTCATTTAAACGCGGTATTAGTACGGCTGATATGGCGCTATTAACCCGTCAGTTGTCCACCTTAATTGCTGCTTCGCTACCGTTAGAAGAATCATTAAAAGCGGTGGCAGAACAAAGTGAACTACCGCGTATTCAGAATATGATCTTAGCCGTGCGTAGCCGCGTTGTTGAAGGGCATACACTAGCGGAAAGTTTTGCTGAGTTTCCGCATGCCTTTGACGATCTGTATTGTTCGATGGTGGCCTCCGGCGAAAAGTCGGGTCATTTAGATAAAGTACTTAATCGCTTGGCTGATTATACCGAACAGCGCCAAAAAATGGCCAGTCAACTCACACAAGCGATGATTTATCCGGTGATGTTAACGCTGGTGGCTATTGGTGTGGTGTCATTACTGTTAACCAGTGTTGTGCCTAAAGTGGTTGGTCAATTCCAACATATGGGACAAGAGTTACCACAAATCACGCAAATACTGATCGCGTTATCTGATTTTGTCAGTGATTATGGCTTGGCTGTCGTCGTCATTATTGTACTGGCCATTATCGGTGTGAAGCGGCTGTTATTGAAACCGCAGTATCGTTTGGCATTTGATGAACGATTATTAAAAGTACCTGTCATTGGTAAGATAAGTCGTGGCGTTAATACGGCGCGTTTTGCGCGTACGTTAAGTATTTTGAATGCCAGTGCAGTACCCCTACTGGAAAGTATGTCGATTGCAGGGCAGGTATTAACTAATATGCATGCGCGTAAATTAGTGGAAGCCGCGACGAGTCGTGTGCGAGAAGGGACCAGTTTAAGAGCGGCATTAACGGAAACAAAATTATTTCCGCCAATGATGCTGCACATGATCGCCAGTGGTGAACAAAGTGGTGAATTAGGTCCGATGTTAGAGCGTGCTGCAGATAACCAAGATTCGCAGTTTGAAGCGCAAGTTGCGATGGCCTTAGGCATTTTTCAACCCTTGCTGGTGGTGAGTATGTCGTTTGTTGTATTATTTATCGTGATGGCAATTCTTCAACCAATTTTGTCTTTAAACCAGATGGTTGCAGGTTAGATTTTTATTTTAAATAGAGGATGTTATGAATAATAAAAAACGGAATATGTCAGGTTTTACCCTGTTAGAGATCATGGTCGTTATTGTGATCTTAGGGGTACTTGCATCAATGGTTATCCCTAATTTATTAGGTAATAAAGAAAAAGCGGATCGTCAAAAAGTAGTATCAGATATCGTCGCGTTAGAAAATGCGATGGATATGTATAAGTTAGACAACAGCCGTTATCCAACAACAGAACAAGGTTTGGATGCATTAGTTACAGAGCCTGATGTCGATCCTGAACCAAGAGATTACCGGACTGGTGGTTATATCAAACGTCTACCGCAAGACCCTTGGGGTAATGAGTATCTGTTAGTGAGCCCAGGTGAAAATGGTCAAGTTGATATATATTCTATTGGTTTAGACGGTGAAGAAGGTTCTGATGACGACATTGGTAACTGGAACATGCATGAGAAATAATTAATCGTTTTATTCAGGCATAGGCTATGTACTGTGCCTTTCTTTATCTATCTGAACACCGCCGATGTTAACGCCTATTTTATTGGTATGCATATCAACAACGAACGAAGGTATAAAATGCAAGATCGTACTCATCAAGAATCTGGTTTTACACTATTAGAGATAATGTTAGTGATATTCTTAATGGGTATGATGGTCACGGGTGTAGTCATGACGATGAACACTGCTGGTCCCGATCGACAGCTCAAGCAAGAAGCCGCTCGTTTTATTGGCGTATTAGAACTTGCCGAAGAAGAAGCGTTACTCAGTAGTATCGAGATGGGGATCGTTATTGAAGAGCAGCACTATCAATTTGTGTATTTGGATGACAATGATAAATGGTCAGCATTCGATGACTCTAAGTTTTTTGCTAGGAAAGAATTGAAAGAGGACATGCTGCTTTCTCTGGAACTTGCTGGATTAACCGCGCAAGGGAGCTTGTTCGGTGATCATAAGCTGTTTGCTGATGATAGTTTGTTTGAGGATAACGCTGGGTTATTTGAACGGGATGATAAACAAGCACGCATCGAACCCGATATTTTTATTTATTCAAGCGGTGAAATTACTGATTTTACGTTGACGTTTACCTATATGGATGCCGATCTTGGCGATAGTAGTATCAAAGTTCAGTTTGATGAATACGGTGACTTAATGATTAATTCGACGATGGATGGATTTTGATGAAATCACGTTCGGGCCACTCGATGCTTTTTAAACAAGCGGGTATGACGTTACTCGAAGTCATGGTTGCGATGGCGGTATTTGCCACTGCTGGTCTGGCCGTGATGAAAGTCGCGACCGAAAATCTCAGCAGCTTGGCCTATTTGGAAGAAAAAACATTTGCCAATTGGGTGGCTGCCAATACGTTAACAGAATTAAAACTAGCCAACACGATACCGGGAAAATCATGGCGACAAGGTGAATCTGAATTAGCCGGACGCATCTGGTATTGGCGTTATAAAGCAGAAGCGACAGACAGCAGTGACTTTGTTGAGGTCACTGTCGAAGTCGCGACAGATAAGAAATATGAATCAACCGTTAGTCACTTACTTACCTATGTGGTGCGTTAAGATGACTCGACAACCTACCATCAAGCAACGTGGCTTTACGCTGATCGAGATGATGATTGCCATCGCCATCTTTGCACTGCTCAGTCTTGGGGCTTACCAAGTATTGCAAGGTGTGTTGCGCAGCGATGAGATCTCGAGAGATCGCGGTGATGCACTAAAGCAACTGCAACGGGCTATGGTTATTGTAGAGCGTGATTTTCAACAAATGAATGCCCGTCATAATCGCAGTGATGACGAACTGACGGCAATGCCATTACAAGCTGGAAAATTTATGTTCGACAGTGATGACGACGGTATTGCTTTTACACGCAGTGGTTGGCGTAATCCCTTATCACAGCTACCACGCTCTTCATTACAACGGGTAATATACCGAGTTAAAGATGCGCACTTAGAGCGGTTAAGTTATGTCTATTTAGACCCCTCGATCGGTGAAGAGCCGAAGAGAAAGTTAATTTTAGCCAATGTCGAAGCCATGACATTTGAGTTTTACCACGAGAATAAATGGGCTGAGACCTGGACCAATAAAACGGCATTACCTGATGGCGTAAAAGTAACGTTCACATTAAAGCGGTTTGGTAAAATTGAACGTATATTTTTATTACCTAAAGCCACAGTGGATAGTGATAGTAGTAATGACGAGGACGAAAAATAATGAAGAATGCCTCTAAACAGCGCGGAATTGCACTGCTGACAGTGTTACTCATTCTTGCTGTTATGGTGATCATTGCCAGTAATATGTCGTCGCGATTACAGTTGGAATTACGTCGTACCAGTAACATTATTATGCATCAACAAGCCTTGTGGTATGCCTATGGTGCTGAAGCCTTGGTTGAGAAAGGCTTAAAGCAAGCATTAAAAGACGATGATACCATCAATTTAGATCAATATTGGGCCATCGAAGGTATGGTGTACCCGGTTGAGAATGGTCAGATTGGTGGTCAGGTCTTTGATATGCAAGCCTGCTTTAATGTCAATGCGGTAACTGGTGAAGACAAAGAAGGTCAGGCCCCATTAGCTGTACGTCAGTTTCGAAACCTGCTTGAACAGCTAGAGTTAGATGCCTATGAAGCAGAGCAATTGAGTGACGCATTACGCGATTGGATTGATGCGGATACTAACATCGTGTCGAGTTACGGTGTTGAAGATGCTTATTATGAGTCGCTTGATTATCCCTATCAAGCAGGTAACCAACGATTGTTAAACATCAGTGAATTACGGGCGATAAAAGGGTTCAACCAAGTTATTTACCGCAAGCTTCGGCCTTATCTTTGTGCGTTACCAACGGCGAGCTTAAAGATTAACGTGAATACCATTGCCGTAGATAAGCCGGAAGTATTAGCGGGATTATTTACCGGGAAACTCTCATTAGATGTCGCTAAAACAATATTGGCACAACGACCGAATAGTGGCTGGGAAACAACAGCAGATTTTTGGGCATTAGCCACATTGACAGGACTTGAAATGAGTGCGACAGAAAAAAGTGTCGTTGATGTAAAAAGTAGCTATTTTATTGCACTATTACAGGCCGAATTTGCTGGTGCCACCATTAAGGTTGAATCGGTATTTAAAGCGGAAAGCAAAGATGCAGTTTATGTCATTCGTCGGCAATTCGGAGGAGCTCAATGAGCGAGCAGTTAGTAGTTAGGCTTGGCAGTGAAAGTCGACAAGCAATACATTGGTTAGTATGGTCAACAGTCGAACGCGAGATTATTGCGTCCGGTATTTTGACCAGTGCAGAAGATCTTATTGAACTTAAATCACGAGCTGGTGGCCGGCCGATCATCGCATTAGTGCCTAGTTGTGATATCACGTTTAAAAAGGTGGAGCTACCAGGGCGTAGTAATAAACAGTTACTCAATGCACTGCCCTATATGTTAGAACCAGAATTGAGCAGTGATATTGATAAATTACATTTTGCTGTTTTAGAAAAAGTAGCTAATACAGTTTCGGTTGCCGTTATTGCACACGCCAAGATGCAACAGTGGCAAACTTGGTTAGCAGATGCTGAATTAGTCTGTGAGCAATACATTCCTGATGTTTTAACATTACCCTACAGTAAAGCACATTGGAGTGCGATCGAACTCGATGGACAATGGTTAATTAGGCAGACGCCAACGCAAGGGTTATGTATTGAAAGTGAGTTGTTAGCGTTCGTATTAGCTGCCACTGAGGATCCAGAGGATGAAGGTGTCAGTAACAAACCAACAGTGATGAGTTACTCCCCTCTTGATGCTCTTGATGCTCTTGCGTTAGATAACTGGCAGCAAGGTCAGATTGAACTGCCAATGAAGTTGTGTGCCGAGGGGGCGATTGCCTGTCGCTATAATTTATTACAAGGTCAGTATAAAGTTGTACATGAAGATAATGTGGCATTTAAATTATGGCGCGGTACGGCTATCGCTGCAAGCTTGGCAATGGTGATGATATTGGTGAATCAATTTGTCACCTTAAATAAATTAGAGCAACAACAATCGGCGTTAGATAACGAGATTAGGCAAGTGTATAAAACGGTGTTTAAGCCGAAAAAAATGCGCTTGAATACGCGTTTAGTTAAAAAACAAATGCAGAGTCGATTAAATGATTTACGGGGTGGTGGCGATAACGCGGGCTTCTTAGTGATGCTGAGTCAGTTAACTCCGGCCTTTAAACAGTTACCGGGTATTCAGCCTATTTCTGTTCGCTATGATACCAAGCAAGCGACATTACGATTACAAGCAAGTGCGGCAGATTTTCAAGTGTTTGATAAACTTAAATCATCATTATCAATACAATTTGATGTTGTCCAAGGGACGTTAAGTCAGCGAAATGGTCGAGTTCAGGGGACGCTTGATATTAAGGGTAAAAAATGAAGGCATATTGGCAACAATTAGAGCAAAAAGAAAAACAGCTCATCAGTATATTAATCGTCACTTTGGTGCTTGCCGCTGGTTATTGGTTACTTTGGCAACCGTTACAAAATGACATTATTAATACCCAGCGAAAAGTGAATGTACAAAAGCAAACGCTGGCTGATGTGAAGACTATTGGGCAAAAGATCATAGACCTACAGGGCAGCCAAGGTAAGCGTGTTGAAGCTGGTGATCTAAACCAATTAGTGAGTCGTAGCGCTGCACGTAATCAGATCGTGATCACGCGTATCCAAGCAAAAACAGATACCCTGCAGGTATGGATTGATGATGTTAACTTTAACCAATTCACCGCTTGGTTAGAACAATTAAACAAACAATATGGTATTGAGATCCAAAATATCGATTTGAGTGTTTCGGACGCTAAAGGTATGGTTAAAGTACGTAGATTACAGTTAGGAACGAGACCATGAGAAATAAACTAATAGGACTATGTTTTGTTATCGTTACTTATGGTTTTTTTCTTGTCGGCACATTACCGGCCACATTGGCATTATCCTATGTATCATTACCCGCTAATGTAATGATAACTCAAGTCGACGGTACAGTGTGGCAAGGCGAAGCTAAGCGGATATCATTCAATAATATTGACGTTGAAGATATCCGCTGGGACACATCTGTGCTCGCGTTGTTAACGGGGTCGGCACAAGTCTATGTGGAATTCGGACGTGGCAAAAATAGTTTACGTGGGCGTGGTGAATTAGGTTATTCAAGTGCTGGTGTTTATGTACAAGATTTTACCGCGACAGCAAGTTCTGAATGGCTCGTCAGGGCAAGTAATGTGCCATTACCGGTGACGACGATGGGAAACGTTAAGTTAACGATTGCAGAGATGCGGCAAGGACAACCTTGGTGTGCACAACTTGATGGTCAGTTAAATTGGTCTAATGCGGCTATTGAGTCATTATTGGGTAACGTTGAAATTGATTCTGCGGTAGCAATTTTAACCTGCGATAATGGTGCCATTGTTGCTAATATCAAACAGAGTTCTACTCAGCTTAAAATATCCGGTATCGCTAAGTTAGAAAATAACGGCAAATACAGTCTATCTGCAGTACTGGTACCAAGTAATGAATTACCGCAATCAATACGCAGCAATCTACGTTATGTGGGCAAAGAAAATGCCAAGGGCGAGTATAAGGTCCATTACGCTGGGCGAATATAATATTGCTATATAACGTATAAGCGTTACGACAAGGATGCAAACTAAAATGACACATCAAAAACCTGAAATATTACGCACTAGTATTGTTGCTGAAAGTCGATTATTTAAAATCGAGTCTGTCGCATTGCGTTTTTCGAATGGCGTTGAACGTACTTACGAAAGAATGAAGGGTGGTGGTTACGGCGCGGTGATGATGGTACCTATCGATGCTGACGATAATCTTATTTTGATCCGTGAATATGCAGTGGGTACTGAAAACTATGAACTGGGTTTCCCCAAAGGGGCGATCGATAAAGATGAAACGGCACTGACCGCCGCGAATCGAGAATTGATGGAAGAGGTTGGCGTTGGGGCCAAAAAATTAACCTTACTGAAAGAAGTTAATTTGGCGCCGAGCTATTTCTCTGCGCGAATGCAGATTTATCTCGCACAAGATCTGTATCCTGAATCATGTGAAGGTGATGAGCCTGAGCCGCTCGAAATTATAAAGTGGCCACTAGCGAGGGCAAATGAGCTTCTTGATAATGATGAGATCACAGAATCTCGTGCTATTTGTGCATTATTACTTGCTCTAAAACAATTAGATAAGTAATACTAAATCATTAACGATGGCGAGAATAAAGTAGGAAATGCGATATGCAAATAATGACCTTAATTCCAGAGTTAAAAAAAATTGCCCGCGCCACAGGTGCAGTTATTTATGATATTTATCAGTCGGGCGAGTTTGAACAAGAAATTAAACTCGATCATACCCCAGTCACCAGTGCTGATATAGCGGCTCATAAATACTTATTAAAACAACTCGCGCTGCTGACTCCGGATATTCCGATCTTGTCTGAAGAAGACTGTGATATAGCAACCGCTGAGCGTCAATCTTGGGATACTTATTGGTTATTAGACCCGCTAGATGGCACCCAAGAGTTTATCTCTCGAAGTGGTGATTTTGCAACGATTATAGCTTTAGTACATAAGAACAAACCTGTATTAGGGATGATTTATGCGCCTAAAGATGATTTTTTATATTGGGCTGTGGATGGTGAGGGCGCATACAAAGAAACATCAGAAGGTGAAGTTCAGATATTCAGTCATACCTGCCCACAACCTTTAACGAATTTAAATGTCGTTGTGAGCCGTGTTCAGAACCCTGCTAATATCCGTAAACTGGTCGCGGATGATATTGACTTAGCATTACAGTCTCTGGGTTCTGCGAGTTTAAAAGGCTGCTTGGTTGCAGAAGGTAAAGCGGATTGTTATATACGCTTCGGTATTACTGGTGAGTGGGATACTGCGGGTACACAATGTATCGTCGCAGAAGCCGGCGGTGCTATTCTTGATTTGAATTTAAACCCACTGTCTTATAATCAGCGTGATACTTTAAAGAATCCAGACTTTATTGTACTCGGAGACCGTAATTTGACATGGTCTGAGATCTTAACGGGCTAAATAAATTAATTTTATAGCAAATATAGAAAAGGTCAGCATATTGCTGACCCTTTTATTATTCATTGAACGGTTTGCTAATCTATTGGAATGATGTGAATACCAGGATGAGTACTAATACTGGGCAAACAAACTTCACGTACACAGGCCAGATCTTCCAGAAGAGAGAGTGCTCTGTGACACCTTCTTGCTCTCTGATTTCTGCCATTAGGCCTTTACGACTCCAAACCCAACCTGCGAAGACCGCTACACCTAAACTAATAAGTGGTTGTGCGTATTGTGTTGTTAGCGTAATAACAAAACCAAACAGTGTTGAGAAGTTAAAGACAATCACTAAGCTTAGGCTTGTGACGATAGTACCGACGATACAGGCTGCTTTCTTGCGCGTCATTGACGTACGCTCTGTAAGGTAGCTAGTGGGTGACTCCATCATACCAATTGCCGACGTTAATGCTGCCACAAATAACAACGCAAAGAATAGGACGGATACTGGGTATTGTGCTGCGCCCATCGTTGCAAATAATGCCGGTAATACCGTAAATACGAGGGTATCTGAACTCAGTAGGCTGCCGTCAGCTGCGAAGATCTCAACCCCATTATGCGCAGCGACATACATTGCCGGAAGGACCACCATACCGGCAACAAATGCGACAGCGGTATCCATCAAGGTTACTTGCGCGGCTAATTTAGCAATATTTTCTTTTTTGTTTAAGTAAGAGCCGTATACCATCATGCAACCACTGCCTAATGATAGTGAGAAAAATGTTTGACCGAGTGCCGCAATCAGTACGTCACGATCCATAATGCGGCTAAAATCTGGGATAAGTAATGCCCGTAGTCCTAATTCTGCGCCAGGTTGAGTGACAATATAAAGCATTGCTGCAATCAGCATTAAAAACAGAAGTGGCATTAAACGTTTCGACCATTTTTCGATACCGTCTTGCACACCTTGTTGGATCACTAAGATCGTGAGAATGGCGAATATCACAGTAAATACTACGTTACGTGATAGTGACATATCAACTAACCAGCTTGCTGTTGTTGTCGCCCCCATCATTTCAGCAATCGGTGCCAGTGTGTTACTGATAAACCAACCCGATAAAATACCATAGAAAGAGAAAATAAGTGCAGAGGTAACAATCGCTGCAAGACCAATTGTAATACCAATTAGCTTCACACTTTTGGTCTTGGCAAGTTTACTTAAGGCATTCGCTGGATTTGTTTGTCCGTGACGACCGATCATTAACTCTGCAATTAGCATTGGATAACCAAGCATAAAGATCAGTACAAGATACACCAGTAAAAAAGCACCGCCGCCGTTACTGGCTGCTTGAGTTGGGAATCCCCAAATATTACCTACACCAACAGCTGACCCAGCTGCTGCCATGATGAAACCAAATTTCGAACTAAACTGACCGCGCTTAGGTGACTCTATTGTTGTGCTGATGGTCGACATAACGCTCCGTGTAAACATTTGTTTACGATAAGTTAAATTTGTAACGAAATATTTACGGTTAATATGCTGTTTTAACGCGATCAAGTCAAATTGTACAGCTTACTATTTAGTTCTATGCGGGGTTTACGCTGTATAACTAGGTTTTTGTGCACTTATGATACTAAATATGGTGAGTGTAACCATTTATGTACACTTGTTTTTGTTGTGTTTGGTTATTGTTTATTTTTGATGTGTTAGGTGGGCGAAGTAATAAGTTAGTTACTGACACTGTCGAAAGTAGTATTATAATATCAGTGTTAACAACTTCTTAATAAATGACTTTTAAATTATGACCGGAATTAGAGCCCAGCAAAAAGAAAGAACCCGCCGTTCGCTGATCAATGCGTCATTTCGATTAGTGACAGCAGAACGCAGTTATTCAAATTTGAGCTTACGTGAAGTCGCACGTGAGGCCGGGATCGCGCCTACGTCTTTTTATCGTCATTTTTGCGATATGGAAGAATTAGGGTTAACCATGGTTGATGAAGGCGGTCTGACATTAAGACAGCTGATGCGTCAAGCGCGACAACGTATCGAAACCGGTGGCAGCGTGATCAAAACATCGGTAGAAACATTTATGGAGTTTGTTGAACAGAATCCAAATATTTTCCGAGTATTATTACGTGAACGTTCTGGTACTTCCGCTGCCTTTCGAGCCGCAGTATCGAGAGAATTACGTCATTTTAGTCACGAACTGACTGATTATGTTGAGCGCTCAACAAAATTAAGCCGAGATGAAGCGACGATCCAATCTGAGGCAATGGTCACAATTGTTTTTAATGCGGGTGCAGAAGCGCTCGATTTATCGAACGAAGAACGTCAGGCATTGTCCGAGCGTACTATAATGCAGTTGAGAATGATTGCAAAAGGCGCAGCGGTATTAAAAATGACAAGAGGTATTACGCTGTAAACTCTAACATCGAGGTAGCTAAATGACGACAAATAATCAAGCAGGTTATAAACCATTATATTTTTCTTTTTTAGCTGGTTTATGCGGTAACGCAACGTTTGCAACGTTGACGACAAGTGAGGTTGCCTTCAGTATTTTTCCTCTTATTGCATTAGTGCTGGTGGCTTATAATTGGTATCAAGTTTACATGACGAGCGCAATTGAGAGTCATATAAGTAAATCATCGTTAGGTTTGTTGGTGATAGGCGTGCTTACATATACCACGTTTGTACGTATGGAGTATCCAGAACTGGGCAGTAACTTTTTACCTTTAATGTTGGTACTTGGTTTGTCTGTTTGGGTTGCCAAGACGGTTGGTGTATTTGATCGTAAAGCACAAGCGTAATTTCAAAGTTATAAAAACCCCGTTATCAACACTGTTTATTCTTAGATAAAGCATCGTTGTTAACGGGGTTTTTCCTATTCGGACTAAATTAATACTTTTAGCTAACGTGCTTAAGTATCTACTTTTTTACTAAGTAAACACCTGATTCAACATGGTGGGTATACGGGAATTGATCAAACAATGCAAAACGTTCAATGTTATGCGTTTGGCTCAATGCCTCTAGATTGTCACTTAATGTCTCTGGGCTACAAGAGATATAAACGATATTGTCGTATCCCTGCACCATTTTAACTGTGTCAGCATCCAGACCTGCACGTGGTGGATCGACAAAGATAGTGTTGCAATTGAACGTTGTTAAATCAACGTTTGCAGCTTTAAGGCGATTGAACTCACGCTCACCATTAATTGCAATAGTAAACTCTTCAGCTGATAAGCGTAAAATAGTTAAATTATCTAAGCCATTTGCAGCAATATTGTATTGTGCTGATTGCACCGATGATTTAGATATTTCGGTGGCTAATACTTTATCGAAGTTTGGCGCAAGTGCGATTGAGAAGTTACCATTACCACAATACAGCTCCAGTAAATCACCGTTACAATTTTTAGTCACGTCTAACGACCACTCCAACATTTTTTGATTCACGATACCATTTGGTTGTGTGAAGCTATTTTCAACTTGTTTGTATTTTAACTTTTTACCCGCTACGTTAAGTTCTTCCACCACGAACTCACGATCCAGAACGACTTTTTGTTTTCTAGCTCGGCCAATAATGTCGATGTTGAAGTGTTCGCTTAGTTTTTCTTTTAATGCTTTTGCTTCAGTGATCCATTCATCACTTAATTGTCGATGGTAGAGTAAGCTGACTAACAGTTCACCGCTTAGTGTGGATAAAAAATCGACTTGGAAAAGTTTTAAACGCAATAACTTCGATTTCTTTAGCTCTACGAGCAGTACCGGCATTATCTCGTTAATCAATTTACTACCAGGCAAGAAATAGTCGATTTTAATTTTTTGCTTAGTTTCTTTATCAAACATAATGTAATAAAGATCGTCGCCATTATGCCAAACACGAAATTCCGCACGTAAACGATAGTTTTCAGCTGGGGAATCAAAAACTTCGAGTTCCGGTGGTGAGAATTTCTTAAATATTTCACGCTGACGAGCTGCTTTGTCGTCAAGCTGTGATTGATAGTTATCGGGATGCATTTCGATCATGTGGGCTCACCGTAGTTAGATACTAAACAAAAGAGTAGGGATTGTAAGACCCAAATATTGTTTGTCCAGTACATTTTACTGACTAATCCGGGTCGCCCTTTTAGAGCAAGTTGAAAGAAGGAATCTTCGACGTTATGAAACCTTGATTAAGAATAACAGCATTATCAATATACATTTATTTAGCATAACTCTATAATTCCGCTGCTTATCAAGTCTAGAGCTTTATCTCTTCGCTGGAAACATGATTTATTGGAGGAATTCAGTGAGAATCTGAACCTGTCGCGCAACGGTAATAGTGCTTAGCACTTAAGGCCGGTCTCCAATATAGAACCTGAGTAATTAATAAAATAATAAATACTCAATTTAGCTGAATGATTCAGCTTATTTTTCTACGCGTAAATAGGAAAAATTTACAATGTCTAAAAAACTCTTAGTAGCTGCGCTTATACCGTTCGCTGCTCTTGCCCAAGATCCATCTATTATAAATAATGAAAAAGTCACCGTTGTGACTGCAAACCGTGTTGAACAAGCCATTTCTGATGTGCTTGCACCTATTACTGTTATTACCCGTGATGATATTGAATTAAGTATGGCAAAGTCAGTTCCTGAGATCCTAAGAATGGTTCCAGGTATCGATATTGGCCAAAATGGTGGTCGCGGAAGTAAAGCCTCTGTTTTCATGCGCGGATCTGAGTCAGACCATGTTTTAGTATTGATTGATGGTGTTCGTTTACCGTCTAGTATCACCTCTGGCGTTGATTTCAGTAAAATTCCAGTTAGTCAGATTGAAACAATTGAAATTATTCGTGGACCTCGAGGCGCTATTTATGGTTCAGAGGCGATTGGTGGTGTAATTAATATTATCACTCGTGGTCAACAGGGTGCCAGTATTAAACAAATTTCCGCGGGAATCGGCTCTGATAAATACTATGAAGTCGATTTGTTCTTATCAACAGACTTGACTGACAAGCTACACGTGAATTTTGGGCTCGGTTATGATGATGCAGAGGGTTATAACTCTAAGCCTATTACTGGCCTAAATGATGGTGATAAGCATGGGTCTGAAAATAGAAATGTTTTATTAGGCGCTGACTATCAATTATCGTCACAACTAAATGCTTTTATTCATACTCGATATTCACAGAGCACTAGTGAATACGATTCGTCTTATACGACTAGGTTCCAAAAAGAGCAGTGGTTAGAAACAACATCTGTTATGACTGGTGTTAAGTATCGTCGTGATAACTATTTTGGTTCGTTAACTTATTCATTTGGTGAAAATAAATCATATCAATATGAAGCTGGTGATGATTATAAAGATGCCAATAGTACACTGTTCACTAAACAGCATAATGTAAGCTTTATCAATTCGTTTGCGCTATCGGATTCATTATTATTAAACGCAGGTTTAGATTGGCGTGATGATCAAGTTGAAGATGATGGCGCGAAAGTTGAGGGTGTAGCTTCTCGCTATAATACTGGCTTCTTTACAACGGCAGTATATGAACTATCGTCTGTCACTATGGATGGCTCGATTCGTTACGATGATAATGAAGCATTTGGTGGAAATACAACTTGGGGCTTAGCTACTGGTTGGGCGTTTGTTGAGAATTACAGCGTGATAGCTTCAGTTGGTACGTCATTTAAAGCACCTTCTATGTACGACTTATATGCAGAGAATGGCTCAACTGTCGGTAATTTAGACCTGAAACCTGAAACGGGTGAATCTGTAGAAATTGGGGTAAAAGGGTTCACTGCTGCGATTGATTGGAAGATAATCGCTTATCGCAATAAAGTCGAAAACCTAATCGATTCTATTTGTCTTGTACAAGGAACCCCTTATTGCCAAACATATCAATCGGTGAATACTGATGGTGAAAGCACCTTACAAGGTATTGAACTAGAAATGAATACCACAACAGGTATTGTTGAGCACCAAGCTGTGTTGGAATACTTAGATCCTAAAGATGCCAAAGGTGAGACTTTATTACGTCGTGCTAAATATAAGGTTAAATGGCAAGGTATTGTTCAACTAGGCGATGTTGATTTGTCTCTACGTTACTTATATCAAGGTGAAAGAGATGATTATGTAGATAATTTTGTAAAAACAGTGGCTGGTTACAGCCTTTGGGATATTTCAGCGGCCTACTTAGTTACTGAAGCATTTAAAGTAAGTGCTCGGATTGATAATTTATTCGATAAAGAATATGCGACTGCGCAGGGTTACCCAGCTCCAGAACGTGGTTACTACATTAACGCCACTTATGAGTTTTAAGTTGTAATTAAACGTTAAAGTGATAATCGAGAAGCCAGCTATATGCTGGCTTCTTTATATCTATCTATTCCAATTTATCCCGCGCTTGACTATCATATGGCTTTTATAATGATCCAATGGTTTGTACATGAGTAAGATATTGATTTTTGATTCTGGTGTAGGTGGCATATCTATATATAAAGCAATCAAAGAACAATTGCCAAACGCGGACTACCTTTATCTGTTTGATAACAAATATTTCCCTTACGGTGAACTTGAACCAGCATTTCTTATAGAACGTGTTTGTCAGCTAATCGGTTACATGTACGAAACTCATCGCCCTGATCTCGTGGTTATCGCCTGTAACTCTGCGAGTACATTAGTATTACCTGCATTACGTAAGCGTTTCTCTATTCCTTTTGTTGGGGTTGTTCCTGCAATTAAGCCCGCTGCATTACAAAGTAAAAAGAAAAAAATAGGGTTGCTTGCCACCCCTGGCACCGTATCACGCGAATATACCCAATGGCTGGTTAATGAGCATGCTCAAGATTGTGAGATAGACATGATCGGGACGACAAGCCTTGTGTTGCAAGCTGAGAATAAACTATATGGTTATCCGGTCGACTTAGACGCAATCAATAATGTGGTATCAAAATGGACTGACCCACAGACTAGTCCTGACGTGGTCGTACTCGGTTGTACACATTTTCCTTTGCTCGTTACCGAATTAGAAGCAAGCCTTGGTGAACACATTCAATTTATCGATTCTGGTATGGCGATAGCACTGCGTGTGAAGGATATATTAGGCGAGAAAAATACGATTCTGGATACATGTAATATAGGCCAATCTTTTTGTACCAAAATACAGGCACAAAAAAAACTGACTCTCCTATTTAATGGCATAGGGTTAAGTCAGCCTTTATATATAAACGTATAATCTAATGAAGTAAATTACTCTGTCGGATGAAGAGTGCGCTCATTTGCTTCACGTACTTTTAATGTCCGTTGTTGATATTCAACATCATTAAGCGATTGAATTGCTTCTTTCGCGTCAGCCTCTGGCATTTCGACAAAACCAAAACCACGACGTTTACCGGTATGCTTGTCTTTCATTAAGCGAACGGATAATACCTGGCCATGTTCTGCAAACAATGTACGTACTGATGTTTCATTTGCTCGGTAAGGTAAGTTCCCTACATATAATGTCGTTGTTTCTACAGCTGCGCTGCTTGAAGATGAAGGTGTTGTTAATTTAATTGTAATACCAGTAATAATTGCACCAATAGCAAACGCAATCGGTGCTGCTATTGCATTTCCTATAAAGGAAAGCGCTGCAAAACCAATTACAGCAATAGCTACTGAAATAACGGATGCTCGAGTAGCATTGGATAAAGTTGAAAAGCTCATCGTTTTAAAGAACCCCTGAAAACACGTAAGTGATTAATATGAAAGAATAAAGTATCAATTGTTACTCTTGTCCCTAATAGTAACTAATATATAGAAGAGCGACAATCAGTCTCAATGTATCAATAAAAAGCTACAAAAAATCATAGCTGTGTCTTATTTTGTCAAAAAATGTATGAAATACAAACAAAAATATTAACATCATTGAAATATAAATGCTTAGTCTGTGTATAACCTGGTGGTAAGTTGTGATTAATAATGTCTTTTGTTTTTTATATAAAAAAGACTTGTCATCATCAGTCATCTCTCTATAATGCGACCTCACTGACACGGCAACAGCCGCTAAGTAGGGTGTTCATTAGTATCGAAAGTTACTTTTTAACCTCCTAGAATAAAGTGCAAATATGTGCTTGACTTCGAAATTGGTTTGCGTATAATACGCAGCCTGACTGAGACGCAAAGCGTTGATGTCAATGCTCTTTAACAATTTATTCAAGCAATCTGTGTGAGCACTTGCAGAGATATAATGACCAAATATTATATCAATGTAATTGTGAACATAAACTTAAATCGAAAGATGGTAGTTTTATAAACAATAGAATTTCGGTTTTATTGTTGAAGTACAGAATTCATTGAGCCGACTTAATTGCTTAGGCAATTAGTCAAAAACTTTTAATTGAAGAGTTTGATCATGGCTCAGATTGAACGCTGGCGGTAGGCTTAACACATGCAAGTCGAGCGGAAACGAAGAATAGCTTGCTATTCTGGCGTCGAGCGGCGGACGGGTGAGTAATGCTTGGGAATCTGCCTAGTCGAGGGGGACAACAGTTGGAAACGACTGCTAATACCGCATACGACCTACGGGTGAAAGGGGGCCTCTTCTTGAAAGCTCTCGCGACTAGATGAGCCCAAGTGGGATTAGCTTGTTGGTGAGGTAAGAGCTCACCAAGGCGACGATCCCTAGCTGGTCTGAGAGGATGATCAGCCACACTGGAACTGAGACACGGTCCAGACTCCTACGGGAGGCAGCAGTGGGGAATATTGCACAATGGAGGAAACTCTGATGCAGCCATACCGCGTGTATGAAGAAGGCCTTAGGGTTGTAAAGTACTTTCAGCGAGGAGGAAAGGTGGTGACTTAATACGTTATCACTGTGACGTTACTCGCAGAAGAAGCACCGGCTAACTCCGTGCCAGCAGCCGCGGTAATACGGAGGGTGCGAGCGTTAATCGGAATTACTGGGCGTAAAGCGCATGCAGGCGGTTTGTTAAGCGAGATGTGAAAGCCCCGGGCTCAACCTGGGAACTGCATTTCGAACTGGCAAACTAGAGTTCTTGAGAGGGTGGTAGAATTTCAGGTGTAGCGGTGAAATGCGTAGAGATCTGAAGGAATACCAGTGGCGAAGGCGGCCACCTGGCAAGTAACTGACGCTCAGATGCGAAAGCGTGGGTAGCAAACGGGATTAGATACCCCGGTAGTCCACGCCGTAAACGATGTCTACTCGGAGTTTGGTTCCTTGAGAACTGGGCTCTTAAGCTAACGCATTAAGTAGACCGCCTGGGGAGTACGGCCGCAAGGTTAAAACTCAAATGAATTGACGGGGGCCCGCACAAGCGGTGGAGCATGTGGTTTAATTCGATGCAACGCGAAGAACCTTACCTACTCTTGACATCCATAGAACTTTCCAGAGATGGATTGGTGCCTTCGGGAACTATGAGACAGGTGCTGCATGGCTGTCGTCAGCTCGTGTTGTGAAATGTTGGGTTAAGTCCCGCAACGAGCGCAACCCTTATCCTTATTTGCCAGCACGTAATGGTGGGAACTCTAAGGAGACTGCCGGTGATAAACCGGAGGAAGGTGGGGACGACGTCAAGTCATCATGGCCCTTACGAGTAGGGCTACACACGTGCTACAATGGCGCATACAAAGGGCTGCAAACCAGCAATGGTAAGCGAATCCCACAAAGTGCGTCGTAGTCCGGATTGGGGTCTGCAACTCGACCCCATGAAGTCGGAATCGCTAGTAATCGTGAATCAGAATGTCACGGTGAATACGTTCCCGGGCCTTGTACACACCGCCCGTCACACCATGGGAGTGGGCTGCACCAGAAGTCATTAGCTTAACCTTCGGGAGGGCGATGACCACGGTGTGGTTCATGACTGGGGTGAAGTCGTAACAAGGTAGCCCTAGGGGAACCTGGGGCTGGATCACCTCCTTACGTAAAGTTGTTAATTTTTGTAAGTGCCCACACAAATTGCTTGAATAGAAAGTTGAAAAGCATGTAAGAAATGCGATAGGACTGTAGCTCAGTTGGTTAGAGCGCGCCCCTGATAAGGGTGAGGTCGGTAGTTCAAATCTACTCAGTCCTACCAATCTTCTTACGAACTCTATGATGTGGGGCTATAGCTCAGCTGGGAGAGCGCCTGCCTTGCACGCAGGAGGTCTGCGGTTCGATCCCGCATAGCTCCACCACATCATGTTCTCAGGAAGAGACCAAAGTTAAATCTGCTTATGAATAGCAAACGAATTAACTTTGGTTTTTTTAACTCTAAAATTCAGAGTTAGAGACGAAAACTTTGCTTTTTAGCAAATTGCTCTTTAAAAATTTGGAAAGCTGAATAAATAAAGAAGTTCTTAAAACACGTTATTGCTTTGGCAATAACAATAGAGTGTTCTTGAGTATTCTTGAGGCGAAAAAAACTAGATAATACCTAGTTATTTCAATTGTACGGTCGACTTTAGATTGTATGGTTAAGTGACTAAGCGTATACGGTGGATGCCTAGGCAGTCAGAGGCGATGAAGGACGTGTTAATCTGCGTTAAGCTGTGGGGAGTTGATAAAAAGCATTGATCCACAGATGTCCGAATGGGGGAACCCACCTTACTTTGTAAGGTATCGTAACGTGAATACATAGCGTTACGAAGCGAACCGGGAGAACTGAAACATCTAAGTACCCCGAGGAAAAGAAATCAATAGAGATACCCTTAGTAGCGGCGAGCGAACGGGGTCTAGCCCTTAAGCAGTTTGGAAGTTAATGGAAGGCTCTGGAAAGTGCCACGATACAGGGTGATAGTCCCGTACATGAAAACGACCTTATTGTGAAATCGAGTAGGACGGCACACGTGATATGCTGTTTGAATATGGGAGGACCATCTTCCAAGGCTAAATACTACTGACTGACCGATAGTGAACCAGTACCGTGAGGGAAAGGCGAAAAGAACCCCTGTGAGGGGAGTGAAATAGAACCTGAAACCGTATACGTACAAGCAGTGGGAGCCTACTTTGTTGGGTGACTGCGTACCTTTTGTATAATGGGTCAACGACTTAATTTCAGTAGCAAGGTTAAGCGAATAGCGGAGCCGTAGGGAAACCGAGTGTTAACTGCGCGAATAGTTGCTGGGATTAGACCCGAAACCCGGTGATCTAGCCATGGGCAGGTTGAAGGTTGAGTAACATCAACTGGAGGACCGAACCGACTAATGTTGAAAAATTAGCGGATGACTTGTGGCTGGGGGTGAAAGGCCAATCAAACCGGGAGATAGCTGGTTCTCCTCGAAAGCTATTTAGGTAGCGCCTCGCGTCTAACTATTGGGGGTAGAGCACTGTTAAGGCTAGGGGGTCATCCCGACTTACCAACCCTTTGCAAACTCCGAATACCAATAAGTTCAATCGCGGGAGACACACGGCGGGTGCTAACGTCCGTCGTGGAAAGGGAAACAACCCAGACCGTCAGCTAAGGTCCCAAAGTGTATGTTAAGTGGGAAACGATGTGGAAAGGCTCAGACAGCCAGGAAGTTGGCTTAGAAGCAGCCATCTTTTAAAGAAAGCGTAATAGCTCACTGGTCGAGTCGGTCTGCGCGGAAGATTTAACGGGGCTAAACATACCACCGAAGCTACGGATGCAAAGACGTGTTCTTTGCATGGTAGAGGAGCGTTCTGTAAGCCGTCGAAGGTGAGTTGAGAAGCTTGCTGGAGGTATCAGAAGTGCGAATGTTGACATGAGTAACGATAATGGGGGTGAAAAACCTCCACGCCGAAAGACCAAGGGTTCCTGTCCAACGTTAATCGGGGCAGGGTGAGTCGACTCCTAAGGCGAGGCCGAAAGGCGTAGTCGATGGAAAACAGGTTAATATTCCTGTACTCACTTATATTGCGATGGGGTGACGGAGAAGGTTAGACTAGCATGGCGATGGTTGTCCATGTTTAAGGTTGTAGGCTGTGTGCTTAGGTAAATCCGGGCGCACTTAAGGCTGAGGACTGATGACGAGTCTCTACGGAGATGAAGTAGTTGATACCCGGCTTCCAGGAAAAACCTCTAAGCTTCAGATATAAGAGAATCGTACCCCAAACCGACACAGGTGGTTAGGTAGAGAATACTAAGGCGCTTGAGAGAACTCGGGTGAAGGAACTAGGCAAAATGGTACCGTAACTTCGGGAGAAGGTACGCCAATGATGGTGAAGGACTTGCTCCGTAAGCTATTGTTGGTCGCAGAGAAATGGTGGCTGCAACTGTTTATTAAAAACACAGCACTGTGCAAAATCGCAAGATGACGTATACGGTGTGACGCCTGCCCGGTGCCGGAAGGTTAATTGATTGGGTTAGACTTAGGTCGAAGCTCATGATCGAAGCCCCGGTAAACGGCGGCCGTAACTATAACGGTCCTAAGGTAGCGAAATTCCTTGTCGGGTAAGTTCCGACCTGCACGAATGGCGTAATGATGGCCACGCTGTCTCCACCCGAGACTCAGTGAAATTGAAATCGCTGTTAAGATGCAGTGTACCCGCGGCTAGACGGAAAGACCCCGTGAACCTTTACTATAGCTTGGCACTGAACATTGAACCTACATGTGTAGGATAGGTGGGAGACTATGAAGCATTGTCGCTAGATGATGTGGAGTCAACCTTGAAATACCACCCTTGTACGTTTGATGTTCTAACGTAGGCCCCTTATCGGGGTTGCGGACAGTGTCTGGTGGGTAGTTTGACTGGGGCGGTCTCCTCCCAAAGAGTAACGGAGGAGCACGAAGGTTGGCTAAACATGGTTGGACATCATGTGGTTAGTGCAAAGGCATAAGCCAGCTTAACTGCGAGACAGACACGTCGAGCAGGTACGAAAGTAGGTCTTAGTGATCCGGTGGTTCTGAATGGAAGGGCCATCGCTCAACGGATAAAAGGTACTCCGGGGATAACAGGCTGATACCGCCCAAGAGTTCATATCGACGGCGGTGTTTGGCACCTCGATGTCGGCTCATCACATCCTGGGGCTGAAGTTGGTCCCAAGGGTATGGCTGTTCGCCATTTAAAGTGGTACGCGAGCTGGGTTTAGAACGTCGTGAGACAGTTCGGTCCCTATCTGCCGTGGGCGTTTGAGAATTGAGAGGAGCTGCTCCTAGTACGAGAGGACCGGAGTGGACGAACCACTGGTGTTCGGGTTGTCATGCCAATGGCATTGCCCGGTAGCTAAGTTCGGAACTGATAACCGCTGAAAGCATCTAAGCGGGAAGCAGGCCTCGAGATGAGTTCTCACTGGAGCTTTAAGCTCCCTGAAGGGCCGTTGGAGACTACAACGTTGATAGGCAAGGTGTGTAAGTGCTGTGAGGCATTGAGCTAACTTGTACTAATTACCCGTGAGGCTTAACCATACAAATTAAAGTATGATTAATTGAAATTTTGACTTAAGAATAGATTGAACGCACTATTTATCGCAAGATAGGTTTTAAAGACTTCTTTATTTATAGCTTTTCAGATTAACAATAGAAATTAATTTTCTTATAGAAAGCAAACCAGATTTGCTTGGTGACCATAGTGTTGCGGCCCCACCTGATCCCATCCCGAACTCAGAAGTGAAACGTAATAACGCCGATGGTAGTGTGGGGTCTCCCCATGTGAGAGTAGGGCATTGCCAAGCGCCAAATTAGAGAAAGCCGACATCATTACTGATGTCGGCTTTTTTGTGTCTGTAATTTATGGCTACAGGATTATACCAATTCCTTTTTTCGTAACCAACACCATACTTGCTCAATTGGATTTAATTCTGGTGAGTACGGGGGAATATGGATAATAGTTAGATTTTCAAATTCATTATCTAAATGTTGTTGATGCCAACTTGTTTGATCCATTATGACCACTGCGTGTTTACCTGGCTGCGTTGATGGTGAAATTAATTTGAGATGCTCATGCATATATTCCATATTACTGAATGGGGTTATCATGGCTTCTATTTTTCCGTTATTCACGCAGACAGCACCAAAAAGGTAGGCATATCCAAAATTTTGGTGCTGGACAACACGAGGTCTTGCGCCTTTTTCAGCCAATATTCGAAAGGTTGTATTATACTGGCCAAATCGTGCTTCATCCTGAAACCAGATTTCAACGTTTTTTAAAGCCACATGCCCGGGGATCTTAAGGATCGTTTCCATTGGGGATTTTTTTAAAAGTATCTTGAGCTTCCAATGGCTGTCGGGGATGCTTTGAACGTGTCGTGATCCAACTTAAGTTCAGTTCATGCAGCAAGTGATAGGTATTGATTTTTTGGTAAAGCACATCAAATTCACTTATTGACACTGGTGCGACTGACTTTTAAGCAATTTTATATTTCAGTTCTGCTTTTACCATCAACAAAATGTGAGACCACAAGTAAGCGAATTCGCATTTTGGTATTCGATGTTGAAGCAATGATTTTAGAAAAATTATGTACCTTCTTTTGAGACGCATATTAGATCATAAAATTAAAGGGATGGGTATTATTGCTCGTGCTAAATTACAAGCACCGCTCTGGTGTGATGAAACCTGGCGATAGACAATAGAACCCCGCTGTAGGCTAATGCCGTTCACTTAAGGTGAACGGCATTTCTTTTTTTCACGGGATACCTATCCTTTGAGCATTTCAACAACCTTGGATATTTCCTCTCTCGCCGATTTGGTAAAATAAATTGCTTGGCAGCCTGAGTAATATTCATTGTGTACTTAGGTATATTCCCTGGAGTACAAAATGATAATTGAGTTAGCTCATGAATGATGTGCATCGAAGCACCATGAAAACTTAATTGATTTGGGTGGATGTCATCGAGTGATGTTGCCATTAGCACCATCTGATAGCGTATTAAATTATACGCAAGTAATATGCCCCATAACTCTTGCCTAATGAGTTCTGGCTGATTACTTCGTAAAGTAAATCGGTTGTCTAATAACGATTGTTTCATTTCTCTGAATCCAAGTTCAATTTCCCAACGATGTGCATATAAATCGATTATATCAGCTGGCGGAAAACGCATTGGGTCTGTCATCGATGTCAGGATCTGGACATCTTTCCCTTTGATTTTTCTTGTTAATAGACGAGCTTCCATTGTCTTTGGTAGTTCAGGGAACTTTTTGCGTGATTGAGGTGTAGTTGTTAGTTTGATGAGTTTATCTTGTCGTCCAAAACTTCTAATCACTTCATATTGAGTGTTCTTTTTAAGCGGAATTAACCAGTGACGCATCTCACCCGTTGTTTGCCAACGATGCAACAAACCTAATGAATAAAAGCCTCTGTCGAATAATGTCAGGCTGTGATCAGGGGTATTATCAATTAATCCTAAGGCAAGATTCATCTCGTTAACTTCAACGCTATCAAAAACACTGTTTGTTAATAAATGGCTCGTTAGTTCCATCTGACATACCATGCGAACTTGAGGGTAACTTGCTTTACCATGTTGAGAGCCCGTTCTAGCGAACCCTTTACTGTTTTCATCAGTATCTGGCGTTCGCCATACAACACCGTCGACACCTAATAAATTTAATCCACACCAGTTTCCGTGGTTAGCAGATTGATTCCATTGTTTTTGGGTTTGCTGAAAGACAGATTCAATGACTTTACTTCCTAGTTTTTTTCGTGCTTGCGTGACGGCACTAGAAGCTACATACGGCATACCACTAGGTAAAATAATATCTAATTGGTTAAGTAGCTGGCGCATAGGGAATTTTCGAAATAGCGCCATGCCAATAACTGCCCATACCATATTTTCCATTGGTAGTTTACGCTTTCGAATAGTAGCAACACCGTTTTCTTTTAGTCCAGCATCAATTATTTCGGGAGAGAGAATGTCGGTTAAATTCTGAAACTCAGTGACATTATTTGAGTTAACTAAAGAAAGAGCTGTGGAAAGTTGCATAAAAAATCCGGTGAGTTCTGATCACCGGATTTTGATCTCATTTACTAAAAAAGCAAGATATTTAAGCTTAACTGATCGGCATTACGCTGTAGGCAGTTTTTATGTATTTAAGGCCATATTTATTATTTCGTATTAGCTGCATCAATCATGAGAATGAATATTCATTATTTTTAGTCCAACATATACATTAACGATGGCATTTATTTCTAATTGGAATGACGAGTTTTTACAATTAACCGTCATTTTTATTTATTTTGCGTATTTGTGGCGTTATTGATAGGTCGCGACTAGACTAAATAACCTTGGTCGTTACTTTTGTTATTGAGGTCAGCACGCAGTGGTTGTGTCGGTGTATCGAATACGCTGGAATTATCATCGTTCGTATGAATCGTGATCATTAATGTGCGTGTTATTGCTGGTTTTTTCTGCGTTAAATATTAAATCAATATAAGTGCATAAAATGGATTGCCAATGTGATCTAAATCCCTATAATGCATCTCACTGACACGGCGAACGTCGTTCAGTAAGGTGTTAAAAAGCAACTTCGGTTACTTTTTAAACGTCCTGAATAAAGCATGAATATGTGCTTGACTTCGAATTTGGTTTGCGTATAATACGCAGCCTGACTACGACGCAAGGCGTCAAGGTCAACGCTCTTTAACAATTTATTCAAGCAATCTGTGTGAGCACTTGCAGAGATATAATGACCAAATATTATATCAATGTAATTGTGAACATAAACTTAAATCGAAAGATGGTAGTTTTATAAACAATAGAACTTCGGTTTTATTGTTGAAGTACAGAATTCATTGAGCCGACTTAATTGCTTAGGCAATTAGTCAAAAACTTTTAATTGAAGAGTTTGATCATGGCTCAGATTGAACGCTGGCGGTAGGCTTAACACATGCAAGTCGAGCGGAAACGAAGAATAGCTTGCTATTCTGGCGTCGAGCGGCGGACGGGTGAGTAATGCTTGGGAATCTGCCTAGTCGAGGGGGACAACAGTTGGAAACGACTGCTAATACCGCATACGACCTACGGGTGAAAGGGGGCCTCTTCTTGAAAGCTCTCGCGACTAGATGAGCCCAAGTGGGATTAGCTTGTTGGTGAGGTAAGAGCTCACCAAGGCGACGATCCCTAGCTGGTCTGAGAGGATGATCAGCCACACTGGAACTGAGACACGGTCCAGACTCCTACGGGAGGCAGCAGTGGGGAATATTGCACAATGGAGGAAACTCTGATGCAGCCATACCGCGTGTATGAAGAAGGCCTTAGGGTTGTAAAGTACTTTCAGCGAGGAGGAAAGGTGGTGACTTAATACGTTATCACTGTGACGTTACTCGCAGAAGAAGCACCGGCTAACTCCGTGCCAGCAGCCGCGGTAATACGGAGGGTGCGAGCGTTAATCGGAATTACTGGGCGTAAAGCGCATGCAGGCGGTTTGTTAAGCGAGATGTGAAAGCCCCGGGCTCAACCTGGGAACTGCATTTCGAACTGGCAAACTAGAGTTCTTGAGAGGGTGGTAGAATTTCAGGTGTAGCGGTGAAATGCGTAGAGATCTGAAGGAATACCAGTGGCGAAGGCGGCCACCTGGCAAGTAACTGACGCTCAGATGCGAAAGCGTGGGTAGCAAACGGGATTAGATACCCCGGTAGTCCACGCCGTAAACGATGTCTACTCGGAGTTTGGTTCCTTGAGAACTGGGCTCTTAAGCTAACGCATTAAGTAGACCGCCTGGGGAGTACGGCCGCAAGGTTAAAACTCAAATGAATTGACGGGGGCCCGCACAAGCGGTGGAGCATGTGGTTTAATTCGATGCAACGCGAAGAACCTTACCTACTCTTGACATCCATAGAACTTTCCAGAGATGGATTGGTGCCTTCGGGAACTATGAGACAGGTGCTGCATGGCTGTCGTCAGCTCGTGTTGTGAAATGTTGGGTTAAGTCCCGCAACGAGCGCAACCCTTATCCTTATTTGCCAGCACGTAATGGTGGGAACTCTAAGGAGACTGCCGGTGATAAACCGGAGGAAGGTGGGGACGACGTCAAGTCATCATGGCCCTTACGAGTAGGGCTACACACGTGCTACAATGGCGCATACAAAGGGCTGCAAACCAGCAATGGTAAGCGAATCCCACAAAGTGCGTCGTAGTCCGGATTGGGGTCTGCAACTCGACCCCATGAAGTCGGAATCGCTAGTAATCGTGAATCAGAATGTCACGGTGAATACGTTCCCGGGCCTTGTACACACCGCCCGTCACACCATGGGAGTGGGCTGCACCAGAAGTCATTAGCTTAACCTTCGGGAGGGCGATGACCACGGTGTGGTTCATGACTGGGGTGAAGTCGTAACAAGGTAGCCCTAGGGGAACCTGGGGCTGGATCACCTCCTTACGTAAAGTTGTTAATTTTTGTAAGTGCCCACACAAATTGCTTGAATAGAAAGTTGAAAAGTATGTCTTACTCATCGTAAGACGCGAGAAAGCAAAGATAAACAATACAATGTTTATCTTTGCTTTTTAGCAAATTGCTCTTTAAAAATTTGGAAAGCTGAATAAATAAAGAAGTTCTTAAAACACGTTATTGCTTTGGCAATAACAATAGAGTGTTCTTGAGTATTCTTGAGGCGAAAAAAACTAGATAATACCTAGTTATTTCAATTGTACGGTCGACTTTAGATTGTATGGTTAAGTGACTAAGCGTATACGGTGGATGCCTAGGCAGTCAGAGGCGATGAAGGACGTGTTAATCTGCGTTAAGCTGTGGGGAGTTGATAAAAAGCATTGATCCACAGATGTCCGAATGGGGGAACCCACCTTACTTTGTAAGGTATCGTAACGTGAATACATAGCGTTACGAAGCGAACCGGGAGAACTGAAACATCTAAGTACCCCGAGGAAAAGAAATCAATAGAGATACCCTTAGTAGCGGCGAGCGAACGGGGTCTAGCCCTTAAGCAGTTTGGAAGTTAATGGAAGGCTCTGGAAAGTGCCACGATACAGGGTGATAGTCCCGTACATGAAAACGACCTTATTGTGAAATCGAGTAGGACGGCACACGTGATATGCTGTTTGAATATGGGAGGACCATCTTCCAAGGCTAAATACTACTGACTGACCGATAGTGAACCAGTACCGTGAGGGAAAGGCGAAAAGAACCCCTGTGAGGGGAGTGAAATAGAACCTGAAACCGTATACGTACAAGCAGTGGGAGCCTACTTTGTTGGGTGACTGCGTACCTTTTGTATAATGGGTCAACGACTTAATTTCAGTAGCAAGGTTAAGCGAATAGCGGAGCCGTAGGGAAACCGAGTGTTAACTGCGCGAATAGTTGCTGGGATTAGACCCGAAACCCGGTGATCTAGCCATGGGCAGGTTGAAGGTTGAGTAACATCAACTGGAGGACCGAACCGACTAATGTTGAAAAATTAGCGGATGACTTGTGGCTGGGGGTGAAAGGCCAATCAAACCGGGAGATAGCTGGTTCTCCTCGAAAGCTATTTAGGTAGCGCCTCGCGTCTAACTATTGGGGGTAGAGCACTGTTAAGGCTAGGGGGTCATCCCGACTTACCAACCCTTTGCAAACTCCGAATACCAATAAGTTCAATCGCGGGAGACACACGGCGGGTGCTAACGTCCGTCGTGGAAAGGGAAACAACCCAGACCGTCAGCTAAGGTCCCAAAGTGTATGTTAAGTGGGAAACGATGTGGAAAGGCTCAGACAGCCAGGAAGTTGGCTTAGAAGCAGCCATCTTTTAAAGAAAGCGTAATAGCTCACTGGTCGAGTCGGTCTGCGCGGAAGATTTAACGGGGCTAAACATACCACCGAAGCTACGGATGCAAAGACGTGTTCTTTGCATGGTAGAGGAGCGTTCTGTAAGCCGTCGAAGGTGAGTTGAGAAGCTTGCTGGAGGTATCAGAAGTGCGAATGTTGACATGAGTAACGATAATGGGGGTGAAAAACCTCCACGCCGAAAGACCAAGGGTTCCTGTCCAACGTTAATCGGGGCAGGGTGAGTCGACTCCTAAGGCGAGGCCGAAAGGCGTAGTCGATGGAAAACAGGTTAATATTCCTGTACTCACTTATATTGCGATGGGGTGACGGAGAAGGTTAGGCTAGCATGGCGATGGTTGTCCATGTTTAAGGTTGTAGGCTGTGTGCTTAGGTAAATCCGGGCGCACTTAAGGCTGAGGACTGATGACGAGTCTCTACGGAGATGAAGTAGTTGATACCCGGCTTCCAGGAAAAACCTCTAAGCTTCAGATATAAGAGAATCGTACCCCAAACCGACACAGGTGGTTAGGTAGAGAATACTAAGGCGCTTGAGAGAACTCGGGTGAAGGAACTAGGCAAAATGGTACCGTAACTTCGGGAGAAGGTACGCCAATGATGGTGAAGGACTTGCTCCGTAAGCTATTGTTGGTCGCAGAGAAATGGTGGCTGCAACTGTTTATTAAAAACACAGCACTGTGCAAAATCGCAAGATGACGTATACGGTGTGACGCCTGCCCGGTGCCGGAAGGTTAATTGATTGGGTTAGACTTAGGTCGAAGCTCATGATCGAAGCCCCGGTAAACGGCGGCCGTAACTATAACGGTCCTAAGGTAGCGAAATTCCTTGTCGGGTAAGTTCCGACCTGCACGAATGGCGTAATGATGGCCACGCTGTCTCCACCCGAGACTCAGTGAAATTGAAATCGCTGTTAAGATGCAGTGTACCCGCGGCTAGACGGAAAGACCCCGTGAACCTTTACTATAGCTTGGCACTGAACATTGAACCTACATGTGTAGGATAGGTGGGAGACTTTGAAGCATTGTCGCTAGATGATGTGGAGTCAACCTTGAAATACCACCCTTGTACGTTTGATGTTCTAACGTAGGCCCCTTATCGGGGTTGCGGACAGTGTCTGGTGGGTAGTTTGACTGGGGCGGTCTCCTCCCAAAGAGTAACGGAGGAGCACGAAGGTTGGCTAAACATGGTTGGACATCATGTGGTTAGTGCAAAGGCATAAGCCAGCTTAACTGCGAGACAGACACGTCGAGCAGGTACGAAAGTAGGTCTTAGTGATCCGGTGGTTCTGAATGGAAGGGCCATCGCTCAACGGATAAAAGGTACTCCGGGGATAACAGGCTGATACCGCCCAAGAGTTCATATCGACGGCGGTGTTTGGCACCTCGATGTCGGCTCATCACATCCTGGGGCTGAAGTTGGTCCCAAGGGTATGGCTGTTCGCCATTTAAAGTGGTACGCGAGCTGGGTTTAGAACGTCGTGAGACAGTTCGGTCCCTATCTGCCGTGGGCGTTTGAGAATTGAGAGGAGCTGCTCCTAGTACGAGAGGACCGGAGTGGACGAACCACTGGTGTTCGGGTTGTCATGCCAATGGCATTGCCCGGTAGCTAAGTTCGGAACTGATAACCGCTGAAAGCATCTAAGCGGGAAGCAGGCCTCGAGATGAGTTCTCACTGGAGCTTTAAGCTCCCTGAAGGGCCGTTGGAGACTACAACGTTGATAGGCAAGGTGTGTAAGTGCTGTGAGGCATTGAGCTAACTTGTACTAATTACCCGTGAGGCTTAACCATACAAATTAAAGTATGATTAATTGAAATATGACTTAAGAATAGATTGAACACTTTATGTTTTAAAGACTTCTTTATTTATAGCTTTTCAGATTAACAATAGAAATTAATTTTCTTATAGAAAGCAAACCAGATTTGCTTGGTGACCATAGTGTTGCGGCCCCACCTGATCCCATCCCGAACTCAGAAGTGAAACGTAATAACGCCGATGGTAGTGTGGGGTCTCCCCATGTGAGAGTAGGGCATTGCCAAGCGCCATTTTTATTCAAGACGAAGTCTTGGGTAAACAAGAATAGACTGATGGAAACATTAGCACAGATTGTGCGGAGTGGTAGTTCAGTTGGTTAGAATACCGGCCTGTCACGCCGGGGGTCGCGGGTTCGAGTCCCGTCCACTCCGCCAACAACAACGAAAGCCTGAATCGAAAGATGCAGGTTTTTTTTGTGCCTGAAATTCAGTGGTAAAGTACCGAACAGATTGTGCGGAGCGGTAATTCAGTTGGTTCGACTTGTTATAAAAAGACAAGCGGCCTGTCACACCGGGTGTCGCGGGTTGTGGTTTATAGATAGCCGTCCGCTCTTTCTCTTTGCCAATAACAACGAAAGCCTGAATCGAAAGATGCAGGTTTTTTTTGTGCCTGAAATTCAATGTTAAAGTACCGAACAGATTGCGCGGAGCGGTAATTCAGTTGGTTCGACTTGTTATAAAAAGACAAGCGGCCTGTCACACCGGGTGTCGCGGGTTGTGGTTTATAGATAGCCGTCCGCTCTTTCTCTTTGCCAATAACAACGAAAGCCTGAATCGAAAGATGCAGGTTTTTTTTGTGCCTGAAATTCAGTGGTAAAGTACCGAACAGATTGCGCGGAGCGGTAATTCAGTTGGTTCGACTTGTTATAAAAAGACAAGCGGCCTGTCACTCCGGGTGTCGCGGGTTGTGGTTTATAGATAGCCGTCCGCTCTTTCTCTTTGCCAACAACAACGAAAGCCTGAATCGAAAGATGCAGGCTTTTTTATTGCTAGGAATTTAGTGCATTACAAATATATTTTAAAGTCATACATCTATCTGATTACCAGCGAACCTCAGCTAGCTTAAATAAGCGTTGAGGCATCGGTGCTGTTCGAATACTTGATACTATTAACTGCTCAAGCATATTTTTTAAATTCAACCGTCGATTAAACTTAAAACAGAACTCTGCCAGATATCGAGGTAAATGCTTTTGCTTTAACCGCCACAAGTACATTGCATAATATGCCTTTAAATATCTATTTTAATAAAAATTAAAAATTAAAAATTTATGATCCTGGTTTTGAATCAATTCAGCGTTATAACTCGTTCGATTTGGCACATTCATTATTACCTTGTTGTCTTATTTCATAAGTAAAATTGGTAGGGAATATTCGTGACATTTGGTCTTTATATTGTGCTATTTGAATATTACACCAAGCATTAGCGCTACTGACTGTTGTAAGTGAAACATTATAACTATCTTCCGCGGGGAATATTTTTGTTATCTTTATACCGTTTTCGCTGCTACCATCATGTGGGGAATACCAATTATAGCTAGTAATATTACTGCTAATACTGCTACTGGCATTAAAATTGGCTACTCGATTAGCTGTAGTATAGGTGAAATCAGCAACGGGTTCAGTCGGCTCCGCTGAAACTTCACTACCATCGACGGACTTTACTTTGAGTGATACTGAATATCGCCCTGATCGGTTAAACGTATGGGCTTGCACAGGTGTGGAATAACTCGTCCCCTCCATTATCCACTCGAATTCACTGATATTGCCTTCACTATAAGTTGAACTTTGTGCATCAAATTCAACATGCAAACCATTTATGCTCACGATATTTATGATTGCAGTCGGTTTTAATATTGTTGCTTTTATTCTATAAGTATTAGCTTCTAAAAATTGATATTGAAGGTCTTCTTCAGGGTGTAAGGTTGCTACTTGTCCTACACCATCTAAAGATATTGCCCAGTGCCATGCTATATCGTCTTGCGTATATACTTGACCATCTTCAGAACCGCAAGCTGTTAGCGTTGATAATAGTGTTACCACTAGTAATTTATTTTAACTAGATTATTAAGAAACCTAGTTATTAAGACTGATGGATACCCAGTAAGAATTAACAATTAAAATTAGTTAATGTCTTACGTAATTTTAAGATATAAGAAGTTATTAAAATTGGGATTACGATCTCAAATTAATAGTGAGTTAATATTTAATTAACAACTGCACTGAATTGGGGGGAATTATCGAATGGTCGCACTGTTTTGGTGCTTGTGGTGTCAGGATAAAGTAAGGTGTTTAGTTAAGTTATTGAATTTAGAGTGTTTAAATTGTTGGCACGGAGGTTGAATTAAGTTTAATTATATAGATATTCCATATACTCATGCAAGGAGCTCTTTATGAAGCTAATAAGCGCAATCATTAAACCATTTAAACTCGATGATGTTCGTGACGCGGTAGCAGATATCGGTGTTGAAGGACTAACTGTGACTGAAGTGAAAGGCTTTGGCCGTCAAAAAGGGCACACCGAATTATACCGTGGGGCTGAATATCAAGTTGATTTCTTACCAAAAGTTAAGTTAGAAATCGCCACTCAGAGTGAAAATGTTGATCGCCTAATTGATGCTATTAGCAATGCTGCTTACACAGGGAAGATCGGTGACGGCAAAATTTTTGTTTACGATTTAACACAAGTGGTGCGTATCCGTACGGGCGAAATGGACTCAGAAGCAATTTAAAGGAAATAAATTATGCAAGAGCTAACAACTACAGTTACTGAGCTGCGTTTTGCACTCGATACTTTCTACTTTTTAATGTCTGGCGTACTGGTGATGTGGATGGCGGCAGGTTTTGCCATGCTAGAAGCAGGCCTCGTTAGATCTAAGAATACCACTGAAATTTTGACAAAGAACATCGTGCTTTATTCTATCGCCTGTATCATGTTTTTATTAGTCGGTTATAACATCATGTATATTGGTAATGCTGAAGGCGGAATTATTCCATCATTTGGTTCTTTAATTGGTACACAATCTGAGGGTGCTGATCACTCGTTAGAATCAGACTTCTTCTTCCAAGTTGTATTCGTTGCAACAGCAATGTCGATTGTATCTGGTGCGGTTGCCGAACGTATGAAATTATGGGCCTTCCTTGCCTTTACTGTCGTTTTAACTGGCGTGATCTATCCAATTGAAGGTTATTGGACTTGGGGCGGTGGTTTCTTGTCTGAAGCTGGTTTCTCTGATTTCGCGGGTTCTGGTATCGTACATATGGCTGGTGCCGCTGCTGCATTCGCTGCTGTGTTATTACTTGGTGCCCGTAAAGGTAAGTATGGTAAAAATGGCGAAGTGCACCCAATCCCTGGTTCAAATATGCCATTAGCAACATTAGGTGCATTTATCTTGTGGATGGGTTGGTTTGGTTTTAACGGTGGTTCACAGCTAATGCTTTCAGATGTTGAAAACGCAACAGCCGTTGGTAAAATCTTCCTGAATACGAATGCGGCTGCGGCTGCGGGTGCTGTAGCTGCATTGCTGGTTACTAAAGCCTTGTGGGGCAAAGCAGACTTAACGATGATTCTTAATGGCGCATTAGCTGGTTTGGTCACGATTACTGCTGACCCACTCAGTCCAGCTCCAGCATTTGCGACATTATTAGGTGCATTAGGTGGTGTGTTAGTTGTATTTAGTATCGTTGCATTGGATAAAGTGAAGATTGATGATCCAGTTGGTGCTATCTCGGTACATGGTGTGTGTGGTCTATTTGGCTTAATGGTTGTACCATTTAGCAATACAGATGCAACATTTGGTGCTCAGCTATATGGCGCCGCTATTATCTTCGCTTGGGTATTCGGAGCAAGTATCTTAGTATGGGCTATTCTGAAAGCAACAATGGGCATTCGTGTTACTGAAGAAGAAGAGATCACGGGTATGGATATGGCTGACTGTGGTATCGATGCTTACCCAGAGTTTGTATCGGTTAAATAACTCGATTTAACATTCGGTAAAGATTATAAAGCTCAGCATTTGCTGAGCTTTTTCGTTTACTGCTTTAAACATTATGGATACTGAACTGGTATGCTTCTATTACTGAGAGTCATTATTAGAAACCAATTTCTAGCTATGATATTATTCATCCAGTTTCCTCACTAGAATTTTAATCTTCCATGTTACTTATTATCGATAATTACGATAGTTTTACGTTTAATTTATTCCAATATTTCTCTGAACTCGGACAAGATGTTGTCGTTAAACGTAATGATGAAATTTCACTGGCGCAAATAGCGTCGTTATCTCCTGATTATCTGGTTATTTCTCCTGGTCCATGTACACCAAATGATGCCGGTATTTCATTATCCGTGATTCAACAGTTTGCAGGTGAAATCCCCATTTTAGGCGTGTGTCTGGGTCATCAGTCAATCGCCCAAGTATTCGGTGCCAATGTCATTAAAGCCAAAAAAGTGATGCATGGTAAAACGTCGAAAATTCAGCATACAGGTAAAGGGGTTTTTACGGGATTAAAGAATCCGTTAACAGTCACCCGCTATCACTCTTTAATTGTTGAAACGTCGACACTTAATGATGAATTTGAGATCACGGCTTGGACTGAAGATAATGATGGCGAGTTTGATGAGATCATGGCGTTTAAACATAAAGAACTCGCGCTCGAAGGTGTACAATTTCACCCTGAAAGTATCCTGACTGAGCAAGGCAAAGAGCTATTAAATAATTTTCTTATCAATAATTCATAGATTTCGGTAATAGAACGCTATATTGAACTTGACCTGTGATTAAATATCTATAATTATTGAATATATATTCGCCGTTAGCTGGCGTTTGACTATTTAAACATTGATGTTTGCTGAGAGGGAAGGACTATGACCAATAACGTAATGGCTGTGACTCGGAAAGATTTTGATAACGTAATGGTGCCAAATTATGCGCCGGCAGCAATGATCCCTGTGCGAGGCCAAGGCTCACGTGTTTGGGATCAAGCTGATAATGAATACATTGATTTTACTGCTGGTATTGCCGTCAGTTGTTTAGGCCATTGTTACCCTCCTTTAGTTGCAACGTTGCAACAACAAAGCCAGAAATTATGGCACGTGAGTAATTTACTCACGAATGAACCGGCATTAAGGTTAGCCAGAAAACTGACTAAGGCGACGTTTGCAGATAAAGTTTTCTTTGCTAATTCTGGTGCCGAAGCCAACGAAGCGGCGTTAAAGTTAGCGCGTCGTTATGCACTCGATAAATTTGGTGACGGCAAAGATCAGATCATCGCATTTAATAAGGGTTTCCACGGCAGAACTTTCTTTACAGTGACCGTTGGTGGTCAATCGTCTTATTCTGATGGTTTTGGTCCTAAACCGGGTGCTATTGACCATGTAGACTTTAATGATTTGGCAGCCGTTGAAGCATTAATGAGTGATAAAACCTGTGCAGTCATGATGGAACCGTTGCAAGGTGAAGGTGGTATTAATGCGGCTAATCAGCAATTTCTGATAGGCGTTCGGGCGCTGTGTGATAAATACAATGCGCTGCTGATATTTGATGAAGTGCAAACGGGCGTTGGCCGTACGGGAACGTTTTATGCTTATCAACATACTGATATAAAACCTGATATTTTAACCTCGGCAAAAGGTCTTGGGGCTGGTTTTCCTATTGCTGCGATGTTAACGACAGGTAATATTGCCAAGAGTCTGAGTGTGGGAACCCATGGTAGTACTTATGGCGGTAATCCACTGGCTTGTAGTGTTGCGGAGGTTGTCGTTGATACGATCAATAATGATGATTTTTTAGCGCAAGTGAAGGTAAAATCAGCCATTTTTAAAGAAGCTTTAACGCAGATAAATAACCAATATGCCATTTTCTCTGACATTCGTGGTGACGGTTTATTATTAGGTGCTGAGTTAAACGAACAATATCAAGGTCAAGCCATCGCGATCATGAATCAAGCAGCTCAAGACGGGCTATTAATATTAGTGGCTGGCGCTAATGTATTACGTTTTACGCCGGCACTTAATATCCCAGAAGATGATATTCATGCAGGAATGAAAAAACTGAGCCAAGCTATCGAAAAGTGGTTAGCTGCGTAACCGTTAATTGAATAGAAAGTGACATGGCATAAAGATGATTAAAATTAAAATAGCATTTATTGGTTTAGCCGTCACTTGGGTCGAAAAATATAGTGGTGAACGTATCTATACGCCACATCTCGCTGCACTTAATGCGGATTTAGTGCTTATGTGTGGGTAATGATGATGACGTGCGTAGCGTTGTTTACGGCTGAAATGGCGTATTGTCGGCAATGAAAGCCAATGCAATATTGATCGTTCATACAACCACATCCGCATTATTAGCCGAAGAAAACGTATACGAGTGCGTTTTACCTGTGTTGGATATAATGGCGAAGAAAGTGACTTTAGTCGGCGAGTAGCGTAGTGATACGTCAGTGTTAATTAAACTATTGCATAAATCACAACATTAGCTAACGCATAAACAGCAGTTAATAAAAACGGCGTCTGACTTGTGAGTAACATGTCAGACGCCGTGTTATTAGCTTAATAAAATGATTGAATTAGCGTGTGCCAAATACAACAATCGTTTTACCATGAGCTGAGATCAGCTCTTGTTCTTCAAGCATCTTTAAGATACGACCAACAGTCTCACGTGAACAACCAACGATCTGGCCAATTTCTTGACGAGTAATTTTAATTTGCATGCCGTCTGGATGAGTCATTGCGTCAGGCTGTTTGGCTAAGCTTAATAGCGTTTGTGCAATACGGCCAGTTACGTCTAGGAATGCTAGATCACCAACTTTTTGACTGGTTATCTGTAGACGTTCAGCCATTTGACCTGATAAACGCATTAAAATTTCAGGGTTAACTTGGATTAATTGACGGAATTTCTTATATGAAATCTCTGCTACTTCACAGGGTGATTTAGCACGGATCCATGCGCTACGTATAGGCTCTTCAGTATCTTCAAATAGGCCTAGTTCACCCATGAAGTCACCTTGATTCAGATAAGAAAGGATCATTTCTTTGCCTTCTTCATCCTTAATTAGAACTGCCACAGAGCCTTTAACGATAAAATATAAAGTGTCCGCTTTTTCTCCTGCATGGATCAGCGTACTTTTTGAAGGGTACTTGTGAATATGACAGTGAGATAAAAACCATTCTAAAGTAGGGTCGGATTGTGGCTTGCCGATAACAACCATGGGTATTCCTCTGTAAGTTATTATAATCGCAAATTATGTCCGTATTGCGATATTTTAATTTTATTATTATTACTGACTTGATAGCATAAGAGACAATAACACTAATAAGCAAGAACTGAGTTGATTTCTGTTCAATATCAACGTGAATATATCATTTTTTGAATATTGACTTGCTATTTATTTGTAATTTTTAACTATATTTGGGATATGGGACGGTATTTTATTGCCTTTGTGATATTAAATATTGTTCAATACCTTGAATTAGACATTAACGAGGTATTTTATGAAAGCAAATGTGAAGTGGATCGACAAAATGCAACTGATGGGCACGTCAGAAACGGGTCACGGTATCCTTATGGATGGAGACCGTAATGGTATTGCGGCGAGTCCAATGGAAGTTGTGCTGATGGGGATGGGGGCATGTAGCACTATTGATGTTGTCGATATTTTAAAAACAGGCCGTCAAAATATCCTCGGTTGTGAGGTTGATTTAACGAGTGAACGAGCGCCTGAACCACCTCGTGTGTTCACTAAAATTAACGCACATTTTATCGTATCGGGCACTGACCTTAATGAGAAAAAAGTAAAACGTGCAGTTGAGCTATCAATGGAAAAATATTGCTCTGTGGCGAAAATGCTAGAAAAGGCAGCTGAAATCACGTCGAGCTATGAAATTGTAGTCAAATAAGCAGCTTTGCTAGTGAATGATTAACGGTAGGTTGTTGCTGTAGACTTATCGTTAATTGCCCTCCTCGAATGATGCCATTCTGGTGATCTAATCATGCTGCAAATATATACAATAGGGTTGTAGATAATATAATATGTGTTAAATTACCTGATGATACTATTTTTATCATTGTTTACAGTGGTTTATGTTTTCACTGTGTTAGCATGCGGATAGATTGTTTCGTTATGTTGTAGAGGCTGTAATGTGCCGTCGTTGTTCAATTATCTGTAAAATTATCTTGTGTGTTGTGTTAAGCCTTATCGCGTTGGTGTTTACCGCATTCGGTTATTTATCAATATTACGTGGAGAAATGCTAGCAGAAAGAAAGTCACGTTTAGTGAATATCATTGATAAAACAGAAGCTATTTTTCAGCGTTATGATCTGTATTACCAGTCCGGGGTTTTGTCACTTGAACAGGCACAAAAACAAGCCTTACAACGCCTCTCGCTATTAGATGGTAATTATATTTTTGTGTTTGATGATGATTACACCTTGCTGGCTTCTCTCGGCGGTGTTGATGACTCTAATCCTAATGTTAAAATGCTGCAAGACACTGACGGTGATTTTACTTATCAGACGATACATGAACAGGCAAAACAATTAACGGAAGGCACTTTCGTCAGCTATTGTTTCCCATTGTTTATTGGTGGTAAAACGGTTCGTAAGATCTCTTACAGTAAACGTTTTCCTACATGGGGCTGGACTTATGGTGCCGGGGTTTACATTGATGATATTGATGCATCGATCAGTCATACATTAATCTCGTTCGATGAACTTGTCGTATAGTCAAAACGATAGTTTAATATATCCATGAAACATTATTTGGATGTACTTGCCGGTTTGCACCTTGACTGCTTATCTTCTTCGTTATTTTAATGATTAAATCTACTTATCAAGACAAAGCCAAAATGGAAAAAGCATTAAATGTTGCGGTGTAAATGGACTAAATAATATCGATGGTTTTATCCATTAGCGTATCAATATCCAGTGTTTTGGTCACTATGTTGTGTTCAATACCGGTCACTGGATCGGTAAATTCAAGCTGTTGCGCTAATAACTGCAATGGCTGCTTAAAGTTATCATCACAGCGGTCTAATAATATTGGGTATAAGCGGTCGTTTACCAATGGCATGCCTAAACTATTCATGTGCAAGCGCAGTTGGTGTGTTTTCCCGGTAATGGGTGACAGTCTAAACAATCCGAATTCACCTTTAGCGGCAATCAATTCAATTTCAGAATGACTATTCGCCTCACCGTCTGCAATTTTCATCGTGAAACTGGGTTCGCCTTTGACAATGTTATTTTTTACAGTCCAATGTAATGGTAGCACAAGTTCAGCTTGTTGCTGTTGTTGGTATAACTCGGGTGTTAATCGGGCAATGGCTTGGTAATGTTTGGTGATATTGGCATACTTAAACAAATCATGGTAAAGGTGGCGCTGCTCTGGGTGCTTAGATAGCAGCATTAAGCCTGCTGTCGCACGGTCAAGGCGATGTGCTGTTACCAATGTATCGATACCGGTTTTTATTCTTAGGCGGTTAACTAAACACTCATTAATGAATTGACCGCTAGGACTCACGGCTAAAAAATGTGGCTTGTAGGCAATAATAATGTGGTCATCTTCGTACATGATTTTTTCAGGAAAAGGGATCTTTTTTTCTACCGCAACCTCACGGTAATAATAGACTCGCTCTCGTGGTATAAACGCACAATCTAGGGTAATTAAGCTACCATCACGCCAATGCACTTTGCCATCGATGATCCGTTGTTGCCATACTGTCGCATCAATCTGTTTGAAATGACCGATAAGAAAACTGCATACCGTGGGTTTATCGGTTACGTTTTCTGGCAGTACGATATGCGAAGCATAGGTGGCGCGAACAGTAGCCATAAGATTAGAAACTCGTTGAGGTAGTCATACATTGATACTGGGCAGTGTACCTGAATTGTGCACATTGCACAGCATCTATCAATCGAGACGATTCGCGAATCGTTATTGACTAAATAACGTGTCTAATTGTTGATTAGTCAATGTTTGAGAAATAACTTTTTCACCGTTAATGACTATGGTGGGGATTGTTCTGATACCCAACTTATTCGCTTGACGTATATCTTTTTCTACGGCTTGTTTCACTTTATCACTAAATAACGTATTGCTAAACTCGATTGGATCTAACCCTATTATTTTGGCTGTTGCTATGATCACCTCGGTATCAGCAATATTCATATTCAGCTTTAAATGTTGGCGCTGTATTTCATCGAAATAATCCCAATGTGTATTACTGTCACCCATTAGCTCGGCTGTTTTCGCCCCTAATGCTGCCAGATAACCGCTAGGATAAGAAAATGACGTAGCTCGCATACCTTCTATATTGATGCTACTGGGATCATCGGCTTGAGCTTTGCATGATTCCCAATGGGTTAAGATCTCGAATTTAGCAGATGTTAAAGACCCAAAGCGTTGCACCATTTCTTCATCGTTACGTTGCAATACAAAGCAACGTTGTTGAATTTCTATGTTTTTATTTTTTAGTAAGTTCCTAAGGCGCGGGCTTAATAGGTAACACCACCCACATACTGCGTCATGATAAAATTCGATTTTAATTTTAGGCATATTATTTCTCATCCGTATGGTTGAATAGTTTTTTAGTATAAATTTAACAACTGAATTTGAATATTGCATATAATCACTAATCATTAGTGATTATATTAACAACACCATTCATTTTGAGTTACTAAAATAGCGCGGTATTTTAAATTCATTATTAATTAATATTAATGCGATGAACGTAAACATGATGCCCAGGAATACAGATGGAGGCGCAGAATTACCATAGATGAAAATATCGATTAGCAATACCATACTTGGTATTAAGTAACTGTAAGACATGACAATAGTCGCGTCGAGTATCTGTGTACAATATTGTATTTGCCAAAAAGTAATAATAGTTGTAAAGATTGAAAGGTATAATAGAGTTAAGTAATCTTTATAGTTAAGTATACCCCATTGTAGTTCGCCTTTCTGTTCAATTAGCGCTATCGCTATCAATGCAATACTACCAATCAGCATTATCCAAAATGTGATCACAGCAGAAGATGCCGTTAACATGCCTTTTTTCTTGGCAAAATTAACAAAGGGTCCATAAAATGCGAAGGTGATACAACCAAATATAAAAGTCTGATCGCCAGAATTAAAAGAAAAGGCAGACAGTAACTTGATATCCCCTTTTAAAACGGCCCATATCGCACCAACAGCACCAAGAAGCAGAGCGGTTTTAATATGTTTGGATATTTTAACTTTAAAAATCTGATTGGATATTAACGCCGTAAATAATGGCACCGAGGTAAACAATATTCCGGTATGTAATGGTGTGGTTGTTTCTAATGCTTTAAATAGAGACCAAAAATAAAAAACTAAACAAGCTGATAATGTCGAGTAGCATATGAAATCTTTTATTTTTGGTAATTTAATTTTGAATTTAAAAAATATAGATATAAATATAAAAAACAAACAACTACTAATGATAAACCTTAAAGCGGTTATGCTTGTAGTATCAATTTTACCGACAATCAGCGACGCAGCAGGAAATGAACTTGCAATGAGTATTGACCATGTCACCATTAATAGGTGAGCTTTTTTGTTACTGTCAAAAGAGAACATGAGTTAGTTTTCCTCAAGGATATTTACAACATTATTAATGTTTGTTTTTTATAAAATTAATCTTTTTATGCACTTAACTTACATGCTAGCTTGGCGACATGCTGGCCTTGAAAGAAGGCTAATGCCATTTCTTTGTCGGACGGTTGTCTAGAACCATCAGGCCCAGCAATACATGCGGCGCCTAACGGCGATCCCCCTTTGACTTCAGATATATCACCTAAATCCGGTGCTGAATATGGCAGACCGACGACAACCATGCCGTGATGGAATAAAGTGGTATGAAAAGATTGAATAGTAGTTTCATTACCACCGCCAGTACCCGTGGAGGTAAATACACTGCCAATTTTCCCGATCAGTTTACCTTCGGACCATAGCCCGCCAGTTTGATCCAGGAAGTTTCTCATTTGAGCCGCCATATTGCCGAATCGTGTGGGTGTGCCAAAAATGATCGCATCATAGTTTGCCAAGTCTTCAGGTTTTGCATAAGGAGCCTGTTGCTCTAGTTTGATTCCGGCTTGTTTTGCTACATCATCAGGCATTAATTCGGCTACACGCTTTATGTCTACCTCCACCCCCGAAATAGAGATAGCTCCTTCCGCTATCGAATTTGCCATCAGCTCTATATGACCATAACTTGAGTAATAAATAACGAGTACTTTTGTCATAACATTCCCTTATGTTTTTTAGGTAATTAATTCAAAAAAATATGTGGTGAAATAAATATTAATGGGTTTATTGACATATATATATTGAAAAAAACAGGTAGTAACTAGTCATAACGTGAAAAGTCTAGGTCTGAACAGACCGGTAGGGAAATATTATCGCTGACCGTTTTGGATGAAATGTATTTTATATACAACATCTTAAATTTATAAGGATGAATTTATTTCTATTATTTAGTGAATTCTTTCAATATTAAATTGTAGCGTTTAAATTTAATGTTGATCAAACACTACCCACAAATTAATAGGAGATTGAGAGATGGAAAATACTACCGTAGTCGGAATACATAAATTAGAGTTATATATACCTGATTCGTACCTCACTTTAAATTCATTAGCTGAACATCATGATATAGCGCCGGAAAAATATATATTGGGTATTGGTCAGTCTAAAATGGCGGTTCCATCTCCAGATGAAGATGTGATTACATTAGCGGCTAATGCCGCACAATCAGTACTTGATTCGTTAACGAGCCAAGAAGCGCAATCTATATCAACATTGATTTTTGCTACCGAGTCTAGTGTTGACCAATCTAAATCTGGCGCCGCCTATTTAATGGGACTTATTGATATACAGTCTAACTGTCGAGCATTTGAAATAAAACAGGCCTGTTACGCAGGAACCGCAGGTTTGCAAATGGCTTGTGATCTTGCGAAGACGCGTCCAGAAGAGTCGATATTATTGGTTGCCAGTGATATCGCGCGTTATAAACAAAATTCGCCGGGTGAGTGTACTCAAGGGGCGGGCGCTATCGCGATGTTGATATCAGCAAACCCAGACATAGTGGAAATTGATCCTGAACGCGGCTTTTATAGTACTGACATTATGGATTTTTGGCGTCCAAATTATTTTAAGCATGCATTGGTTGATGGTGAATTATCAAAAGATGCCTACTTAAATATAATGAATAAAAGTTATCTTAATTACATCCACAAAGGCGGAAAAAGTTTAGCCGAATTTGATTGGTTATGCTTCCATCAGCCCTTTACAAAAATGGCGAATAAAGCTTATCGACATCTAAAAGAGAGCTTTGTCGATGAAATGAAAGATAAAACAGAAGCGTCATATGCAATTACACAAACTTACGGAAGAGAGATCGGCAATACCTATACAGCCAGCTTGTATATCGGATTATTATCTCTTTTAGACAATGCCGAACAAGATGTTTCAGGCCAAAAAATTGGATTTTTTAGTTATGGCTCTGGCGCTGTTGGTGAGTTTTTCTCAGGTACTATCAATCAGAATTATCGTCTCGGAATCAGTACTAAGCATAATAAGCTACGCCTCAGTGAACGTCATGAAATTAATTACGATACTTATATTGATTATATGTATCAAACCCGAGATGTCGGACAACTTGAACATATTAAAAGCCAGTCAAAATTTAGATTTATCGGGATAACGGATCATAAAAGGGTCTATCAAAGATGCCCAATGCTAAAACGCAAGGCAGCCTAATAAATAAATTTCAGTATATGTGAACAATAAAAATATGGACATAATTTCACTATTTGTTAACCGGTAAATAGTTATATTTTAAATTTAAAGGAATAGATCATGTGTGGTTTTTTAACAGTATATAGTTCAAATACAGCCGAGCAGGTGAGTGCCGAGCAAGTTAAACGCGGTATCAATGAGATAAAGCACCGTGGCCCTGATGAGAACTGCGTATGGGAATCTGAAGATAGTCGGATGATTATGGGGCATGCAAGGTTAAGTATTATTGGTTTAGATAATGGACTTCAGCCGATACACAACATCGATAATTCTATTCATATTGTCGTGAATGGCGAATTTTACGATTTTGAACGTATTCGTGACGAGCTTAAATTGCAAGGTTGTCAATTTAAAACCGCATCAGACAGTGAGATTGCGTTACATCTATATAGCTTATATGGCACCAAAGGACTGCACCAATTACGTGGTGAATTCTCATTAGTTATTTTTGATCAGTGTCAAAATACGGTAATTGCAATGCGTGATAGAGCGGGTGTTAAACCACTCTTTTTTAGTGAATATCAAGGTCGATATTATTTTGCTTCAGAAATAAAAGCCATCATAGGTGCTGGTGTTGAAGCCGTTTGGGATGAATCTTCTTATAACTCTCGTGCTTTTTATTTAAGTAATCATACATTGTTTAAAGATATCAAGTCAGTAGCCGCGGGTCATATGATGACTGTCACGCCATCAGGCGCGACAGACGCTTGTTATTGGGATATTGATTATAAAGATGCAGAGACTTTGAATGCGTCAAACGTGTCAGATGAAGATTACATAAAACAGGTGCATGACTCGATTGAAACCGCGGTAAAATTACGCCTTAGATCGGATGTTCCCGTTGGTATATACCTCAGTGGTGGTGTTGATTCGTCGGCGATATTAGGCATGGCAACACAGTTATCCGGACGGCCATTAGATGCGTTTAACTTATCGTTTGGAGAGATGGAAGATTACGATGAAAACCGCTTTGCTCGGTTAGCCGCAGAAACACATGGTGCAAAATTTCATACGATTAACGTGACCCAAAAGGATCTCGCAGATAATTTCGAAAAAGCCGTCTGGCATAACGAAACGCCTTTCTTTAACGCGCACGGTGTAGCTAAATATATTTTAAGTGGCATCGTTGAAAAGTCTGGACATAAAGTCGTGTTAACGGGCGAAGGTGCCGATGAAGTATTTGGTGGTTACCCTCATTTCAAACGTGATATGGCATTATTTAATTCACAAAATCAAGATCCTGAAGTCATTGAAAGCATGTTAGAGAAGATCAAAAAGAATAACACTGGCTATACGCATCAGGGTCTTCCTAAAGATATTGAGTGGCTGACGGAACAACTCGGTCACGGGGTATCTTGGCTTGATAATCAAGCGGGCTGGTTTAAAGAACTGCAAGGCGTTTATTCAGATTCACAAATTGAGAAATTTGGACAGGTTGAACCGTACCGATTATTCTTCAATCAATTGGACCATCGCAAACTAGAGTCTATTGATCCCGTTCATCGCTCAATGTATTTATGGGCCAAATCATTCCTGCCTAATTTTGTCTTAACGACTCTGGGAGACCGGATGGAAATGGCCCACAGCATTGAAGGCCGTATCCCCTTGTTGGACCATCATGTGATGGAGCTAGCTGCGCAGTTACCTGTGCACCTGAAAATCCGTGGTAATACTGAGAAATATGTTTTCCGAGAAGCCATGAAAAAATATTTACCGCATGAATTATACACGCGCAAAAAACATTATTTCCGAGCACCACCTTCAACATTGCTGCAAAAAGGCCCTCTTTTTGAGCTTGTTAACGATACATTGAATTCATCAGACCTTGATCGCATCCCGTTCTTTAATGCGGCTAAAGTCAGAGCCTTGCTTGCCGAATTACCGACTATGTCGCCGCAAAGGCAAGCATTGCTTGATCCTATGCTGATGGAGTTGACTAGTTTGTGTATGTTACAGCGCAAGTTCAATATGAAAACAGAATCGATAAAATACAAGGTAGCAGCATAAATGAAAATTGGCATTATAGGGGCGGGACTGAATGGGCTGGTCAGTGCGTTATTACTCAAAAAATTCGGTCATGATGTTGAAGTATTTGAGCGTTCTATTGAACCTCGAGATTCTGGTACCGGTATTTATGTTTGGCCCCAAGGTGTACAAATACTGAAGTTCATTATGAACAGCGGACATTTCATGACACAGGGACAGGCGATAAAGTATTTAGTAACCAATAATCAACGCGGCCAGGAAGTGCATCGGCAGTCGGTCAATATGCCCGGTCTAGACTTCCCCGCGCCTGCGATTATGTTCGAGCGTCAGCAGTTATTCCAATTATTAAGAGAGGCGTTGGGGGATGACGCGATCCATTACGGTGCGGCTTGCACCCATGTGATTAATCGCGATGATAAAGCGGTGATTGAAATCAATCACAGTGAATTAAAAGAATTTGATCTGGTCATTGGTGCCGATGGTATATCGTCGAAAGTAAGAGAGTTTGTGACCCATCAGCAACCCTATTATACCGGCGTCATGGCGTCACGTGGTGTACTGCAGTTTCACAGTGCCAATTTAGAAGCGGATGCCTGCCAAATTTATGCGCATAAGAATGCGAGATTGGTGACATACCCACTCAATAATGACACCAACTATCGCTATTGGTTTATTGCTTATAAGCATGACTTAAATGATAAGGCATTGAATAAAGAAGAGTTAGTGACGAGATTAGCCGGGTTGCCGACTGAATTGCTTGAGATGGTATCGCGTACCCAAGAAAAAGACATGCTGACTAACCCACTTAAAGCAATGAACCCAGAGAAACCCTGGTACAAAGGACGTTGCGTATTACTGGGGGACAGTATCCACGGTATGTTACCTACTTTAGGCTATGGCCTAACGCTGGGATTAGAAAACTGTTTTATGCTGGCGCAAGCGATCAATGGTAATTGTTTTGATGATATAGCACCGGCGTTAAAGCGTTATGAATCACGTGTTTCAGTGCGTTCTCAGAAGATGTTAAAGGTGATGGAAGAATTGACCGATCTATTTTATTTTCAAGATGATGCCGTGGAAAATGCTGACCAGTTAAAAAAGGTGATGGCAGAATTTTACAGTCTTGCTGAAACGGCCGCTTTTTAGGGGGAATGATGAAAAAATCGCTATTTGAGCATGCTTTGACGATGTTCGCTCGGGATCATATTGAGTTATTCATTGGACAATGGGAAGCGCAAAAATCTTATCCCCGTAGTCTACATCAACGTGCCGCACAGAACCGTATTTTAAACTTAGGGCACGATGATTTAGACACGATGTTTAACGATGTCGAACGTGCTGCGCTACTGGTGGCAACCGTGACCAAATACGGCAGTCAAGGGCTCGCAATGGGGTTAGGGTCGCATCTTGTTAGCCTGAGTGCATTACATCAACATAATAAGGGACGGTTTAATGAGGTGATCAAAGACGTGTTAGCGGGGGATAAATTTATTTCCCTGGCGATTACCGAACCTCAGGCTGGTTCTGACGTGGGAGCCATCGAGACAGTGGCACAATTACAGGGAGAGACGGAACAATTCTTGATTTCAGGTCATAAACGCTACATCTGTGGAGGCATGCGGGCAGATTACTTTATAACGTTAGCGAAATATAAAACGCACTCTGACCATGAATATTCATTCGGTCTGTTTCTGGTTGAGGCTGTGATTGGCCAGGTGGAACGGCAGATAATACCCTGTTTAGGCTGGCACTGTCTTGATGTCTCATCCGTTACCTTTAACCAGGTGCCGGCCACATTAATCGCAGATAAACATGCCAGCCTAGACACCCTGCGGGGGATGTTGAAACGCGAACGTATAAACCTTGCCGTAATGGCGAATGCGGAATCCGCAGAGCTTATTCAGCACAGCGTTAAATACAGCAAGTCCCGTCAAATTCATGGCCAGCCATTATATAAAAAGCAGTCCATTTTGCACCGTTTGGCAGAAATGAAAACCCGAGATACGGTATCACGATCTTATACCAAACAGTGCATCCAAGCGCTACGGCAAGAGACGTTAAGTGATGCTGAAACCTGCATCGCAAAAAATGTGGCGGTATCTTCGTTAGCATATATTTCAACTCAGGCGGTACAGATTTTGGGTGCCAGAGGGTGTGAAATAGGTTCCGTGGCAGAACGTTCATTTCGTGATAGCAAAATTCTGGCCCTCGGTGGCGGAACGACAGAAGTAATGAATAACATCATTGGCAAAGCAGTATTGCAGAATGACTAAAAGGATATTTTTAATATGGTTCAATTAGCAACAGATTTACCTGGCAGGCACTTATCGGACTATGCCTTGCAGCTCACCGATGAGTTGTTACAGCATGCATATCAACAATTTTGTGGTATTGAAATTATCGAACAAATACCTGGGTATTGTAAAACACGTCTAAAAGTAACTGATAATGTGGATAATCTTAGCAACACCTTACACGGTGGGGTGATTTATTCGATGCTAGATGTGACCAGTATGTTTGCCACTATCGCGGTGTTACAAGATGGCGAATATGCCATTACGAACAGCTTTTCATGCAATGTATTATCGGCGACCAATCGTGGCGCGTGGGTTGAGTTTGAAGCATCGATAATTCGGAATGGCCGCAATATGTTATTCAGTGACTGCAAAGCATTTAAAATCGGAAGTGATGGTGAAAAAAAATTAATTGCTACTGCACAGCTGAGTAAATTTAAAAGGCTACAGGATCTTAACGCGGTATAAAATTCAATACTAAATACCATTAACAAGGACGTGTTTTCAATGAGTGTTATTTATAAATTAGATGAAAAGCAGTGTGCGCACATTATCTTAGACAGGGTAGAAGTACACAATGCATTTGATAGTACTGTCATCAACCAGTTACTCCAAAGTATTCGTCGAGCCAGTGACGAACATGCCAAGGCCATTATTTTATCCAGTAAAGGCAAACATTTTTCAGCGGGGGCGGATTTAAACTGGATGAAGTCGATGGTAAACAATACTGTTGAAGAAAACATTCGCGATTCAGAAACACTCGCTGCGCTTATGTATAGTCTTAATTTTGCACCTATGCCGACTTTGATCGTATTGCAAGGTGCTTCATTTGGCGGCGCTTTAGGCCTAATTTGTTGTTGTGATATTGCGGTGGCCTCTGAGGATGCTAAGTTTTGCTTAAGTGAAGTAAAGCTAGGATTGATCCCATCCGTTATTAGCCCGTATGTGATTAATGCGATAGGTCAGAGGCAGGCTCGTCGCTATTTTATAACGGCCGAAACATTTGATGCTACGGAGGCTAAAGCGATCGGGCTTATTCATAGCATTGCCGACGATCCACTCGCCTTTGTCGATGGCTTGGTATTAAAATTACTTAACAATGGTCCAGAAGCGATTAAAGAGGCGAAACAATTGATATTTGACGTATCTGGCAAAGCGATAGAGCCTGAATTGCTCCGTGACACTGCAGAGCGAATTGCCTATAAACGTGTTTCCAAAGAAGGACAAGATGGGCTAAATGCTTTTTTATCAAAAAGTCCGCCCTCTTGGATCCATGAATAGCAGTCTCGACTGTCGCGGAGATATCGGCACTGAGTGCCATTATTATTTGAAATCGACATCCTTAAGCGCACTGAAGAGTTCAAATAAGGTATTTACTTCAGCGGAGCGGGCCAAGTCAGCATGGATGCCCATCTGTAATCTGACGATGCGGCTAGCGCCTTTCGTGAGGTCAACCGTCACTAGGGTACCTTGGTCTAGATGAGGTCGGGCTAAATGTTCGGGTAACCAACCAAAACCGAGGTTTTTTAAGATACAGTTTTCGGCCATAAGGGTACTGCTGGTGGTTAAACGGTTATGCGAACCTAGCCAACCACTGTCAAAATCTTGATTACCTGAATCACGAATTATTAAGTGTCGGTACGCTTTTAAATCATCCTGTTCGACGTCAGTCTGTGTCGCTAACGGTGATTCTGATGAGCATACGCATAGCATGTCTATTTCCATTAACGATTCTAAAATTATATTTTTGGGTAAATTACTCGCGATAGCTAAAGATACGGAGCCGGTTGAAAGTAGCGCGCTAGCACCGGACAATGACGTTTCATAGATCCGCAGGGATACATTGGGAAAGACTAAATTAAAACGGTCGATAACTTCACAAATAAAAGAGTGTGGCAGTAACACATCCACCGCAATATTTAATTCATTGATAAGATGCCCCTGATATTTGCTCGCGAGCATTTCTATTTGTAAGGCATTATTTTGCAGTCTTTGTGCTTTAGGTAATAAGCTACAACCAAGTTCCGTTAATACCGAACGTCGACCTTCAATCGTAAATAAAGCGTTACCTAAGATAGACTCCATTTTTTTGATACTATGACAAATGGCCGATTGACTTTTATTCAACGTTTGAGCAGCTTTGACACTACTACCTTTCTCTGCTACCGATATAAATGCACGCCACATTTCAAGCGTTATACGTGTAGACATCATCTTCTTTCCTTGAATATTATTTGGATAGATTACGTCACGCTGGCCGCTTTAAGCATTAATATCAATGCCTGTTCGTTTCGCTATTTCAGTTTCAAAACCATCAATACTTTGTTGATTTTTTTTAATCCAATATTTTTCAATACCGGCCTTGCCTTGACGTGTGGACCATTTGGCTAAATCATCACGATCATCATTGTAATTGAAGTTGCTTGCCAATGAACTCAATATGTTGCTCTGTTAACGCTGAAAACTGCTTTCCCATGAGACTCTCCATTGTGGTTAATATTTATAATTAATAATATTTATTGTGTATGCTTATGATTTAGCTTTATATAGTTGTAACATGCTAAACCGTAACAAATATCAATCGTAAATAGATTAATGACGATATAATCATAAATGTCGTATTAGCAGCGAGTTCAGCCATATAGTCTGAACATGAAAATAAAACAGCTGAAATACCAATGCGACCTCTGGCTACAAAGACACGGGTAAGCAATGACAAAATAGGGTGAGTGCATTGTCATTACCTTACCAATTGTTCACCGACAGCATTTATCTATAACATGGAAATAAAGCAAAAATTAATACCAACAATCTAAATCTGGATATATGAATAGGGATATTATGAAAAAATCAGTAATAACAGCTTTAATTGCTGTGCTTATGACAAGTAGCGCTTATGCACAATACGATACCGCGAAAGAAACAGCCTCTGGCACCGTTGGTAATATAAAGTTAAAGTCTAATTTAGACCGTCCTAGCGATGGTTTTTGCATTGATGTAATTGGCTTTAGTCCGTACGAAAGACTGGATTTACCGCTTATCGCTCATAATTGCAAGTCTGGATTATACAAAGATCAGGCTATGTCGGTTTTAAATAACGGACAAATATATTTACCTGCATATGATAAATGCGTTACAGCGATCGCACCTCATACACGTGCTTTGCCTGGTTCGTCTCTAATGGCAAGAGACTGCGGAGAGCATTCCAATTTTTTGCAAGCCGCGCCATTACAACTATTTAACTGGCTTAACGGCCGTATTACACTAAGAAATTCTGATCTATGCATTACCGCGGGTGAACGCTCTGATCAAACGTCATCATCGCTCCACCGATGGCGTGCGCTGACGTTACAAATATGTAATAACACCCCTTCAGAACGTATAGAGTGGCAATTTGTAGCTGGTATTATAGACAAGTAGCAATCTGTTTATCTTAATAAGAACAGCGGCAGAACCGCAATTAAAAATTTAGTTGCGGTGTACATCGTTTTTATGTTGAGAGTATGCTATCCCATTTAGGTGTTGGTGAGATTTTAAGAACTCTGAGAATCTAACTCATTAGATAGGTTTGCTAACTGCTCACTTTATTTCATATAATTAAAAGGATAAAAAATCCTGTCTAATAAAAAACACCTATGACACCAAAAGCCGCCGCTAGAATTCAAGGTCAAACAGCTAAACAGAATGGCGGAAAAGTATCGAGCGATTCATTTTCAGCTCGCGCTCAACGCGCTGCTGCCAATAATCAAAAACAAGGTAAATAAGAGCACCGTTTGAGCTCTTAATTTTAATGAGAGCGTGGTAGTTAGCATTTATAATGCAGCTATCACGCAGCGCCCATAGTCAGTGACTTCTAACGCACTTATTTACCGTGTATCCACCTAAAGCACCGAATACTAGAGCTATGCTTACCTTTGTGCTGTATATAATTTACCCCTTAACTAATTCAACCAGAAACCCTACCGGATCTTTAACCACGCCAGCAATAGGATTAATAATGCCCTTACCTGAGTTAATCAAGATGAAAGCAAACGAATGGCGTAAATCATGAATACGTAATCCATCTAAACCACCTGCCACCTTCTTAATACGGGCGAATGATTTCTTGGGGTGACTAATGGTTTTACCCTCTGCATCACCAGAAATATATAGGCATTACCCTTGATACGTTGGTGCTTCTGTTCATCCAATACAGACCAGGTTGATTTAGCTTCTTGTTCATCGTGAAATGGGGATTGTAAGTGTTGGAAGATCGTTCCAGTTTGTGATTTTAAGCATGATTAACTCCAAGATTAATATTATCAAAGAGTGAATATATGTTTGAAATGGTTTTCGTTACGATTTTCAACTGTAATTATGGGGTGGGTTTTTCGATAAACAACAATATGCTAAACGTAAGTGAGACCTACGCAAGCTTTTGATTAATATGTTAATTAATCCTTCATAATTACATCGCATAATCTAGTTTGAGGATAACGGATATGGTAGTCTTATTAGAACGATACTGTTTTAATAGGAGGTAAATCTTGAATGACTTAAATCTAACAAGTATGGCTGCTAGCCACTTATTAACTAATCTCAAAGACGGTGTGCTCATCATTACTATGAATCGCCCCGAAAAGTTAAACGGTTGGACTCTGGATATGATGGAAGCATTAAGTGAAGTGTTTTCAAAAGCGAATACTAACGATACGGTGAAAGCTGTTGTATTTACTGGAACTGGCAAATATTATTCCGCGGGAGTAAATTTGGGTGGTTCACTCAAATTAATGCCGCCTAAAAAGCTCCGTAAATTAATCGTTGAAAACAATCACACGCTATTCGATATGTTCTTAAACTGTACCCGCCCTCTATTAATAGCGGTAAATGGCCCGGCATTAGGAGCCAGCGTTACATCCGCCACATTAGCTAATAGTATAATAGCATCAGAAAACGCGACCTTCTCAACACCTTTTTCAGCCTTAGCCATCACACCAGAAGGATGCTCTAGCTTTCATTTTCCTCGCTTAATGGGTGAAAATAATGCTCAGCGTATGTTAGGAAGTGAAGGCTGGAAGCCGAATGCTAAAGAAGCGTTAGGTGTTGGGTTAATTCAAAGAGTGGTGCCACATGCCCAATTAATGGCAGAAGCAGAGCGTATTGCTCAAGATTGGGTTGTCAACGGGGAGCAACGTAAGTTTCTAGCTGGTAGCCAATTAGAAGATCTAAAAGCAGCGAATGTTAGAGAATCAGAACAACTCGCAGATTCATTTTTAGGTGCAGACTTTTTAAAAGAACAATCGTGGTTTTTATGGAGCAAAAAGAAATATGCACCTTCTGCCATGTTTTTTTCGCTGTGGGTTTTAAGGCCACTTTGGTCACGCTTAATTTAAGTAGTCCAGAAATGGATTTGTGTAATTATGGTTAAGTAATTCAGAAACACGATATGATGTGGAAAGTGCATTCATGGTACCTCAACAACCACCGAAGAAACCTAAATCCTAAGTCGCTGGGTCTGTCACATTAGTCAGGCCCTAAATTATCTCACCATACCTTACACTCACTGATCTCTAGAACTAATCATTTCACCCAATTCGTTGATGGTGTCGACGGTATGTAGTGCTGATAATTAGATGTGATTATCGCCGACGCCGTCACTAGATTGCCCCCTAAAACCCTGTAACGGCAGAACGAACGATGTGAGCATGAATTCCGTCTGTTAATTAATAGCGGGTTCTGGCTGGTTGAGTTAAGTCGTGATCAGATTAAGGTAGTGGAAACTTGATTAGGATTTTTAATTGAGTAGGTTACTGACCGGAAATAGACAGACATAACTTTCTTACAGGCATAAAAAAACACCCGATATTGCTATCGAGTGTTCTAAAATTTGGTGGGCCCTCCGTGACTTGAACACGGGACCTGCCGATTATGAGTCGGATGCTCTAACCAACTGAGCTAAGGGCCCTAATCTTTCAAACGTTCTTACGACGCTTTAAGATGCAGAAAGTATATAAGCATAGTTTCTGCGTGTCTAGGCCATATTCAATAACTTAGACAAGTAACCCGCTAACTGCTCAATTATTCATCTAAGAAGCTACGTAGCTGTTCGCTGCGGCTAGGATGACGTAATTTACGTAATGCCTTTGCTTCAATTTGACGGATACGCTCACGCGTTACATCGAACTGTTTACCCACTTCTTCAAGTGTGTGGTCAGTATTCATATCGATACCAAAACGCATACGCAGCACTTTCGCTTCACGGGCGGTTAGGCCAGCTAGTACGTCGTCTGTCGCGCCTTTAAGGCTATCTTTGGTAGCAGCGTCAACGGGTAAAGAAAGCGTGGTATCTTCAATGAAATCGCCTAAGTGAGAATCTTCATCATCACCGATTGGCGTTTCCATTGAGATTGGCTCTTTAGCAATCTTCAATACTTTACGAATACGATCTTCTGGCATCATCATGCGCTCAGCCAATTCTTCTGGCGTTGCTTCACGGCCCATCTCTTGCAGCATTTGACGCGAAATACGATTCAGTTTATTGATTGTTTCAATCATATGCACTGGAATACGGATTGTACGTGCTTGGTCAGCAATAGAACGGGTGATGGCCTGACGGATCCACCATGTAGCGTAAGTCGAAAATTTGTAACCACGACGGTATTCAAACTTATCGACGGCTTTCATCAGACCGATGTTACCTTCCTGGATTAAATCAAGGAACTGTAGACCACGGTTGGTGTATTTTTTGGCAATCGAAATGACCAGACGTAAATTCGCTTCAACCATTTCTTTTTTCGCACGGCGGGCTTTCGCTTCACCAATACTCATACGACGGTTGATGTTTTTGATCTGTGAGATAGTCAGACCAGTGGTATTTTCGACTAACTTTAATTTGTTGATACAACGGCGTACGTCAAAGTCGATACTTTGTAATGCTTGCGCATAAGGTACAGCTGATTGTTGCGCTTTTTCGAACCAAGTAAAGTCAGTTTCGTTGCCAGCAAATGCTTCGACGAAAGCGGCTTTTGGCATTTTGCATTGTTCAACACACATCTTGATTACAAGACGTTCTTGCACACGTACGTGATCCATCATGTCACGCATGCTCTTAACGATGCGATCAAACTGTTTTGGGACCAGACGGAAAGTACGGAATACTTCACTTAACATTTCAACGTGCAGGCGTGTTTTCGGGTGTTCTAAGCCGTGGTCTTTAATGCCTTTGAGTAATGCCGCGTGATGTTTGCGTAATTCGGCAAATTTTTCAGCGGCTTCTTCAGGATCAGGGCCTTTGTTGCCTTCTTCCTCTTCTTCGTCATCATCAGTATTATCAGATTCATTTTGTTTCTTGGTAACTTCTGAACCGACATGTGTTGCTGTTGGTGCTACATCGTCTGCATTTGGATCGATGAAACCCGTGATGATGTCACTTAAGCGTGATTCTTCAGCAAGGAACTTGTCATATTCAGCTAATAACGAGTTAATTGCTTCTGGGTATTCTGCAACGGCAGTTTGTACCGCATAGATACCTTCTTCAATACGTTTGGCAATTACGATCTCGCCTTCACGAGTCAATAGCTCAACGGTACCCATCTCACGCATGTACATGCGTACTGGGTCGGTAGTTCGGCCGATTTCAGATTCGACAGAAGCAAGCGCGGCGGCGGCAGCTTCCGCGGCATCATCATCAGGTGCTGATGTATTTTCTGCCATCAACAGGTCATCTGCATCAGGTGCTGTTTCTAGCACTTGAATACCCATGTCATTGATCATTTGAATAATATCTTCAACCTGATCTGAATCCACGATATCTTGTGGTAAATGATCATTTACTTCTGCATAAGTTAGGTAACCTTGTTCTTTACCTTTAGCGACAAGAAGTTTTAATTGTGATTGAGGGGATTCCATAGAATACTTCCACTCCGGTGACGTGGTTCAAAGATACAGACGCAAAAGCACTGCGCAAACAAAGCAGTATAGTGTTAAACGGTGCTTTTTTCTACTTATTGGTATAATTTTTATGGTTAAAATGCGCGTTAATACAACGGTGATCACGTTATATTAGGCGAAAGCTTTCAACTCAGTGTTCTGAGACGATTTAGTTCGGCTCTTTTTGTTAGTACTGTAAATGGGGTTTAATGGATCACATTTCAAGCCATTATGATGATTTTAATTCATCTAAAATATTTTTATACTCCAAAAGCTCAGGTTTAGTTAAACCACCTTGGGCTGATTTTAATTGTAGTTCACCGAAACGTTGTTCGATGACTTGGGTTGAAAGAACAAATAAAGTATCGAAAAACTCAGCTTCAACGGCGTCATCTGCGCCATGATCCCAAACAGCCAGCTTTATCAGTGCTTTCTGCTCTGGTGTATCGCGCCAATATTCTAATAATTGTGCGGTACTTATTTGATCGCTACTATTTGTTTGTGCTAACAATTTTAATAAGATATTAATGCCGGGCAATTTTAATTGCGGCAAATCATCGAATATAGGTAAGTTAAAACCTATGTGCGGATTTTGCAATAATAATCCAATAGCACGACGTATTGGTGTTATTTGGATCGCTTTTTTGGTTGGTTTCGCCGTTGCAATGCTGGTAAACAGTTTATTTAACTTAGCTTCATCCCAGCCTAAAAAACGTGCCAGCTTCTTTAATACGATACCACGATAAAAACCGTCCGGCATTTTTTCAATCAGTGGTTTGACTTGGCTGGCCAATTTACTGCGTCCAGCGTCGGTCAGGGTGTCGATATTTTGGCTTAAGCGACTAAATAAAAAGTCCGGTAAGGTCTGGGCCTCTTTAAACAGTTGCTCAAGTGCATCTTTACCTTGGTGGCGGACTAATGAATCTGGGTCTTCACCGTCAGGTAAAAATACAAAGTTGAGTTCTTTACCATCACGTAACTGCGGCAGGGCGTTTTCGAGTGCGCGCCAGGCGGCATCACGACCGGCTTTATCACCGTCGTAACAGCAGATCACTTGACTGGTATTGCGGAACAAGGTTTGCATCTGATCGCCAGATGTTGAAGTACCCAATGACGCCACAGCATAATCAATGCCAAACTGCGCTAAGGCCACCACGTCCATATACCCTTCGACCACCACAATTTGTGGGATCTCTTTATACGCTTGGCGTACTTCGTATAAACCATAAAGCTCTTTGCCTTTATGGAAGATCGGCGTTTCGGGAGAGTTCAGGTATTTGGGTTTTTCATCACCCAATACCCGACCACCATAACCAATTACGCGGCCACGTTTATCGCGGATCGGGAACATCACGCGTTCACGAAAACGATCGTAACGACGTGATTTACTTTCATTCTCAATTAATACGCCAGTGGTGAGCAATTGATCTTCGGTGTGTTTATCACGGCCAAAACGTTTTAATACGTTATCCCAACCGGGGGCAGCATAACCAATGGCGTATTTTTTAATGACTTCGGCAGACAATCCGCGCTGCTTTAAATAGTCATTCACGACGCGTTTATTTGGGTGTTCTTTTAGCTGGTACTGATAGAAGCGGGTGACACTTTCTAATAGCTGGTAATAATCTTTACGCTCGGGTGCAGTTGGCCCCTGTGTACCGCCTTCTTCTCTGGGTACTTCCATGCCGTAAAAACTGGCCAGATCTTCAATGGCTTCGACAAACTCAAGGTTGTCGTATTCCATTAAGAAACCGATGGCGTTACCGTGCGCACCACAGCCAAAGCAGTGGTAGAATTGTTTATCTTGACTGACCGTAAAAGAAGGGCTTTTCTCATTATGGAACGGGCAACAAGCCTGGTAGTTTTTCCCTGCTTTTTTCAGCTTGACGCGTTTTTCGACGATATCCACGATATCAGCTCGACCTATCAAGCCATCGATAAAGTCGCGAGGTATTCTACCGGCCATATGTACCTAACTAATGAGTGTGAAGATGATTGGGAATAGCAATTACAGTAACAATTATAATTACAGTAACAATTACAGTAAATAGATGACTTATTTTGAGCAAATCAGTTATGTACTGGCATCGTTATCAAACTAGGGTAATAAATTTTATGAGTCTTGAAAAGCAAACAAGCCGTGACTCTAGGAGTTCACGGCTTGTTAATAGGCGTTATCTTAAGCAGGTTAAGTCAAAGACTTGCTCTGTGGGATAAGCCTAAATGCATACAGTAGTTATACTAATAGAGATTAGTATAAACGTACGCGACGTGCATTTTCACGAGACAGTTTCTTAGCTAGACGCTTAGTTGCTGCTGCTTTAGCACGTTTACGAACTGTAGTAGGTTTTTCGTAATGCTCACGACGACGTACTTCAGACAAGATACCTGCTTTTTCGCAAGAGCGTTTGAAACGACGTAGTGCAACGTCAAACGGTTCGTTTTCACGTACTTTAATTACTGGCATGTTTGCTTCCAACTTATTAAGTTTGATGGTTCCAAGTTATCTGGAACCTAAAATATTTTTATAGAAATTCTACAAAAATGGTGCCGAATTGTACTCTAGAACACGATTAAATGTAAAGCGTAATAATTTGGCGCTGGAGAAATAAGTATAGCGCAGGTACTATTGGGCTGTCATACATAAGGTGAATGAATAAAATGCGCGTAATAGGAATAGAAACATCATGTGATGAGACCGGCATTGCAATTTATTGTGATGAACAAGGGCTAATGGCTCATCAACTTTATAGCCAAGTAAAACTGCATGCCGATTATGGCGGTGTGGTACCGGAATTAGCGTCACGTGACCATGTGCGTAAAATTATTCCACTGATTAAAGCGGCACTGGTAGAAGCGGGCTGTACGAAAGATGATATCGACGGCATTGCCTATACCACCGGACCAGGATTGGTTGGTGCACTCATGGTGGGTGCGACGGTTGGCCGTAGTCTCGCTTATGCGTGGGATATTCCGGCATTAGGTATTAACCATATGGAAGGTCATATGTTAGCGCCAATGCTGGAAGAACATACCCCTGATTTCCCTTTTTTAGCGATGCTAGTGTCGGGTGGTCATACGCAAATTGTCCGGGTTGGCGGTATTGGTCAGTATGAATTGCTGGGCGAGTCGGTCGATGATGCAGCGGGTGAAGCATTTGATAAGACCGCTAAATTACTGGGTTTAGATTATCCAGGTGGACCTCGCTTATCGGCATTGGCTGAGAAAGGGGTCGCAGGACGGTATCGGTTCCCGCGTCCAATGACTGACCGCCCCGGTTTAGATTTTAGTTTCTCAGGGCTAAAAACATTCGCGGCGAATACCATTGCCAAAGAAAAGAAACTAGCAGAAGAAGCGGGTGCCGATGGCGTTGATGAGCAAACGCGTGCAGATATTGCATTTGCATTCCAAGATGCTGTCGTTGATACCATTTCAATTAAGCTAAGACGGGCAATTAAAGCAACCGGCATTAAACGTCTGGTGGTTGCTGGTGGTGTCAGTGCCAATAAATACTTACGCATTAAATTAGCCGAGATGATGGATAAGCAAAACGGCGAAGTGTTCTATCCGCGTATTGAGTTCTGTACTGACAATGGCGCGATGATCGCGTATGCCGGTTTACAACGCCTACGTCATGGTGGTGATGACAGCTTAGAAATCATTGTACGTCCGCGTTGGCCATTAGATCAAATGGATGCGATATAAGTCATAACTCTTTGATGTTTTAGTTGTCATAGCGACTTAAATGGGTAAATGTGAACACCATAAACCAGATTATCGGTAGCGAGTCTGGTTTTTTTATAACGGCGAATGGATGGCGCGAGTTGATTTGGTTTTATACTATTTTAAATTATAATATCTAAACACTTTTTAGGGATCAGTTAATCATGAAAATAGCAGCGTTAAAAATGACCGTGGCCGCCGGATTAATGGCTTTATTATCAGCGTGTTCCAGTCAAACTAACATTGAAAGTGACCTCGGTATTAGTGGCGCACCAAATTGGGTTAATATCGGTACGCAAACGGTTGATGATGATTCTGGGCGTTTATTACACGGTGTTGGCATGTCAAATGGCATTGCTGACCAATCCTTACAAAAATCTGTTGCCGATAATCGTGCACGTGCCGAAATTGCGCGTATCCTCGCAATATCAGTTGATGCAATGCAGGCGGATTATACCGCAGCGGCAAATGGTGAGATCAGCGCCAATGTGGAACGTGAAATTAAAGCGAAAACGAAATTAGCACTCAATGGCGTAAAAATCATTGGTCGTTGGAAAAATCCAGAGAATGGCGATATTTATGCCTTTGCTGAATTAGACCTGTCTGATCTGGACGCGGCAATCAAGCGTGCTACCGCATTAATGCCGCAGCAGTAAGCGTATTTAGTTAAATTTAGAAAGGAAATTTTCAATGAATAAGTTGTTTAAATTAGTATTGGGTTCGATCTTAGTGTCGACGTTATTAACCGGTTGTAGTACCTCTGTGGAGCGTATTGACGCGGGCCAAACGGTCGATTTAAGTGGTGCGTGGAACGACACTGATTCACAAATGGTGGCGCAGGAAATGATCAGTGATGTGCTAGCACGTCCTTGGTATAACAATTTTACCGCCAAAACCGGTAAAGTACCGGCCGTTATTATCGGTACTGTACGTAACTTAAGTCATGAGCACATTAATACCAAAACCTTCGTTAACGAAATGGAACGCGAACTGATTAATAGCGGTCGTGTCGAGTTTGTGGCATCAAGAGATGAACGTAACGAGATCCGTGAAGAACGTATTGATCAAGACTTAAATTCAACGGAATCAACGCGTAATGCCGCTGGTCAAGAGCAAGGCGCGGACTTTATTTTGAAAGGTCAGATCAATACCATTATTGATACAGCGGGGAGCGAGCAAGTGCGTTATTACCAAGTTGATTTAAGCCTCATCAGCCTAGCGGATAACCGCAAGGTTTGGGTTGGCCAGAAGAAACTGAAGAAACTCGTGTCTAACGGTAAACTACGTTTTTAATAGGTTGTGATGAAAGCTGTATTAACATTGTTACGTTCGCGTCGTTATCTCGCTGTTATTGGGTTTAGTTTATTGCAAGGTTGTTCATTGCAGCAGCATCAGCTCAATGATTTGGCTCAAACATTAGATAATGGTAATGCCAGTCAAGTATTGACCGAAGTCGCGCAACGAGACTACCCAGAGCGCGATCTGGCACAATACAAACTGACACTCGGGCTATTACGTGCTGTGAATGGTGATTTTGCTGGTGGCATTAATGAATTGCAGGCGGCGAAAACGGAAATTAACCAACTGCAAGCGTTAAGTATTAGTGAAAATATTGGTGCGATAACGATCAATGAAACGTTACGCAGTTATACCAGCACGGCCAGTGAGCGGATGTTATTACAGCAATTATTGATCTTATCTTACTTGATGGAAGATGATCTTGATGGGGCGCGGGTTGAAGTATTGCAAATGCAAGAATTAGCCAAAAGCTTACCGGATAGCGGACTGTCAGGGTTAGTTGCAAGTAGTTATTATCTGGGAGGCTTGGTGTATGAATTCGGCGATGAAACAGATAATGCCATGATCAGTTATCGCCAAGCTTACCAAGTAATGCAAACCACTAAAGTGTCGATACCCCGGGTATTGCAAGACAGCTTATTGCTCGCGTCGAGACAGTTAGGGCTAAAATCTGAACACGATAAATACGTGAAAGAATTTGGTCATGACGTAACGGCGTTAGATCGCAATAAAAGCCAATTGGTTTTAGTCTATTGGGGCGGGGTGGTGTCAGCGAAGCAACAGCGTTACCTCAGTATTTATGAACCAAGTTTGGGTTATAACATTTCCTTAGCCTTACCCTATTATGCGAAAGACTATGTTAAACCAACGCCTTGGCGTTTTACCGTGTTAGGTAAAACCGCTGAAACTGAAATTTTTGACGATGTGAATGTATTGGCGCGTGCCGATCTCGATGCCGAATCAGCGGCGATTTATGCCGCTGCACTTGCACGCGTTATTATCAAGCAAACCGCATTGCACGAAGTGCAAAAAAAGGATGAGGGCGGATTAGCGACCTTGTTACTGAATATTACTACTATGATCAGCGAAATGGCGGACGTGCGCAGTTGGAATATGTTACCGGCTAGTATTCAAGTGCAACGTTTCACACTTGACGCGGGTACTTATTATTTACTGCAGCCGAGTCTGACCCGAGGTTTATCGGTGACGGATATCGCGCCTATAACGCCGGTATTAGCCGCACCAGAGTCAGTCTCACCAGCATTAGTGAATGCCACAGTAAGCATCACTGATGAGATCGCGGATAATGCGACGGAGTCTGATAACGGCTTGAGTTTACCGCTATCAAATGTCGCATTGGCGAATGAACAATTAGCCGCCGAGGCCGATACGCTGGGCACAGCGTCAGTCGCGATGACCAATATCGGTAATGTGCCCACGCCGGTCGCTGTGGATACTAAACCCTTGTTATTAAAACCCGGGAAAACCGTTTTACTGTTTTATTCCAGTGCGGCGGAAAAAGCCTACAGCCCCTTATCACCTTAGTTTTTCATGAGCGGCTGGCCCAATGATTTAATCTGGGCGAGTGCTTAAGTCACGGTTTTTTACAGGACACGACAACATGATCAAAAAATTATTTTCCACTAGTTTAATCTCTGTCGCTGTAATCTTGCTGAGCGCATGTAGCAGTACCGCTGAGCGGCCAACTTGGTTAGATGGCGCGGATGTACACTATCCTGAAAACGTTTATTTAACTGCGTCTGGTCAAGCGAAAGCCAGCAGTGTTGCCGATAATCGCGCATTGGCTAATTTAGCTAAAATTTTTGAAGTCTCGATTGCAGATGAGAGCATTGATTTTAGCGAAGCCAGTATCAGCCAAAGTAATGCCAGTGGCAGTACCATTCGTCAGGTTGAGAACAAACAAACGTTATCACGCTTTGTAAATACCCAAGCGCAGCAAGTACTGCAAGGCACCCGTATTGTCGAACGTTGGCAGGATCCGGTTTCTGGCCAGCAGTCGAGTCTGGCGGTGATGAAGAAAGCGCCAGCCGCGGCATTATTCATGCAATCAATACGCGCGGCAGATGAACAAACCAGCGCTGCAGTGAAGTATGCCGAGCAACAAGCGCCAAACCCACTGATTGCCCTTAGTGCATTAGAAAGTGCCCGTGAGCGTCAAATTACACGCTTAAATGATAATAATAACCTGCGTGTGGTGACGGGTAATGATATCAATGTGGAATATTCGGTAGAAACCTTAACCCAGATGATCAAAAGTCGCTTAGCGGCATTATCATTTGCCACGTCGGCAAGCGATGAACAAGCGTTATTAGCGTTGCAAAGCGGAGCCGCAGGAGTGGGTGTACAGCTTAAAAATGATAGCCAATACAAATTAGTATTAACCTTGGATAAAGGTGCTGTAGAGCAACGTCAGGCGTGGTATTGGTTACGTGGTAACGTTGTGTTAACTGTGATGGATGGTCACAGTAGTATTGCCAATAAACGCTGGCCATTTAAGATCTCGGCGCAAAGCGAGCAATTATTAGAGCAGCGACTTGCGGTTAAGCTGAGCGCGGCACTGCCGGACTATGTCTACCAAGTATTAACCCCAGAAATGTAATACAGTGCTTAGTGCTGAATCGTTTTTGCGGTAGATATCCAAGTTACTTCAAGATGCTGCATCTTGAAGTAACTTGGGTATAAAAAAGCCAGTCCTGAAAATTCGGGACTGGCTTTTTATTACATTAGGTTAAGGCAATTACGCTTAGTTCATGCCGTAACGCTTTAGTTTCTTCCGAAGAGTACCACGGTTGATGCCCATCATCACAGCTGCACGGGTTTGGTTACCGCGGGTATACTGCATAATGATATCTAGCATTGGCGCTTCAACTTCTGCTAATACCAAGTCATAAAGATTTTCTACATCTTGGCCATTTAATTGTGCAAGATAATTTCGTAGTGCTTGTTGGACAGAATCACGTAATGGTTTCTGTACAATTTGCTCAGTTTGTTGCACGGTTGCAGAAGTTGTTAAGGCACTAGGAGCCAGATTTTGTTCAAACATATATTGCTCTTCTCGTTAGCTTAAATCATCAAAATATTTCATTAATGCAAAGAGTTGTTCCGCAGAACTGTCCAATGCATTAAAGCTTTTACGAAACTCAACACCATTAGTCTGGTGTTGTATGTACCAACCGACGTGTTTGCGCGCAAATCGAACACCTTTAAACTCACCGTAAAACTGGTGTAGGTTTTCGACATGTTGCAAAATGACTCGGCGAACTTCATCAGCAGTTGGCACGGGTAATTTTTCACCTGTTTTAAGATAGTGATTTATTTCCCGAAAAATCCAAGGATTGCCTTGAGCTGGGCGTCCGATCATCAGACCGTCTACACCTGTGTACTCAAGTACCTGTTTAGCTTTTTCTGGGCTATCGATATCACCATTTGCGATCACAGGAATGCTAATGCTAGCTTTAATCGCTTTTATAGTGTCGTATTCTGCAGTGCCCTTGTACAGGCAAGCGCGAGTACGACCATGAACCGCGAGGGCTTGAATACCAGCTTGCTCGGCGATTTCAGCTATCTGTATACCGTTGCGATTGTCAAGATCCCAACCGGTACGTATCTTTAGTGTTACTGGTACATCGACAGCGCTTATCACCGCATCTAAGATCAGCTTCACTTGAGCCGGATGTTGCATCAATGCAGAACCCGCCATCTTTTTATTTACTTTTTTCGCCGGACAACCCATGTTGATATCAATGATCTGCGCACCATTTTTTACATTGTGTTGCGCGGCTGCTGCCATCAACGCTGGATCTGCGCCTGCTATCTGCACAGAACGGATCCCGGTTTCGCCAGCATGGTCCATGCGCTGTTGCGATTTTTCTGAAGACCAAACTCGAGGGTTACTCGATAACATCTCTGACACGGCCATACCCACACCCAAATCACGACAAAGTTGACGGAAAGGACGGTCGGTAACCCCAGCCATAGGAGCCAAGAATAATTGGTTATCCAGAAGATAAGGACCTATTTTCATCTGTGGTGGCTCATTTGCTCTAAGGCGGCGTATGTTACGCAGTTTTCACCCGAGTTAAAAGGTTAATAATTAGACTATTGAATATTTTTTTAGTTGAAATCATTAAATAGTAAAAAAAACACCTCTAAATCAAATTATAACAACAGATCATCCAGCTAAATTGCTTATTATTCAATTTTCACTCAGGTTGAATTAAAATTTAAGATAGCTTGCATTTTAGCCTGATTAATTACTGATCGCACGTTTTTTACGTAATTACTGGTTATTTTTTCTACACAAGCCTGATTTTACATTTGTTTATGTAGATTATCCAATATGGCAAAGATTATTTAATTTGGCCGTTTAAGCGTGCCCACTCGTCACTCAGTGTTGGTTCATCCATGATGCAGTGTTGACGATAGATGTCGTTCAATTCTGCTGCCTGGTGATCCAAAATACCGGATAATGCCAGTTTACCACCTGGTTTTAAGAAGCTGACGATAAGACCTGATAACTCACGTAGCGGAGCAGCAAGAATATTGGCAACCACGATATCGGCTTTGATACCGTCGGGTTGATCAGCGGGTAAATAAAGTTCGATCTGGTCAGCAACACCATTACGCTCGGCGTTATCACGACTGGCTAAGATAGCTTGTGGGTCGATATCCACACCGATCACCCGCTTTGCACCTAATTTAAGTGCTGCGATGGCGAGGATGCCAGAACCACAACCAAAATCGACTACTGTTTTGCCGGTTAGGTCTTGGCCATCTAACCATTCTAGGCATAACGCGGTCGTCGGGTGGGTTCCCGTACCAAATGCTAAACCGGGATCAAGCATCACGTTAATCGCATTTTCATCCGGTACTGGACGCCAGCTTGGGCAGATCCATAAACGTTTGCCAAATTGCATTGGGTGGAAGTTTTCCATCCATTCGCGTTCCCAGTCTTTATCTTCGAGTATTTCTAATTTGTAGCGAAAGTCTGAACCTAGTACCTTGGTTTTGGCTAAGAAAGCTAAGATCGGCTGCATGTCTTTATCTGCATCAAACAGACCGGTTACATCAGTATCACCCCATAGCAGCGTTTGACCAGGCAGTGGTTCAAAGATAGGCGAATCTTGTGAGTCCATGAATGTGACCGCACTTGCTCCTGCGCCAGATAGCATGTTACCTATCTTCTCAGCTGTTTCTTCGTTAGCATTAATTTTTAATTGGATCCAAGGCATCGATGTTCTCTCTGTTATTTCGTGGGCATAATTGTACGCAGCTAAGCCATAAGACACCATCGCTATATGGTAATTAAATGCAAATATCCGTGTTTAATTGTGCAGAGCAGGGCCGCGGCCCCGCATTATTCGGGGGGTTATTGCTTAAGCTGACTAAAATTAGGCCTATGCTGGCGTAGTACTCGACAAATTTATGCGTTAGTATGCTTTTTTGGTTAACATGGTTGTCTTTTGTACGTTATTTATAGAGTATATGCTCTATTTTTGACGGTTATAGTATCCACGTTGACAGTAATTAAAAATATGCCCTTCGGTGTTTGATTATTTGATAGTAATAGTTTAGTGACTGAATTGATGTTAATCGGTTATGCCACCACAGCGTGATTTTAGGAACAAATATGAAAACAGTCTTTTATGGCATTATTACCGCCATTACATTGAGTTGTAATGTGCAAGCTGCGGCTATCGGTTTTTCTGAAGCTTGGTATCAAGTGGCACAGAAAAATGATGCGCTACAGGCAAAGAAAGAACAAGTAAAATATGCACAAGCATTGCAGAATGCGGCGAAGTCGCTGTATTTACCCAATGTCGATATTACTGGGTCGTATACCCATTTTGATAAGCCTATAGAGATAGATACGTCTGCAATTAGTGCAGCATTACCTTTTCCAAACGGAATCCCGCTAACTAATCAAAACTTTGTCCATTCGTCATTAAATGTGCTACTACCGGTTTATACTGGCGGTCGTATTACTGCGGCGCAAGACATTCGCCAAGCACAAGTGGATGAAGCTCAAAGCAATTATAATTTAGCCATCAGGGCTACCTTTACCCGGCTGGTACAGTACTATTTTGGCGTGGTGCTATCTGAGCAAGTTTATCAAGTTCGCCTTGACGTTGTGGATGCATTAGCGGTGCATCTTAATCATGCCGTGAAGTTCGAGCAACAAGGCCAGATAGCTAAAGTCGAACGTTTAATGGCGCAAGTGTCGTTAGATAAAGCCCAAATTGAAGCGCAAAAAGCCCTACGCGATGATGAAATTGCCAAACTCGCGTTAACCAAGATGCTCAAACAGCAAGAATTTGTATTACCGACCACGCCCTTGTTTGTGAATAACAGTGCGATCTCTGTGACCCCTTATTTAACTAAAACTCTAACCGATCATCCCGGTATTGCGATCTTAAATGCTAAGCGTGAACAAGCCAAAGGTATGGTGAAAATGGCCGCAGCGAAGCATTTACCAGAAGTGATGGTGTACGGTAACTATAATTTATATGCCGATGATTCGGCCTCGGGGGAACTGTTACCAGAATGGATGGTTGGCGTCGGGTTCCGTATCCCTATTATGGATCGCTCGGGTACGTCGCAAGAAGTAGTTGCCGCCAAAAGCTCAGTACGTCAGGTGAATTTATTGCAAATGCAAATGCAGCAAGATTTATCTATTCTGGTCGAAAAAACCTATGCGGAAATGACTCAAGCATTAGAAGAATATAACTCTTTGGCATCGAGCCAGGCGTTATCAGAAGAAACTGTGGTACTGCGCCAAAAAGCATTTAGCCAAGGTTTATCAACATCACTGGAAGTGGCTGATGCATTATTATATGTAACCAGTATTCGTGTTCAGCGTCTGTCTGCGAGCTATAACTATGTTAAATCACTAGCAAAATTATTATCTGTGAGTGGCGATATCGAGCGCTTTATGGACTATCTACACATCAATGGTATCGAGGTTAAGTAAATGAGTAACGTTAAAAAAGGCATCATTGCAGTAGTCGTGCTAGTTGTTATCAGCTGGCTGGCAGTTGAATTCCATCGTGCTTATGAGCCGAAGAGTATATTGTTACAAGGTCAGATTGAAGCCGAGCAATACAATATATCGTCTAAGATCCCAGGACGTATTGCCTCGGTAGACGTGAAAAAAGGCGAACAGGTGAGTAAAGGTCAATTAATTTTTTCACTGGCTAGCCCTGAATTAGAAGCTAAATTAGCGCAAGCCAAGGCGGGTAGTGCAGTAGCTAGTGCGATGCGTAAACAAGCCGAAATCGGGGCGCGTAAACAGCAAATTATCGTGGCAAACGATCAGTGGAAAAAAGCCCAAGCCGCGGCATTGTTGATGGAAAAAACCTATCAGCGCGTTGATAATCTTTATCGGGATGGGGTATTGCCAGAGCAGAGACGCGATGAAGTGTATACCAAGTGGCAAGCCGCTAAATATACGCAGAATTCGGCATACCAAGTTTATCAAATGGCGAAAGAAGGGGCGCGTAAAGAAACTAAACAAGCCGCTATCGAGAAAGAACGTATGGCGGAAGGTGTGGTGGCTGAAATGGAATCTTACACCAAAGATACCAAGCAATATGCACTGCGTGATGGTGAAGTGGTACAGATCTTATTAAAAGAAGGTGAACTTGCACCGACTGGTTTTCCGGTGGTAAGTATCGTTGATATTAATGAGAGCTGGGCAGTATTTAATATTCGCGAAGACTTATTACCGCGTTTGAAAAAGGGCACGTTATTAACGGCGCGCATTCCGGCGTTAGGTGACGCGACATATCAATATCAAGTGTTCCATATTGCGGTGATGGGTGACTATGCGACTTGGCGTTCGACAGACAATGCTAAAGGTTTTGATTTACGTACCTTTGAGGTTGAAGCAAGACCAGTTAAGCCAATTGCCGATCTACGTGTGGGTATGAGTGTGTTGGTTGAGCTGGCGCCGTCAGCGACTGCGCAGTAAGTTGGCTTGATGATGCGTTTATTCATTACTCAGATCAAGGCGGTTTGGCAGCGGGAAAACCAGCTAATATTGGCATCGAAATGGCAATTGTCACTGGTGACTTGGTTGCCACTTGCTTGCATGTTGTTGGTGTACGCTATTTTTTCACAGGGTATCCCACGTGATCTTGCGGTCGCGGTTGTTGATCAAGACCACAGCCGATTGTCACGCAGTTTGGTGCGCTATATTGATGCCAATCCTGCGCTTGCGGTGACAGTTCAATTGACCAGCCTGGCCGAAGGTAAAGCGTTAATGCAACGTGGTGAAGTGTATGCGATCGTGCATATTCCACGAGCATTTGAAAAGCAGATCTACTTAGCAATGACGCCCGAAGTCACTACCTTTTACAATGCCCAGTATGTGTTGATTGGTAAACTGGTATCGTCGAACATGGTAAAAACTTTTGCCACGTTTACGGCGCAAATAGATGCGGTTAAAACCTTGGCCAGTGGGGGTAATTTGGCGCTTATTAAAGGTGCTGTTGCGCCAATTTCAACCCAGATTAACCCGTTATACAATGTTTCGACTAATTACATACCATTTTTAGTGACCGCCGCTGTCGCGGCGTTATGGCAAATTTTTATCCTCGTATCGGTGTTGTTAGCATTTGGGTCGGAATACAAAAATAATACCCAAAATAGCTGGTTTCAACGCGCAGATGGTGCTGTTGTCAGTGCTGTAATGGGTAAATTGCTGCCGTATACCTTGCTTTCTGTGGTGCATGGTTTGCTATTCTTGAGTTTCTTTTACGGTTACTTAAGTATGCCGATGCATGGTAACTGGGGTTATTTATTGTTAATTTTGGTGACGGCAGTATTAGCGGGGCAGGCCATCGCCTTGTTTATCTTTAGCTTGACGATGAATTTTACTCAGGCAATTAGCATGGGTGCGGCTTATTCAGCGCCGGCGTTTGCCTTTATCGGGGTGACATTTCCCGCCGAAAGTATGCCGCAATTAGCGCTAATATGGCGTTCGTTATTACCGATTACACATTATATGCAGTTGCAAATTGGCCAAGTTAATTATGGGCAAGATTTTATGACCTTGTTACCGCAATTAACGTCACTAGGGTTATTTACATTGATGTTTGTGGTGGCGATATATCGAATTAAAAGCCATCGCGATAACGCGCTTGTGACTGACAATAACACGATATCAACGGGGCATGACGATGAATAAATTCTTGGCGCTAGTCGTACTCGAAATTAAAAGTATTTTTGCTGACCGTAGTATTTTATTGACCATGTTTGGTGGCATTATTATGTACTCGATCTTGTATCCGCTGCCGTATTCTCAACAGGTAGCCAGAAACGTTGAAATTGTGGTGATCGATTATGATCGCAGTTCGATGAGCCGTGAGTTAATACGCATGGTCAATGCTACTCCTGATACCCATATTACTGGCCAAGTTAATTCGGTGAAGGAGGCTGAAGCGTTAATTGAGACGGGGGCGATTAAGGGTTTTTTGATTATTCCTGAACATTTCCGTCGTGATCTGTATATGGAGAAGGCGGTAACCTTATCGCTGGGCGGTGATGCCAGTTATTTTATGACTTATTCGACCATTGCATCGGGGATCCTTAAAGCGGGTGGCACTTTATCTGCGAAAATTAAAGTGGCAAGATTAACGGTTGATAAAGAGAATATGTTGTTAGCCAAGCAACAGTGGCAACCGGCATCGTTAAACCTACAACCTGTGTTTAATCAACTGAACGGTTATTTGGATTATGTGGTCCCCGCGGTGTTTATTTTGATCTTGCAGCAAACGTTATTAATTGTCAGCGGCATTTTATCTGGTGGCCAAAACGAACGTTCACGGGCGAAAGAGCAAGGTTATTGGTTAACAGCATCGCCGACATTGCTGCTACTGGCGCGTTGCGTTGTGTTCCTCAGTTTGTATCTGGTGTTTAGTTTGTATTACTTTGGCTTTGCATTGGATATGTACGGGGTTAATCGACTCGCGGCGGCGTGGGATATTCTCAAACTATTAGTGCCGTTCTTACTGGCGGTTGTCTGCCTTGGCGTGGCGTTGGGGCAATTGTATAACCAAGCTGAAACCGCAACTCAGGTGATTTTATTTAGCTCAATGCCGGTATTGTTTAGCAGTGGTTTTATTTGGCCGATAAGTGAGATACCCGCTTGGCTGGTGATGGTATCGCAATTATTCCCAAGCACGGCCGCGATCCAAGGCTTGTTGCAATTAAACCAGATGGGCGCGGACTTTGAGATGGTCAGACATTTTCAAACGCAGTTATTAATCCAATGTTTTGCTTATGCGCTATTGGCAATTATGTTGTTGGCTTACAAACAGCGTAAATATAGCCTCAACGCACGCTAGTTGCTGCCTAAATAATTACCGGATTAACTCGCATTGTGGCTATTTAGCTCCCATACTTTGCTTGTAGAGAACAGTATTTTATGGAGGCAGAAATGACTATGGCAACCAAAGTTGGCCAGTTCTTAGCTAGTCACAACATCGATTTTAGTTTGGTTAAACATCGCCACACGGCAAGTTCGTTTAATTCTGCATTATCTGCACACGTGCCCAGTTCACAAGTCGCCAAAGCGGTGATTTTACGTGACATTGGCGGCGATTATTTAATGGCGGTGGTGCCATCAAATAAGCATGTATTGATTGGTGAAATTAATCGGCAAACGGGTAAGCAATATTACTTACTGGCAGAGCACGAATTATCAACCTTGTTTCAGGATTGTGAACCTGGGGCGATACCATCATTAGGGCAGATTTATGGTATGGATATGCTGGTAGATGATCTGTTATTCGAGCAGGAACAATTGTATATTGAATCGGGTGATCACATGAATCTAATCAATTTAGATAAACGCCAGTTTGGTAAAGCGGTGGGTAGTTTACCGCACAGTCATATTAGCGGGTATAGTTTTAAAGAAGGGCCATTATTTGAACATCGTGATCTTTGAGTGCTGTTGGATGTAAAAAAGGGAGCTGTAACAAAGATGGGACGTAAAGTGAGACGGCAGCAAAGATGCACAGGAATAACAATGGGAGCCCGTCGGCCCCCATTTAGTGTTGAAATACCGTAACTTTATCTTGGCATACCGTATTATATTTGTCGGATGTTATTATCGCGGATTATATACCCGATTAATAAATGTGATTATGGATGATATCAACTTATAGTTGACGTATCGCCCGTGCTTCAATAATCACTGCATCATGACGCCAATATTCCAGATCACAATCCAATAACTGACCATGTTGATCATAGTTAACTCGCTCTATATACATAGCTGCGCAGCCTGAAGTCGCGCGTAAAGCGGCTGCAGTATCGGCAACTAATGACGAAGAGCGGATACGATAATGGGTCTGTTGATACAGGATGTCGTAATGTTGTTGATAGATATCGGTTAAGGATGCCGACAGATCATGACTGAGTAAATGAGGGAGTCGGTCAGGCAATACATAATGAGTCACGAGTACGACCGGGCGTTCATCTAAATAACGCACGCGATGAATACGGATCACTTCAGTCTGAGGTGCTATTTGTAATAGCTGGGCGATATGTTTATCGGCGGGCACCATACCGGCATTGATTAATTCTGTTTTTGGTATACGTTGCTGACTTAGCGCTAGGTTATGAAAGTTAGTGGTATTGGTCGGGTCATAACGTAATGGTGCTGGGGAAATAAACCAACCGCGACGATTTTCACGATACACTTTGCCTTCAGACTCCAGTAACGACAAGGCTTCACGCAGCGTCACGCGAGTGGTATTGAAACTTTCTGCCAGTTTACGTTCTGACATTAATTTCTGTCCTGACGTTAGCTTTTGTCCTGAGGTAAATAGTGAACCAGCTTCGATCTGCAGTAAAATTTCATCTTTAATTTTTAGGTATTGCACAAAAGCCTCTGATGCTAGGGGTTAACCTGCTACTGGGTGGTTCCTGTTCTACAGTAGCAGAGTTATGCTTAATTTGGTCTATTACGCGGCTATTTTTGACGCCAAGCTTGGGTTCTTTTATTGATAAATGAGGCGATAATTAAATGGATTATTTTAGCCAATGCTGCGGTTACTAAGATCATCACTGCCATCGCTGCCGCTGAACCTGTTTGCCCGGCATCATCCATAATCCAACGTTGTTTCATTCGTGTCACTCCAAAAATTATTAACGGTTGATTCTGGTCTGTACCAGATTTGTTGAGAACGATAATAGAGTGCTTTTATGACAAAAATATGACCAATTGATGTCAGTTAAGTTAATTAAACTATGTTAGTTATTTTTATGGTTTGGTGTTTTTATTGCGGTTGACGATGAATATGAAGCTTTTATGAATTCTGCTGTTGGGCTATTTACCAAGTCAACGATCCACTGCTAGAGTGCTAACCAAACTGGTATAGTCCAAATGGAAGCAGAGATGAAAAACGAATATTTATTACTTACACCGGGTCCACTTTCTACCACCGCGAGTGTACGAGAAGCCATGCTAAAAGATTGGTGTACTTGGGATGATGAATATAATAAAGACATTGTTGACGTTATCCGCGCTAAGTTAGTGCAACTAGCGACCCCGCAAACGGGTTATACCAGTGTATTGATGCAAGGCAGTGGTACAGCATCGGTAGAAGCAACAATTGGTAGTGTTATTCCTGCGGATGGCAAGCTACTGGTGATTGATAACGGTGCTTATGGTGCCCGTATTGCGCAAATTGCAGATTATTTAAATATTGCCTGCGAGGTGATAACAACGGGTGAAACAACACCACCAAGTTTGGCCGAAGTTGAAGCCAAATTAGCGGGCGATGACAGCATTACCCATGTCGCCATCGTGCATTGCGAAACAACCACCGGCATGTTGAATCCGATTGAAGGGGTGATTAAATTAGCCAAACAACACGGTAAGATCGTGATCTTAGATGCGATGTCGAGCTTTGGTGGCATTCCAATGGATGTGGCTGAATTAGGCGTTGATTTTCTGATCAGTTCTGCCAACAAATGTATTCAAGGCGTACCCGGTTTTGGCTTCGTGATCGCACGCCAAACTGAACTGGAAAAATGCCAAGGGCGAGCACGTTCGTTGTCATTAGATCTGTATGAGCAATGGCATTGTATGGAAACCAATGGTGGCAAGTGGCGCTTTACCTCACCAACCCACACCGTGCGCGCGTTTTACCAAGCGTTATTAGAGCTTGAAGAAGAAGGCGGTATTGCGGCACGTCATCAACGTTACCAACAAAACCAAACAACCTTAGTTGCAGGGATGGCGAAATTGGGTTTTGATACCTTGCTTGATGCGTCATTACATTCGCCAATTATTACCTCGTTTTATTCACCGGTGCACCGTGATTATCAATTCAAAGAATTTTATAACCGCCTTAAACAACAAGGTTTTGTTATCTACCCAGGTAAGGTATCCAACGCTGATTGTTTCCGTATTGGTAACATAGGTGATGTCCATCCCAGTGATATCCAGCGTTTATTAGTGGCGATGGAAACCGCCAAATATTGGGAATGAAGTACATGTTTGAAGTGATTACTAACTTAGTGGTTACTACGCAGTGAGTAGCCGTTAGTATCGCTATACTGTTGTGCTTACCTGCATTGTTGCAGTTAAATTGTCATCAAATAGATTTGAATTAAATCATCAACACGATTATTAACAAAAGCTTACTTTGGAAAATATTATTATGTCTCACATCGTACAAGATCAGTCAGTAAAACTTAATCATGTGCAAGCCGTTATCTTTGATTGGGCGGGCACTATCGTTGATTTCGGTTCATTTGCACCGACCACTATTTTTATTGCCGCATTTAAAGCGCAGTATGATTTTGCTATTAGTTTAGCGGAAGCACGTGTGCCTATGGGCCTAGGTAAATGGGATCACATTAAAGCGGTATCGGCATTACCAGAGGTTGCCGCACGTTGGCAAGCCCAATTCGGCACCGTTATTAGTAAGATGGATATTGATGCTATTTACCAAACATTTATGCCGTTACAGATCGCTAAAGTAGGCGAGTATGCAGATCCAATCCCACATGCACTCGATGTCGTTAATGGCTTAAAACAGCAAGGGATTAAAATTGGTTCATGCTCTGGTTATCCCCGTGTGGTCATGGATAAGCTCATTCCTATCGCAGCAGCAAAAGGCTATGTGCCAGATTGCGTTGTGGCAACCGATGACTTAGCGGCAGGCGGTCGTCCAGCACCTTACATGGTGCTTAAAAACGTGATTGATATGGCGGTGACCGATGTTGGCGCCTGCATTAAAGTGGATGATTCAGTACCGGGCATTGAAGAAGGCCACAATGCTGGCATGTGGACGGTGGGTTTATTGTTATCGGGTAACGAAGCGGGTCTGACACTCGAAGAATACCTTGCCGCAGACGCCGCCACATTACACCAGGCGCGTGAGCAAGCCCGTGATCGTTTCACGCCATTTAACGCCCATTACCTGATTGATACCATTGCTGACCTACCACCAGTGGTTGCCGATATTGACGCACGTTTAGCCGCTGGTGAACGTCCGTAATGACTAAACAGCCTGAGTTTCAACCTTTTTGGTTCCAACAAACGATGGATCTTGAAGAGGACTACCGTAATGGTGGTTGCATGTTAACGTGGTCGACGAAATATTTACCGCCACGAATAGCGCGCAAACCGGTGGGCTAGAGGCGACATTAGCGGCGTTATATAAACATCAATTAAACAGTTGGCAGGTGTGGGAAGCGAAGAAAGTACAACAGCATGCCGGCTCTGAATTACATCAAGCAGGACATTTCTCTCCGGTAGCCGCCAGTGTGCAACCCGGGAAATTAGCCCGTGGTTTAAAACGCGTGGCAGAGCAACTTGGGGTGCGTATTTATGAAAACACCCCGATGTTAGCCATTAATGATAATGCGGTTAAACCAACCAACAGTAATAAAGATGCTCAACATAAAGTGGTGATTAATACCCGCAAGGGACTGTTTATGCGGCGAAAGCGGTGATGGCATTGAATGCTTGGATGTTAGAACAATTCCCACAGTTTAAAAATAAAATTGTGGTGGTATCGTCAGATATGGCGATCACCAAACAGATACCCGAAAAGTTAAAAAAAATGGGGATAACGGACGGTAAAACCGTGCTCGATTCTCGTACCTTTGTACATTATTACCGGACAACACCTGATGGTCGGTTAATGTTAGGTAAGGGCGGTAATCACTTCTCTTATGGTAATGCGATCAGGCCCTTATTCGATCGCTCGGCGACTGACTTGCCGGCAAAATATTAGCCTCTATGCTGGTGCGTAATGCTATTCGCCGTAAAGAGCGTTGCGAAGATAATGACACCACGCCTTTCTGGTTCGATAAACAGTTGGCTAAGTTTGCTAATGCGGCCGGTAAAGCGGATAAGTGATCTCGCTAAATATATAATATAAATTGTAATTTAAGCCTTAACTAGTACTTATCTTTTTGTAGTATATCTTGAAAGATGTTTAAGTTGGTAATCACTTATACGGACGTTATAAATACAGCGTGTTGATTATTATTTATAGTCTTAGCATGATGAACTCAAATACTAATAAGGAAATAGGCTATGGATAAGCTAGTAGAGCTAAAGAGGGGAGATGATGATGCAAGTAAAACGTGGGGGGGCAATACAGAGAAAGACATTCTCGCTTATATAGTGAAAGACCTTCAGAAAGATCTGAAAAGTATAGGGACATTTACCGGAACAGAAAATGGAATATTTGGGCCAAAAACGGAGAAGGCTCTTAAGATATTCCAATGGACTTGTGCCAATATTGATAAATGTATAAAAAATAAAATGACGGTGACTAGAATAAAGAAAGCTACGATTATAGCAAGTGGTGTACTAAACAAAGCGACGAACGATGAATTAAAAATGTGGATTAAAAATAGCCAGGTTGTTACAGGTGATCTCATTCGAATCTCATTTTCTGATTTAACAAACATTGAAGCTGGGCCAAATTTCAAAAAACTCAGTGCTAAAAAAGTTTTTAAAGATGAAATCGTTATTTCTAAAGGAGCAAAAAAGCTTCTTGAAGACCTTAATGAGAAAGCAAAAAAAAAATCAGTCACAATTAAGCTTAATCAGGCTTTTCGAGAGCATGGCGTAAGAGTCAGCGGTGCTGTGGTTACGCCTGCAAATAAGTCTCAACACCTTATCGGCCATGCATTAGATTGTAATATTGTAGATGGTACGAGCTGGAATAACAGCTCGGACTTTAAAAACAAGAAACACACACAGAATGCTAAAGATATTGTAAAGGATCTTAAAATTGCTGGATATCGCTGGGGGGGAGATTTTATACCAGTTGATACACCTCATTTTGACTCTAAAATTGAGTCATTAACTTTTGCTTATGATGCTAAGTTCTTTCTCAATCAGAGAATGATTTCAGAAGGGCATAATATCCCCAAGGATAATTTATGAGATATTTAAAGCTATTTTCTATCTTTTATTTGTGCGTTTTTATGGGGCTTGTCGCTTGTACTCACGTTGATAATCAATCTCACCCGATTGCGCTTTCGGATGATTTTGAGAAGATCTATGATTCGGGCCAACCTTTAATTTTATACTCCTACCGGGATGAAGTCGTACTATCTGAAGCTTATGCTGATTGGGAAGCATATTTAAATGATTTTAAACAAGGGACTGGTCAAAATTACTTTTATTCAAAGGTCGAAAGTGATGAATTTAAATCAATAGTTTCTGGTTCTACGGAATTTACCCTGTTTTTGAAGAAAGGTTATCCTGTGTTTTTATATGATGGATTTATCGTCGAGCCTCAGGTTTATACTGCGATACGTAAGATGCTTTCTAAAGAGCCATTGACCAATGTTGACAGGGCTTTTATGCCTGAAAAAATACAGTAGTAAAAAATATAATTGCTTTATTACATTTGATTAAGCGAATACGTAAATGCGTGAAACGACAATATAGAGCATTGTTCTATAAATCTGGCAAGACTGTATGTTAGATGGGAAGAGCGTTTCTGTGGTCAATAAAAAACCCAAGACGAGTAAATCGCTTGGGTTTTTTTGATCTGCAATGAGCTTAACGCTTATTTAGAACTGATTTAGTTCTTATTTCGTGTCTAGCGCTTTTTGAGCTAATTTCTTCTCTAAATAATGGATATTAGTACCACCATTCTGGAAGTTTTCATCACTTAAAATATCTAAATGCAGTGGGATGTTGGTCTTAATACCATCAATTACCATTTCACTTAAGGCATTACGCATTTTGGCTATTGCCACGTCACGGTTTTCACCGTAAGTGATTAATTTGCCGATCATGGAATCATAATGCGGTGGTACTTTATAACCCGCATAAATATGTGATTCCCAACGTACACCATAACCGCCTGCTGCATGGAAGCGTTTGATCAGACCTGGACTTGGTGCAAATGTCACCGGATCTTCGGCATTGATACGACATTCAAGAGAATGACCGGTCAGACGCACTTCATCCTGAGATACCGACAGTGGCATGCCCGCGGCGATACGTAATTGCGCTTTGATCAGATCAATCCCAGTGACCATTTCGGTGACAGTATGTTCAACTTGAATTCGGGTATTCATTTCGATGAAATAGAACTCACCGTTTTCATACAAGAATTCAAAGGTACCAGCGCCACGGTAGTTGATATCAACACAGGCACGACTACAGCGTTCACCGATATGACGACGAATGTCAGCAGTGATACCGGGTGCTGGCGCTTCTTCAACTACTTTTTGATGACGACGTTGTAGTGAACAATCACGTTCACCAAGGTAGATAGCATTACCTTGGCCATCAGCCAGTATTTGGACCTCAATATGGCGAGGATTCTCTAAGAATTTCTCCATGTACACCATATCGTTACCAAAGAATGTACCGGCTTCGTTACGGGTTAATGCGATTGAGTCAAGTAATTTATCTTCTTCATATACTACCCGCATACCACGACCGCCACCGCCCCCGGCAGCTTTAATAATGATCGGGTAACCAATCCGTTTAGCAATATTTTTATTACGTTGCGCGTCTGTATCGAGCGGGCCATCAGAACCTGGTACGCAAGGTACACCGGCTTTTTTCATTGCCGCAATCGCAGATACTTTATCGCCCATGAGACGGATTGTTTCAGCTTTTGGACCAATAAAAATAAAACCTGACTGCTCTACCTGTTCAGCAAAGTCCGCGTTTTCAGCTAAAAAGCCATAACCCGGGTGAATAGCAACTGCGCCGGTGATCTCCGCTGCGCTTAAGATCGCAGGTACATTTAAGTAACTGTCTGCGGCGGCAGGTTTACCGATACAAACTGTTTCATCAGCCAGTAATACATGCTTTAGTTCACGATCGGCTGTTGAGTGTACGGCTACCGTTTTAATACCCATTTCTTTACAAGCGCGAAGAATACGTAGTGCAATTTCGCCGCGATTGGCGATAACAACTTTATCCAACATTGGAAACCTCGTAGTTATTCAATGATGAAAAGTGGTTCATCAAACTCAATAGCTTGACCGTCTGTCGCTAGGATAGCTTTAACTACGCCGGCTTTATCTGATTCGATTTGATTCATCATCTTCATCGCTTCTAAGATACATAGCGTATCGCCAACATTGACAGTTTGGCCAATCGTTACAAAAGGTGCTGCGCCGGGCGATGCGGCATTATAGAAAGTGCCAACCATAGGAGAGAGAACCTGATGGCCTGCTACTTCTGCTGGTACCGCTTCAACAGCTGCCGCTGGTGCGATAGGTGCCGCTGCTACTGGTGCCGCAATCGGTGCGGGTGCATATTGTACTTGTGGTGCGACGCTGCTAAAGCGATTGATGCGTACTGACTCTTCGCCTTCAGAAATTTCTAATTCTGCAATGCCAGACTCTTCAACAAGTTCAATCAGTTTTTTAATTTTACGGATATCCATCATAATCTCTTTATTATTTGTTGTTAGTTTGCTTTAGCTGTTTGGCAGCAGAAAGCAACGCAAATTCATAACCATCAGCACCTAATCCACAAATAACACCTTTGGCGATATCGGACAGATAAGAATGATGACGAAATTGTTCTCGTGCGTGGACATTAGAGAGGTGTACTTCGATAAATGGGATTGCAGCCCCTAATAATGCATCTCTAATGGCGACACTGGTATGCGTGTATGCCGCAGGGTTGATAATGATAAAATCAGTATTGCCCATCGCCGCATGAATATGATCGATAAGCTCGTGCTCTGCGTTAGATTGTTCGTGGCGCAGATCAATATCGTGCTCAGTTGCAACATCGGTCAAATGTTCTACAATGTCACTAAGTGTTTGATAGCCGTAAGTCTCAGGTTCTCTTTTACCTAAAAGATTTAGATTCGGTCCGTTGAGTAACAATATTCTGGGGTTGTTCGACATATTGCTTCCATTGTCTGGTAAAATGACGCTAACGTCGCTAAAAACGTTGGTTTTTATAGATGCGCTGAAAACTTCAATCATAAAGTAATATAAAGTACGATTGTCGCTAGTTCCCTACACATTATATGATTTTCGTAGAATATAACAGCATTTAACTGGTCTTATCTGATATTTTATTAAAGTTTACACTCTAAATTAAATCGCGCGAACAGCGCTTATTTAGGGGGTAGGGGCGATTATTGATATGATTGTCAATAAAAATAGATGTAACCAAGGTAATGGTTACACCGATAAGTGATTACGCCATTGCGCTAGCGTTTATAGTTGTTATGCGTTTTGTTTTTCGGCTATGAGAGTATCAACCACGCTAGGGTCTGCTAGCGTGGATGTATCCCCTAACGAATCCGTGTCATTGGTTGCTATTTTACGCAGGATACGACGCATGATCTTACCTGAGCGGGTTTTTGGTAGTGCCTGGGTCCAATGTAACGTATCCGGTGTGGCAATCGCTCCAATTTCATTGCGAACCCATTGCTTGACTTCGGCCTCTAATGCGTCATCGGCTTTTTCTCCGGCATTCAATGTCACGTACGCATAAATACCCTGACCTTTAATGTCGTGTGGTACACCGACGACAGCGGCTTCGGCAATTTTGCTGTGTGATACTAATGCACTTTCAATTTCTGCGGTACCCATACGGTGACCCGATACATTAAGCACATCATCGACACGCCCGGTGATCCAGTAATAACCATCAGCATCACGTTTAGCCCCATCGCCGGTGCAGTACATATTCGGGAATGTGGAGAAATAAGCTTCTTCAAAGCGGCTTTCATCGCCATAAATACCACGCATTTGTCCAGGCCAAGAATCTAAAATAACTAAGTTACCTTCATTCTCGCCTTCTAATAAGTTACCTTCATTATCGACCAAGGCAGGGCTAATACCAAAGAATGGACGGGTTGCAGAGCCCGGTTTCAGTGCCGTTGCGCCTGGCAGAGGGGTAATTAAAATACCCCCCGTTTCGGTTTGCCACCAAGTATCAACAATCGGTGTTGATGAATTGCCGATAGTGTTGTAATACCATCGCCATGCTTCAGGGTTGATTGGTTCGCCTACCGAGCCCATTAAGCGCAGTGAAGTACGTTTGGTGCCGGCGATAGCATCATCGCCTTTAGCCATTAATGCACGGATGGCAGTTGGTGCCGTATAAAGGGTGGTGACCTGGTGTTTATCAATCACTTGGCTCATACGAGCAGTATCAGGGTAGTTGGGCACCCCTTCAAATAATACCGTGGTGGCGGCGTTCGCCAATGGTCCGTAGACTAAATAGCTGTGGCCGGTGATCCAACCGACATCGGCAGTGCACCAGAATACGTCGCTGTCTTGATGATCAAAGACATATTTAAAGGTCATCGTGGCATACACGAGATAACCACCTGTGGTGTGTAATACGCCTTTGGGTTTACCGGTTGAGCCGGAAGTATAAAGAATGAATAATGGATCTTCGGCATTCATTGCTTCTGGTTCGCATTCACTTGGCTGGTCTTTGACGACATCATGCCACCACAGGTCACGGCCTTCATGCCATGCGATGTCGGCTTTAGTGCGGGCAAATACAATGACATTGTTAACACTGGTCACTTGGGGTTTAGCGAGTGCTTTATCAACACAATCCTTGAGGCGAATAATACGGCCAGCACGCACACCTTCATCGGCAGTAATGACTAATTTCGCGCCGCAGTTGTTAATACGTTCGGCCAGTGCTCCTGCGGAGAAACCAGCGAATACAATGGTATGCACGGCACCAATACGAGTACAAGCCAGCATCGCGATAGCGGCTTCTGGGATCATTGGCATATACAGACAAACGACGTCGCCTTTTTTAATGCCTTGGGCTTTTAACGCATTTGAAAATTGACAAACTTTTTCGTAAACGTCTTGATAAGTGAGTTTTTCAGAATCTGCTGGATTATCACCTTCCCAAATAATGGCGGTTTTATTGGCATTATCTTTTAAGTGACGATCAAGACAGTTGGCTGATACATTAAGTTTACCGTCTTGGAACCATTTAATGTCGATACTGCCAGGTTGGAAACTGGTGTTTTTAACTTGGCTATAAGGCTTGATCCAGTCAACTATTTGCCCTTGTTCACGCCAAAAGGCTTCCGGATCGTTAATTGAATGCTTGTACATGGCTTGATAAGCACTATCATTTAATAAACTGTTTTGCGCAAATTCTGCAGGTACCGGATATAGTTTAGTGTCGCTCATTGTGCTTCCTTAATAGTATTTAATTCCTTGTCCACATCTGGATGTAAGCATGTTTTATTGTGGTTTTGTTTACATCGGCTGTGAATGAAAATGCCATGGCCGCTAATATCTAGCAATACGACTTTAGTATTAATGATAGTTTTTTGTGATGACTTTGCTTTAATCATTAATTTATATAGATGAAATAGTGCCTAGATCACCATAATATTTTATGGGAAATAGCGCATCTCTATTACTAAGGGCGTAGAATGTCGAAAATTATTGGACTGATATGTCATTATTTAGGGATTCAACATGCGCTTTGCACTGCCATCATCAATATGGATGGGATTTTATTACGCTTTTTTCTTCGGTGTATTTGGCATTCTGCTGCCATTCTGGGCGTTATGGTTAAAAGGCGAAGGTATCTCCACGGAAATGATCGGTAGCATGCTGGCATTTGCACTGGTTGCCCGTTCTGCAGGGGCGTTATTATTGACCCGCAACTTGGTCACGACTACCTCACTATTGACCCGCGTTCAGCGATTGACGCTGACTGCAATGGTCGCGTTCTCTGGTTTTTATCTGATTGAAAATGTTTATGCGATCTTTTTATTAGTCATTTTAACTAACTTTATATTTTCGCCGTTGATGGCCTTGGGCGAGACGATAGGTGCGAAGTTAGTGCGTTACAATAATATGGATTATGGCCGAGTGCGGTTGTGGGGCTCGATTGGTTTTATGTTGTCGAGTGCGTTAACCGGTTTTTTGGTCGAAGAGTTTGATCATAGAATCATTTTATTGTCGATTATTATTGGACTCGGGATCTTATTTCTACTCACTATCACACCTGCGAAAAATATGCCGGAAGGTGGAACGGCAACCAGCAAACCGAGTTCGGGTATTTTGACGATATTAAAGCGTCCAGCATTTTGGCCATTTTTAGCCATCACCTCATTATTACAAGGTGCTCATGCGGCTTATTATGGTTTTGGCGCTGTGTACTGGCAAGATATTGGTATTAGTGAAATTTATATCGGTTATTTCTGGAGTGTGGGGGTTGCCGGTGAGATCTTATTTTTAGCGTTTGGTAAACGCATCTTTGGCAATGTCAGTATTGCCATGATGTTTGTCATTGCTGCGGCGGGTAGTGTGTTACGTTGGACCACATTAGGCTATGCCATGGATGTTACGCCAATCATGTTGTCACAGTTATTACATGGAGTGACGTTTGGTGTCGCGCACCTGGCATCAATGCGTTATATGGCAGAACGTGTCAGTGAAGAAGATGCGGTAGCGACACAAGCTATTTATGCCGCGCTGCCGTTTAGTTTAGCCATCGCGCTGCTGACGTTTGTATCTGGGCTATTTTATCCGCTCGTCAAAGCCGATATCTTTATTTATATGGCATTCGCTGTGTTGCCAGTATTTTTAATTGCCCGCAGCAAGCATATTGCTGTCATTAAATAAAATAGATAACGACGACGCCAGCAATAAAACCACCAGTGCGGTCTTGTGGTTGTTATTGTGGGTGATATTATTATTGGCTAATAAATGTTTTTGTCATGGGTGGATAACACAAGCCTGCCACTGCGCAACCTTGATAATGGATGGTGATCTCACTCGCTGCTGCTACATTTGCCACAGGGACTGACAGCATCAATTCGTACTGAAATATTTCGACATCGCCAAAATATTCATCATGATAGTCTTTACCTGTAGGCAAGCCGTCGATAGTGTAGTCATTACCATTAATGGTGACTCGCAGCTTATTTTTATATAAATAATAACCCTCGGTAATTTGCCAGAACACATTGAGATTGTCGCCTTGCTGCAGTTGCGAAAACACAAAGGCGTCTTCGACAGGCAAGAATGCTGGCGCGTTTTGTTGTTTATTTGCAAATAGGTTAAAATTAGTATTGGCTAATACGGGTATGCTACTCTGCAGAGCGAGGCTGCTGGCTAATAATAGGATCGATTTTAGGTTCATTTTTTCCAACTTTATGCTGTATTAGTTGTCTTAGTTAGGATGTCGGTCACTGAGTATTATGGACTATCTACTCGCTGATAACTTGAAAATGCGGCTAATGCCCTTATGTTACTTTATATCATAATCGTTTTGTGCGAATTTTTAGGTACTATTTTTAGGTACTATTTTTAGGTACTATTTTAACATATTTTTGCTAGATACTATGTTTAGATAAGCGAGAGATAAGGGTATTCCTTGTTAGGCTGTCTACTATAACTAAATTTTGAGAGGTTAATGTGTTAGGTCGTTTATTTTTTCTGTTTACTGCGATGACATTAATTGAAGTGTATGTACTAATGTCGATAGGTTCGTTATTAGGTGCTGAGCTGACTATTGGTATTATTATTTTAACTGCGTTTGCCGGTTCATACTTGGTTCGTAATCAAGGTGTACAAACGGTGAAAAAGTTACAAGCGCGTTTAGCGGCGGGTGAAGCGCCGGGACAAGAAATTGTTGAAGCTATTATGCTGCTGGTATGTGGTGTGTTACTGGTTACACCAGGTTTTGTGACTGATGCGTTAGGTTTGTTAGTATTAACCCCGCAAATTCGTGGCCGCTTAGCTAAAGCGATTATCGCCCAGTACAAAGATCGTATTATTCCACAAGCGATGTTTACTGGTAATGCACAGGGTTTCCAGTACTCGTCTACACAGTCATCAAGCCAGTCGTCACCATTTCAACAACAGCCAGGGTCAGATAACAAGGCTAAAAATGATGATGTTATCGAAGGCGATTTTGTCGAAGTAAACCGAGATGACAATAAGCTTAATTAATCATTGATGCTCAAATAAGTAGCCAAAGGTGTGGTCGAAAGATCGCGCCTTTTTTGATCGTGCTGCGCTTGGTATAACTTATACTACTCTGCTACTGGTAAGCCTAGTACAGCTTGGGTATATTAGGAAGATAAAGACATACAGTGATGATTAAGTTACTGTGAATCGTAGTGAGTCACGAGAACGCTAACGCAGTAGCTAAGGATATAGAATGACAGAACAAGGGTTACCAATAACAGAAGGTGAACAACATACTGTTCGCAATGCAGGGACGGTTATTTTGGTCGGTTCTGGCCCAGGTGATCCGGATCTATTAACGGTAAAAGCGTTACGTTTACTGCAACATGCTGAAGTGGTTGTGCATGACCGTTTAGTATCAGCAGAGATCATCGCTTTGATCAACCCACAAGCTGAATGCTTTTTTGTGGGCAAGCAAGCGGGATATCACTGTGTACCACAAAGCGGTATAAACCAACTGCTGGTGGAGCTGTCATTGCAAGGCAAGCAAGTGATCCGCCTTAAAGGTGGTGATCCGTTTATCTTTGGCCGTGGTGGTGAAGAACTCGAAGCCTTATTACCGTTTAACATACCGTTTGAAGTGGTACCGGGTATTACCGCAGCATCAGGCTGTGCGGCATACGCTGGGATCCCACTGACACACCGAGATTATACCCAAGGTGTGCAATTTATTACCGGACATTTAAAAAATGATGCGCATCAGCTAGATTGGCCGTTACTTGGTAAAGCCACGCATACCTTGGTGTTTTACATGGGTTTGACCCAGAGTAGTGGCATTGCGAGTAACCTTATCGAACACGGTATGGATGCCGCTATGCCGGTGGCGATTATAGAAAAAGGCACTAGCAAACAGCAGCGTACATTACAAGGATCGTTAAAAGATCTGGGTGCTCTGGCTGCGCAAGCTGAAAGTCCGTCACTGATTATTATTGGTAAAGTGACGCAGTTAGCCAGCAAACTGGATTGGTTTAGCGCGACGCTTGATACTGCCGAATAGCGAGGTTGCAAAGTAATAAACAGGGTTATGCTTATCGATATCTATCGGCAATATCAGTATAACCCTGATGGCTTAACTTAAACGCTGATATCCTCGTACAAATAGACGCACAGAACTTTGTAAGTAGTGCTTAATCTCCAGCTCTGATACCGACTCTTCAATATTAAATTCTAACCGGGTCCACTGCTCACCTTTAATGATCGCCAGTAATTGTATGGCCGCGTGGCGACAATCTTCAATATCGAGTTCGCCACGGCGATGATACTCAGCTAAACAATTGGTTAATTTGTCGATCACAAACAGCGGTCCAGCTTCAAAAAATAACCGTGATAAATGCGGATGGGCAAGGCTCTCTGCAGCACAAGTTCGGTGTACCGCCATGGAATCAGCTGAAGTGATCATGGCGAAAAAGTCTTGTGCAAATAACGTTAACGTCGGTTCAACCGGACCTAGATTCTCGGGTAATAATTCTCTTACGCCCAATAATTCGCATTTGTAGCTGATAGCAGTAATAAATAATTCGTCTTTGTTGCCAAAATGACTATACACAGTTTGTTTTGATACCCCGGCTAATTTAGCGATGAGAGCCATGCTGGTGGCTGCATAGCCATGCTGGGTAAATTGCACTGTTGCTGCATCAAGTATTTTATTTCGCTTTAATTCACTCTTTGTTCTAGGTTTATTCATCTATTCATACCGCTAATAATTTGAATGTGCATGCCATTATAAATGTTACAGATGTTGCAAATGCGTTAATAATTATAAAAATGGACTGTACGGTCTAGTTTGGTTTTGCTATCTTTGTGACTGGACTTGTCAGTCTAGTTTAGAAAAGACTGAAACAAAAGTGTGGCGTTGCATAGAGCGTAAAAAAAGGATATTGATTATGTTTAGAAAGAGTTATCTGTCTTTGCTGAATACAAAAACAGCACCATGGATAAGTATATTGCTAATACCGTTCACACTGCAAGCGTGTAGTGAGTTTGTTGCTGATGAAACGCAGGTTGTATCACAGTATTTACAAGCCAGTAGTGAGTATTTGACTCAGCAAGACAGTTACCAAGTCGACAATAAATTTGTCGGTAAGGTAATTGCTAAGCAAGATGCAAATTTAGGTTTTGAATTTGCAGGTATCATTAAAACTCTGCATGCGATTGAAGGGCAGCAAGTGGTGAAAGGTCAATTGCTGGCAGAGCTCAATACGCAACTGTTATTAATCGAACGTAACCAGCTAGAAGCACAACTGCAGCAAGCGGAAGCGGAATTTGATTTGATCGAAGCCAATCTATCGCGATTAAACTCGCTGAGTAAGCGAGGCTTTACCTCAGAACAGAATATTGATGAGCTGTCGTCGCAAAAACGTGTTATTACAGCCAATATCCGTAGTATCTTATCCGCACTCGAAGCAAGTCAGTATCGAATTGATAAGTCGAAATTATTAGCCCCTTTTGATGGCATTGTCAGTCGTCGACAGATAGCCCAAGGTGAAGTAATTGCTGCCGGCTCTACGGCATTTAGGTTGTTACAAACCGGTGCATCGGAAGTGATAATTGGTGTACCGGCGAGTTTCATCACCCAACTGCAAGGCAAGGATCATCAACTCGAGATCGCCGGTATTAACTACGCTGCAAGTCTATTAAGTGTCGGCAATGAAGTTGATACGGTAACCCGAACAATTAGTCTGCGTTTTGCATTAGCCGATAACAGTCCGGTTTATAATGGCCAATTGGCTTACCTTGCTTTGTCTCAAGTATATCAGCAACCGGGTTATTGGGTGCCATTAAGCGCCATTACGGATGGTGTGCGTGGTATGTGGAATATTTATACCTTAGAGCAGGATGTCAGGCTGCAAGATCGTGATGATCATTCTGCGGCGACACCGACACTATTTCAGTTGAAAAGCACCACAGTAACGGTATTACATGTCACTGAAACGGCAGCGTATGTGCAAGGTGATCTGAAAGATAACCAAGCTTATGTTAATGTCGGGATCCACCGTTTTGTACCAGGACAGCGGGTTACGGTTCGCCATCAGCAAGCTTTTGCGCAGCAAACGTTGGCTGAAAAAACCTCGGAGCACAAGATATGATCAAGGCGTTTACTGAAAATAATCGCCTGATGGCACTGCTGATTATTTTACTCATTGTGGCAGGGCTGGGTTCGTTATCAACGCTACCGCGCACCGAAGATCCTCGGATCACCAATCGAATTGCCAGTGTGCTGACTTTACTTCCGGGAGCCAGTGCTGAACGTGTCGAAGCCTTAGTGACAGAGAAAATAGAGCAAAAATTACGAAAACTGGCGGATATTAATCGTATTACCTCGACCTCTCGACCTGGCATATCCATTGTGCAGTTGAAATTACACGATACCATTACGGATCCTGTGCCGATTTGGTCGCGGGTGCGAGATCTGCTTAATGACGTTGCCAGTGAGTTACCGCCAGCGGCTGTCGCGCCACGATTAGAAGATGATCGTGGTTATGCCTACACGCAATTGATCGCCGTTAAATGGCAGGGTGACAGTGCGGTTGATTTAACTACATTAGGCCGTTACGGTAAAGAATTACAAAATCAGTTAAAGGTGGTTTCAGGTACTGACATCGTCAGTTTGTTTGGCCGCGGTAAAGAACAAATATTGGTGGAAATAGATAAACATTTAGCGGCGAATTTGTCGTTATCGACACAAGCTATTTCCAACATTATTTTAGCGGCTGATGCGAAAGTCTCTGCCGGTAATATCATTAATGATTATAACCAAATGCAGATTGAAGTCGCGGGATCGTTTGATTCTGTTGCACGGATCCGCCAGATCCCGTTACTTAATGACAGTAAAGGTGGTGTGGTTCGGTTAGGTGATATTGCTCAGATCAGTAAAAATTTACAATGGCCTGCACAAGAGATCGCGATTGTGGATGGTCAATATGCGGTGGTGGTATCAACCCGTATGTTGCCTAATTTACGTATTGATAAATGGAGTGCCGAGGTTGATGCCAAGGTTGCCGCGTTTAATTTGCAATTACCGTCCTCATTAACCACAGAAGTGTTGTTTGATCAATCCCAATACACCGAAGACAGGTTGCAAGGTTTGGTGGAAAACATCCTGATTGGTTTTTCGATAATCGCCCTGGTGCTGCTTGTGACGTTAGGCTGGCGCGCAGCATTAATCGTCACCTTATCCTTGCCGTTAACGGTATTGTTTACCTTGACTGTGATGAATTATTATGGCTTGCCTATCCATCAAATGTCGGTAACGGGTTTGGTTGTGGCGCTGGGTATTATGGTGGATAACGCGATTGTGATGGCAGATACCATTCAGAAACGTTTCCAACAGGGCTTCAACGCCAGTGCTGCCGTGCAAGGTGCGATTAAGCATTTATGGTTACCGTTATTAGGCTCAACGTTAACCACGATATTGGCGTTTATGCCGATTGTGATGATGCCTGGACCATCGGGTGAATTTGTCAGTGGCATTGCGTTAAGTGTTATCTTTGCTTTAATCGGGTCGTATTTAGTGTCACATACTATCGTTGCCGGTTTATCGGGGCGTTTTCTGGTTGGTCGTTCGTCAGACGGCTCGGCACGGACAACGACGTGGTATAATAACGGTATTGAATTAGTTAGCTTAGCGGCCGCTTTCCGTCAATCTCTGGTATGGGTATTAGCCAGACCTAAACTCAGCATAGGGTTAGTGTTTATCTTACCTTTGAGTGGCTTTATCTTGGCTAAACATCTGGATGAACAGTTCTTTCCGGCGTCGGATCGTGACATGTTTCATATCGAATTATTTATGCCAGTGCAAACCAGTATTATTGCCACTGAAGCCATGACCAAAACCATCAGTGACTTGTTAGCCCAGCAACAAGGGATCCGCAAGGTACGCTGGTTTATTGGTAATAATGCCCCGTCTTTCTATTATAATTTAATGCCTGATAAAGACGGTGCCCAGTATTATGCCCAAGCGATGGTCACCGGTGACAGCTTCCAGCGGGTGAATGAATTAGTACCGTCATTACAAATATTGCTGGATGATGCGATCCCTGCAGCGCAGATACTGGTGCGAAAGCTTGAGCAAGGTCCTCCGTTTCGAGCGCCAATCGAATTACGCCTGTTTGGGCCTAATTTAGATACTTTAAAAACCTTGGGAGATGAAGCCAGACGGATCTTAATCAGTACCAAGAACGTGATCCATACCCGCGCGACTATCCAACCTGGGTTACCGAAAATATGGTTGAAAATTAATGAAGATGTCAGTCAATTAGCTGGGTTAACCCTGACCGATGTAGCGACACAGTTACAATCAACATTACATGGTACCGTTAACGGCTCGATTATCGAAGCCACTGAATCTATACCAGTACGGGTACAGATTGCCAATGAGCAACGTCGTAGCTTATCTGACTTAGCCAATATGAGTCTGAGCTCGCCACTATCGCAACGCAGTATTCCGCTGATGGCATTAACGACATTAGCATTAACGCCGAGTCGTGGTGCGATCCCACATTGGAATGGTGTACGGGTTAATACTGTGGAAGGTTACTTAGTCGCTGGGGTATTACCCTCAACGGTGCTGAATGAGTTTTCGGCGCGATTAGCCAGTGACAACTTTGTATTGCCGCCGGGTTACCGGATGGAGTTTGGTGGCGAGTCAGCCAAACGTAATGATGCGGTCGGTAATTTGTTAGCCAGTGTTGGTGTGATCATGATGTTGCTGATTATTATTGTGGTGCTGTCATTTAACTCGTTCCGTTTAGGTGGGGTGATTGTATTATCCGCTATCCAATCGGTGGGGTTGGGGCTACTCAGTATTTACGTGTTTAATTACCCGTTTGGTTTTACTGTGATCATTGGTCTACTTGGCTTAATGGGGTTAGCAATTAATGCCGCGATTGTTATTTTGGCGGAATTAAAATCAGATCCGAAAGCCGTCGCCGGTGATAGCGAGGCGATTATTAGGGCCATCACCAGTTGTACCCGCCATATTACCTCTACGACGATCACCACCGTGGGTGGTTTCTTGCCGCTTATCTTAGCGGGTGGTGGTTTCTGGCCACCGTTTGCGATTGCGATCGCCGGTGGCACGGTATTAACCACCATGTTATCGTTTTACTTTGTACCCGCCATCTTCGTATTAATGAGTCGTAAAAGAGCCTTTGAAGTGACGGCTGTAGCAGTGTTGTGATAAACAGCAGTAGTACGTTGTTTAAGGCATAAAAAATCCCCGTTACTGTTACTGTCGTTGGCAGTAATAGTAACGGGGATTTTATAGTTAAACGGTTTATTTAGGTCGTTAACTTAGCTCACTTTAATTAAACCGCTTTAGCGAAACGTTGCGCGGTGTATTTTGGATTCATCAAGTTTTCGATAGAGAATATGTCATCTAATTCAGTTTCGGACAATAACCCACGCTCTAGTACTACTTCACGTACGCTCTTACCTGTTTTAGCACATATTTTACCGATAATATCGCCTTCATGATGACCAATAAGTGGGTTTAAGTAAGTGATGATACCGATTGAATTTAAGACGTAATCTTGGCATACCTTACGGTTAGCTGTAATGCCTTTAATGCACTTATTTTGCAGTGCGAAACAGGCATTTTCTAATAAGGTTAATGATTCAAACAGACACTGAGCAATCACCGGTTCCATGACGTTTAACTGTAATTGACCGGCTTCAGCCGCCATGGTGATGGTTAAGTCGTTACCGCATACTTTAAACGCCACTTGGTTAACTACTTCTGGAATGACCGGGTTTACTTTTGCTGGCATGATTGATGAACCGGCCTGCATTTCGGGTAGGTTTATTTCATTTAAACCGGTGCGGGGACCAGAAGACAGTAAACGTAGATCGTTACAGATCTTCGATAACTTCACCGCGAAACGTTTTAATGCACTTGATAGCATGACGTATGCGCCACAGTCAGATGTCGCTTCCACTAAGTCTTCTGCAGGTACAAAGGGATGACCAGTGATCTCAGCTAATTTTGCAATCGCCAGTTCTGAATAACCTACCGGGGTATTTAAACCAGTACCAATGGCAGTCGCGCCTAAGTTGATTTCAAGCAGTAATTCTTGGCAACGTTTGATGCTTTTTATTTCTTCTTTAAGGGTAATGCCAAAAGCACGAAATTCTTGACCTAATGTCATCGGTACCGCGTCTTGTAACTGGGTACGGCCCATTTTTAATACGTCATTAAATTCTTCGGCTTTGGTTAAGAAGGTTTGGCTTAATGCGGTTAGCGCCACTAATACTGCGTTAGAGCGTTCGAACAAAGCAACGCGGAAACCCGTCGGGTAGGCATCATTGGTGCTTTGACTTTTATTGACGTGATCATTGGGATTGATGTGGTTGTAAGCGCCCTTGGCATGGCCCATTTGCTCGAGTGCGATATTGGCTAATACTTCATTGGTATTCATGTTTACCGATGTACCCGCACCACCTTGAAACGCATCAACCGGGAATTGTGCGTAAAACTTATCAGTTGCCAATAAAATGTCACAGGCATTCACGATCGCGTCGCTAATTTGTGGTGAGATAGTGCCTAAAATACCATTGGCGAGTGCGGCCGCTTTCTTGGTTTTGACCATGCCGCGTACAAATTCAGGACAGTCACCGATCTTCTCACGACTGATATGAAAGTTTTCCATCGCTCTTAATGTGTGAATACCATAATAAGCGTGTGCTGGTATTTTTTTAACCCCTAACAAGTCAGTTTCTAGACGGGTTTCTTGAGTAAAATCGGTTGCTAATACAGTCATTAGTACACTCTGCTATGTGATCAAAACGTAGGAAGAAGAACGAAATTTATGTGCCGATAATACGTTGTATTTTTGTTAATAAAACGGGCTTAGATCACCTTTTGTAACAAAAGTTGAACAGTGCTAAATATATTTTTATTGAGCCTAAGAAACAGCAAATTTGATGGCGTATTAGTGCATATTCGAGCGGTAAATTTGTGTTTTACTCGTGGATCCATCAACACAGGGGAATGGATGTAAATGTATGCTGTTTAGCCGGATTTTCATTGCCTCATGCCAAGGTTCACTTTAGCTGTAATTCATTCTCTAATTGATCGCCTAATTTATTACGCAGCTCGTTCTGTAATTGCTGGGCGTAATAGAGGGCCAATAAACCGACTAAAACATTGGCACTGGCAATACCAAAGAAGATACCTTTTTCACCATAATAATAACCGCCAACACTAGATAGACTAATGATTAGCAGAGAGCGCAGTACGCTAAGGCTTAATGCTGACATTGGTCGATTAAAGCCATTTAAGCTAGACGCGACCGCCATCATAATGCCCTGCATAGCAAAAGAGGCAGGGATAATATAAAGGTATAAGGATAAGTGACCGATCACCACGGCATCATCACTGAACAAAGTGGCGATATAAGGCGCCGTGATGGCAATAACCAGATAAATAGCCAGCTGTGATATTAATGAATAACGGATCGCCAGTTTGATGGCGGTTAAACAACGCTGGGGATTATTGGCGGCTGAATTCTGGGCAATAAAAGGCGCTAGCATCGAGCTAACCGCGATCATACCGACCAATAAAATCGCTTCCAACCGTGTACCCGCACCATAAGCGGCAACCGCTGTGGTGCTAAACGCGGCCAGTTGCCACATCACAAACGCATTGTTGACGGGGCTAAGCATATTGGTTAAAGACGCGGGCAACCCGATCGCCGCAATCTTACGCCAATTTTTAAGCATATTAGCCAGGTTTGGTTTCGTTAATAACAATAACTGTTGACGATAACGTAATAAATATAGCGCCACTGCAAAGGTAATTAACCAGGATAACCCTGACGCAATCGCCGCGCCTTTGACCCCTAACTCAGGGAAAGGACCGATGCCAAAAATTAATAACGGGTCGAGTAGGCCATTCATAAAGCCGGCAATGATCATTACTCTGCTTGGGGTTTTGGTATCACCGGTGGCGCGGATAGCCGCGTTGCCGACCATAGGGATGACTAAAAAGGGGATCGCAATATACCAATAGAACATATAATCTTCGATGTAGACCATCAAGGTATCCGTCGCACCCAATAGTCTAAATAGTGGCTGTATGTTATTAATGCCGATAATCGCAACGACTAACACCGTAGTCAGTGCTAACAATAATCCGTCAGACGTTAACCGCGCCGCATCTTGATGCTGGCCTTGCCCCAATAAACGCGCTAAACAAGCTGATAAACCGGTACCTAAGCCCATGGCCAATGCCGTGACAAAAAAGGTCACCGGAAAAGTAAAACTGATCGCGGCTAGTGCCTGCGTACCCAGTAAGCTGACAAAGTAAGTATCGACTAAGCTAAAGCCGAGCACGGCTAATAAACCGTAGCCCATTGGCACTGCCATTGTTGTCATTACCTGAGAGACGGGAGCGGAGAGCAGGCCGTGTTTATCTTTCAATACGATTACCTAAAATTGCGTGTTGTGCTTTAAATTTTATTGGGCTATTTTACCCTTTTCTGCGTCAACCAACAGCCTTGAACTGTACTTTTACCCGACATTTACACTTCTATGTAATAGATACAAGTTGAATACTGGATCGAAACATCTGTAAAACTGCTCACTAGACGTAAATTTATTAACTATTTTTCACTTGCCCCTTGAGTTGGAATGAGTTGCCCCGATATATTACTTCGTAGTCATGGTATCGGTAAATAATCGACCCCTGATATTCACAACATGTATTCTTTAGGAGATTTTAAAATGACAATTCGTCCACTACACGATCGCGTGATCGTTCGTCGCCACGAGCAAGAAACTAAATCTGCAGGCGGTATCGTACTTACTGGTGCATCAGCTGAACTATCTACCCGCGGTGAAGTTATTGCTGTTGGTAACGGTCGTTTATTAGATAGCGGTGAAATACGCCCACTGGCTGTTAACGTTGGCGATACGGTTATTTTTAGTGAAGGTTATAGCGTTAAAACTGAAAAGCTAGAAGGCAAAGAAGTTTTAATCATGAGTGAAGCTGATATTTTAGCTATTGTTGAATAAATTCAACAGGTTATTATTTATATCGCTAAATCAACAAATCAACAAATTAACAGATTTTAAAAGGATTATTTAAGATGGCTAGAGATGTAAAATTCGGCTTAGACGCACGTGACAAGATGCTTAACGGCGTAAATATTCTTGCGAATGCAGTTAAAGTAACATTGGGCCCTAAAGGTCGTAACGTTGTTATCGACAAAAGCTTCGGCGCACCACTTATTACTAAAGATGGTGTAACGGTAGCAAAAGAAATCCAATTAGCAGACAAATTCGAAAACATGGGCGCGCAAATGCTCAAAGAAGTTGCTTCACAAGCAAATGATGCAGCTGGTGACGGTACTACTACGGCAACCGTACTTGCACAATCAATTGTGAACGAAGGTCTAAAAGCGGTTGCTGCGGGCATGAACCCAATGGATCTAAAACGCGGTATTGACCAAGCAGTGAAAGCAGCAGTTTTAGCACTAAAAGAATTATCTATACCTTGTTCAGATACTAAAGCGATTGAGCAAGTAGGTACTATTTCTGCAAATACTGATCCAAGCGTTGGTAAGATCATTGCAGAAGCAATGGAACGTGTTGGTAAAGAAGGTGTGATTACGGTTGAAGACGGCCAAGCACTAGACGACGAACTAGACGTTGTTGAAGGTATGCAGTTCGACCGTGGTTACCTATCTCCTTACTTCATCACCAACCAAGAAACGGGTAGTGTTGAATTAGAATCACCATATATCTTATTAGTAGATAAAAAAATATCTAACATCCGTGAACTACTGCCGGTACTTGAAGGTGTAGCAAAAGCATCTAAACCACTACTGATCATTGCTGAAGACCTTGAAGGCGAAGCACTGGCGACATTAGTAGTGAATAACATGCGTGGTATCGTTAAAGTTGCTGCTGTTAAGGCACCTGGTTTCGGTGACCGTCGTAAAGCGATGTTACAAGATATCGCAGTACTTACCGCTGGTACAGTTATCTCTGAAGAGATTGGTATGGAGCTAGAAAAAGCCACAGTTGCTGAACTAGGCCAAGCTAAACGTATCATCATCACCAAAGATGAAACAACGATTATTGACGGTATCGGTGACGAAATGACGATCAAAGGTCGTGTCACACAGATCCGTAAGCAAATCGAAGATACATCTTCTGATTACGATAAAGAAAAACTACAAGAACGTGTGGCTAAACTTTCTGGTGGTGTTGCGGTAATTAAAGTTGGCGCAGCAACTGAAATGGAAATGAAAGAGAAAAAAGCGCGCGTTGAAGATGCACTGCACGCTACACGTGCTGCTGTTGAAGAAGGCGTTGTTGCTGGTGGTGGTGTTGCACTTGTTCGTGCTGCTGCTGCAATTCAAGATCTTGAAGGCGCAAACCAAGATCAAACTGTGGGTATTAAAGTTGCGTTAAAAGCAATGGAAGCACCACTACGTCAAATCGTTGAAAACTCAGGTGACGAAGCATCTGTTGTTGCAAACAACGTGCGTGCCGGTGAAGGTAGCTACGGTTACAACGCAGCGACAGGCGAATATGGCGACATGATTGCGATGGGTATCCTAGATCCAACGAAAGTAACACGTTCAGCACTACAGTTTGCTGCATCTGTTGCGGGTCTTATGATCACCACTGAAGCGATGATCACTGATGCACCTACAGAAGGCGGCTCATCAGCTATGCCTGATATGGGCGGTATGGGTGGCATGGGCGGCATGATGTAATTCGCAAATTTGCGATTATATCTCTGTCTTTAGTGGTTAACCGCTAAGCCTCAGAAATGAAAAAGCCTTAATCTGATATGTATATCGTGATTAAGGCTTTTTTTATAAATGCAGATCATGCGGTGAACGGATTATTTGTTCATATTCACCAGTACACGACCGCGTACTTTTCCCGCCATCAGATCATGTGCAGCTGCTACGGCTTCATCTAAGCTGATCTCAGTGCCGATAGAGGTAAAGTCATCATCTGTTAGGATTTCAGCTAAACGTGCCCAGGCTTCTTCTCTGTCTGCCAGAGGACGCATTACACTGTCGATACCCGCTAAGGTAATGCCACGTAAAATAAATGGCGCTACGCTAGCTGGAAAATCCATGCCTTGTGCGAGGCCACAGGCAGTGACTACACCACCGTATTTTAGACCCGCGCATACATTGGTTAGTGTGTGACTACCAACAGAGTCTATCGCCGCTGCCCAACGCTCTTTCACCATTGGACGACCCGGTTCAGACAATGTATTACGATCGATGATCTCTGCTGCGCCTAATGCTGTTAAGTAATCCGCTTCTTCTGGACGACCTGTAGATGCAATCACGCGATAGCCTAGTTTGGCTAATAACGTAATGGCAAAACTACCCACACCACCGTTAGCTCCGGTTACCAGTACATCGCCTTTGTTTGGGGTGATACCATGACGCTCTAAGGCAATCACCGATAACATCGCCGTATAACCCGCAGTACCGATTGCCATTGCTTGTTTTGCTGACAAGCCAGCTGGCAGTTTGATTAACCAATCGCTATTGAGACGGGCTTTTTCGGCAAGGCCGCCCCAATGCTTTTCACCGACACCAAAACCATTTAATAATACTTGATCGCCAGCTTGAAATTTGTCGCTATCACTTTGAGTCACAGTACCCACTAAGTCGATACCCGGTACCATAGGGAAGCTGCGCACGACAGGGCCTTTACCTGTGATCGCTAAGCCGTCTTTAAAGTTTAGTGTGCTGTAAGCAACATCAATGCTTACATCACCTGCTGGTAGTTTTGATTCATCAATTGATTGTACTGACGCTGTGTATTGGTCGTCATTTTTTTCGATTAAAATGCCTTTAAACGTGGCTTGTGACATAGGTTATCTCCGAATATAGACTGGTCGTCTATTAAAGTGTAAAAAATTTTTAATAAGAAATAGGTAATAGCTATTTATAATGAATGTTAGTCATAACTGTTTGTTATAACCGTCCGTTATAAATAGCCTAATTATGACTAATATATGCCGTATTTAGCTGGTGGCGATACTGGCAATAAAGGTCGCGATATATAAATCTAACGGTTGCACTGACTGTACAAGTCGCGCCCGCATCACTGCGCCTTCCCAACCGATCCAAAAGTATTCTGCTTGCTGTGCACAGTTGATATTTTTCTTGATATCACCTTGTTGCTGGGCAGTCTCTAAACACGCTTGCATCTTGGTCTGCCACACTGCAAAGATGTTTTGCAGAATGAGGCGATAACTGTCGGGTAAAATAGCCACTTCTTGGCCTAAATTACCGACCAGACAGCCGCGTTTAAACTCAAATTTAACGATGCCTCGTTTGGCGCCATCGGCGAACTTAACAATACGTTGCAATGGCGCGATAGACTCATCAAGCAAGTATTTATCTAGCTTGGCAGCAAAGTAACTGGCGTAGTGAGCAATAACCGCCTGACCGAAATCTTCTTTACTTTTAAAGTAATGGTAAAAAGATCCTTTCGGTACCCCGACTTTTTTTAAGATGCCATCGATACCAGCAGCCGCAAAGCCACTTTCCGTTAATACTTCCACGCCACTGCGAATGAGCAGGGCACGGGTATCCGTGTTTTCACGGGCTACTTTTGGTGGCCGACCTCGGCGAGGTTTAGGCTGATTATTTGTCATATTTTCCATAATGCAGATTATAGACCGACCGTCTAATTAATTGCAATGGCTAGATGTGAGAAAGATCCTTAAACAGGATCTTTATTGATTTTGATCAGAAAACAAAAAAGACAGCCGAAGCTGTCTTTTAGTATGCAGAGATGAATTAAGCTTGGATTAGAAGCTGTAGTTCATTTGTGCTGAGTAGATGTACGCATCGCCACTTGAAGTTAATGTTGCTGATGCACCACCGGCAGCAGGTAGCGATTCTTCAAATGTAATTTCTTTACCAGCAACTAAAGCTGCTGCAAAATCAAATGATAGTGCTGGAGTTGCTTTATAAGTTAGACCTGCAGTATACCATTGACGATCGGTATCTGGGATACTCATTGTGGCTTTACCGCCTTGTTCATCAAATGCATAACCAGCACGTAGTGTGACAGCTTCAGAAAGGTAGTATTCACCACCAACAGAATAACGGCTTGAGTTACTGTAATCTTCTTTTTTCTCTAAACAAACACCAGGAATGCCCCCGATAGCTGTTGAATCACAGCTTGCACTTTCTGCAACGATATCACCAAAATCAGACCAGGTGGTGTACTGCCAGCTGTATGATACTGCAAATTTATCGGTAAGTTTATGGTAACCAGATACTTCTAGAATTGAAGGTAGATTTAAGTCCAAAGTACCATCCACCGTAGCACCAGGTGTAGTCGTTGTAGACCCCGTGAAATCACCTTCTAGCTCAGTTTTAACTTCTGATTTGTAGCTAATGCCGAAACGGTTATTTTTATTGATTTCATATAATGCGCCAACATTCCAACCGAAACCGTAACCGTCACCTTCCATTTTTGCAATCTGCATTGCTGGGGCACCTATACCGGCATTACGTTCTAATTCAGCTGTTGCATAGACAAAGCTAACACCCGCTCCTAGGCTCAGTTGTTCATTGATACGGTAAGAGACATTCGGGTTGAAATTGACACTCATGATATGTGTGGTACCAGCTGCAGAGCCACCTGCATAATCATCTTTATATTCAGTACCGGTACCGTAATTTGAATAGATAGCTAAACCAACCGCTACTGTCTTGTTAAGCGGTTGAATGTAGTACATAGCAGGAACTACTTGTGCTGGAGCCACGTCGTTAGCGTCTAAATCGGATGCCGAAATACCATAAGTAGGCACGCCGGTAACACCTTTAATACTAATATCTGGATCTACATAAGAACCCACAACAGAAAGTTGGGCTTTATCAAAAGTTGCCATTAACGCAGGGTTACGTGCCAGTGATGCTGCGTTGTCGCCGATTGCTGCTTCACCAGCGAATGCGCGGCCTAGACCTGACGCTGAATGTTCACTCACCTGGAAACCAGCGGCGTGAACTTGGCTTGCGGCAAGTAATGCTGTAACTGCTAGAGCAACTTTATTAATTCTCATGTAAACCACCATATAAAATTAGAAATTATGAATGTGATATGTCAGTTCAAATAAAATGAACTTTTTAAATACCTTTTAAACTCGCAGTGAAATCTAATTCTTTCGTGTTAAATCGTAAAGATATTTTTATATTATTTTTGACTTGTCACTGGTTTATCTAATACTTTAGGCTGTTAACATTGATGGCGTAATGCATATTGTTGATTTATGGTTAATTTGTAACACGTTGTTATATAACGTTAATTATTACGTTAACATATGCTTTTAAATCATTTGTTAAAACTCATCTTACCTGTTTGCAAATATGTAAAATTTTACTATGTAACGGTCGTGTTTATAGAGCTAAGACTCTATAAAATAGCGCTTTTTTACGTCGCTATAACCATTAGTTATACATTTAGGATTATCTATATGATTTATTATGATTTATTTAGGTTTTTTATTTTATTGGATGTATTTTTATTTGAAGGGGAAACTAGTTTTGTTTAGATAGGACAATAAATGAATATGCCATCCAATAAGATGAATGGCATTCGAATATAGTTTTAATCTGGAAGATTAGAAGCTGTAGTTTAACTGTGCTGAATATAACCAAGCGTCACCCTCAGAGGTGAAGGTTTTGTCTTTACCTGACTCAGGTGGAACTTCGTCGGTAAATGTCACTTCCTTGCCTGCAACGAAAGCAGCTGCTAAATTAAAAGAGAGAGATTTTGTTGCTTTATATGTCATACCTGCGGTATACCATTGGCGAGCAGAATCTGGAATACTTAATGTTGAGTCAGCAGCTTGCTCGTCATATGCGTAACCAGCGCGCAGTGTTAGGCTTTCAGTTGCATAATATTCAGTGCCGACTGAATAACGATTCGAATTATTGAAATTTTCATTTTTTCTTAGTACTTCCCTCCCTTCTGAATCGTGAGCAACGATATCGTCAAAGTCAGACCAAGTTGTATATTGCCAGCTATACGAGATTGCAAATTGATTGGTTAATTTGTGATAGCCTGAAAGCTCTAAAATTGCTGGTAGGGTATTATCCATGGTGCCATCAATATTATCAGTAACACTGGCTCCAGTTGTTGCATGCTTACCTGAGAAAGTACCTTCTAATTCCATCTTGGAGCTGTGTTTATAGCTAATACCAAAACGATGATTGTCGTTTACTTCATATAAAGCACCCACATTCCAGCTAAAGTTAATACCATCACCGTCCATATCCGTTACATTTATGTGGGGAGCATTTGGAGAATTTGGATCAGGCATGCTTCTTTTTAATTCTGCAGAGCTATAAATAGCACTAACACCTACACCGATACTAAATTGCTCATTGATACGATAAGAAAGATTCGGATTGAATGTTGCCGTGGCAATATTTGTGGTACCTGCCGCAGTATTGTTAATATAATCATCAGCGTATTCAGTACCAGTACCAAAGTTAGAGTACATAGCTAAACCAAACGCCCATTGGTTATTGATTGGTTGGATGTAATACATTGCAGGCACAACGGCTGCAGGTGCTACATTATGCGCGCTATTTTTAGCGGCTGTTGTACTGTAAACTCCAGGAGCAACATCATCATAGCCAGTAATATTCACATCCGGTGCGACATATGTACCAACAACGGACAATTGCGCACGATCGAAAGTCGCCATTAATGCAGGGTTACGTGCTAATGATGTGGCGTCATCACCAATTGCTGCTTCACCAGCAAATGCACGGCCTAATCCTGAGGCGGAATGCTCATTAACTTGAAAACCTGCAGCATTAACTTGGCTTACTGTAAGTAACGTTAGAACAACAAAAGCGACGTTATTTATTCTCATGGGTCCCACCTATTCAAAGAAAATTAAAATTCTGAATATAATTGTTAATTGACTACAACGACCTGTATGTAAGGTGTTGAAATTCTGAAGAATAATCTAACCATTTAGAGGTAGTTAGTAAATGTGTTTTTATAATGTTGATAATGTTAATTAATAGTTTTGTGTTTGAAATTATTAATTAAAGTAGTTAAAAGGCTTGTAATTGTCATGTTTAAATATGTAAGCCATTGTTATTAAGTCATTTTAATATGTTTTTTATGTTTTGGTTGTGTTTGTTAATATTGCGATAAGTTATGTTTATGTGTTTTTAATAAAATATAAAAACGGGGTTTTATTTAGAGTATTTACTCTAAATTTAGGTGTGAAAGGTAGTTGATTAGACTGTTTTTGTAAAATAAACAGTATATATGTCAAGCAGTATTATTTTGGGAGAAGGGTAAGTCTTATTTTACTGTAGTTTCTAAGGTAGAAAAAGCGACTAATGTCGCTTTTCATTTAATCGGTGTGATTAATAGTAACGAATGCTAAAAATAGGCATTTATTCACCAATATTACTCGGTGTATTCTTTTTTTCTTTTAATTGTTCAGAGAACTGACTAAGTACATTATGCATTTGTTGTAATTTACCTAGGAATGCAGCGATGGCTACGTCAAATCCTTCTTCATTTGTTTTTGGTAATGTTTGCTGATCATCAACTAATTCTTCCATATAAGGTAGGAACCGGTTTGAGTTTGCTTTAAAGCCACTGTCAGCTGCAAAGATCGCGCTAAACTTACCCAGTTTACGTTTGCTGATTAACGTTAAAAACTCATCCGCTTCGATAGCTGGATGGTAAAAGCCTTTAAGCTGTGCAGTTAGCTGTTCATGAAGTTGTTGATTTGTCATTGCGCCGGTATTCTTATCGATAAAAGGGTCGGTATTATACACCCAAGTCACTTCAAGATGCTATATCGGCGACTAGAAGAGCTATCAGCCCATGGCTAAATATGACGATAATGGTGATCACATTTTCAGCTATATTAAATGGCAATACATTCGATCATGGATATGCTGAATGTGATCTAGCTCAATTTTTCTAGATTTAGACCTGAAAATCATGCTTTAATACTTGGTCAACGGAATGATTTAGCAAGACTCACCTCTGCTTAGTTGTATCAGTTAAAAGCTGTCGTCACAGTTGTTAACTGATATATCTATGAGGACGTACTAAGATGAAAAAAATTCTTGTGATCGGAGGTGGTGCGGGTGGCCTTGAGCTTGCTACGCAACTGGGTCGTAAATTGGGTAAAAAAGGCACCGCGAGCATTACGCTGGTGGATCGTAATAAAACCCATTTATGGAAACCGTTATTACATGAAGTGGCGACTGGCTCACTTGATACCGGTATCGATGCGCTAAGTTATGCTGCCCATGCAAAGAATCACGGTTTTGATTTTCAGCTAGGTCGTTTTTCTGGTTTAGATCGAGATACTAAAACCGTCACCCTTGCCCCTTTATATAATGATTGTAATGAATTACTGATTGCCGAACGTACCTTACAATATGATTATTTGGTATTAGCGATAGGCAGTATGTGTAATGACTTTAATACCAAAGGCGTTAAAGAAAACTGTATTTTCTTAGACAGTCCAGATCAAGCACATCGTTTCCACAAAGAGCTATTAAATGCATTCTTGTTGCATGGTGCGAATAAAGATAAAAATGCCAAAGTAAATATTGCCATTGTTGGTGCCGGTGCGACGGGTGTTGAACTTTCTGCTGAATTACATAATACTGCAGCGCAATTATCGGCTTATGGTTTTACTAATGTAAACCAAGAATCATTAAACGTGACGTTAGTTGAAGCGGGTAAGAGTATTTTACCGGCATTACCGGCACGTATTTCTGCTGCTGCACACCGTGAGTTAACTAAAATTGGTGTTGATGTGCGTACCGAAACCATGGTCACGGAAGCGAATCGTGAAGGTCTGGTGACCAAAGATGGCGTCACGATTCCGGCGTCGTTAATGGTGTGGGCTGCGGGTATTAAAGCGCCTGATTTTATGAAAGATATTGCGGGTTTAGAAACTAACCGTATTAATCAGGTCGTGGTGAAAGCGAGCTTACAAGCCAGCCGTGATGACCGTATTTTTGTGATTGGTGATTTGGCATCTTGCACGCAAGCGGATGGTTCATTGGTTCCACCTCGCGCACAAGCAGCGCACCAAATGGCGACAGTCGCATTTAAAAATATCATGACGCTGATGCAGGGTGGCTCGACGCTAAAACCATTTGTGTATCATGATCACGGTTCACTGATATCATTAAGCAGCTTTAGTACTGTGGGTAGCCTGATGGGTAACCTGACTAAAGGCAGCATGATGGTTGAAGGCCGGATTGCCAGAATAGTATATATCTCGTTGTACCGTATGCATCAAATTGCACTGCACGGTTATGTAAAAACCGGACTGATGATGCTGGTTGGTAGTTTAAATCGGGTATTACGTCCAACGCTTAAACTGCATTAATCGCCACTAGACTAAGGTTTAGCGAGTTAAAGGAATGACCGGTGGTCATTCCTTTTTTATTGCCTGCTTTAATTAAATAGCAATTGGCGTTTTGCTTTTCTCGCCACCGATCTCACGGACTAACTTGGGTACTAAAAATCCCGGTAAACGTAATAACAGTTCATTCATTATTTTCACCGCTTTTGCTTCTGGCACATCAAAATGACTCGCGCCTTCGACCTTATCGAGCAGATGTAAATAGTAGGGCTGAATACGGTTATCAAACAGGCGCTCGTGTAATTCCACCAAATCATCAGCATTGTCATTAATGTCTGCTAATAATACCGCTTGGTTATATAAACTGATCCCCGCTGCGGTGAATTTCGCTAATGCTGTAGGTAATTCAGCGGCTAATTCATTGGGGTGGTTAATGTGTAATACCACACTGCAACGCAAGCTTGATTGTTTTAGCAGTGTTACTAATTCATCGGTAACGCGGCTTGGCATCACCACGGGTAACCGGGTATGTATGCGCAGACGTTTAAGATGTGGGATCTGTTCTAATTGTGCAACCAACCAGCCAAGTTGTTCATCATTGGCCATGAGTGGATCACCGCCACTAAAAATAACTTCGATGATCTCGGGTTTAGCGCGGATATAGTCTATCGCTTGTTGCCATTCGTGTTTGTTATTACTATTGTCTTGATAAGGAAAATGACGGCGGAAACAATAACGACAGTTGATCGCGCAACCGCCACGAACAATGAATAATACTCGATTGGTGTATTTATGCAGTAATCCTGGTACCACAGATTCATGCTCATCAAGCGGATCTTTAATGAAGCCGGCCTGTTGAATAAACTCCTGCTGTTTGGGCATTACTTGCAGAAATAGCGGGTCTTTCGGGTTGCCTTTTTCCATGCGGTCTACAAACGATTGCGGTACGCGCATCGGAAATAACTGCCTTGCCGCAAAGTCTGCTTGGAAAGCTGCCTCGGGAAGTTCTAGTATGAAAAGTAGCTTTCTAGGATCTGAAATGGCATTGGCTAAGTCTTTTTTCCAATTTCCCTGCATATTTGGCTCATTTCGGGTTATCATTTGCGGCATTATTGAACTCTATTTTTTCATGAGGATAACATGGCATCATACAAAACCAGTGACTTTAAAGGTGGTTTAAAATTCATGCTTGATGATGAGCCTTGCTCAATTATCGAAAATGAATACGTTAAACCAGGTAAAGGCCAAGCTTTTAACCGTGTAAAACTTCGTCGTTTACTTTCTGGTAAAGTAATCGAAAAAACATTTAAGTCTGGTGAATCAGTTGAAGCAGCAGATGTAATGGATTTTGAACTAGCTTATCTTTATAACGATGGCGAATTCTACCATTTTATGGATAATGAGACCTTTGAGCAAGTTGCTGCTGACAAAAAAGCGGTTGGCGACACCGCTAAATGGTTAGTTGAGCAAGATATCTGCACAATTACGACGTGGAACGACAACCCAATTTCGGTTGCTGCGCCTAATTTTGTTGAGATTGCAGTTACTGACACAGATCCTGGCCTAAAAGGTGATACACAGGGTACTGGTGGTAAACCTGCAACATTAACTACAGGTGCGGTTGTGCGTGTACCTCTATTCATCCAAATCGGTGAAGTAGTTAAAGTTGATACACGTACTGGCGAATACGTTAGCCGTGTAAAATAAGTTGATGTTACGCTAACTTAATTAGCGTTAATGAACGATAAAATGCCAGTCTTTGACTGGCATTTTAGTTTTTGGAAAACAGGTAAACGTTTTAGGTAATGATAACCGGAGTAGATATGAGTGAATTAAATTGGCAACCCAGTGCAGGTTTTACTGCCCTGCGCGCGCGAGCTAAGGTATTAAATGTCATCCGTGAGTTTTTTGCGACACGTGAGGTATTAGAAGTTGATACCCCTGCGATGAGCCAAGCGGCCGTTACTGATGTGCATTTACATGTCTTTAGCACGGTATTTGTTGGTCCAGGTTATAGCCAAGGTCAGGCCTTATATCTGCAAACGTCACCCGAATTTCACATGAAACGATTGTTAGCCGCAGGTAGTGGCTGCATTTATCAAATGAGTAAATCGTTCCGTAATGAAGAAGCAGGGCGTCATCATAATCCCGAATTCACTATGCTGGAATGGTATCGACTTGGTTTTGATCATTTTCAATTGATGGATGAAATGTCTGAATTACTGACGTTGGTATTAGGGTCGGGTAAAGAGCAGCGTTTTACCTATCAACATGCGTTTAAACAATGCCTGCAACTTGACCCTTTAACCGCGTCGCTGGATGAATTACGCAACGCTGGCAAAGCGTATAATGTCTATGATGTTATCGAGCATGAACCCGACCGCGATACCATCTTGCAGTTATTATTTTATGTGGGTGTCGAGAGCCAAATCGGCCAAGATGTGCCGTGTTTTATTTATGATTTCCCGGCATCTCAGGCTGCATTAGCCCGCATTAGTCCGCAAGACTCCCGTGTCGCAGAGCGCTTTGAAGTGTATTTTAAAGGCATTGAGCTAGCGAATGGTTTCCATGAATTAGCGGATGCGAAAGAGCAATTAAGGCGCTTTAAAGCCGATAATAGCAAACGTAAGACGATGGCTTTACCAGAGCAGCCTATTGACCATCATTTTATTGATGCACTAACTGCTGGCTTTCCTGATTGTGCTGGCGTCGCGTTAGGTATTGATAGATTGGTGATGTTAGCAACAGATGCCAATAGCCTTGATGAGGTGATTGCCTTTCCAACCCCTCGGGCATAACCGCTGGCAGCTTATCTTAAGCTGCCTTTTTTCATACTCATGATATGACTGCTATCACTGACTTTAAAACCATCTTTTACACGTAGATCGAGTTGTGGTAATGCAATGCGAATATGGTGTTCTCTAAAGACATGGGTGATGCGGGTATTGAGTGCGTGAGTCATGGTTAAGCGATGGCCCATTTCCGCGACATAACAACGTACTTCAAAGCGTAATGCATGCTGGCCAAACTCAATAAAGAATACTTCTGGCCCCGGGTTTTCCAGGCTTAAGTTATTCTCTTCGGCACTTTCTAATAGCAGTTTTGTCACTAGCTCGATATCAGAATCAAATTCAACACCAATATTGATGATCACCCGGGTAATGGAGTCGGACAGTGACCAGTTAATAAATTGTTCCGTGATAAAGGCTTTATTCGGCACTATAATTTCTTTTCTATCCCAATCTACAATCGTGGTGGCACGGGTTTGAATTTTACTGATAGTGCCGGTTAAATCACGGATGGTAACGGTATCACCAATCCGGATCGGTTTTTCAAACAAGATAATTAAACCGGATACGAAGTTAGCAAAAATCTCTTGTAAACCAAACCCTAACCCAACGGTTAATGCGGCCACTAGCCATTGGGTTTTCGCCCAGTCGACGCCTAAGAAGTTAAAACCAACGACAAAACCAATCGAAATAGTCATGTATTTGGCCAATGTGGTGATCGCAAAACCCGTACCCGGAGAAAGGTCAAGATGCTGCAAGATCAAGAGTTCGAGAGCACCCGATAAATTCCGTACTAATACCAAGGTCAGTACAAAAATAATGATGGCTAACAAACAGCTTTTTAAGGTAATAGGATCGGTATATTCAACCCCATTTAAGATATTGGAAGCATCCCATAAGGTGATAGTATCTAAGAAGATAAAGGCATTTTGAATTTCGGACCAGAAGAGTGCGTTTAATGCCACAAATAATAGCGTTAACAAGGTGCGTAGCAGCCCAAGCGATTGCGCACTGATTTGATCTAAATCGATTTCCGGTTCTTCGATATCAAAATGACTTTCTTGGCTGCTATGTTGCTCGCCTTTTTCAACTTCTTTCGCCCGCTGAGCAATAATATCGATACGTTTGGCTTTGGCTCGTTCAAAGGCGAGACGGCGTTTTTGCAGATGCATGCCGCGCCGGATCAAATAATAACTTAATAAAAATAACAGCCCCATTAACAGCGATGACTCCATCTGTTTTAATAAGACTTGGGCGGTAGAAAGGTAACCCATGATCGCCATGATCGCAGACACTATCGGCGCGATAATAAACGCTGTCCAGATAGTATGGTGGACAATATGTGGTTTATCATTATTTTTTTTCTGGTAGGTTAGGGGCAGTTTTTCACGATACAAACGGTAATAGAATTGCACCAATGCACCACAAGTGATGATAAAGGCAAGGCGACCGAGTGAACCGTCATACGCTTGTTCTGGATATTGGTCACACAGCACTTGGATGATATAAGCAGGCCAAGAGATAAAAAACAGGACTTGGTAGTAGCCCCAAATCTTGGCGATGCGCTCTTTACTTATTTTTAAGTGGATCTGTAATAGGCCCTTATGACGAGTCAGATTACGTATGAACAGATAGATGACTAATAAAAATAGTGAGTCTTGTAAAGCATGGCCAGTATTAACGGCAAACGGATATTGCCATGCATTTATCAGTAATTCGGTAATGATCAATAGCGAGATAGGTAAGAGCAGCGCATCTGCCAATGAATAAGCCAGGTTTCGTAGGGTATAAGCGAACTTATCTTGTGTCACTTTACCAACTTTTGGTGATGTAGCTGCAATATGTTTGGTAAAAAAATTATTCAGTGGTGTGCGTAAATAAGTAAAACCTAAAATAAGCAATGCGGCCAAGCTTAGTGTGCCTAATGGCGACGAAAATATGGCTTGTGGGATAGTAATGCTGTTCTCGATTGACGTGAGCCAAAGCATGCTGGTAAAGAGCTCGGTAATACTTTGCGTACCCAGTAATGGAATGCTTGGTACCCAGAATAAGTGTTCATCCGCTTGCTGTTTAATTTGCACGAGTGTGCTATTCATTTTACTATAGCTGACTTTTAACTTAGCTTGCTCGTAGATGTGGTTATCTAAACTGCGAATTAGCTGATCGAGTAATAATCTACGTAACTCTATAAAACGTAACAAGCTCGCATGTTCTTCAGTCGTTAGCGTCTTGGTGGTTAATGGCAAATTGTCTAATTGCGTGCGCATTTTTTGGTAGCGAAAACGGGCTAAACGGCTATCGACAATCTCATCTTCTAATTTGTCTAGCGGTGGTTCAGTCGGTAAGCTACTAACCTGCGCGCGTAAATTTTCGCCAAACGCGGAACTTATTTTTAACCATTCGACTTGTTCATTAAAATTAATGAGTATGGTGGTGAGCGCATCAACTTGTTGGGTGACGGCTTGCTGCTTATCTGGAATGGTTTCGTTTCTTGCCGATACAATTTCCAGTGCACTAGACAGTTCTTGGTTGATTTCTAATTGCAGCTGTAAAAAGGGTGAACTAATCAGTGATGAATCATTGATCTGTTTACTCCGCGCAATCGCGTCGGCGGTTTCTTTACGTAATATGTTGTTGCGTAACTCAGTCAATGTCGCTAAGTAGTTACTGACGTCTTTTTGTTCTAACAAGTTTAAACGACGATTGAGTTGGGCTAATTCACTGCGGTTACTGGCGCTGAGTTGTTCAAGCTCCAGCATCTGGATCTGGGTTGATAGTGATGATTGTTCGATTTGCAGGGCAATGCGTAAGGCTTCTTGCTCCTCGTTTAAGCTAATGTCACCGTGACCAACTAATTTATCATGGTCTTTTTGAGTTGTGGTTAATTTACCGCGTAAACGTTCGATATCCGTTTGAAATGAACTGATCCGAATGCCAATGGTGGTGAGTTCGCTGTTGCGCGCTTGCTGTTGTTTTTTTAACGCGGTCTGACTCGAATTTTGTCTGGCTATCTCTTGCTCAATTTTATTGACTGGCCAGTGACTGGCATCGGCAAAATTGGCCGATTTGTAGTTGCTGATCTGGGCTTTTAATGTTGGCGATGTGACTGGATAGTCATCAATGATCTTTTGATAATTTGAGGCTGTTTGACGCGCATGACTGTCTTCGCCTAAAGCTTTTAATGCCTGTTGGTAATACTTGAGTTGTAGCTTAATTGAAGGCGTTGGTGCGTGTTCTTTCAGCTGAGATATGGTGTCGTTAAGCTGGATCTCACTATAACTAAGCTGGGCCTGAACGGGCGTAATAAATAATGAAAATAGAATAAGTAAAATTACATAATTTTTAGTCATCATAATATTTCATAAGGTCGAGTTATCATGCCAGTGACGTTCGGGTTATCCGTTTTCAAACTGCGTTAATCGACCTGTTTTTTTCCTGCATTCCATGTTTCAAAGAGGGCGGCTGAGACCACGAATACGCCACCGTGATGGTTGCAGCATTGGGGATCTCACCTAAAAAATGGATCGCTAGCAAACTACCATAAAGCGGTTGTAAACAGGTGGTAAGACCCACTGTTTTGGCTTTTAGGTAACGTAATGCTGTGACTAGCAGTGTGTGCGGCATTGCGGTAAAGCAGATCCCTAACACTACTAATAACGTCCAATTGTCATTATTTATTTCCGCTAAGTCTACACTCAAAAATGGCGAAAGCATACACGCGGTTAATAATGTTTGATAAAACATGGTATGGGGTCCGCTGTAATGCGAGAGCTTACGTTTGTAGAGAATGTTTCTTAAAGTAAACAGAAATGCAGAGTTAATACCGCTGATAATACCGAGGCGATATCTTGACCTTGGATTTTGTCTCGATTAAATAAAGGTTCTAAAAACACCGCACCCAGTGTGCGCCCACTAGCGCGGCTAATATTATCCTAGCGGTTATGCTGAGATAATTTTATTTGTTTTTAATACGGGCAAATGCTTCACCCATGACTGTTGCTGCTGCTGGTTGTAATTCGTCAACAAATTCAATGGCATCCTTGGCAAACACCGCAACAATCGTTGAGCCAAGTTTAAAGCGACCCATTTCTGCGCCTTTTTCGATCACGATTGGCGCTTGGTTTTCATACGTCCAACGTACGATCTCTTTATTCTTTGATGGTGCAACAGTGCCGTGCCAAATTGTTTCAATTGAGGCAACGATCGTTGCGCCAACTAATACCAGGGCAAACGGACCAACTTCGGTATCAAAGATCGCGATAGCACGCTCGTTACGGGCAAATAGATTGGGTACATTTTGCGCCGTCAGTGGATTTACTGAAAACAGATCACCCGGTGCAAAAATCATTTCTTTTAAGGTACCGGTAATGGGCATATGAATACGGTGGTAATCACGTGGCGACAAGTAAACCGTTGCAAAGTCACCATCTTCAAATTTGTTCGCTAATTGACGATCACCGCCAAGTAATTCACACACACTGTAGTCATGACCTTTAGCTTGTACGATGCGACCTTGAGAAATTGGACCTGCTTGGCTTACTGCGCCATCTACTGGTTGGCATAACAAGTTGTCGTCAGCATTGATTGGGCGTACGTCTGCTTTTAATTCACGGGTAAAGAAGTCGTTAAATGTTTGAAAATGTGCAGGATCTGAAAATTTAGCTTCATCCATGTTTACATTGTAACGCTTGATAAACCACTTGATCACATAGGTTGTTACTTTACCGTGAGCACCATTGGCAAATAAACCAGTAAGACGAGATAAACCGTGTTGAGGAAAGCAGTATTGGGCAATAACTTTAAGCTTGTCTAGCACCTGAGAGCCTCTTAAATAGTTGAATAATTGATAGTTAAATAGAATTAACGCTATTGTGACAAGTTTGTATATTGTTTGTCAGAATTTGCGTGATGAGTTTGGCAAGACAACATTGATATCATTATTATCTTGCGGCATTGAATGTGCGTTATTTACGCACTGGGATATGACGATCAGGACGATTATCGAGCATGGTTTCTAAAATACGAACATAGTTATTAAAGCGCACTTTTTTGATTTTTCCTTTTGCGACTGCATCTTGTAGTGCACAACCGGGATCATTTTTGTGTTTACAATCGCGGAAGCGACATTCACCTAAAAAATCTCTAAATTCGATAAAACCATTGGCGATCTCTTCGGGCTTCATGTGCCATAACGAGAATTCACGTACACCTGGTGAGTCAATAAGATCACCACCTGATGGGAAATGATATAAACGCGCTGTGGTGGTGGTGTGGGTACCTAGCCCCGATTTTACCGATACATCACCCACCTGAATATGTAATTCGGGCATTAAGGCATTCACCAATGATGATTTACCTACGCCTGATTGACCAACAAAGATAGTGGTATTATCTTTCAATAGACTTTGTAATCCATCTAAACCTTTACCTTCAGTTGATGATACTTGCCATACTTCGTAGCCGATATCGCGGTAAGTTTGGAGCTGCTGGTTAATGGTGAATAATTCATTGGGGCTTAATAAATCGATCTTGTTTAATAAGATCACTGGGCGAATTTTTACATCTTCGGCAGCAACAATATAACGGTCGATAATATTGGTTGAGAATTCTGGCACCACGGAAGATACAATCACGATCTGATCGATATTCGCCGCAATCGGTTTAATACCATCGTAGAAATCGGGACGGGTCAATACGCTTCTGCGTTCGTGTACCGCTTCGATAATACCAGAAATGCCTTGCAGCTGTTCATTACCTAAGCGCCAAACCACACGATCACCAGTGACTAAGCTCGCAATAGAACGACGTAGATTACAGCGGTGAATGATACCATTCTCATCTTCTACATCAGCATGTTGACCAAAACGGCTAATGATCACACCTTCTTGCTTTTTGCCGAGAAGCGCATCATCCCATTCTCGTGTATCTGGCTTGGTTAGACGTTTAGTTTGGTTGCTACGTACGCGACGTATTTGACCTTGGGTTAGATGTTTCTTTTTAGCCACGGGTAAATTCATTCCTGAGTTGTAACAACGCGTATTATAGTACAGCGGTTGCTGAACATCGCATTTCGAGGTCGATTGGGTATAATAACCTTAAACATACGATTAAACGACAACTATTAGGATCTCCTCTATGCCACTTGCCGACAATGCAACGAAATTTAATGAAAATAATTTAGTTTGGATCGATTTAGAAATGACCGGTCTTGATCCCGAAAAATGTCTGATCATCGAAATTGCTACTATCGTCACGGATAGTGAATTGAACATTCTTGCAGAAGGACCTGTACTCGCTATTCATCAAGATAAAGCGGAACTTGATAAGATGGATGCGTGGTGCACAACGCATCATACTAATTCTGGTCTAGTTAAACGCGTATTGGCGAGTGATGTCACTGAAAAAGAGGCTGTTGAGCAAACATTAGCATTCTTACACCAGTGGGTTCCTGCGGGTAAATCACCATTATGTGGTAACAGTATTGGCCAAGATCGTCGTTTCTTAGTGAAATATATGACGGAATTAAATGATTACTTTCACTACCGTAATGTCGATGTGAGCACGATTAAAGAATTAGGTCGCCGTTGGTGCCCTGAGGTGGTATCGAGTTTTCACAAACAAGGTTTGCATTTAGCATTGGATGATATTCGTGAATCAATTGGTGAATTACAGCATTATCGCCAACATATGTTTAAAATTTAAGCATTGACACGACTGGTTAGATAATTTTACGACCTTATAGTAGAAACATTCGGCAATATTCGATTTTTTTATAATAAAGCGTCGGTCTAGGCTTGCAAAAACCAGTTGGTTCTATATAATTCGGCACCTAAGATGAGATGCGGTACTAGCTCAGTTGGTAGAGCGCAACCTTGCCAAGGTTGAGGTCAAGAGTTCGAGCCTCTTGTACCGCTCCAATCTTATCTTAGAATACCAAAGCGGTACTAGCTCAGTTGGTAGAGCGCAACCTTGCCAAGGTTGAGGTCAAGAGTTCGAGCCTCTTGTACCGCTCCAAATTCAGATTTTTTTGAATGTTCATTCACTCGAATAAATCGAATAGTTGCTGAAACTTTAAATCAGATGATGCGGTACTAGCTCAGTTGGTAGAGCGCAACCTTGCCAAGGTTGAGGTCAAGAGTTCGAGCCTCTTGTACCGCTCCAAATTCAGATTTTTTTGAATGTTCATTCACTCGAATAAATCGAATAGTTGCTGAAACTTTAAATCAGATGATGCGGTACTAGCTCAGTTGGTAGAGCGCAACCTTGCCAAGGTTGAGGTCAAGAGTTCGAGCCTCTTGTACCGCTCCAAATTCAGATTTTTTTGAATGTTCATTCACTCGAATAAATCGAATAGTTGCTGAAACTTTAAATCAGATGATGCGGTACTAGCTCAGTTGGTAGAGCGCAACCTTGCCAAGGTTGAGGTCAAGAGTTCGAGCCTCTTGTACCGCTCCAAATTCAGATTTTTTTGAATGTTCATTCACTCGAATAAATCGAATAGTTGCTGAAACTTTAAATCAGATGATGCGGTACTAGCTCAGTTGGTAGAGCGCAACCTTGCCAAGGTTGAGGTCAAGAGTTCGAGCCTCTTGTACCGCTCCAAATTTATTGGTATTTAAAAATAAAAAGCTTCCTTTATAATCCTCCGTTACTATTTCTCTTTATTTACTACTCCTATTATGTACAAATCTATCACTGCTAATTTTACTGCTAATTTCACGCTCATGTCATTTAGACCAATGATACTTATTTAATCAATGTTATAGTACTTAGTTGCTTACTACCTACATTAAGATAAGCTAAGTATTTGTTTTGGAAACTAATATAACTTCAAGGATTGATATGAAAGCCGAAAATAAACTCAGTAAAATCGTTAAGAAAGTAACACTACTTCCAAAAGGCTGGCATGCCTCTGCATTGTCGTTGGTATTTGGCAACGTTATTAAATTTGCTGGCACGTCAAAAATACGTGTCGAAAAATTAGATTTTGCTGGCTCTAAACTTAGTTTAAAAAACCATAAACGGGTGCAAAATCATATTGGTGGTATCCATGCCGCTGCAATGGCGTTACTTGGCGAGTCTGCGACGGGTTTTTTAATTGGTATGCATGTACCCGACAACCGTATTCCATTATTAAAAAATATGAATATTGATTATGTTCGCCGTGCTGCGGGTGATTTAACTGCGGTTGCCACATTAAGTGACGAGCAGATCAAGCATATTCGTGATACTGAAAAAGGGGATATATCGGTACCTGTCGTGATCACGGACAGTGAAGGCAATGAACCAATTAATGCTGAATTTATCTGGGCCTGGGTACCTAAAAAACGTGGTAGCTAGCGTTAACTATATAATTATAGGTACTAATTTAGACTTGAAATTTTATTCTTATTGGTTGCTCACCATATTGCTGAAAGAACTTGATTTTTAACCTTAACAAGAACATTGTGTAGCTCGTTAAAATAATCTTCAGTTAATCTAATCTAATCTACTTCAATTAGAGGTGTGGCATGTCGGTATACAGTACCTTATGTTTTCTCGCTGCAATTGCCATTTTTATTGCATTTATTAATAGCAAAATTGGTAAAATGCAAACTACAGTTGCGATAACAGCGGGATCAATAATACTGTCTTTAGGTATTGTGATCGCCGGTCAAAGTGGCTGGTTTCATTTAGAGACAATTGCTACAGAGCAATTAAATAATATCAATTTCGAAAGCTTTTTATTAAAAGGCATCCTTGGTTTTCTCTTGTTTGCCGGTGGCTTAGGCATTAAATTGGCCCACATGAAAGACCAAAAGTGGGAGATCACGGTCTTGGCGTTGGTTGCTACCTTATTCTCAACTGCCTTTATTGGTGGGGTGTTATGGGGTTTTTGTCAGCTAGTCGGTATTCCATTAGATTTCATTTACTGTCTACTCTTTGGTTCGCTTATTTCGCCCACCGATCCGATTGCTGTACTGGCGATTGTTAAGAACCTGGACGCCCCGCAGCGTATCGCTACACAAATCGAAGGTGAATCATTATTTAATGATGGTTTTGGTTTAGTGATCTTTATGACCCTATTTTCGGTGGCATTTGGTAGTGAAGCGCCAACCGTGAGCGGTGTGGCCCAGCTATTCGTGCATGAAGCGATTGGTGGCATCATCTATGGGCTTGTACTTGGTTTAGTATTCCATTATTTAATCAGTTCGACCAATGACCACTCCATGGAATTATTACTGACTATTGCTATCCCAACCGCGGGTTATGTATTTGCTGACGTGATCCATGTATCAGGCCCGTTAGCCATGGTGGTGGCCGGCATTATGATTGGTAACTGGACGCGTCAAAAAGGCTTCTCGCCAGAAAGTGAGTACCACTTGGATCACTTCTGGGAATTAGTCGATGAATTCTTAAATGGTATTTTATTCTTGCTGATTGGTATGGCTATGTTGTTGTTTAGCTTCCACAAAGAAGATTGGATCTTGATGGTATTTGCTATTCCATTAGTATTGGTGGCGCGTTATTTAAGTGTGAAATTCTGTTATTTATTTTTTAACCGTTTCCGCCGTTACAACCCGTTGTCTGTGACGATCCTGACTTGGGGTGGCTTACGTGGCGGTTTAGCGTTAGCGATGGCGCTGGCCATTCCGGCAGGGATATTTATTATTCCGGAAAAGAACATTGATGTGCGAGAAATTATTCTGGTGATGACTTACTCAGTGGTGGTGTTCTCGATTTTGGTACAAGGCTCAAGTATTACTGGCTTGATCCATAAAGCAAAAAAATGGGAAACTGAACAGCTGGAAAAGAAAACGGCTGCTGACGTTGTTACAGCCAAAACGGATCTCGATAAATAATTGTTAATTCATAGCTATGTTAACGCGCGCAGGGACTTGTCCTTTGCGCGCTTTTTGTTATTTACTACCGTCTATTAGAGATTAAATACAATTGGTATAACCGCGGGGTTAGGCATCACGTGGCAGTGCTTTTTCAATCATGCGGATTAACTTATCTTTGGTCTTATCGATTTGTAATACTGGGATGATGTTGTCTGCTTTTGCCTGTTGCTGTTGTAGCGCCCAGGTAATATGCTCTTGCACCATTTCAGTTGTTTCAACAAATTTAGTTTCTAACGCCTCGACAATTTCTGCTGAATAAGCGGCATTACCTAGTGCCACGGAAATATTCCGTAACCAACGTTCATGACCAATGCGACGGATCGGCGAGCCTTCTGTCTGTTTTAAGAAATAAGTTTCTTCCCATGCGTACAGTGCTAATAGATCGGGCGAATGCAAATTTGAGCGCGGGTGAAAGTCTTGTTCATCGGTAAGCGCTGCAAAACGGTTCCATGGGCAGATCAACTGGCAATCATCACAACCGTAGATGCGATTACCGATTAAAGGTCGAAACTCTTCTGGAATAGCGCCAAATAGCTCAATAGTCAGATAAGAAATACAGCGATTAGCATCCACGCTGTAAGGTGCGACAATGGCTTGTGTTGGACAAATCTGTAAACACGCTGTACATTTACCACATTGATTTTCAATAGGTTTATCCACGGGTAGTGGTAGGTTTATTAATATTTCACCAAGAAAAAACCATGAGCCCGCTTCTTTGTTTAAAATGAGTGAGTGTTTACCTATCCAGCCTAATCCGGCTTTTTCGGCTAACGGGCGCTCGAGTAAAGGGCCGGTATCCACAAACGGCCGGGCATCGAGCGTTTCACAATGCGCACTGATTTTTTCGCCTAAGTGTTTAAGGCGTTTGCGGATGATTTTATGGTAATCACGCCCTAGGGCATAACGGCTGATGTAACCTTTGTTTTTCTGTTTTAAGGTGGTCGCCATTAATGCATCGGGTGGTAGATAATCCATGCGTACTGAAATAACGCGGATCGTGCCTGGATAAAGTTCTTCTGGGTGAGTACGCATGGTGCCGTAACGCGACATATAATCCATGTCAGCATGATAACCATTATCTAGCCAGGTTTGGAAATGTGGTTCGTAGGTCGATAAATCAGTATCGGTAATACCGACTTGTTGGAAACCAAGTTCTGCGCCCCAGACTTTAATTTTCTGTGTAAGTTGTTGATAGTCTATTGGAGGCATGGTTTATTATCTGTCTATGAGTAAATTGAGGTAAAGTTTATCATATTGTGGTTTTCTTTGGGCTCGACAATTTGTAGAATCTACATACCTGTCCAATTTCATAAGTCGATGTCTCCACTCTGAGATATTTTCTGGTTCGGGGATGAGTCTGTGACGAGCACAACTCAATATAGCGTTTTATTTTAATGTTTAAGGTAGTTAAATTAGATGACAAATACAGTAAAAGTTTTCTTAGCAGATGAATCAGAAACCGTTGCTTTTGGTGCAAGCCTTTCGCGTTTATGCGATAGTGCGACGACCATTTTTTTATACGGTGATTTGGGCGCGGGTAAAACGACACTCACCCGTGGTTTTGTACAAGCACTGGGTCATCAAGGGAATGTGAAAAGCCCAACTTATACATTAGTTGAACCGTATGAATTAACCGATTGGAATGTCTATCATTTTGACCTTTACCGTTTGGCTGATCCAGAAGAATTAGAATTTATGGGTATTCGTGATTATTTTGCCGATAATTGCCTGTGTTTAGTTGAGTGGCCACAGCGTGGTGAAGGTTTTTTACCTGTTGAAGATTTACAAGTTACCCTTACTTATGTCGGTGAACAACGTGAAGTTGTGGTGAAAGGTATTAGTGAATTAGGGATAATAATGGTCAATAAATTAGCTCAGATAAATGTAGGATAAGAATGTTTAAACGGATTTTACTATTCAGCATAATGTACTTGTGCTTTATGCCATTAAGTTATGCTGCCAATACGGTGAATGCGATACGCATTGTTGAGCATGCGGATAAAACAAGGATTGTTTTTGATCTGGCGAAAAAACCGTTATTCAACCTTTACGACCGTAACAAAAAGACCCAGATCGTGGTGGATTTTGCAGGTACGCGTAATAAGGCTTATGTGAGTAAGCTAGCAAAGTTAAGCAGTAACATTACCCGTGTTGAACAAGCTAAATCCACTAAATCTAGCGATTTACGGATTATTTTTCATCTTGCTCAACCAATTAACTATCGATTTTTTGAATTAGCGGGTAGTAAAATCGCAAAATACAGGTTAGTCATTGATTTACCGGTCAAACCGATAAAGTCTTTAAAAACAGTTATAAAGAAAAAGAGGCCTGTAGCAGTTAAAAAAACCACGAAGAAGGCGCAGATTAAGCATCCTCAACGGGATGTTGTGATCGCCATTGATGCCGGGCATGGTGGTAAAGATCCGGGTTCTATCGGTTTTAAAAAGTTTATTGAAAAAGACATTAACTTAGCGATTGCTAAAAAAACGGTCGCTATTTTAAATCAGAAAAAAGGCATTAAAGCGGTCTTGATCCGTACAGATGACCGCTATATCTCGCTCAATGAACGCTCTGAGATCGCGCGTAAGTATAAAGCTGAATTGTTAGTATCTGTGCATGCCGACGGTTTTAGCTCATCACAACCATCGGGAGCCTCAACGTTGATCTTGTCACAAGGTCGGGCGAACTATGAATTTAACAAAAAGTTACGTGACGATAATGTGAATGGATTGCTCGGTGGTGTGGGTGATGCGATTAAAAACAGTGATGGTGCTGATGATTTACAATACATGTTCCTCGATCTTGGTCGGCAATATTCACAAGGCGCAGGTTATAACATCGCGTCATTGATCCATAATGAATTAGCCAAAGTCACACATATGCATAAATCTAAGCCATATGAGCAAAGCCTAGCGGTATTAAAGTCGCTTGATATTCCGTCACTATTGGTGGAAGCGGGCTTTGTGACCAATTATAGAGAAGGTAAAAAGTTAACCATGCGTAGTCACCAGCGTAAGATTGCTAACGCCATTGCCCAAGGTAGCTATTTGTATTTCCGTAACGCACCGCCAAAAGATACCTATTTGGCGTATATGCGTAATAGTATTCACGTGGTTAAAAAAGGTGACTCATTGTCTGTCATTGCTAACAGTTATGGTACCTCGGTTACACGTATCAAACAGTTAAATAATTTAACGAAGAATACCGTGTATATTGGCCAAAAATTGAAAATACCAACGAGTTAGGTGTGTCATGACAATTAAAATATTACCACCTCGATTAGCGAACCAAATTGCGGCTGGTGAGGTGGTAGAACGCCCTTCATCGGTAGTTAAAGAACTGATTGAAAACAGTATCGATGCGGGCGCAACGCGTATTGACATTGATATTGAGAAGGGTGGCGCCAAGCTGATCCGTATTCGTGATAACGGTAGCGGTGTGGAGAAAGACCAACTGGGTCTGGCATTAAGCCGTCATGCCACCAGTAAGCTTGCTACCTTGGATGATCTGGAAGCGATTGATAGCCTAGGTTTTCGTGGTGAAGCATTAGCGAGTATCAGTTCGGTGTCTCGGCTTACATTTACCTCTCGCACTAAAGCACAAACCGAAGCATGGCAAGCCTATGCCGAAGGGCGAGATATGCAGGTGAAGATAAAACCTGCTGCGCATCCGATTGGTACCACAGTTGAAGTCGTTGATTTATTTTTTAATACGCCCGCCCGACGTAAATTTTTACGTACCGATAAAACCGAATTTAATCATATTGATGAATTGGTGAAACGTATTGCGTTAAGTCGCTTTGATTTACAGGTCACGCTAAAGCATAACGGTAAAGTGATCCGCAGTTATCGACCCGCGAGCACAGTCGAGCAGCAAGAGCGCCGTGTCGCCAGTATTACCAGCACCAATTTTATGGCCAATTGCATGGCGTTGGACTGTGAACACAGTGATATTAAACTGTGGGGCTGGATTGGTTTACCGCATGACAATGCGCCGATGGATGTGCAATATAGCTACGTTAATGGCCGTATGATGCGCGATAAGCTGATCAATCATGCCTTACGTCAAGCTTATGAAGAAGCGACGGGTATCGCTGCCCAACCGGCTTATGTGCTATTTATTGAAGTGTCGGTACGAGAAGTTGATGTGAATGTACATCCGGCTAAACATGAAGTGCGTTTTCATCAAGCGCGTCTGGTGCATGACTTTATTTTTCAAGGTGTGTTTAAAGCTATTACTGAAGGCATTAGCCCATTAATGCCTGCTGCAGAGTTGCCTGTTCAGGAAGCGATTAATTATCCTGGGCAAACGCCTATCATCAGTAATGACAATGCCAGCGTCAACGAGCAGACTACTGAGCATGGTATGGCGCCTGCGGGGATTGCTGAAAGCACGGACTACAATATAAGTACAAGCATAAGTACAGCTGCATATGGTGATGTGATGCCGATGCAAAATAAGCATGGTTATGGCGTTACAGATAAGCGCCAGGGGAGTACAAGTGCCACGTCGTCTAGCTATACTCAACAGCGTCAATATATGCCTGATAAGCCTTCAGCAGGTGCTATCAAGCAATACAATCACTTGTTACAGCCCAGCAAGGCTGAAATAACTGAATTGCAGCAAGCAGCGCGGCACACGACGGCGACCAGTGTTAATCAAGGGCGTCAAGTGGGGTCGAATACTCAGTCGAACGAGCCACATACTGCGCGCGTTAAATTACTCAGTTTAGTCAGCGATAATTACTTATTAGTGCAAGATGATGATGCCCTGTTGCTCGCTGATGTACTAGCAATGTGGCAAGTAAACTGCAAAATGCAATTGCTGGCCACCTGGGAACAAGGGGTTATATCGCAGCCACTGTTATTGCCAATATCGATTAAATTAGACAAAAACTTTGTCGAAACAGCTAAAAAACAGCAAAATTTGCTTAATCGGTTGGGTTTAGAGTTGAATTATAGCAATGCCGCCACCATTATCGTTAGAAAGGTGCCAGCACAATTACGCCAAGCGAATTTATCTGTTGTGTTACCAGCGTTATTGCAACAGATAGTCCATCTATCCGAGCAGGCGACAGCCTCAGATGTTGCTCCCTTGTGTCATTGGCTGGCAATACAAGGTAGTCACGGATTGACCAAATTTACTTGGGAACAAGCGACTCAAATATACAGCCAATTTAGCGAACAGGATAGCTGTGTACAACAGCAATATCGTTCTAAACTATTTGAGAAACTTGACTATATGTCTGTAATAGAGAGATTTAACCGTGACTCAACAGCAAACTAAACCATTACCAAAAGCTATCTTTTTAATGGGGCCAACGGCGTCAGGTAAAACGGATCTTGCTATTGAGTTAACAAAAAAGCTGCCATGTGAAATTATCAGCGTGGATTCTGCGTTGATTTATAAAAGCATGGATATTGGCACTGCGAAGCCAACAGCGGCAGAACTTGCCCAAGCACCGCATCGCTTAATTGATATTATTGATCCGGCAATGACTTATTCAGCGGCTGATTTTCGTGAAGATGCATTAAAACATATGCAAGCGATCACAGATGCAGGAAAAATACCGCTACTTGTTGGTGGCACTATGCTTTATTTTAAAGTATTACTGGAAGGTTTATCGCCGGTGCCAACATCTGTGCCTGAAATTAGACAGGCTATTGAAGCGGAAGCTAAATTGCGTGGTTGGGAATCATTACATCACGAATTATCCTTGTATGATCCGGAATCAGCGGCGCGTTTACATAAAAATGATGCACAACGTGTTTGCCGTGCAGTTGAAGTTTATCGACTAACGGGTAAGTCATTGACTGAATTAACCCAACAAAAAGGCGAGTCACTGCCTTATGACGTCAGCCAGTTTGCTATTGCACCAACCGATAAAGCGGTGTTGCATGAGCGTATCGAACGGCGTTTTAAGTTGATGATAGAGGCGGGTTTTGAAACCGAAGTGCAAGCGTTACATCAACGTGACGATCTGCACCTTGATTTACCATCAATGCGTTGTGTGGGTTACCGCCAAATGTGGGAATACCTTGAAGGCAAGATGGATCATGATGAGATGGTGTTCCGCGGCGTGGTAGCAACAAGACAACTGGCAAAGCGTCAAATGACGTGGTTAAAAAATTGGAACGATCTAACTTGGTTAGACTCCAAAGCAGATGACAATTTAGAAAAAGTTTTATTATCAGTTGGCTAGAGTCTATTTTAAAGTTGTATACTGATAATTATTGGTTATTTTGTTCATAATAATAAAAATCTAATTTTTAAAAGGAAACTATTGATGGCTAAGGGACAATCACTGCAGGACCCGTTTTTGAATGCATTACGTCGCGAACGTATTCCTGTCGCAATTTATTTAGTTAATGGTATTAAGCTACAAGGCCAAATTGAGTCATTTGACCAATTTGTTATCTTGCTAAAAAATACCGTCAGCCAAATGGTATATAAACATGCCATTTCAACTGTGGTACCGGCACGTCCGTTACAACATGGCCTTCAACCTGACGGTGAAAGTGATAAATAATTTTTTGAAATTTAAACTAAAAAATCTTGTGAGTCATATACTCATAAGGAGTCGTGAAGTTGTTTGATCGCCATGAAGCAGGTGAACGTGCCATATTAGTGCACGTTAATTTTAGTGATGAAGGCAATCGAGAAGATCTGCATGAATTAGAAATGCTGGTTTCCTCTGCCGGTGTTAATGCGTTATCTGTGGTAACAGGCACGCGTTCAAGACCACATCCTAAATATTTTGTTGGTACAGGTAAAGCAGAAGAAATTGCTGAAGCAGTAAAGCTTTATCAAGCAGATATTGTTATCTTTAACCATGCCTTAGCGCCACGCCAAGAACGTAACTTAGAAGCGTTACTGGAATGTCGTGTTGTTGACCGGACAGGCCTAATTTTAGATATATTTTCGCAACGTGCTCGTACCCATGAAGGTAAGTTACAAGTTGAGTTAGCGCAGCTGCGCCACATGTCGACCCGATTAATTCGCGGTTGGACGCATTTGGAACGCCAAAAAGGCGGTATCGGTATGCGTGGTCCAGGTGAAACTCAGCTGGAAACAGATCGCCGTTTATTACGCGCGCGTATGGACAGTATTTTACGTCGTTTAGACAAAGTGGTGACCAAACGTGACCAAGGTCGTCGCTCACGTAAACGTCGTGAAATACCGACAATTTCGTTAGTCGGTTATACCAATGCGGGAAAATCAACCCTGTTTAATCGTCTCACTGGTGCTAAAGTGTATGCTGCGGATCAATTGTTTGCGACGTTAGATCCTACATTACGTCGTCTTGCGGTTGCCGATGTTGGTGAAGTGGTGTTAGCGGATACTGTTGGTTTTATTCGTCACTTACCGCATGATTTAGTTGCTGCTTTTAAAGCCACATTGACGGAAACGCGAGAAGCGGATCTACTTTTACATGTAATTGATTGTGCAGATGAAAACATGCGCGGTAATATCATCGAAGTAAATGCGGTATTAACAGAAATTGATGCCGGTGAAGTACCTGTTTTAATGGTATACAACAAAGTGGATAAGCTTGATAATGGCCGTTGTCGTATTGATTATGATGACGAAGGTAAGCCTGTTAATGTATGGCTATCGGCAATGTCAGGCGAAGGTACAGAGTTTTTATATCAAGCATTAACGGAGTTACTGGCAAGTACCATGCAAGTGGTCAAGTTACAACTACCGGCAATGCAGGGTCATGTGGTGAGTCATCTGTATAATCTCGATTGTATTGAGCATGAAGCATTTGCTGAAAATGGTGACTGGCTACTCGACATTAGAATGACTATGATTGACTGGCAACGTTTGAAAAAACACAAATGTAATAACATTGAAGATTTTATCCTTCAGCATTAGGCTGATATCATTAATATTTTCCCGAAACTATCTGGTAATGGAGATGCAAATGGCTTGGAATGAGCCCGGAAATGGCGGTAATAAAGATCGCGACCCTTGGGGACAAAAAGGTAAAGAGCAGGGACCCCCTGATCTTGACGAAATATTTAAGAAGCTAACCAGCAAGTTCGGTGGCGGTAAAGGCGGTAAGTTCACTGGTGGTGCTAACTTTAATAAAGTTGGTGTCTCTCTGGTGCTTGGTGTACTAGCCGTGATCTGGGTGGTCAGTGGTTTCTATACGATCAAAGAAGCTGAACGTGGCGTGGTATTACGTTTTGGTCAGTATTCACAAACAGTTGCACCGGGTTTATCTTGGTTGCCGACGTTTGTTGACCGTGTGATCTCTGTTGACGTTAGGAGCATTCGCTCTATGCCGGCTTCAGGTTCGATGTTAACTAAAGATGAAAACGTAGTTGACGTAAAAATGGATATTCAATATCGCGTTATTAATCCGCGTGAATATCTATTTAACGTAACGAATCCGGATGATAGCTTACATCAAGCGATTGACAGTGCATTACGTTTCGTTATCGGTCATACGACAATGGATGATGTGATCACAACCGGTCGTGAAGTTGTACGTCAAAATACCCGTGACAACATTGAATCTATCATTAATGAGTATCACATGGGTATTGAACTTGTTGATGTCAACTTCTTGTCTGCACGCCCACCGGAAGCAGTTAAAGATGCATTCGATGATGCGATTGCGGCACAAGAAGATGAACAACGTTATATCCGTGAAGCCGAAGCTTATGCACGTTCAATTGAACCGACAGCTCGTGGTAGAGTGAAGCGTATTGAACAAGAAGCACAAGCTTATCAACAGCAAATTGTGTTAAAAGCACAAGGTGAAGTAGCACGTTTTAATAGCTTACTGCCACAATACCAACTTGCACCGGAAGTAACGCGTCAACGTTTATACCTAGAAACAATGGAAACGGTTTATTCAAATACAACGAAAATTGTGGTTGATACTAAAGGTACTGGCAACATGCTATATCTACCATTAGATAAGATCATGAGCGCTAATGTGGAGAGTAAACCGACTCGTTCGGCAAACACAGTACCAGCACCGCAACAACCAGCGCAATCAAATAACCGTTATCAGTATCCAGATACGAATAGTAGTAATGTTCGTCCTGATCGTTTTAACACAGGGAGAAACTAAGCTATGAATCAATTAAAAGCAGTTATTTTAGTACTTGTGCTATTACTTGGTTTTTCGTCTTTCTTTGTGATAAACGAAGGTGAACGTGCGCTAGTAGTGCGGTTTGGTAAAGTACTTAAAACAGGTGAGGAAGCGAAAATTTATCTTCCGGGTCTGAACTTTAAAGTACCGTTTATCGATTCAATTCGCGTGTTAAGCTCGCGCTTACAAACGCTGGATGGTAACGCTGATCGTTTTGTTACTTCTGAAAAGAAAGATTTAATTATCGATTCTTACGTGAAATGGCGTATCGTAGACTTTGAGAAATTTTACCTTGCCACCAATGGCGGTAACTTCTTACAAGCACAGTCTTTATTACAACGTAAAATTACCAATGGACTACGTAATGAAATTGGTAACCGTACGATTAAAGATATCGTTTCTGGCCAACGTGGCGAAGTAATGGAAACGGCATTGAAACGTATGGCACGTTCATCTGAGCTAGGTATCCTGGTTGAAGACGTTCGAATTAAACAGATCAATCTACCGCAGGAAGTCAGTAACTCTATTTTCCAACGTATGAGTGCAGAGCGTCATGCTGTAGCGAAAGAACATCGTTCGCAAGGTTATGAACAAGCTGAGATCTTAAAAGCAGAAGTGGATGCGAAAGTAACCGTAATGCTTGCTGAAGCCAACCGTCAAGCACGTCAAAAACGTGGTGAAGGTGATGCAGACGCGGCGAAGATTTATGCTGATACGTATAATAAAGATGTCGAGTTTTATGGTTTCTTACGTAGTCTAGAAGCTTATTCTAAGAGCTTTAGTAATAAGTCTGATGTATTAGTTATCTCTCCAGATAGTGATTTCTTCAATTACATGAAGGGCCCAGCTATAAGATAACCATTGCTGGTCAATGAATAACAACAAGGCCGTTACTATCTTAGATAGCAGCGGCCTTTTTTTATGGTATTAACTTGTCGTCATTATACATAAGTCATTATGTATAATGTGCTGCAATTTCTTCGAGTACTTGTAAGGTCCAAGTGGCAATACGTTCATCAGTCTGATCGTATTGGCTGTCGTCATCGAGTGCGAGACCGAAAAACTGGTTTTCATCTGCAGTTAACGCTTTTGAAGCCACGAATTCATAACCTTGGTTTGGCCATTGGCCGATAAAGTGAATGCCTTTATCTTGTAACTCGTCAAATAGCATGCCCATCGCATCCAAGTACCATTCGCTGTAGTTAACTTGATCACCAAGACCAAATAGCGCGACGGTTTTCCCTGCCAGGTTAATGCCTGCAATATCAGACCACAGATCGCCCCAGTCTTCCTGAAGTTCGCCATAATCCCAAGTCGAAATACCGAATATAACGACGTCATAGGTTTCTATATCCGTAAAACCAGAGTCTTTTATGTCATGTAAGTCGACCAGTTCTGCGCCAATTTCAGCTTGGATCTTTTCTGCAGCTATGGTGGTATAAAAAGTAGTGGAGCCGTAATATAAACCGATTTTCATTATCTACATCCAAAGACAGTGTTGCTAATCATACTATGTGCTAATAAATACGATGTGTTAATCATGCTCTGAGCGATCAGTTGCTCATCGTTACGCATAGTAGCACGAGATAATTGTACTATAATTCATGTTTATTTATACAGTGTTGTTATACTGTTCGCATAGTAATGGAAATAAAAGCATAGGGCATTGGCTTGGAAAAAATTGAAATAATAGAACAGTTTTTAGATGTTATGTGGCACGAGCGCGGGTTGTCAGACAATACTCTGAGCTCTTATCGTAATGATTTAAACCAATATCATCACTGGTTAGTGCAACACAAGCAGCAATTATTAACCGTTGATCGGCTTGAAATCCAAGCATTTATGGCAAGCCGTTTTGATTTAGGCTACAAAGCCAGTAGTACCGCGCGTCAGCTGAGTGCGATCCGTCGCTTCTATCAATATCTCTATCGTGAGGAGATGCGCGATGATGATCCGACCGCCTTACTCATTAGCCCGAAACTACCGCAGCGTTTGCCTGACGATTTATCTGAAGCGGAAGTGAATGCATTATTAGCTGCACCAAAATTAGACGATCCGATCCAATTACGTGATAAGGCCATGATGGAGGTGTTATATGCCACAGGATTACGGGTATCAGAATTAGTTGGCTTGAGTATGGAATCTGTGAGCTTACGCCAAGGGTTAGTGCGTGTGACCGGCAAGGGCGGTAAGGAACGCTTAGTACCTATGGGAGAAGAAGCTGTGTATTGGACTGAGCGCTTTATTGCCGAAGGTCGCGCGACGTTATTAAAAGGGTTAACGTCTGATGTGGTGTTTCCTTCCCGACGTGGCAACTTTATGACTCGGCAAACTTTTTGGCATCGTCTTAAGCATTATTCACAAGTCGCAGGGATCACAACGCATTTGTCTCCACACACTTTGCGTCATGCGTTTGCCACCCATTTATTGAACTATGGCGCCGATCTTCGTGTCGTACAAATGTTACTTGGTCACAGTGATTTATCCACCACACAAATTTATACCCATGTGGCCACCGCACGATTAGAGCAGTTGCATAGTGAACACCATCCTCGTGCGTAATTGGGAATGTTGACACGGCATTCGCAAGGATTAGGGCTAGTGATAAATAATGAATTCTGTTAATTTATCGGGCATAGATATCCATTAAGGATAAGAGCGGAGAACATATGTTAAAGAAATTAATGATTACAGCAATCGCTGCAGGTTTGGTGGGGAGTTTTGTATTTGGGGTCAATAGTGCACCGCAACAAGCAACACCGGCTGTGCCGACTACAACACATACTATGCCTGCGACAGACGTTGCACTATCTGCCCAGCAGCTCGATATCTCACGCTTATTAGCTGAAAAACTTAATTTTAAAGTATCGAGTGTCAGTGACAGTGTTATCCCTGGTTTGTTTGAAGTTGCGACCGACCAAGGTATCTTTTATGTCAACGCGGATGTTTCTAATCTTATCCAAGGTTCACTTTATCAAGTTGATGATAATGGCGTCACAGATCTAACCGAACAAGCCATGGGTAAAGTACGCCAGCAAGCAATACAAGCATTCGCTAATGATACCATTAACTACCCAGCTGAACATGAACAGTACAGCATCACGGTATTTACCGATATTAACTGCGGTTACTGTCGTAAGTTACATAACGAAGTCGCGCAACTTAATCAGCTTGGTATTAGCGTAAAATATTTAGCCTTTCCACGCGGTGGTCTCAACTCTAAGACTTACCAAGATATGGCGTCAATTTGGTGTGCTGAAGACCGGGCTCAAGCGATGAATAATGCCAAACGTGGTGGCAAGGTCGTTCCTGAAAGTTGCACCAATACCGTGGCTCAACAATATGAACTTGGTCGTCGTTTAGGCGTGACTGGTACGCCTGCTATTGTGTTTGAAAATGGACAAATGCAACCGGGTTATGTGCCTGCTGCGCAGCTTCTTAGTATTCTAACCAGCGTGGATAAATCTTGAAAAAACAAATTAAACGTCGCGATAACGTCGATTGTGACGGTATATCAGCAGCTGTACCTGCATTATTACGTCAAATCTATGCCAATCGTGGTGTGACGTCGGATCAAGAATTAGAGAACGGGGTTAAACATTTATTACGTCCCAATCAGTTAAAAGGCATGACAGCCGCGTGTGAGTTATTAGTCAGCGCGTTAATGCAAAATCAGCGTATCATCATTATTGGTGATTTTGATGCAGATGGCGCCACGAGTACTGCATTGTCGATGCTGGCTTTGAAAATGCTTGGTTATCGTAATATTGATTTTTTAGTCCCTAATCGCTTTGAGTTTGGCTATGGTTTAAGCCCTGAAATTGTGGATCTGGCTGCCGAAAATGGCGCGCAACTGATCATGACGGTGGATAACGGTATTTCCAGTATTGCGGGTGTTGCTGCCGCGAAAGCGTTAGGCATTAAAGTGCTTGTGACCGATCACCATTTGCCGGGCAACGAAATACCGGATGCAGATGCGATTGTTAATCCCAACCAACACGGCTGTACATTTCCAAGTAAAAATCTTGCTGGCGTTGGTGTGGCCTTCTACGTCATGTTGGCATTGCGCAGCGCACTGCGTGAACAAGATTGGTTTGCCAAGCAAGGTTTAACCGAGCCAAACTTAGCTTGTCTACTGGATATTGTGGCACTGGGTACGGTTGCTGATGTGGTGCCGTTAGATGCGAATAACCGTATTTTAGTCCATCAAGGTCTACAGCGTATCCGCGCCGATAAATGTCGCCCCGGCATTAAAGCCTTGATCGAAATTGCCAATCGTAATCAAGCTCAGCTTTGCGCCAGCGATCTCGGTTTTGCATTAGGACCAAGATTGAACGCGGCAGGACGTCTCGATGACATGTCAGTTGGCGTTGCCACGCTGTTGTGTGAAGATCTCAATAACGCGCGTCGTTTTGCCGGTGAACTGGATAGCCTGAATGAAGAACGTAAAGAAATTGAAAGTTCGATGCAGCAAGAAGCTTTGGCTATTCTAAAAAGTGTCGATTTTGATGCCGGACAAGTACCTTACGGTATTTGTCTATTCCAAGATGATTGGCACCAAGGTGTGGTGGGATTAGTCGCATCACGCATTAAAGAGCGCTTCCACCGCCCTGTTATCGCTTTTGCTGATGCTGGCGAAGGGGAAATCAAAGGCTCAGCCCGTTCAATACCAGGCTTGCACTTACGTGATGTCTTGGAGTTACTCGATACCCGTAATCCGGGCATGATCTTGAAATTTGGAGGTCATGCGATGGCGGCTGGTTTGTCTTTACGGCTTGATTGTTATGATGAGTTTGCCAAACAGTTTAACGACTTAGTGCAGGAACTATTAACAGAAGAGCAGCTAACTGGCGTGGTATTAAGTGATGGCGAATTACCGAATGAGCAGCTGTCATTACCAACAGCGGAACTAATCAAAGAAGCTGCGCCCTGGGGACAGATGTTCCCTGAGCCGATCTTTGATGGCATCTTTAAATTACGTGAACAACGTCTTGTGGGTAAAAAACATTTAAAAATGATGTTAGAGCCAGAGCAGGGTGGACCGTTAGTGGATGCGATTGCCTTTAATGTTGATTTAGAAGTATGGCCTGATGCCTCCGTGCAGAAGATTGAGTTAGCCTACAAACTTGATGTGAACGAGTTCCGTGGTAAGCGCAGCTTGCAGTTTATGGTTGAGTATTTGCAGCCATTACGCTAATAACTATTTATTAGCTCAGGTTGATAGTTTTTGACGATTGAAGTATTAGTTTTAATCGTCTTTAGCTATCTGTTTTTTGCCGTTATAGTTATTACCTCTTCGACAGCAATCCTGCTTATGATAAGGATATAGACCATGACTATGCAACGCGTAATGAATAAAATGAAAATTAATGTTCCGAGTATTCCATGTGGTACGTCACTGGTCGCCGTGGTTGATTTGTTTGTTAAACACCAGATTAATGCGGTGCCGGTGGTGGATTTGACAAATGAAGTGATTGGCTTCGTCTCTGAATCAGATTGCCTACAAGCACTTATTAGTGGCAGTTATCACTGTGATAAACCCGCGATTGTGAACGATGTGATGAGTAAAAATGTTGTTAGCGTATCGCCACAAGACAGTATTATTGATATTGCTATTCGCATGACAAAAGACAATCTGAGTGTGTATCCCGTTGTAGAAGGTCGCCAGTTGGTTGGTATCATTCGTCGTGGTGATATACTGCAAGTATTGGCAGAAAATAATAATCAATGTAGTCAAGTCAGCTAACCTCGTTGGTTGCATTATTTTCAAGCCATGCTCCAGTAGCGTGGCTTTTTGCTATGTTACTGCGCTATATGTTCCTCTGTTTTTATGTATGCCTATTTATTTTCTTATATTATCGATTAATTTGCTGTTTTTTTAATCTTCCTCTGTATATCCGCGAGCGAATTCGGTAAAATTTGTTGTTGTATAAAATCCCATAGTTAGCACTATACACTTAGCTGAATGCTGATGAACATATCGATATTCGCATGCATAATGTTGAGTACCACTAAAGTAGAGCAGAATCATGTTTGAAGTAAATCCAGTACTGAATAAATTAAAGGAGCTAGGCGAACGCGCTGAGCTGCTTCGGGGGTACCTTTGACTACGATGCAAGTAAAGAGCGTCTAGAAGAGGTAACTGCGGAATTAGAGTCATCGGAAGTATGGAATAATCCTAAATACGCCCAAGAATTAGGTAAAGAACGCGCGTCGTTAGAATTGATCGTCAAAACGATTGATGATCTCGGCACGGGTTGTGATGACGTTGAAGGCTTGGTTGAACTGGCAGTTGAAGCTGAAGACGAAGAAACATTTGCTGAAGCACAACATGAAATTATCGATTTAGAAGCACAACTGGCTAAACTTGAGTTTCGTCGTATGTTTTCTGGTAAACATGATGCAAATGATTGCTATCTTGATATCCAATCTGGCTCTGGTGGTACCGAAGCACAAGATTGGGCAAACATGCTATTACGTATGTTCTTACGATGGGGTGAGGCACACAAATTTAAAGTTGAGCTGATCGAAGTATCATCTGGCGATGTAGCCGGGATCAAAGGCGCGACTATCCGTTTGGGTGGTGAATATGCTTATGGTTGGTTACGTACCGAAACCGGTGTGCACCGTTTAGTGCGTAAATCACCGTTTGATTCAAGTGGCCGTCGTCATACTTCGTTTGCATCGATATTTGTATATCCAGAAATTGATGACAGCATCGAGATTGATTTGAATCCATCTGATTTACGTATTGACGTTTACCGTGCTTCGGGCGCGGGTGGTCAGCACGTAAATACCACGGAATCTGCCGTACGTATTACTCACTTACCCACGAATCTTGTTGTACAATGCCAAAGTGATCGCTCGCAACATAAGAATAAAGATGCGGCGATGAAACAAATGCGGGCAAAATTGTTTGATCATGAAATGCAAAAGCAAAACGCGGAAAAACAAATCGCCGAAGATGCGAAATCAGATATCGGTTGGGGCAGTCAGATCCGTTCATACGTACTGGATGACTCACGCATAAAAGATTTACGTACTGGTGTTGAAACACGCAATACACAAGCCGTTTTAGACGGTGATTTAGACAAATTTATTGAAGCCAGCCTGAAATCAGGCCTGTAAAAAATAGGGTTAAACAATGACTGAACAGTTACAAGATGAAAACAAACTGATTGCAGAACGTCGCGCGAAATTAGATCATATCCGCACCAACTGTAAAGCAAATGGCCACCCTAATGACTTCCGCGTAAAACATAAGTCGGCAGATTTACAGGCTGAATTTGGCGATAAAAGCAAAGAAGAATTAGTTGAAATGCAACACATAGTAAGCATCGCGGGCCGTATCATGGCGAAACGTGGTCCTTTCCTTGCTATCCAAGATAGCGCAGGCCGTATTCAAGCCTATGCTGCTAAAGACGTGCAAAAAGCCCAAAAAGCAGAGCTTGGTGGGCTAGATATTGGTGATATAGTCGGTATTACTGGCGCACTAAACAAATCAGGTAAAGGCGATCTTTACGTTGAAATGACGGAATATAAGTTATTAACTAAAGCTTTGCGTCCATTACCAGAAAAATTCCACGGGTTAATTGACCAAGAAATGCGTTACCGTCAACGTTATGTTGATCTGATCGTAAATGAAAAATCGCGTAATGCCTTCATTATCCGTTCTAAGTTAGTAACAGCCATCCGTAACTTTATGGTATCGAAAGGTTTCATGGAAGTTGAAACACCAATGATGCACGTGATCCCGGGTGGTGCGACTGCGCGTCCATTTATCACCCATCATAACGCGCTTGATCAAGCTATGTATCTGCGTGTAGCACCTGAATTATACCTTAAGCGTTTAGTGGTTGGTGGTTTTGATCGGGTATTTGAAATTAATCGTAACTTCCGTAACGAAGGTCTATCACCGCGTCATAATCCCGAATTCACCATGATGGAATTCTATCAAGCTTATGCCGACTATAACGATCTGATGGATTTCACTGAAGAAATGTTAAGTACGGTAGCGGTTGAGGTATTAGGCGCGACAGCTATGCCTTACGGCGACCACATGGTTGAGTTCGGCGGCAAATATACGCGCATGAGCATGTTAGACGCAATCAAACATTACAACTCAGAGCACGCAGTGATCCAAGCACTGACTAATGAAGGTGTTCAAGATCGTGAGTTAATGGTTTCTATTGCTAAATCACTGAACATGAAGATAGAGAAATTCTGGACTTGTGGTCAATTACTGGAAGAGATCTTTGGTGAAACAGCTGAATCACAACTGATTCAGCCAACATTCATTACTGGCTACCCAGCAGACATCTCGCCACTCGCACGTCGTAGCGATGACAACCCATTCTTCACTGATCGTTTTGAGTTCTTTATCGGTGGCCGTGAAGTTGCGAATGGTTTCTCTGAGCTTAACGATGCTGAAGACCAAGATGCACGTTTCAAAGCACAAGTTAACGCTAAAGATGCGGGTGATGATGAAGCAATGTACTACGATGCTGATTACATCACTGCACTAGAGTACGGCTTACCACCTACAGCGGGTCAAGGTATTGGTATCGACCGTTTAGCTATGTTGTTTACGAATACACATACTATCCGTGACGTTATCTTATTCCCGGCAATGCGTCCACAAGCAAATAGCTAATTAGTGGCATCAATAATGATGCTTTAATTAATGAATATAAAAGCCCTGTGAGAGTAATCTCACAGGGCTTTTATATTAAGCGTATGTTTTTCGGCGGCTTTCTATTGGAAAGTTCGCATCATCCCCCGTTACTTATTTGATTTATTAAATGTTGTCACGGCATTTCGATAAGCCGTTATTGCATTCATACAGGCAGGCACTCCGGCATAAATGGCCATCTGTATGACTATTTCAAGTAACTCTTTCTCTGTCACCCCGACATTCAAAGACGCTCTCATATGCAATTCAAGCTGTGGCTGAGCATTACCCGAGGTGATTAAAGAGGCCACGGTGAGCATTTCTCGTGTTTTAATATCAAGCCCTGGTCTGCCCACGACATCTGCAAAAGCATAATTAACAATTAGCTTGGGAAGCTCATCATCTAATTCACCTAACTTTGAGATGACTTGATCCGCAAGGCCAGGCTGCAAGGTATTCATGATCTCTTTACCGTACTCTGATATATCGGTTGTGTGTGCACTCATCGGTTATCTCCCACTAGTTGTGAAGGGGCATCATTGATCTCACTTGGAATGATTGAAATCATAAAGAGGGATATTGCGATAGCAGTACCAGAGAAACTCATTAATACAGTGAAATCAAAGTTGGCCATTATCCATGCGCCAAATAGCGCGCCTGTACCTATCGCACTGTTGAATATGGCGACATATATGGCAGAGGCTGGAAATGCATCATCTTGGGCAATGCGTAACACCCAAGTTTGGAAGCCAACAAAAATGCCAGAAACGGATATGCCCCAAAATATAATTAACGCAAAAATAGCGGTTTGATTAAGTGAGCTAGAAAAAATACCGAGAATAAGCAAGCTTACGGCCACAATGGCAACGGATAATAAGATTAATGGTTTAAGATATCGGTCAATGAACATGCCAGTAATAAAGTTACCCATTAATCCCGCAAAACCGAATGTAAACAGTGCGATGGAAATGAAGTTATCGCTAATCGCCTTTGACGTATGTAAGTAGGGTTCAATAAAAGTGAACGCGCTAAAATGCGCTGTAATTGCCAATAATGTCGCAATATAAATCTTAGATAATATTGGGTTGCGAATAACATCTTTTAATACTGTAATGCCGATAGCATGCTGTGATTTAATGTTCGGTACTAACAATAATATCCCCAAAAGTGAGAACACACTTAAAGCAGATATTATCCAAAAAGCCATTTGCCAGCTTAAATTAGCGCCGATAACGTTAGCAATTGGGATACCGAAAACACTCGCTGCTGACACACCACCAAAAACAATAGATGTGGCGAGTCCAACATGACGGGCGGGCACCAGAGACATAGCAAGCGCGCCTATCATAGCCCAAAATGCACCATGAGCAAGAGCGCCAATGACTCTTGCTGCGACGAAAAAGTAATAGTCAGTCGTCATCGCACATAAGATATTTGAAATAAACAAAATAAACATCAGTGTGATAAGTAATGTTTTTTTCGGTAGGTTCCCCAAAAATGCAGAAGATAAAAGTGCGCTTATTGCCCCTATCCATGCATAAAATGTCACTGTGAGTCCAATCATTGATTCTGATTGTTGTAGTCCCTCTGCCATTGGTGTTAGCAGGCCAATGGGAGCGAGTTCTGCGGTAACAATAGTAAATGTTGCGATCGCTAATATGATGATTGATAGCCACATTTTTAAGTTCGATGTTTCAAAAGAACTGTTCGTTTCTGTGTTGTTCATTATATTCCCCTAATATCCATTTGAGATTTAATCTACCCGTACTATATGTCAACGTATAATACGTCAACATATAGTATGTCGACATATTATATGTTTGTGACTATTGCCATCGTGATTTGTAAAGTCTAGTGTTATGGCGTGGGTATCCCTATGTACGCGTAGATCTTAATATGTTGACTGATAGTGTGCTGGTTTGATGGATGGGTACCACGATTTTATCGTGGATAGACGGTCTTTCACGCCTAGCCCGTTTACATGTTATTACTTATCTTTGTTAGGATTGATTTGAATGCGGCTTTTTCATCTTCATCTAATGAGCTCGTCAATCCTGCTAACCAGTTAAGCTGAGATGTGACTGTTTGATCTAAAGTTGCTTTACCTTCTGCGGTTAACTTAACCGTCAGTGAACGTCGGTCTGTTCTTGATGCTTCTCGTACTGCGAAATCACGTTTTTCAAGAGAGTCAATCGTTGAGGTGATTGATGCTCTGGTTAAACCGGTTAAGGTTGAGATCTCGTGTGGTGCTGCAGACTCTTTATCATTAATCATCAGCATTGAAACAAAACGACCTTCAAGTAACTCAAATTGATTAAGATTATTAACGCACATATCTGTTAATGCGGCGCTAAGGGTAAAAAATTGACCCAGTAAAGCAATCGCTTCACTATCCATGCCTCTTTTTTTAGCTTCTTTACATAGCGTTACATACTTGGGGCTCATTAATCCGTTCTTGTTATCCATTATCATGTCCTAATATATGACGTCTTATATTGTATATGACCTTATTATATGTCAATTAACTATATAGATGGAGAATATAGTGGCCATGTTATCGTTAGTATATTTAATCATTATTCGTTGAGGGCATAGCTGCGCATGGCTTGTTCGGTATAGCGAGTCCCTTGCACTTTAAAATTAGCACTCAATGAGTTCAGTAGATCCATCTCGTCAGCGTTAAGCGTTACCTTCATCGCATTGATATTTTGCTGTAAATACTTTTGTTGTTTGGTTCCCGGTATGGGGATCACCGCAGGGGACTGATGCATTAACCAAGCGAGAGCGAGTTGTGCGAGAGTACAGGATTTGGTTTGTGCTAATTGAGTTAATGCGGTCGTTAATTTGTTATTATGACTCAGATTTTCATCACTAAATCGAGGCAGTGTACGGCGAAAATCATCCTGGTCTAATTTATCAAGGGTGCTTAATTCACCACTTAATAATCCGCGGCTGATCGGGCTATATGCAACAAATGTAATTCCTAACTCACTACATGCATCGAGGACCCCATCGCTTTCTACTCCACGGCTAAGTAATGAGTATTCTGATTGAACGGCACTGATCCCATGTTTACCTTGTGTTATATCCAATAAACATTGGTGGGCGTAGCGAATATACTCTGCGTTGGCTTCAGAGAGTCCAACGGCTTTAATCTTACCGGCTTTTAGTAATGATGCCATGGCCGACATTGCGACGAAAATCGCGTCTGGATTATCAATCACACGATGTAAATAATAGAGATCTATGGTGGTATTTAGACGTGCAATACTGGCCTCGCAGCATGCAAAAATATATTCACGACTATTATCTACACCGCGTTTTTGTACGTCGTGTTCGTCACGAATAATGCCGCACTTGGTGGCGACCACAATTTGTGTGCGGTCGGGGAGCGCTGCGATAAATTCCCCCAGTAATATTTCATTACGGCCATAACCGTAGATATCGGCAGTATCAAAGAAATTCACCCCAGAAGACACTGCACTCTGCAATAGTTGTTTATTGTGGTCATCATCGCTTTGACCGTAAAATTCTGACATCCCCATACAGCCTAAGCCTTGAGGAGTGACTATAAGATGACTATTACCAATTTTTAACATTTTCATACGGTATCCTTGTTAGTCATAATTATTATTCACCTATTTTACATTGCTAATGAAAGCGTTTGGTTAACGGTTAAATAGTACATGTCAATATAGTAAGTTACCTTACTATATTGACATGTACTATTTAACATTGTCAATAATTTTCAATATGAGTAACTCTTGGATAGTAATTAAATTACCTGGGCAGTGATTTTATCGACCCTATCCTGTGGAGCTAATTTAATGCGGGATCGTTGCTATTGATACTTATCGAATAATATTAGACAAATTAGTATTTATGAAAGTATAAGTAGTTTTGGTCTATAATTTTGGTGTATTTCTTCGATAAGTAATAAGGCCGATTATGGTTAGTTTAAGGGCATTACTATTCTGTGGGAACTTATGAAAGGAACGAGGTGAGCATTTTCACCTCGTTTTATAACGGGTATTAATCTGCTTCTACTAACGAATACGGTAATGGCATGAAGGCTAATGTGGATTCGTTATCGGTAATTTTAAACACGCTATCTGCTTCAAGGTTATTTGGCATAACACTCGAGATCAGCTGTACGCCATCGCTATAACGGTAGCTTAAGTTTACTTTACCGCTACTACGCCAGTTTTCACCCAGTTGCAATTCGATACTGTCACCACTGTTTACTTCAGTTGCAGTAGCTCCGGTTAAGATCGCCATTGCACGTTTATTAGTGCCACGGTATTTAGCACGAGCGACCGTTTCTTGTCCTGTGTAGCAACCTTTCTTAAAGCTAATACCATCATAGGCTTGTAGGTTGAATGCTTGTGGGATCTGCACGCTGCTCATTGCTGCGCTCACAATCGGTGCTGCTGCGAGGATATCCAGTGCATCCCAGAATGAACCGTCGTCGGTTGCGGCTTCGGCCAAATGTTGGCTGATCTGTTGTAATGACGCATCGCTTTTTTGTAACAATATTAAGAAGCGTGGGGTATCGCCAATAAGTCGCATCACAAAACCATTCGGTAAATGAGTGACCGCTTCTTCGCCAAGAGTAATCGCGAAGGTCTTATTCAACCACTGTTCAGCTTGTGCGCCTGCGATACCATAGAGGTTACAAAATGCAGAGGCGTCGGTCAGTTCTATTTTTGAGAATACCGCGTATTTTTTTAGTTCCGGCAGGGTGATCGCCAGTGCGTCTTTACGCATGATGAAATAAAACGAATCGCCTTTTTTAGCGACTTGGAAGGTTGACCACAGTTTGCCTTTTGGATTGCAATGACCACCCCAAGTTGTTTGTTGATCTTCTAAGCCTACCAGATCACAAGTCAATTGGCCTTGTAAATAACTTAAACGCTGCTCACCTGTTGCAGTCATTAATCCCCAGTGTGATAACTCGCTTACGATCACATTTGGTAATGCATCTGTTGATGCTAGGGTCAGTTTATTAAATTGGGTCATTGTTTACTCTTCTCTGGCTAGTTTTCTCTATGGTAGAGTGAACGCAAGCATTTGTCTTTAGAAGATCTTGTTTATTTTTGTGATAGAATAATCCTATGGACAGTTAGGATAAGGGAAAAAATGACTAAGTTAGATTCAAAGTCGCGTTTACGTTGGGCATGTCGCCGTGGCATGCTGGAATTAGATGTATTATTTCGTCCGTTTGTGGATGAAGCTTATGATGATTTATCAGATGAAGATAAATTTATTTTCCAACGCTTGTTAACAGGCGAAGATCCCGAGTTATTTGCTTGGGCAATGGGTCATAAAAAGTGTGGAGACCCAGAGTTAGCCTATATGATGGATAAAATTGTCTCAAGAGTTAAAGTGTAGCGTCACGTTACGCCCATCTAAATACTGGTTGTTGCTGTGTATTACAATACACAGCTTAGTGCTTGGTTTGTTATTAGATTGGCTGACCCTTGTCGCATTACAATTGGGTTATACCGTAGTCATTATTGCCTTGTGTAGTTATCACTGTTGGCAACATTGGCTACGCCGTCCCTGTTTTGTTTATTTCACCAATGGTTACATCCAGTTTGACGCGGGTGGTGAGTTATTTGCATTCAGCAAAGATTCTCGCAGTGCCGATCTTTTTATCCAGTTAAGTTATACCAGCCTAAATCAGGGACAAACTCAGTCGTTATACATAATGCGAGATGCCATCGACGATGCTGATTACCGTCGTCTCGTGCGCACCATTAAAATATTAAAGTAGCGGCATGATAAAAAAAAGCAGCTGAGTCGCTGCTTTTGGGTGTTTTATTTGCGATTTACGGCGAATGACGAACACACTATACCTTAGGCTGTAGGATAGTTGGCTGTGGTTCGTCAAACTGCTCTGGGTAGTCAAGCGTGTAGTGTAAACCGCGACTTTCTTTGCGTTCGAGTGCGCAACGGATAATTAAATCAGCCACCGTCACCAGGTTTCTTAATTCCAATAAGTTGTTACTGACGCGGAAGTTACTGTAGTACTCATCAATTTCTTGTTGCAACAGATTAACCCGGCGTTGGGCACGCTCTAGACGCTTGGTCGTTCTGACAATACCGACGTAATCCCACATGAATAACCGCAGTTCATGCCAGTTATGTTGAATTATCACTTCTTCATCTGAGTCTGTTACTTTGCTCTCGTCCCATGCTGGAATACGGTAATCTTTAGGTTTGTTGTGTAGTTTCGATAAGATGTTTTCTGCCGCAGCGTGGGCAAACACAATGCATTCTAATAATGAATTACTGGCTAAACGGTTAGCACCGTGTAAACCGGTATAAGCCACTTCACCAATCGCGTATAAGCCACGTATATCCGTTTGACCAGTTAAGTCAGTCATCACACCGCCACAAGTATAATGGGCCGCTGGTACCGCTGGGATTGGATCTGTGGTGATATCAATGCCTAACTTCAAGCAACGCTCATAAATAGTTGGAAAATGGCGAATAATAAATTCGGCCGGTTTGTGGCTGATATCTAAATACACACAGTCACTACCCAGACGTTTCATTTCAAAGTCGATAGCACGGGCAACAATATCACGCGGTGCTAATTCTGCTCGTTCATCGAAGCTAGGCATAAAGCGGGTGCCATCGGCATGACGCAAATACGCGCCTTCACCACGTAATGCTTCAGTTAATAAGAAGTTCTTCGCCTCCGGGTGGAATAAACAAGTCGGATGAAATTGATTGAATTCCATATTGGCTACACGGCAACCTGCGCGCCATGCCATGGCAATACCGTCACCACTCGAGACATCGGGGTTAGTGGTATATAGATACACTTTACTGGCACCGCCTGTTGCTAAGATAACAAAGCGGGCTTTAATCACTTCTACTTTTTCGGCGTCACGATTCCACACATAAGCGCCAACAATACGGTTGGTTGCTTGGTTAAGTTGCTTGGTGGAAATAAGATCCACCGCGTTAAAGCGTTCCATTAAGGTAATATTTGGATGTTGGCTGACATTATCGATTAACGTGGTTTGCACTGCTTTACCTGTGGCATCGGCGGCATGCAGAATGCGGCGGTGACTGTGACCCCCTTCTTTGGTAAGGTGATAGTGCTGTTCACCATTATCGTCAGCGACCTGATCAAACGGTGCGCCTTTGTCGATTAACCAGTTTAAGCTGGCGGCGGCACTGCTGGCCGTAAAGTTAACGGTATCTTCATCACATAAGCCAGCACCGGCGATAAGCGTATCGGCAACATGGCCTTCTATACTATCTGCTTCATCAAAAACGGCTGCGATACCGCCTTGTGCATAGAGGGTTGAACCTTCTGTTAAGCTGCTTTTACTGAGTACCATCACTTTAGCTTGGTCAGCGAGTTTTAGGGCCAATGAGAGTCCTGCGGCACCACTGCCGATAATCAGTACATCGCTTTGGTATTCCGCATTTGTGCTCATAGTTTCCACTCGATTTGTAGTATGCTGTTATGTCTATCCCCAAGTTACTGCAAGATATAACTTTAAGTTGGGTATTATAAGCTTTAAATCTCGGGCAATAAAAAGGTATTTTGATTTATTTGACCTTATTTTGATTTAATTGACCTAATGGCGCACTTTATTTGGCGTTAAAACGAACTTTATTTATATAACGTAGTCTGAAAAATACGCATTAGTAATACTAGTGTCATCAGAATAATAAGAGGGTATGAGTTACTAATGAGTGCAAAAGAGACGGACTTGCAATTAGTTGAGCGAGTTCAAGGCGGTGACAAGGCCGCATTTAATTTATTGGTGACTAAATACCAACAAAAAGTGGCGAACCTGATCTCACGTTACGTTTCCGCCAGTGGCGACGTTGCCGATGTGACTCAGGAAGTGTTTATTAAAGCGTATCGCGCGTTGCCGAATTTTAGAGGTGATAGTGCGTTTTATACTTGGCTATACCGTATTGCCAGTAATACCGCTAAGAACTATTTAATTGCGCAAAGTAGACGACCACCGGCTAACGATATTGATGCCGCAGATGCGGAGTTTTACGAAGGTAACGATGGCATGCGTGAGTCATCAACACCAGAACGGATAATTTTAGCAGAAGAAATGAAAGCGGTTATTTTTTCAGTTATTGACGCGTTACCTGATGAATTACGTACCGCGATAACACTACGTGAAATGGAAGGCATGAGCTACGACGATATTAGTATTGTCATGAGCTGCCCAGTGGGTACTGTTCGCTCACGTATTTTTAGAGCACGTGAAGCGATTGAAGTAAAATTGAAACCGTTACTTCAACAGTAAGTTAAACACGATTACGGATGAGTAAATTTAGGTATTAATTATGATAGAAAAAGAACGATTATCCTCCTTAGTAGATAATGAAAGTATTGATGCTGCACTACTTGATGAATTGGGTAAAGATGAAGCATTAGCTTCAAGTTGGCAGCATTACCACATGATTGGTGATGTGATGCGTGGTGAAACACCTGCAACGGTTAGTTTAGATCTAACCCGTGCTATCACCGCGGCTATTGCTGAAGAACCAGCACTGACAATGCCAAAAGAAAGTGCCAACGATAGCTCTTTCTATCAAAAAGTAATTCAGCCTTGGCTTAAAACCGGTGGCCAATTCGCCATCGCGGCGTCAGTGGCATTAATGGTGATTACAGGTGTGCAATACAGTAATACCGACGCGCCGATAACTGGACTTGGGCCAGCACTGAATGTGATGCCGTTTGCTGGTATTGCCTCGCCCGTCAGTTTGAGTATTGAGTCGCCTGATATGTATCAAGTACCGCCTGAATTTACCGATGAAGAAAAAGTCGAGCAAGTACGCCGCATTAATGCATTTGTGCTTGATCATCAATTACAAAAACGCATCCAGCAATAATAGTGAGCCAGTAATGTTCAAAAAAAGTGTTGGTTTGTGGATCTTATTGTCTGCACTCTTTACCCCTGTCGCGTGGAGTGAAGTTACGTTAGGCGATCACCGGGTGGTAAATAGTAATACTGAGAATACTGTAGCCGCGCCGCCGCAATTGTCTGCGAATGCCTTGTTAGATAACATGAAAACGGCGTTTAAACAGTTAAATTATGATTTGTCTTATGTCGAGATTGAACGCGGAAGAATTACCCCGATGCGTTACAGTCACGGGATGATTGATGATGTTTCTGTGGGCCATCTATTATCGTTAAATGGCAATCCTCGTGAATACTTACGTCGTGGTGACATCACTAGTTTTTTTGAAGCCGAACAGCCAGGTTATTCGTTATCATCAGCGGCAATTCCGGGACTGTTGTTCAATTTAATGGCGACTGAACTGACACTTGATGACAGCTTATATCAAGCGATTTATGTCGGTGGTAAATCGCGCGTCACAGGGCGTTTAAGCCAAGTTGTGCGGGTGGTTCCAAACGATAAATACCGCTTTGGGTATTTAATTTGGATTGATGTAACCACCAATCTGCCGCTGCGTATTGATATGATCAAAGACAGTGGTGAAGTGGTGTTCCAAGTGATGGCGATTTCGTTATATCAATTCCCTGATGTGACGCCTTGGTTAGAGCAACTTAACTCGGTAAAACTACCCCCAGTGTTATCCGCAGTACAAACACAAGCATTACTGCCGGAACCGACTAAATCGGAATGGAAAGCCGCTTGGATGCCTGATGGATTTAAACAGATTGTGAGTAATAAACACCAGATCGTTGGTATTGGTCAGACAATTGATTACATGCAATTTTCTGATGGACTTGTCGATATCTCAATCTACGTCAATACCGATGCGAAAGCCGGTAGTTTAAGCCAAGGATTAGGTGTATCGGGACAAATTAGTTTACAATCTAAGATCACAGATGATATTGAGATAGTCGTCGTCGGCGAAGTGCCGAGTATGACAGCTAAAAAAATTGCTGACGCCGTTGTTCGAAATCTTGATAACTAATTTATCCTCACGATCGAGGTAGGCTTAACGATATAACACAGGTATCGTGTTAGTCGGTCTCGATTGTTTTAAACAAGGTGTTACCCGCATGATTATTGAAACAGCTATCGTTAAAAGTGTAATGGGTGATCAGGTTTCGGTACAGTGCGAGAGTCAATCTGCTTGTAATCATTGTCATGCCAGCGATAACTGCGGCACTGGCATGGTCGCCAAAGCATTCCCCCATCGGACTCATCGTTTTACCGTCACTAAAACAGCAGATGTTGTTGCCGGTGATAAGATCGAAATTGGTTTACGTGAAAAGAATTTAGTCACCAGTGCAATGCTGGTTTACTTACTGCCATTAGCGACAATTTTACTGTCACTGGGTCTGGGGCAATATTTATCCCAAGTTTTCCAATTTGAAGGGGAAGGCTTGGTTATTCTCGCGGCTTTTGTTGGCGGTTATGTTGGTTTTAGTTGCACGCGCAGATTAAGCGTTATATTTGATCAACGCTTTGATTTTAAACCTAAAATGCTAGGTGTCGTGGCCCAATCGGAAGTGATAGGGCAATGGCGCGCTGATTAAAAGCAATTGAAAGATAGCAGTCATCCCTTAAATCCGTTAAAATCTGCCTCATTAAGTGTCATATCTACTAAGTATTGGATATTATCTAACTCATGAAATACATTCGTAATTTTTCAATTATTGCTCATATCGATCACGGTAAATCAACGTTATCAGATCGTTTGATCTCATTTTGTGGTGGTTTATCGGACCGTGAAATGGGTGCACAGGTTCTTGACTCAATGGATATTGAGCGCGAGCGTGGCATTACAATTAAAGCGCAAAGTGTGACCCTGAACTATAAAGCCAAAGATGGTGAAACTTACCAACTTAACTTTATTGATACACCAGGACACGTGGACTTCAGCTATGAGGTTTCTCGCTCATTAGCAGCTTGTGAGGGTGCTTTACTTGTTGTCGACGCTGGTCAGGGCGTAGAAGCACAAACACTCGCAAACTGTTATACCGCGATGGAAATGGACTTGGAAGTTGTGCCAATCATCAATAAAATCGATTTACCCGCTGCCGATCCTGATCGCGTAGCCGAAGAAATCGAAGACATCATCGGTATTGATGCAATGGAAGCAACGCGTTGCTCTGCAAAGACGGGTGTCGGTATCGAAGACGTACTTGAAACAATTGTCAGAGATATTCCGTGTCCATCAAAAGGTTCGGAAGACGCACCACTGCAAGCCCTGATCATCGATTCATGGTTTGATAACTACCAGGGTGTGGTATCGCTAGTACGTATTAGCAATGGTGTATTACGCAAAGGCGATAAGCTCACGGTGATGTCTACAGGTCAATCACACCTAGTTGACAAAGTCGGTATCTTTACACCAAAACAGACTGATACTAGCGTGCTTCACTGTGGTGAAGTAGGTTTTGTTATTTGTGGTATTAAAGATATTTTAGGGGCACCGGTTGGTGATACGCTAACATCGACCCGCAACCCTGCGGATGCGCCAGTACCGGGTTTTAGTAAAGTAAAACCTCAGGTTTATGCGGGCATGTTCCCAATTAGCTCTGACGATTATGAAGCGTTCCGTGATGCACTGGGTAAATTAAGTCTAAACGATGCGTCTTTATTCTACGAACCAGAGAGCTCAACCGCACTTGGTTTTGGTTTCCGTTGTGGTTTCTTAGGTTTATTACACATGGAAATTGTTCAAGAGCGTCTAGAGCGTGAATACGATCTTGAATTGATCACCACAGCACCAACGGTTGTTTACGAAGTTGAAACCAAAAAAGGTGAAGTTCTTTACGTCGATAGCCCAGCTAAATTACCGGCAATCAATGATATTGAAGAGATCCGCGAACCCATTGCAGAATGTAACATCCTCGTACCACAAGAATACCTCGGTAATGTAATTACCCTTTGTATTGCCAAGCGTGGTGTACAAACGAAGATGGATTATCACGGTAAGCAAGTGGCATTAACTTACGAGATCCCGATGGGTGAAGTAGTGATGGACTTCTTTGACCGTTTGAAATCGACAAGCCGTGGTTATGCGTCACTGGATTACTCGTTCATCCACTTTAGTCCTGCTGATATGGTACGTGTTGATGTATTGATTAACAACGATCGTGTTGATGCATTAGCGATGATCACGCATCGTGAAAACTCGATGAATCGTGGTCGTTTATTGGTTGAAAAGATGAAGGAACTTATTCCTCGTCAAATGTTTAACATTGCTATTCAGGCGGTTATTGGTTCACAAGTGATTGCCCGTAGTACCGTTAAACAAATGCGTAAAAATGTGATCGCCAAGTGTTATGGCGGTGATATTAGCCGTAAGAAAAAACTGCTCCAGAAGCAGAAAGACGGTAAGAAACGCATGAAGCAAATCGGTAATGTTGAAGTACCGCAAGAAGCCTTCTTAGCTGTGTTGCATATCGGAAAGGACTAGATAAATGGCAACCTATTTTTCATTGATATTGGTACTGGTTACTTTCGTTAGCGGTATTATTTGGGCGTTAGATAAACTGATTTGGGAAAAAGCCCGCGCTGAAAAAGTCGCGTTTGCTCAATCTCAAGCGGAATTACCAGCGGATGCTATTGCAAAATTAGGGCAAGAATCGTTTATTGTTGAAAATGCAAAATCGATCTTTCCAGTGATTGCCGCGGTAATGATTTTACGTTCATTTATATATGAACCATTTCAAATTCCATCCGGATCTATGATGCCAACACTACTGGTTGGCGACTTCATCTTGGTTGAAAAATTTAGTTATGGCGTTAAAGACCCAGTATTACGTTCTACACTTATCGAAACAGGTAAGCCTGAACGCGGTGATGTAGCGGTATTTAAATACCCGCCACAACCGACTGTCGATTATATCAAACGTGTTATCGGGTTACCAGGTGATCGTATTGCCTATCGTGGAAAGCAGGTTTTCATTCAACAAGCATGCAGCGGAACAAACTGCGCAGGGTTTAAAAAACTCGATCTTAGTTTAGTCGAAATTGGCAAATTTAAAGATCAAATGGTTGAATTACAGCAATATACAGAGCAACTAGGGGATGTTAAACACAACATTTTAATTAACCCTAGCCGTCCTGACTTAGCGCGTGATTTTTATCAGCAAGATAATCCGCCAACCCGTCAATACGAATGGGTGGTACCGGATGGTCATTACTTCATGATGGGTGATAACCGCGATAATAGTGCTGATAGCCGTTTTTGGGGTTTTGTTCCAGAAGCAAATTTAGTTGGTAAGGCTGTGTTCATTTGGACTAGTTTCGAATTTGAACGCGACCCAGATTCTTTATTACCTGGTTGGATCCCAACAGGTATACGCTTTAGTCGTATTGGCAAGTTAAAATAATTATGACAATTATATTAGAAAGATTACAAACAGTATTAGGTTATCAGTATCAAGACGCTGGCCTACTGCAACAAGCGCTGACGCATCGTAGTGCTTATTATAAACATAACGAACGTCTTGAATTTTTAGGCGATTCGGTACTTGGTTTTATCATCTCAGATGCATTATTCCGTCAGTTTCCTGAGGTGCCAGAAGGCGATTTAAGCCGGATGCGTGCAACCTTAGTGAAAGGGTTAACGCTCGCTGAGATCGCTCGTGAGTTTGAACTAAGTGAATGTTTGATCTTGGGACCTGGTGAATTAAAAAGCGGCGGCTTCCGTCGTGAATCTATTCTCGCTGATACAGTTGAAGCCCTGATTGGTGCTATGTATCTGGATAGTGATATGGAGAAAACGCGTGAACGTGTGCTGGCTTGGTATGCATCACGTTTAGCCACGATTGAACCTGGTATCGGTCAGAAAGACGCGAAAACACAATTACAAGAATGGCTGCAAGGACGTAAGCAACCACTTCCACTTTATCAAGTGGTGGAAGTTAGAGGTGAAGCTCATAATCAAGAGTTCACTATTCATTGCGTTATTGAAGGCCTAGATCACCCTGTTGAAGGTAAAGGTACTAGTCGTCGTAAAGCAGAACAAGAAGCAGCTCAAAAAGCATTGGAGCAAATACAATGAGTGATATGACTTATAGCGGTTTTATTGCTATCGTTGGTCGTCCTAACGTAGGTAAATCAACGTTACTAAACCGTATTTTGGGACAAAAGGTAAGTATTACCTCGCGTAAACCACAAACGACTCGTCACCGTATTCTCGGTATTGATACTGAAGGCAATCGTCAGACTGTGTATATTGATACACCGGGTCTACACATAGATGAAAAACGTGCAATCAACCGTTTAATGAACCGTGCTGCAAGCAGTTCATTAAAAGATATGAATGTTGATGCCGTAATCTTTGTTGTTGATGGAACCCGTTGGACCGACGATGATGAGATGGTACTCAATAAGCTACGTGATATAAACTGCCCAATTTACTTGGCCATTAATAAAACCGATGCGATCAAAGATAAAGCACGAGAACTAATGCCGCATCTGCAGGTATTGGCGGCGAAGTTTAACTTTACCGAAATTATCCCTATCTCTGCAACGAAAGGGACCAATGTAGACATGCTACGTGGTATTTGTTCGCAGCAGTTACAAGAAGGTGATTTTTACTTCCCTGAAGATTATATTACCGATCGTTCTTCACGTTTCATGGCATCTGAAATCATTCGTGAAAAACTGATGCGTTTCACCGGTCAAGAATTGCCTTACTCAACCACCGTTGAGATCGAGCAGTTTAAAGTCAGTGAAAATGGTACGTACCATATCAATGCGTTAATTTTAGTTGAGCGTGATACTCAAAAACGTATGGTTATTGGTAACAAAGGCTCGAAATTAAAAGTCATTGGTACAGAAGCACGACGTGATATGGAAACTTTGTTTGATAATAAAGTATTCTTAGAATGTTGGGTGAAAGTGAAATCTGGTTGGGCAGATGATGAACGTGCACTTCGTAGCTTAGGTTACGGAGATGAAGTGTAAATAGCGTTATTGCATGGACTTACAAAACGCTTTTGTACTGCATCGTCGACCTTTTAAGGAGTCGAGTTTACTCATCGACTTCTTTACCATTAACGATGGTAAAATTTCGTTAGTGGGACGAGCAGGGCGAGGGCGTAAAAACAGTCAAAGTGCAATTTTACAGCCGTTTACCTTACTCAATATCGCCTATGCCGGCAAAGGTGGATTAAAATCCATGCGTCAGGTTGAGGCGGTATCTAATTCATTACCGCTCTCCGGTCGGCATCTCTATGCTAGCTTTTATCTCAATGAATTACTCTATCGCTTACTCGCCAGTGAACAAGCGAATCCTGAACTATTCTCCCATTATCAAAATGCATTATTAGCGTTAGCCAAACAACAACCCCTTGAACCGTTATTGCGTGAATTTGAATTTAATTTAATGCAATGTTTAGGTTACATTGGTGCGTTAAGCTATTGTGCTGATACCATGGATGCTGTGTACCCTAACCGTATGTATAAATACGTACCACATGTTGGGATTGTGCCATCTATTTATAAAGTGGCAGTGGATAGCTCATTTTTAGGTAAAGACTTGCTCGCCTTTGAGCAACGACAATTTAACCAAGAGAATTTAGCCGCGGCCAAACGCTTTTGTCGGCAAATGTTGTTACCCTATTTGGGCAACAAGCCGCTGAAAAGCAGAGAACTGTTTATTAATAAGCCGCTGATTAAAAGAAGAGAACTATTCATTAATAAGCCATGAAAAGCGGATCACTATGTATTAAATAAACCATGAAAAGCAGATAGCCATTTATTAACAAGCCGCTGAAAAGCAGAGAACTATTTATCAATAAGGGAATGAAACGTGAATAAGATCTTTTTAGGTGTCAACATTGACCATATCGCAACCCTACGCCAAGCACGCGGCACGACTTACCCTGATCCTGTACATGCTGCAGCTGTCGCTGAATTAAATGGCGCAGACGGTATTACGGTGCATTTACGTGAAGATCGTCGTCATATTCAAGATCGTGATGTACGTGTATTGAAAGAAACTATTCAAACTCGCATGAACCTAGAAATGGCGGTGACGGCTGAAATGCTCGATATTGCCTGTGAGATCAAACCTGAGTTTGTTTGTTTAGTGCCTGAAAAACGTGAAGAGCTGACGACTGAAGGTGGTTTAGATGTACTTGGTCAACAAGATAAGATCACCCAAGCGGTTAAACGTTTAAGCGAAGCCGGTATTTTAGTCTCGCTATTTATTGATGCCGATAAAGAACAAATTGATGCTGCGGTTGCTAGTGGCGCACCATACATTGAAGTGCATACCGGTGCTTATGCCGATGCAGAGTCTGAAGGCGAACAACAAGCTGAATTGAAGAAGATCGCAGCTGGCGTGAGTTATGCGCATAACGCCGGATTGAAAGTAAACGCGGGTCATGGTTTGCATTACCATAACGTGCAACCGATTGCGGCTATTCCAGAAATTTATGAATTGAATATCGGCCATGCAATTATAGCCCGTGCGGCATTTGATGGTTTAGGTAAAGCGGTAAAAGACATGCAAGTTATCATGCAAGAAGCGCGTAATAATAGCTAAACCTATCACGCGCTAGGAATGTTGTACGGTATTCGTATGGCATGCCATCAGCATAAAAAAGGAGCCGATGGCTCCTTTTTCGTTTGTTTAGACTGACTCGTGAATCAATACACTAATTCGGCAAGTACGGCTGAGCTTCCTTAATCACGGTTTCAATGGCTTCTTGCAGTTCAAAGATCTCGGGTTCTACTTCTTCAATTTCTGCACCCTTGCGTAATCCGCGTTCAATCTGATCGGCTAAATTCTGAATTGGTAATACCCCACAGCATGCCGCACCCCCATGGAATTTATGGATTATCTGCTTAAATTCTGAGCGTGATAAACGACGTGCAAGTGCCAGTTCAAGGTGTTCGCTGATGTCAGGGAGACTATTGATAAACATTTCTAACATGTCTACTGCAAGGTCTTCTTTACCCATAGATCGTTGCAAGGTCAGTGGCCAATTTAAAATATGATTTTTCACAGCGGTGTTATCATGCGACAAGCTGCTCCATTGTTGTAAGATACGTTTTAGAATGGATTCATCAAGCGGTTTGGTTAAGTAATCATCCATGCCTTTACTGAGTAGACGATCTCGTTCACCACTCATTGCATGTGCTGTAACGGCAATAATTGGCGTCGATTGATTACGCGTGCCGGAACGAATGGCTTTGCAGGCACTGATACCATCCATTATTGGCATTTGGATATCCATAAAGATAATATCAAAATCCATTTCATTGGCTTTAGCCACGGCTTTCGCACCATTGCTACAAATTTCAATCTTAGTCACCGAATCGGCCAACATCGCGCTAATCAGTTTTAGGTTTGCAGGATTATCGTCAACCGCTAAAATAGACAGATCAACTTTGGCTTTCGGTTTCTCAATCTTCAGTTGTGGCATTGGTTGTTCATCAGGTTTTTCTAAATAAGCTAATGCATTCACTAATTTACGATGATTACACGGTTTAGTCAGGCAATGTCTTGCCCCCACGCGAATGATTTCTTCTTGTAAGCAAGGATCAGAGGAATTAATTAATACCACGACAGCGGCATTAATGTCATGACACTGACTCATTTTGTCATACATAGGGGTCAAGTTGCTTTCATCATTTTGCGCAATAACAACACAGTAGTAAGGTTGATTGATATAGTGCTGCCATTCAGCCTCATTAGCACAATGTAATACGTCCAGATCCCAGCTATTAAGCAGTGAAATTAACGAGCGTGCTGAGTAGCTATCGACTTCGTACAATAATACCTGTTTACCTTTAAAATTACTTATTGGCAGTGGTTCTGACAATGAGTTAGCGGTTATTTTGAATTTTAGAGAAAATTTGAAGTTAGACCCTTGGCCTAAGTCAGAATCGAGCGTGATCTCGCCGCCCATAAATTCAACCAAACGTTGGGTAATAACCAGACCTAAACCGGTACCGCCATAACGCCTTGAAATACTGGTGTCAGCTTGGTTAAAGGCCTGAAATAATTGTGCTTGTTGTTGTTCCGAAATACCAATGCCGGTATCACGGATATTGGTTTGGATGGTGACACTATTACCTGTCCATTCCAGTAATTCGATATGAATATCAATGTTACCGTGTTCAGTAAACTTGATCGCATTGCCCAGCAGGTTGGTGATCACTTGCTGGAAACGGAATGGGTCGCCAATAATGCCATCGGGTACATTCTTATCAACATGTAGTGATAATTCTAGGCCTTTATCATGCACGGTTGGGGCTAATAAGATTGCGGCTTCTTCAATGGTGTCGCGTAGGTTGAATGGAATTTGCTCTAACGTGAGTTTACCCGCTTCAAGTTTAGAGAAATCAAGAATATCATTAATGATACTCAGTAAATTATTGGCTGATTTCTCAATGGTCTGTAAGTAATCGGTTTGATTCGGGCTCAGCGATGTTTTTAATAACTGGCGTGAGAAACCGATCACCCCGTTAAGCGGGGTTCTTAACTCATGACTCATATTGGCCAAGAATTCAGATTTTACCCGTGCCGCTGCTTGCGCGCGTTTTTTTGCCATATCCAATTCAATATTTTGGATCTCAATCTGTTCTAAAGTTTCCCGTAAATCAGAGGTCGCTTGATCAATATTTTGTTGCATCTCTTCATGATAAGCGGAGAGCGATTTGGCCATCGAATTAATACCATTCTTGAGCAGTGCTAATTCACCTGTGTGATCCCCTGTGACTCGGGCATCGAGTCGACCTTCTCTGATCCGATCGACCACTGTCACCATGTCAGTAATGGGTTGGGTTACATTTTTAACCAGTTGCCAAGAGAAAATTAGCGCGGTGAAGAAGCCCAGTAACACAATAAATACCGCGACCGTGGTATCACGGTATTGCAGTAATATCGCTTTGTCACGTATCAGCTGGATAGATAAATAACCGAGGATCTGCTCCGGGTTTTCTAAGTTTAATGGGAAACTGTGATAGTCAATTTCGGAAATAATGGGGGAACGTAGGATGATGTAATCATCAAGTACTTCGACGTGGGTCGTTTCCGGTAACTTGCTGTTATCGGGATTCTTGAGCACGGAAAAATTACGGTGATAATTACTGGTTACAAACAGCTTATTATTGCTATCAAAAATGGCGATACTTTTAATCGTCGGCGCAAATTTTCGGTGGGTTAAACCGAGCAGTTTTTTCAGTGATTCTCGGCTGTTTTGTAACATGCCGTACTCACTCGCGATAGCCAGTGGTTCTATGATATTGATGCCCTGTTCAATAAGCACTGTTTCTAGTTGCTGATAGCGGTTAAAAGTGAAATAGCTGGCTAATAGTGTACCGATCAAAACTGTCGGTAAAATCGTCAGGGCCATTACTTTGGCACGAAGTCCGTATTTAGTCATAAAGTCATCTTATTGGTATCGGGTTTAATGCCATCTACGAAGTTATTTAAAGTATAAAGCGGGAAAGCAGGTTAGAATAATACCCTAATGATGACATAGGCAATAGTTGTATATCAATATGGCGCAAATTTATAAAGCAAAAAAAGTACAAAAAATTACGAATAAAGCGGTCGAGATCACTATTGAGAAGCTAGATCACCAAGGTCTAGGTTTGGGGCGTCTTGATGGCAAAGTGGTATTTGTTGCTGGTGCACTACCTGCTGAACGAGTATCAGTGAATATTATTGAGCAAAAAAAGCAATACGCAAAAGCGACGTTAAGAAAAATATTAACCCCATCAGCACGACGAATTGAACCAGCGTGTCCGCATTATGCAACGTGTGGCGGCTGTAGTTTGCAAATACTCGATAGCGAAGTTCAGGCTGATTATAAACAAACTGCGTTGTTTAGTCTATTGCAACACGTCAGTAAAAATGATGATATTAATATTGCCGAGCCGATTTTATCGCAACCTTGGCAATATCGTCGTACTGCACGTTTAAGTGTGATGTTTGACCGCAAGGCCAAGCAATTAGTCTTTGGTTTCCGTGAGCGACACAGTAAATCTCTGGTTGCGATTAACGAGTGCCTAGTATTAGAGCCAGCCTTGTCAGTATTGATCCAACCACTACGCCAATTACTTGCTAGGCTTACAGTACGTCGTGATTTAGGTCATATCGAGCTGTTGTCGGTAGATTCGGGCGTTATTTGCTTATTCCGTATCTTGAAACCGTTAAAAGATAAAGATCAATATTTACTGCAAGCCTTTGCCAGTGAACATCAGTTGAGTATTTATCTGCAACCTGAACCTGAACCTGAATCAGTGGTTAAATTAACCCCAGAGACCCCCGCAGCATGGTATAAATTGGCTGATGGTGAATTTAAGCTCAGTTTTACCGCGGGTAACTTCATTCAGGTTAACCCTATGGTGAATAACCAGATGGTAAAACAAGCGATAGATTGGTTGGAATTAACCCCGGAAGACAGCGTATTAGATCTGTTTTGCGGTGGTGGTAACTTCAGCTTACCGCTGGCACGTTTATGCCATTCGGTTGTTGGTGTTGAAGGTGTTGATGGGATGGTGCGTCAAGCGCAAGCGAATGCGATAGCCAATAATGTTGCTAATGCGCAATTCTATCAAGCCGACTTATCTGCAGATTTTTCTAAATTACCTTGGGCAAAAACCAGTTTCGATAAAGTATTATTAGATCCTGCTCGAGCAGGTGCTGCTGAAACAGTGCAATATTTACATAAACTTAAAGTGAAAAAAATTGTCTATGTATCTTGCAATCCTGCGACATTAGCGCGAGACTCGAAGTTGTTGATGGAAAAGCATTATAAATTAACACGTCTTGGTATGATTGATATGTTCCCACAGACAGGACACGTTGAATCAATGGCGTTATTTGAACGTGTTTAGCGCGTGTATTTTGGCTTTATTTTGTTAGGAATTAAGACATGGTTGCGGTACGTGATTCTCATTTGACCAACCCAGAAGACTTTGATGCGAAGACTTGGACGTCTTCGCTAGCACTCACCTCGACAGAGCAAGATGAATTATTTGAGTTATATTCTCAACTAGCATTAAAAGAAGCCGCCGAATCCTGCGAGGATGAAGCTGATTTCCGTTTCCCGTTGCTTGCTTACGGGGTGGAAATGATCGAAATATTAATGACCATGGATATGGACATGGAGACCTTAAAGGTGGCCCTGTTATATCCATTTTTTGATGCCAAATTATATGATAATGACGAAATTGAAGCGTTATTTGGTAGCAAGTTATTACCCCTATTAGTTGCGGTTGTCGAAATGGATGCGATCCGTACACTGCAAGAAAAATCAAAAAAACCATCTGAAGCACAAATCGATAATTTACGCCGCATGTTAATGGCGATTGTGGACGATGTGCGTGCGATTGTGATCAAATTAGCAGAGCGTATTTGTCATCTTCGTCAGGTAAAAAATGCATCTGAAGAAGAACGCGTACTGGCAGCAAAAGAAATCGCAGATATCTACTCGCCGTTGGCTAACCGTTTAGGTATCGGTCAGCTTAAGTGGGAACTGGAAGATCTGTCATTCCGTTATTCTCACCCTGATACCTACAAACAAATTGCCAAGCTGTTACTTGAGCGTCGTCTCGATCGTGAAGAATTTATCGACCGCTTTGTTGCGCAAGTTAAAACGGGTGTTGAAGCGGCTGGCGGTAAAGTCGAAGTTTACGGTCGTCCCAAGCATATCTACAGTATCTGGAAAAAGATGCAGAAGAAAAACTTGGATTTCGCCGATCTCTATGACGTGCGCGCAGTGCGTGTGATCGCGGATGAATTACAGGATTGTTATGCCGCGTTGGGTGTGATCCATAATTTATTCCGTCCTATTCCCAGTGAATTTGATGATTATGTAGCAAATCCAAAAGCCAATGGTTATCAGTCTATCCATACTGTTGTCGTAGTAGGCGATGAAAGTAAAGCGGTTGAAGTACAGATCCGTACCAAGCAAATGCACGACGATGCTGAATTAGGCGTCGCTGCACATTGGCGTTACAAAGAAGGCGCTGATACCACCAAAAAAGGCAGCTACGAAGAGAAAATTGCTTGGTTACGTAAATTATTAGCATGGCAAGATGATATGGCAGAAAGCGGTAGCTTAGTTGATGAGTTACGCAGTCAGGTATTCGATGATCGTGTCTATGTGTTCACCCCAAAAGGGGATGTGGTTGATATGCCACAGGGTTCAACGCCGCTTGATTTTGCTTATTATGTACATAGCATGGTGGGTCATCGCTGTATTGGTGCCAAGATCAGCGGTCGTATTGTGCCGTTCACGTATGAATTGCAAACGGGCGATCAGATTGAGATCATCACTCAGAAAAATCCCAGCCCAAGTCGTGATTGGTTATTACCAAACTTAGGTTATGTAAAATCTGCGCGTGCCCGCGCTAAGATCAATACTTACTTTAAGCGTCTTGACCGCGATAAGAATGTCGCGGCAGGTAAAGATATGTTGGAAGGTGAGTTACACAAACTGGGCTTACACTTGTCCGATGCGAGTTGTGCGTTCGAACGTTTTAATGCCAATACTATCGATGATTTATTAGCCCAAGTGGGCAGTGGTGACGCACGTCTTAACCAAGTTATTAACCATATTAAAGTGTTGTTATTACAACCCAGTGCCGAAGAGGAAGATAAGCTTGCACTCGAGCTTGTTGACCAACAAGTCCTAAAATCGCAAAATCAGCCGAAGAAAAAACACAGCAAAGACCATATCGTGGTGGAAGGCATGGGTAACTTGATGACCCATATTGCTAACTGTTGTCAGCCTATCCCAGGCGATGACATTGTCGGTTATATCACCCAAGGCCGTGGTATTTCGATCCATCGCAATGGCTGTTTACAGTATGCCGATTTAAGTAACCGCCAACCGGAACGTATTATCGATGCGGTTTGGGGTGGTGATTTTAGTGGTGGTTACGGTGTTACGTTGGTGGTGCATGCCAGTGATCGCAGTGGCCTGTTACGTGATTTAACGACTATTTTTGCCAATGATCGTATTCACGTTGTGGGTATGAACACCCGTACTGATGCTAAGCAACAGACGGCGACACTCGAAATCAATATCGAGTTATATAATATTGATACCTTAACCCATTTAATTAACCGTATGAGCCAAGTGAAAGGTGTTATTTACGCGAGGCGTTTAAAATAAAGACGCAAGCCTTAGAGCGAGCACTTTGAAGTAGTTTAGGTATATAAAAGAGAGTAAATGCCAATATTTACTCTCTTTCGATTTTATTGAAATGTTCAATCGCTTATAGCAAAAAACTATTCTAACTCGGCATTATAAATATCTATTCGTTTAGAACTGACGACCCAGTCAATTTTTATCAATGTGTCATTCGACACACCTTTGATTTTCTTTATTTTTATCATTATATTCAACAATATGTCTGTGTGTTTAATTTATTTAGACTAACCTATTAATTGATCTTTATACGTTAGCTCCGCATGAAGTAATTAAATTCAAGGACGAATATTAATGAAACGAAAGACATTTTCAATTCGCTTTACCGTTGGTACCATGTTTGTAATTGCGACCCTCATTACAGGCTTGATAGCCGTGTCTTTACAATACCATTTCAGTAAAAAAATGGCGGTGGAACACACCATGCAAAGTTTATCTAAGGCATCTTCCGATTTATCCGCATATATACAAACCTTAGAACGAGATGCTTCTAATACGGTGCGCTTATTGGTTTCTATTAGCCATATTTTTGATATTCAATCGAATGAGCAAGACCTGCGTACTATTTTTGCTACTATTATGACCGAAAATAAATTATTTTACAGTATCTATATTGGCTCAGAAAATGAGAATTTTTATCAATTGATCAACCTTGAATCATCGCCAATTGTACGGGAAAAGATTGCTGCGAATAACGATGATCGCTGGGTTGTTATCAAGATAACGGGTGATCGGCAGAATCGAATACGTGAAACTTATTATTACGATAGTGAATTTATATTACGAGAGATGAATACGACCCAAAGTAACTATTTCCCAACCGAAAGGCCTTGGTATGAGGCTGCGAATACCGACACGGTATTTAAAACTAAACCCTATTTATTTCAACATTTAAAAATAACGGGTCAAACTTATTCACTTAAATTTAAAGATAACCATAATCATCAGCACAACCCAGCTCATAACAGCATCCTAGGTATTGATATTGTGCTGTCTTCTATCAGCCAAAAATTGTCGAATAATTCATTCGATTTTGATGATGCGAGTGAAATTGAGTCTTATCTATATACAAGATCGGGTGAAGTGATATCGTCAAGTCGCCAAGCGGCGAAGCACACTGTTATCCCCGAATCGGCTATGTTGGCGTTAACAGCGCTGCAGCGTAGCACGATCAGCAACACCGCTAAAATAAAGATTTCCAATCAAAATGACAAGGCGCCGTTGGATTTTTCTTTATCCGGAAAACCGCAAGGGTATGCTGTCGATATACTGCTGTTGATTGAGGACATGACGGGCATTGATTTTGAGTTTATTAATGGTTTTTCTTGGTTCGAGTTAATCGATAAGTATAACAATGGTTCTCTCGATGGATTGCATTCGTTACAGAAAAATCAGAATAATAAATATTCAGGTGTATATAGTGATCCTATTTATGATTTTAATTTTGCCTTAGTGACGCGTGCGAGTAATGCGGATATTGATAATTATGCCGAATTGACTGGACAGAAAGTGGCTATCTTATCGGGCTGGTCTATTATAGAAAAATTACGTCAAGATTTCCCTGACATTGAGTTGATTGAATTTGCGGATCTAAATGCAGCATTTAAGTCTGTTTCGGAGGGGGACACAGACGCATTACTGGATGTTAAACCGGTACTCATGTCGGGATTATCGCAATACTTCTATAAAAACCTTAAATTGCATAATGATATTGCCGATCTGGCCGAACAATTTTCTTCCGCGTTTTACATCTTGTTGAAAGCAGAGCATCACGGCCTTATTCCCATCATTAATGCTGCAATTGAAAATATTAGTGATGCCCAACGCGCTGCACTGGCGAGTAAATGGCTTGGGGATAACGTTATACACGACAATATGATGGTGCCTTATCAAGACTTAGTATCGCTAACGGGATCACAAGGTAATCATGATCAAATTCTTGAGCGTGTTATCGATGGGCAGGAAAGTTTAGTTTATATCAGTGCTGTTAAGGTTGGCTCTCAATCGGAAGAGTTCTTCGCGGTTGTCATCCCCAAAAAAGTGATTTACAAGAAGGTCAATGAGCAGCTAACAATCGCTATTTTAGTGACCGTTATGTTCATTTTATTGATGTTGCCTTTAGCTTGGTGGTTTGGCGCGCCCATTGTAAGACCGATCCGACAATTACGCGTTGAAACGAGAAAAGTACAAGAACGGCAGTATGGTGAAGTGCAATTAGTGGATACGCCAATAAAAGAAATCTGGGAGTTATCTGAAGCGATGCTGGAGATGTCCAAAGACTTACAACAATATGAAACTGCACAGGATGAATTCTTAGAAGCGTTTATTAAGCTTATTGCGCAAGCGATTGATGATAAATCGAAGTACACGGCTGGTCATTGTAATCGTGTGCCAGAGCTTGGCATGATGTTGGCTGATGTGGTTGAACAATGTGATTCCGCGTTATTTAAAGATTTTAAATTTGCCAACGCGGATGAGAAACGTGAATTTAGAATTGCAGCTTGGCTGCATGATTGTGGCAAGATCACGACCCCTGAATATATTGTCGATAAGGGCACTAAGTTAGAGGCAAATTACAACCGTATTCACGAAGTTAGAACGCGGTTTGAAGTGTTGTGGCGTGATGCTGAAATCGCCGCGTTAAAAAAACAAATCGTCTTACCAGCGCATAAAAGTACGATCGATGCTGAGCTTAAGGCCAAGCAGCAAAAACTGATCGATGATTTTGCGTTTATTGCGGCATCGAATGTTGGCGGCGAGTTTATGAGTGAGGATAAAATTGCCCGGGTGAAGGTTTTATCAGAACAAACATGGTTACGTCATTTCGATGATAATTTAGGCCTTTCTTCGGTTGAAGAACGGGTGAAAAAAGAGTCGTTGAATGCCCCATTACCGGTGATTGAAAAATTACTGACAGACAAAGCTGAGCATATTATTAAGCGAGATCGCAAAGTGGAGTTTGATCCTAAATTTGGTATTAAAATGGACGTGCCAGAGCATCAATATAACCTAGGTGAAGTCTATAATTTAACCATTAGTCGCGGTACGTTAACGGCGGAAGACAGATATAAGATCAACGAACACATGATTAGTACGATTAAGATGTTAGAAAACCTGCCATTTCCGCCAGAACTAAGTCGTGTCCCACGGTATGCTTCAACCCACCATGAAACATTAAACGGTACGGGTTACCCGCGTAAACTGACTGGCGATGATCTTTCTATTCCTGAGCGTATCTTGGTGATTGCGGATATATTCGAAGCGCTGACGGCGTCGGACCGTCCTTATAAGAAAGCCAAACCGGTCAGCGTTGCCGTGGATATCATGTATAAGATGGCCTTGGATCAACATTTAGATATCGCGTTATTTAGGCTGTTTTTACAAAGCGGCACCCATATTAAATATGCCCAAAAATATCTGCCGCCTGAACAACTCGATGAGATTGATTTAAGTAAATACCTGCAACCACAATCGTTCGATGAGGTCGATTTAAGTAAAAAAATGACGGCTTAATTGTCTCCTAACGCGCTATAAGTTCTCTGCAGATGACTTATAGCGCGTCATTAATCCAACTCTGTTCATTTAGTCCTTCCCCTCCAAACGTAATGCATATCATTATATACTCACTGATAAATCATTTAGTCTCAGTTTATGGCTGCATTTTAGCTAATGGGTCAAGATCTCGGGATTTTATTGAACAATTGAATTAATAGGATTTATTTTGAAAGAAAAGTACACGATTAATGATTTACGCCATATGGTTGAACAATTACGTGATCCAGATACAGGATGTCCTTGGAACCTACAGCAAAACTTTGCCTCGATAGCTAAATTTACGTTAGAAGAAGCATATGAAGTGATTGATAGCATTGAAAGTAATGACATTAAAGGTCTGGAAGGTGAAATTGGCGATCTGCTTTATCACGTACTCTATTATACCCAATTAGGACAGGAGCAAGCATTATTCAGCTTTGATGACGTTATTCAACAGCTTGCAGCAAAAATAATCCGGCGTCACCCATCTATTTTTGGTGAAATAAAACTACAATCTAAATCTGAAATTATAGTTGCATGGGAAAAACAAAAATCTCAAGAGCGCTTAAAAAATCATAAAAGCGCAGTTCCACACAGTGTATTAGACAACATTCCTAATGTCTTTCCGGCTCTAGTTCGCGCCGCGAAAATACAGCAGCGTGCCGCCACGGTGAACTTTGATTTTAATGGTTACAAGCAAGCATTATCAAAGGTTTACGAAGAGATTGACGAGGTCGTATCGGAAGCCGATGCGGCGGTCATTGATGATGACAAACTTGAAGAAGAGTTAGGTGATCTATTGTTCTCGGTGGTGAATGTGACGCGCCATCTAAAACACGATCCTGAGCAAGCACTTCGTAAGGCAAATGAAAAGTTTGAAAAAAGATTTAGGCAGGTAGAAGTACTTGCATTACAGAATGGTAAGTCACTAAGTGATTGTTCTATAAGTGAAATGGAATCACTATGGCAGAAAGTGAAATAAAATTACAACATATGATCTACCGCACAGTTATACAAAAACGGCAATGCTATACTTGTCAACATTGTGGGATGAGGGGGATTTGTTTATAATGTCGACCCTTCTGGTATATATTCAATAATACACATTAATCCCTAACAACTTCAGGTTATGTATGACAACTAAGTACGTTTTTGTTACTGGTGGGGTAGTATCCTCATTAGGTAAAGGTATTGCGGCAGCATCATTAGCAGCTATTTTAGAAGCACGTGGCTTAAAAGTCACAATGATGAAACTAGACCCTTACATTAACATTGATCCGGGTACAATGAGCCCGATTCAACATGGTGAAGTATTCGTAACGGACGATGGTGCTGAGACCGATCTAGATCTAGGTCATTATGAGCGCTTTATTCGTACTCACATGACTAAACGTAATAACTTTACGACGGGTAAAGTATATTCATCTGTGCTGGCCAAAGAGCGCCGTGGTGATTACTTAGGTGCAACCATTCAGGTTATTCCACATATTACTAATGAGATCAAAGAACGCGTTATTGCGGGCTGTGAAGGCTTTGATATTGCAGTAGTAGAAGTGGGCGGTACGGTAGGTGATATTGAATCACAACCGTTCCTAGAAGCATTACGTCAAATGGGTGTGCAACTGGGTCGTGATCACACCATGTTTATGCATCTAACATTAGTACCTTATTTAGCGGCTGCTGGTGAAGTTAAAACAAAACCAACACAGCATTCAGTGAAAGAGTTACGTTCAATTGGTATTCAGCCTGACATCCTAATTTGTCGTTCTGATCGTAATGTACCAGCGAACGAACGCGCTAAAATCTCGTTATTCTGTAACGTAGAAGAAAAAGCCGTGATCTCACTGAAAGATGTGGACAGTATTTATAAAATTCCGGCGCTATTAAAAGCACAAGGTTTAGATGAACTTGTGGTTAACCGTTTTGGTATCACTGCACCTGAAGCGGATCTCGCTGAATGGGAACAGGTTATTTTTGAAGAAGCGAATCCAACTGATGAAATCGTGATTGGTATGGTCGGTAAATATATCGAACTACCCGATGCTTATAAATCAGTAAACGAAGCACTTAAGCACGGTGGTCTGAAAAACCGTCTAAGTGTGAAGATCAAATACATCGACTCGCAAGATCTTGAAGTTCGAGGCACCGATATACTGAAAACAGTAGACGGTATTTTAGTACCAGGCGGTTTTGGTGAACGTGGTATTGAAGGCAAGATCCTTGCTGCACAATATGCACGTGAGAATAACGTACCTTACTTCGGTATCTGTCTTGGTATGCAAGTAGCGTTAATCGAATTTGCACGTAATGTTGTAGGCCTAGAAGGCGCTCATTCAACAGAATTTAACCCTGAGACTAAATTCCCGGTAGTTGGCTTAATTACCGAGTGGACTGATGATACGGGTAAGGTTGAAGAACGTACTGGTAGCTCAGATATGGGTGGTACTATGCGTTTAGGAGCACAACTGTGTCATCTGAAAGCGGGGAGTAAAGTAAGAGAAATGTACGGTAGTGCGACGATTAAAGAACGTCATCGTCACCGTTATGAAGTTAACAACAACCTTCTCGCTAAAATCGAAAAAGCAGGCCTTGAAGTAACGGGTTTATCTGCTGACAAGAAATTAGTCGAAATTATTGAGAATCCGAATCATCCTTGGTTTATTGCTGCGCAATTTCACCCGGAATTCACCTCAACACCACGTGATGGTCATGCATTATTTGAAGGGTTCATTAAGGCAGCTGGTGAAAATAAAAAATCATCAACTAGCTAATCAGAGATTTTAATATTAGTGCCGTGGTAACGCGGCATACTTAAATTTTTAATAGTTAAGGAAATAAAAATGTCTAAGATCGTTAAAATTATTGGTCGCGAAATCATGGATTCACGTGGTAATCCTACTGTTGAAGCTGAAGTTCACCTAGACGGTGGTTTCATCGGTATGGCACCTGCTCCATCTGGCGCTTCTACGGGTTCACGCGAAGCACTTGAATTACGTGATGGCGACAAAACGCGCTTTTTAGGTAAAGGTGTGCTTAAAGCTGTCGCTGCAATCAATGGCCCTATCGCTGAAGCGCTAATGGGAAAAGATGCAACTGATCAAGCTGCAATCGACCAAATCATGATCGATCTAGACGGCACTGAAAACAAAGCTCAATTCGGTGCTAACGCTATCCTTGCTGTGTCTTTGGCTAACGCTAAAGCGGCTGCATCTGCAAAAGGTTTACCACTATACGCTCACATTGCTGAGTTAAACGGTACGCCTGGTCAATACTCTATGCCTTTACCTATGATGAACATCATCAACGGTGGCGAGCACGCTGATAACAACATCGACATTCAAGAGTTCATGATCCAACCGGTTGGCGCTAAAACTTTTAGAGAAGCAGTACGTATCGGTGCTGAAGTATTCCACAACCTAGCTAAAGTACTTAAGTCTAAAGGTCTAAGCACTGCCGTTGGTGACGAAGGTGGTTTCGCGCCTAACCTAGAATCAAATGCTGCTGCACTCGCTGCAATTGAAGAAGCGGTTAAAGCAGCGGGTTATGAAATGGGTAAAGACGTTACACTGGCTATGGATTGTGCTGCTTCTGAGTTTTATAACAAAGAAGAAGGTATCTACGATCTTAAAGGCGAAGGTAAGAAATTTACTGCTGAAGAGTTCAACCATTATCTTGCTGGTCTTGTTGACCAATACCCAATCGTATCGATTGAAGATGGTCTAGATGAATCTGATTGGGCTGGTTTCAAACACCAGACTGAACTATTGGGTGACAAGATCCAATTAGTGGGTGATGATTTATTCGTTACGAACACTAAGATTTTGGCACGTGGTATTAAAGAAGGTATCACTAACTCAATCTTAATCAAATTTAACCAAATTGGTACACTAACAGAAACGTTAGCGGCAATTAAGATGGCGAAAGACGCAGGATTTACAGCTATAATCTCTCACCGTTCTGGTGAAACTGAAGATGCAACGATTGCTGATCTTGCTGTTGGTACATGTGCTGGCCAAATCAAAACAGGTTCTATGAGCCGTTCTGATCGTGTTGCTAAGTACAATCAACTAATCCGTATCGAAGAAGCGCTAGGTGATGCTGCTCCTTTCCACGGTCTTAAAGAGGTTAAGGGTCAAGCTTAATTTGCTTAACTGTTAATTCTGAATAGCATAAAAACCCGCTTTTAAGCGGGTTTTTTTATTTATACGCTAACCAATTCCTGCATTATATGTGACAATAACTGATTCATTTACGGGATGATTGTCATGCGCCTGCTTTATTTTGTATTAATCTTAATTCTAAGCTTATTGAGCTATCATTTTATTGTCGGTAATAATGGCGTGATGGACTACAAGCGTATCGAACGTGAAGTCAATATCCAGTACAGCAATAATCAAGTGTTAATCGAACGTAATACTGCGCTAAAAAACGAGATCTTAGATCTGCGTAATGGCTACGACGCGATTGAAGAACGTACCCGTAATGAACTGGGTATGATTAAAGAAGGTGAAACTTTCTACCGTATAATTAATGTTGATCACTAGGCTACTGAGATGACTGAACAATTTATTGCGGTGGTCCCAGCCGCTGGTGTAGGCGCTCGCATGGGCGCGAGTATTCCCAAACAATACTTAATGCTACAAGACAAAACGGTTATTGAACATACGCTAACTGCACTATTAAGCCACCCTCGTATTGCCCAAGTTGTGGTGGCACTCGGACCCGAAGATGGTTGGTTTGCCGACCTGACGATTGCCAATGACCCGGCTATTATCCGCGTTGATGGTGGTAAAGAGCGTGCTGATTCGGTATTAGCAGGATTGCAGGCCTGTCAGTCATATAACTGGGTGTTGGTACATGATGCTGCCCGCCCATGTTTAACTCATGCTGATATCGACAGTCTCATTGCTGGTGCGCTGGCATCTAAACATGGTGCTATTCTTGGATGTCAGGTTCGCGATACAATGAAGCGTACAAATGCACAAGGTAATATTATTACCACTGTCGATCGTGAGCTATTGTGGCATGCGTTAACGCCACAGATGTTTCCAGTGACGTTACTGACCAATGCGTTAACGACAGGCTTAGCAGACAAAGCCAATATCACCGATGAAGCATCCGCGATTGAGTTATTAGGGTTTACACCTAAGATGGTGATTGGTCGCGCGGATAATATTAAAATAACGCGTCCAGAAGACATGCCGTTAGCAACCCTGTTTTTACAGCAATTAACGCAGCGTTACTAACGAAAAATAAGAACGAAGAGCAATAAGGATGAGAGATAATGTTTAGAATTGGCCATGGTTTTGACGTACATAAATTTGGTAATGCTGGTCCGGTGATGATTAATGGTGTCGCGATCCCTTATGAACAAGGTTTTTTGGCGCATTCTGATGGTGATGTCGCTTTACATGCGATCTGCGATGCATTGCTTGGTGCTTTAGCACTTGGCGATATCGGTCACCACTTCCCTGATACATCTGCAGAGTTTGAAAATATCGACAGCCGTATTTTATTGCGTGACGTATTTAGTAAAGTAAAAGAACTCGGTTATCGCATTGGTAACTTAGACGTCACCATTATTGCCCAAGCGCCTAAGATTGCGCCGCATATTCAAGCGATGCGCGCCGTATTAAGTGCCGATCTTGAAACCGAATTATCAGCCGTAAATGTGAAAGCAACCACCACCGAAAAACTCGGCTTTACTGGCCGTAAAGAAGGCGTGGCATGCGAAGCTGTCGTGCTGTTAATGAAAAATACATAATAAGTGAAAATCAATTAATGCAAACTAATCCTAATGCGGAGAGATCAATGCTTCCTGAATTTGAATATCTATATGGCAAACCTAGCGTAACAGGTTTTATCAAGCAGGAAGCTGCCGACTTTGTGGTGATTGAAAACTTGGGTTTTGAATTAACCGGTGAAGGTGAACACATTTTCATCTCTATCCGTAAGATCGGTGAGAATACCCAATATGTTGCTCGGGCATTAGCCAAAGCGGCAGGTGTCTCCGGCAAGGATGTGAGTTATGCAGGGCTTAAAGACCGTCATGCCATCACGGAACAATGGTTTGGTATTCACATGGCGGGTAAAGAAACCCCTGATTTTTCTGTGATTGAAACCGCGCAAATTAAAGTATTAAAAATTGTTCGTCATAACAAAAAATTACGTACTGGTGCATTAAAAGGTAACCAATTTACATTAAAATTAACGGATCTAAGCAGTACCGATGGATTGGCCGAGCGTTTAGAGAAAATTAAAACCATCGGCGTGCCGAACTATTTCGGTGAACAGCGATTTGGTCAACACGGTAATAACATTGTGCGCGCACAAGCGATGTTTGCGGGTGAAAAAGTAAAAGATCGTAATAAGCGTAGTTTTTATATTTCAGCTGCACGCAGTTTGATATTCAACCAAGTTGTCAGTGAACGTATTAAACAAGATAAATGGCAAACTGCAATGTCAGGTGATTGCTTCATTTTACAGGGGTCTAATTCGTTCTTTGCGGAAGAAACCTTAACTGACGACATTATTGAGCGTGTTGCCCAAGGCGCGCTACAACTATCGGCCCCGTTAGTTGGCAAAGGTAACAGCAGTGCGATGAACGACGCATTGGCATTTGAAAACAGCGTTATTACGCAATATCCAGAATTGCTCGACGGCCTCATTGCCGCAGGTCTACGTCAGGAGCGTAAAGCGATAATATTGCGGCCACAAAACTTCAGTTATGAATTAGCTGAAGATAGCTTAACGGTGAGCTTCTATCTGCCATCAGGGTGTTTTGCGACAAGTATTGTACGTGAATTGATTGAAGAAAAAGTAGTGATTCGTCATTTTGACCAAGAACTTAAATCAGGAACCGTATGATCAAACTTGGTAATACTGGGGTGGCAGGGCAGCGTATAAAAGCGTTGCTTGAACAACAAGGCATTAGTGTGCCAAGTGTATTGACGGCCATACAAGATACGCCACGTGACTATTTTGTTGAGGAAGCGTTTGCATTGCAGGCATGGGGCAACCAGGCCTTGCCAATTGGTGCTGGGCAGACCATCTCACAGCCTTACATCGTTGCCAGAATGACGGAACTGTTAATGCAGACTAATCCACAACGGGTGCTGGAAATTGGGACTGGTTCGGGTTATCAAACGGCTATTTTAGCGCAGGTTTTTCCGCGTGTTTATTCGGTGGAACGGATCCAAGCATTACGGTGGCAAGCGAAACGTAGGTTAAAGAATCTTGACCTGCACAATGTCATGATGAAATACGGTGATGGTTGGCAAGGCTGGCCAAGCAAGGGGCCATTTGATGCGATTATAGTAACCGCTGCAGCTGCTGCGGTGCCACAAGCATTATTAACGCAGTTGACGGATGGTGGGCAACTTATTCTGCCATTGGGTGTCGAATCTCAAGTATTACAAGTTATTACCCGTAATGGCGATAACTATACCAGTCAAAATGTTGAACATGTACGCTTTGTGCCGTTAGTTCAAGGCGAATTAGCGTGAGTCTATTACCGGTATTAAATGCGCAGGAGAGCGGATCAGGGAGTCAGGTGTAGAGATGGTCAGTAAGAGATTATTAAGTCATGTACGCGCGTGCAATCTTTGGTACCGCATCGGGTGTTATTTACTGTTGGTACAGTTAGTTGGTTGTACGATTGCCAATCATAACCCCGCGCCTGTCACGAGTGTTCAAGGTTATAAAATTGAACTACGATCGCATATTAATACGCCAAGTTATCGTGTTAAAAAAGGTGAAACTTTGTATGCAATTGCCTGGCGAAGTAATCAAGATTTCAAATTTTTAGCAGCCTTAAATCAGATCCCAGATCCTTATCAAATTTACCCTGGTCAAGTATTAAAACTGAAAGGGAAAATCCCCGCGTCAGTTTATAAAAAACCGACACCGGTGAAAATAGCTAAAACAACCAATAGTAATGCCAATAAAAGTACCGCTAAAACCAGCATTAAAGCACCATTAAAACCATTAGTTAAACCGGCAACCATCACAACGGTTACTGCGAAAACAAGCGATAGACCGCCAACGAAAAGTAAACCGCCGGTGAACGCTAAGCCTGTGGTGAAAGTAGTGAAACCCAACGCGATGGTGAGTAATAATAAACTGAAATGGAGTTGGCCAGCTTCAGGAAAATTAATTCGCACTTATTCTACCAGTAAATCAGGACAGCAAGGTGTCAATATTGCCGGTTCATTGGGGCGAAATATCATCGCGTCAGAAAATGGTCGTGTGGTTTATTCCGGTAATGGTTTACGTGGTTATGGTAACTTGATCATCATCAAACATAACGATGATTACTTAAGTGCGTATGCCTACAACCAAAAGCTATTAGTCAAAGAACAACAATGGGTTAAGGCTGGTCAGAAAATCGCAACCATGGGTAATTCTGGCCCGAACTCAGGTGCTGAATTGTATTTTGAGATCCGTTATCGCGGTAAACCAGTTAACCCCATGCGCTATTTGCCTAAGCGTTAAGCTCGACTGAAATTAGTTTATTAGGCTAATCTTAATAAGCTATTTACTTCGGTCAGGAGGCAATACGTAATGAGCAAGATAACTGACGAAAATAAGTTAAACGTTGCAGAGTATAAAGTATCTGACAACGATAGAAAAGCACAGTCAGGGATGGAAATATTTGAAGATGAACACCTCATTCCTAACGATGCAAAAAGCTTAGATGCAACGCAGCTTTATCTTGGGGAAATTGGTTTTTCACCATTGTTGACCGCAGAAGAAGAAGTTTTTTATGCACGTCGTGCATTACGCGGTGATGCCAGTTCAAGAAAACGTATGATCGAAAGTAATCTGCGTTTAGTGGTTAAAATCGCGAGACGTTATAATAACCGCGGGTTGGCCCTATTAGACTTGATTGAAGAGGGTAACCTTGGTCTGATCCGTGCAGTAGAGAAATTTGATCCCGAACGTGGTTTTCGCTTCTCAACCTATGCGACATGGTGGATAAGGCAAACCATTGAACGTGCCATTATGAACCAAACCCGAACCATTCGCTTGCCCATCCATGTGGTTAAAGAACTCAATGTTTATCTTCGTGCTGCGCGTGAACTCGCCCATGAACTAGATCATGAACCCACCGCTGAAGATATTGCGGATAAATTAAATAAACCGGTTGCTGATGTCAGTAAAATGCTACGCTTGAATGAGCGGATAAGTTCGGTTGATACGCCTATTGGTGGTGATTCCGAAAAAGTATTATTAGACATTATATCGGATGAAAAAGGCGATGGACCGGCAAGCCGTACCCAAAATGATGATATTAAATTCAGTATCGTCCGCTGGCTTGAAGAACTGAATCCCAAACAAAGAGAAGTGCTGGCTAGGCGCTTTGGGTTGTTAGGTTATGATGCTTCAACGCTTGAAGATGTCGGGCGTGAAATAGGCTTAACCCGTGAGCGTGTTCGGCAAATCCAAGTCGAGGCATTGCGACGACTACGGGAGGTGCTCGCCCAGCAGGGCTTATCTGTTGAAGCGTTATTTAGGCTATAATATGCTGGGGAGTATAGTTATTGAGTAGTTAGTCATTAAATTTAAGCTAGTCTTAATGCTTAGTACTTCATTCAGCCGTTATGCTGATTTATTAAAATCAGTCTTACTATTCATGCGTTTCTAGTATTTTAGTAACCCTCTGCCTGCCATTGCTGATGATGCTAAGTTTATTGTATTGCTAACCGATATACATGGCTTATCGGGTTCAAGGCTAGAAAAAGAAACTATTTTTTACGCATCATTTAACACTGCATGTGCTGAACAAGCGGTTTATTTATCGCAGCTAGCTACCCGATTAAAACAGCACGAATTTGCTGATGTCTCGTGGGGAATGAGTCATGTATGCACCGTATTGTAACTGAACATGATTGTTTTAGTTATACAGATGCGTATCAATTAGCGCTTAATCAGGGGGCGACGAGCAGTAAATTTATAACACTGGATAATGATGTGTACTATTTGAGCCAGTGGTTACAGCAAGCGTACCACTTGTCTGCGGTACCGGAATATATCGCGGTGGCGCATATTGATAGTATGGGCGTATCACAGGCTGGCAACTTATGTAACAGAAAGCCCAAACCAGCGAACCGCCATTTTGCATGACTTGGATAATTTGGGCTTTTTAATTTACCGAGCACTATTTAAACTAAACTAGCGATAACTCTAGTAGGGCAATTAAAGTTGTTCTTTTAAACGGTACAATACCTCGAGTGCTTCACGTGGCGTCATATTATCAATATTCAAGGCGCTCAAATCATCAATCACAGGATGGGAAACGGGCGTTACTTCCAATGGTGGACGTTTACCAGTCACCACCGGTTGGTGTGAGAGTCGTTCTAACTCATGCAACTTCACTTTAGCCGCATGAATAACCGGTTTGGGCACACCTGCTAATGCTGCAACTTGCAAACCATAACTGCGATCTGCAGCACCGTCTTGTACGCTATGCATGAAGACAATGGAGTCACCGTGTTCAACTGCATCGAGGTGAACATTGACCAGACTTGAGTGCTGCTCTGCTAACGTGGTTAGCTCAAAGTAGTGCGTTGCAAAGAGGGTATAAGCCTGGATCTTATTGGTCAGGTATTCAGCACATGCCCAGGCTAATGATAAACCGTCGTAGGTACTGGTACCGCGTCCAATTTCATCCATCAATACCAAGCTATTAGCGGTGGCATTATGTAAAATGTTCGCTGTCTCTGTCATTTCTACCATAAAGGTAGAGCGACCTGATGCTAAATCATCGGATGCGCCAATCCGGGTGAAAATACGGTCGATTAATGACGTCGTCATTTTCTCCGCTGGTACGAAACTACCGATATGAGCCATCAGGGTGATTAACGCTGTTTGACGCATATAAGTCGATTTACCGCCCATATTCGGACCGGTAATGATTAACATGCGCCGCTTAGGGTTAAGCTGTACTGGATTGGCAATAAACGGTTCTGTCATCACCTGCTCAACGACAGGATGACGACCATTGATAATGTCGATACCAGGTTTGATACTAATTGTCGGGCGGCAATAGTTTAAAGTTTCTGCGCGTTCTGCAAAGTTACACAGTACATCTAGTTCTGATAATGCGGCTGCGCTGTCTTGCAGTGCGGGAATATACGGTAACAACTTATCTAATAATTGTTCATAAAGTTGTTTCTCTAGTGCCAGTGACTTACTTTGGCTACTGAGTACTTTATCTTCATGTTCTTTCAACTCTGGAATGATGTAACGTTCGGTGTTTTTCAGCGTTTGACGTCGGATGTAGGTTGCTGGCACTTGATCTGATTGTAGGCGACTGACTTCGATGAAGTAACCGTGAACGCGGTTATAACCGACTTTTAAGGTAGGGATACCGGTTTGTTGTTTTTCGCGTTCTTCTAAGGCTTTGAGATAATCCGTCGCCCCTTTGTTTAGGGCGCGCCATTCATCTAACTCTTGGTTATAACCGGGCGCTATCACGCCGCCGTCACGGATTAATACTGGCGGGTTGTCGATAACGGCGAACGTCAGTAACTGTTCTAGCTCACTGAACTCACCCGCTAATTGCTGTAATGAGCTTAAGTGTTCGGCATCGTGTTCTGCCAGTAGTGTGCGTAATGCGGGTAATTGCTGGAAGGCATTACGTAACCGTACCAGATCGCGCGGACGCGCTGAGCGTAATGATAAACGGGCAATGATACGTTCGATATCGCCGATAGTGCGTAATATTGGTTGTAGATCGTTTAACGCACCGACGTCGAGTAATGATTGAATACTGGATTGGCGTTGCTGTAACACCAAGCTATCGCGGATTGGTTGATGCAACCAACGTTTTAATAGCCGGCTGCCCATCGGTGTTGAAGTATGATCAAGTACTTCTGCCAAGGTATTCTCAACACCACCGGATAAGTTTTGGGTGAGTTCTAGATTACGGCGGGTTGCCGCATCCATCACCACCATTTGTTCTGTTTGTTCAAGCTTGATCGAGCGGATATGCGGCAATGCAGTTCGCTGGGTTTCTTTCACGTATTGCATTAAGCAACCTGCAGCACATAGGGCCACTGGCGCATTTTCGACACCAAAAGCGATTAAATCTTTGGTTCCAAATTGCTGACATAAAACGTTGCGGCCAGTTTGTAAATCAAACTCCCACTCTGGGCGGCGACGTAGACCTCTAAGGTGATTAATATGTTGAACCGATTCCAATGATTCACAGTACAGCAGCTCTGCGGGATCGGTACGTTGCAGCTCTGCAAGTAAGGTGTCCTCTGAGCTAAATTGATTGATCAGAAAACGGCCGCTACCCATATCAAGGGTGGCATAACCAAAGGTGTTACCATCTTGGAATAATGCGGCTAATAAATTGTCATTATGTTCGGTAAGTAAAGCTTCGTCACTGACCGTGCCAGGGGTCACAATACGGACCACTTTACGTTCTACTGGACCTTTGGATGTCGCCGGATCGCCAATTTGTTCACAGATCGCTACCGATTCACCACAACGTACTAGCTTTGCTAAATAACCTTCTAATGAATGGTAAGGGATACCTGCCATTGGGATCGGGTTACCATTTGACTTACCACGCTTGGTCAGAGAGATGCCTAATAATTGCGACGCTTTTTTGGCATCATCATAAAATAACTCATAAAAATCGCCCATGCGATAAAAGAGTAAGATTTCTGGTTGCTCAGCTTTTAACTTAAAGAATTGTTGCATCATAGGGGTGTGATTGGTTAAGTCTTGTGGTGCAATAAAATTAGGTTGCATAGCGGCTCGGTTTGAAAATAATAGTTGCAGCTATAATAACAATGCTAAAGCAAGGTGGCGACTGTATTTTTTGTACGTAAATATGCACCACTCATAATAATTAAAAAAATATGCGTTTATTGCTTGATACTGTATGAACGAACAGTATACTTATGCCTTTAAATTAAATACTCGATTATGCCTCAGGGGAATAAAATGGACGCGAATAAAGAAAAAGCCTTAGCTGCAGCAATTGGACAAATTGAAAAGCAATTTGGTAAAGGTTCTATCATGAAGCTAGGTGATAACCGTACCATGGACGTAGAAACTGTTTCTACAGGTTCACTTTCTCTTGATATTGCGCTGGGTGTTGGTGGCTTACCGATGGGGCGTATCGTTGAAATTTATGGTCCGGAATCAAGTGGTAAAACGACATTAACGTTAGAAGTGATTGCGTCTGCACAACGTGAAGGTAAAGTTTGCGCGTTTATTGATGCTGAGCATGCACTGGATCCTCTCTATGCGGGTAAACTGGGTGTTGATGTGAATGAACTATTGATATCGCAACCAGATACCGGTGAACAAGCTCTCGAGATTACTGACATGTTAGCACGCTCAGGTGCAGTCGATATTATCGTGATTGACTCGGTTGCGGCATTGACACCAAAAGCTGAGATTGAAGGCAGCATGGGCGATAACCACATGGGTCTGCAAGCGCGAATGTTGTCGCAAGCGATGCGTAAATTAACGGGTAACTTAAAAACGAGCAACACTATGTGTATCTTCATTAACCAGATCCGTATGAAGATTGGTGTGATGTTTGGTTCACCAGAAACCACCACAGGTGGTAACGCCCTTAAATTTTACGCGTCAGTACGTTTAGATATCCGTCGTATTGGTTCGGTTAAAGATGGCGACGAGATCACGGGTAATGAAACACGTGTTAAAGTGGTTAAAAACAAGATTGCAGCACCGTTTAAACAAGCTGAATTTCAAATACTATACGGCAAAGGCTTCAACCGTAATGGTGAGCTAGTTGATTTAGGTGTTAAAGAAAAACTCATTGAAAAAGCTGGCGCTTGGTACTCATACAAGGGAGACAAGATTGGTCAAGGTAAAGCGAAAGCATCACAGTACCTTGCTGATAATCCGAAGATTGCTGCAGAAATTGACGGTATGATCCGTGCTAATCTACTGGGTGATAAAGACGAAGAAGTGGCTGAAGTTAAGACTCCTGAAATTAAGACTCCTGAAGTTGAAAAAGAATTTTAATGCTAATATTAACTAGCGTTTAGTCATTTTATTTACGCTATTTGAATGAATAGATATAGAAGGCAGGTATGACGACATACCTGCCTTTTTTATATGTATGTTTTACTCGTTATTTGGTCTTATTATACTTTTCTCGCTGATTTTTTGATCATCACGGCGCCTGTCCGCACCTTGCTGGCGTAGGGTTAAACGTGTCCAATTAAACATGAGTTTTATCTTGGTATCGGTAACGGCGATCCCGTCTTGGTAAGTTAATACTGCGATTAATAGCAATCGCTTGCCATTCAGGTTCGGGTAACAGTGGTAACGTTGCATGGCGTGGATAACTGGTTATGTGCAATTGCTCATAGGCATTTTTGTAACCGGGTTTAATTAAGAAAAATGCGCCGGTAAATGCCCATAGCGTCACAGGTAATATTAATAAATAGCCAAGGTAGCGATGCAGTTTGTAAGTATTCATTACTGTCTATAAAAAATATGGATGTCGTTATTTTACGGTTTAATAATAAAAAAGAACCTATTAAATATACTGCAATATAAAATTTAATTATATTCCCTGGCTGATTAGAACTTAGCGGATACTTGTAATACGAAACCATCAATACCATAGGCCATATTCGCTGTAATGAACCGTGAATGATGTATGCTGCTTGATGATGGATGAGTGAACTTAAGTTTGATGTTAAGTACTAGATTACAGGAATGAATTTGTGATCTTGATTTTTTCGTTTGAATTGACGTCGATTTAGTATGATTGGTTTGGTCTGTCTTGTATCTCACTAATATAACGAGTATAAATAGCGTTAGATAAATATCTTCATGACGTTGAGAATATTTAACTATTATAGAAAGAATGAAGACCATAAAGAAGAGGGTATTTTGTGCTTGAAGAAAACCACCAAAAGCAATTAATGAAATTATTACCTTGGCAGAAAGTGAGCTTTATTACGGCACTTGCTGAACGCAGCTTTCCTAATTACAAATTATTTTCTGAAGCTTGTGAAACAGGTAATGCAAAGCAGTTCCGTTTATCATTAGATCTGTTTTGGGAATCATTAACGGTTAAAAACAGCAAAATTAATTTTACAATTCAATTTGATCGTTTCGAACCGATTATTCCCAATGTAGACAAATTTGATGTTTATGGTGTTTACCCTGCACTGGATGCATGTGTGACTTTAAACAGTGCCTTTAATAGTGTAGTTGCCCCCGATCCGGATGTGAACGAGGCAATGAATGCATCGCGAGTTTCTATTGGTACTGTTGCAAGTTATTTAGAAGCGTTGGCGGGTGAAGAAATTGACGAGGATATCATTTTCGCTGATGAGCTGATGAAAACAGAAATTGAATTTCAGCAAGCCGTGCTGGATCTATTAACGGTACAGAAATCACCTGATAGTATTAAGGCGCTTCGCCAGTTTGCTAAAAATAGCGGTATTTCTAATATTGGTATTACCTTAGATTAATTGATTGCAAACTCATAAAACAGCCGCTGACACTGGTAGTTAGGGCTGTCTCGGTTAGGTGTCAGTGATTATTTTATGATGTTTTTTTGTACGTAGAGTGAGATTAGTGTGAGCGCCACCCCATTTGTTGACTATTCTCTCGGCAATTGACTGAATTAAGGCGATAAATCCTTTGCGGTCAACGGTGTTTTTGAATAGAGTGTTTAATAGTTTAATGTTATTGAATAGTAGAAAGGACATTCTTATGAATAAAACTCAATTAATCGATGCAGTTGCAGCGAAAGCAGATTTAACGAAAGTACAAGCTAAAGCAGCACTAGAAGAGATCCTAAGTGCAATCACTGAAAGCCTTAAAGAAAAAGAAGCTGTACAGCTAATTGGTTTCGGTACTTTTAAAGTAAGCGAACGTTCAGCACGTATTGGCCGTAACCCACAAACGGGTGAAGAAATTCAAATTTCGGCTGCGACAATTCCTGCATTCGTTGCTGGTAAGGCATTGAAAGACGCAGTTAAAAACGCAAACAAATAAATATTAATTTTTATTAATTTAAAAACTAATGAAAAAAGCACCTAAATTAGGTGCTTTTTTATTATCTACAATTTGTTTAAAGTAAGAATAAGGGCCTTGGTTAATGCGCTATTTGAGTTTTATTCTTTTCTACCGGTTGCACGCGAACTCGTCGGATCACATTGTTTTCAATTTCTAATACTTCTAACGGGTGCCCTTCAATGATCAAACTGATATTGGCCTCGGGGATCTCTTCCAAATATTCTAAAATCAAACCGTTGAGTGTTTTTGGACCTTTAGTTGGAAAGTGCCAGTTCATTTCTTTATTAATATCACGCACGTTTGCTGTGCCATCAATGATATAGCTACCGTCAGATTGCGGCTCAATCTCTTCACTCACCGTTGGTGCCATCGTGGTGGTAAAGTCACCCACAATCTCTTCTAAGATGTCTTCTAGCGTGACTAAGCCTTGAATGTCGCCATATTCATCGACAATTAAACCGATACGCTCTTTTTTACGTTGGAATTTTAATAGCTGCACATTAAGCGGTGTCGCCTCTGGAATGAAGTACAGCTCTTTTACCGCACGTAACAGTGTGGTTTTATCTAATTGTTCTTTGAGTAATAGACGTAGTGCATCACGGGTATGCACAAATCCAACTGCATCATCGATGGTGTCACGGTACAGCAATACCCTGGTATGTGAAATATTACGTAATTGGCGTAACAGGATCTCCCAATCATCGTTGATATCAATCGCAATGATCTCGTTACGAGGCACCATAATGTCATCAACGGTTACTTTCTCTAGGTCAAGAATACTGATCAGCATATCTTGGTGACGCTGCGGGATCATGGCCCCGGCTTCATGCACTATGGTACGCAACTCTTCGGAGTTCAGAGCTCCATTGTCATTATGATGGATATTCACGCGCAATAGTCGCAATAGGCCATTAGAGATGATGTTTACTAGCCATACCAATGGATAAAACAAGGTTAGCATTGGGCGTAATAACAATGAGCTTGGAAATGCGACTTTTTCTGGGTGCAGTGCGGCTAAGGTCTTAGGCGTTACTTCAGCAAAGATAAGGATAACGATTGTTAACAGACCTGTCGATACGGCTAAACCAAGCGCTTCATTTTCTGCAAATAAGCGCATACCGATAATTGTTGCGATGGAAGAAGCCAAGATGTTGACTAGATTGTTACCAATAAGAATAAGACCAATCAAACGATCCGGTCTGTTGAGGAGTTTTTCTACACGTTTCGCACCCGTATGGTTATTTTTAACCAGGTGCTTCAGCCTGTAACGATTGAGAGACATCATGCCTGTTTCAGAACTAGAGAAATAAGCTGACATGAGGATTAAAATAGTCAGGAGACCGAATAAGGTTCCTGTTGATATGTCGTCCAAGTGTTATCCTTTGATTACGCAAGTTTATGTATAGTAAGTAATATACGATGGTTATAAGTATGTTTAAGTATTAATGAAGTAGGATCTCTTTTACAAAACGAGAGCCGAAATAGGCTAATGATAGTAATACAGAACCAAACAATGTACCAAAAGCAATTTTATTGCTACGCCAGCCTTGTTTAAAGTGGCCCCAGAGTAACACAGAATAAAATAGCCAAGCTAAGATAGATAAAACGGTCTTATGTGCTTGAGAGCGGGTAAAAGTATCTTCAAAAAAGATAAAACTTGTCACTATTGCCACGGATAGCAGTACTAAACCGAGACTTAATAACCTGATAAGTTGTTTTTCTATGGTCATTAACGATGGCAGTGCAGGGTGCATTGCGATTGGGCGTTTGTGTTTGAGTTGATAATCTAAGTAAGCCATTTGCAGCGCAAGTAAGCTCGCCACAATGAAAGCCGCATAGGCAAATAGGATCACGACAATATGAACAACAAGTGGTGGATTATCACTTAAATTGGAAATGTAAATCGTCGGCAGAAAATAGCTTATCGTAATGACAATGATCGAAAAACCATACACGATAGGTAATAAAGGTAATATCTTAAATTTATTGATCGACAGGGTCATGATAATAGAGATCAGCAAACTGATGAGTGCGGCAACATTGACAATGCTTAGGTTAATCCCTGCTGTCGTCACAATATCAAAGCCCATCCAGAATAGATGGCAAAGTGTCGCGCCTGCGCCTAAGGTGAAAATAGTACGTATACTCGCCTGTTGTTTTACAGTTAAGGCTTTAATGCAATGATAAATTGCAGCTATATAGAAAATAATAGCGCCAAGAGCAAACAGTTCCATAGGGCTCACTTTAATGTTGATTTATATGTAATTATGCAGTCCAGTATACGCTTGCTCACCTTATAGAGCTATATTCAAATGCATTATTTGGAAAGGAAAATATTATTTTTTTATAAAACAATACCTAGCAACACATTGAGAGTGTGATTTTTGCCCTTAAATAGGGTTATAATCATCAGTAATTATTGAATTTAATTTAATTTATAACGGATAACGTCATGTTTGAGAATTTAACCGATCGCTTATCGGCTACGCTAAAAAACGTCAGCGGCCGTGGTCGTTTGACTGAAGATAATGTCAAAGACACACTACGTGAAGTACGCATGGCGTTACTCGAAGCGGATGTTGCTTTACCTGTCGTACGCGAATTTATTAAAAATGTGAAAGAAAATGCCCTAGGCCAAGATGTATCTAAGAGTCTGAATCCAGGCCAAGCCTTCATTAAGATTGTGCAAGCTGAGCTTGAGTCGGCAATGGGTAATGCTAACGAAACATTAAATCTTGCTGCGCAACCGCCAGCCGTATTAATGATGGCTGGTTTACAAGGTGCGGGTAAAACTACCACGGTAGCGAAATTATCACTGTTCTTAAAAGAACGTGAGAAAAAATCAGTATTGGTTGTGAGTACAGACGTTTACCGTCCTGCGGCAATCAAACAGCTAGAAACATTAGCTGCAGAAGTGGATGTTGAATTCTTTCCAAGTAATATCGGGCAAAAGCCAGTTGATATTGCCAACGCGGCAATCGCATACGCACGTAAGTCATTTATTGATGTGGTGATTGTCGATACTGCGGGTCGTTTACATGTTGATACTGACATGATGCAGGAAATTCAAGATCTACATGCGGCGATTAATCCTGTCGAAACACTGTTTGTTGTGGATGCCATGACAGGTCAAGATGCGGCAAACACAGCCGCAGCATTTAATGAGATGTTACCATTAACAGGTATCATCTTAACCAAAGCCGATGGCGATGCACGTGGTGGTGCTGCATTATCTATTCGCCATATCACCGGTAAGCCAATTAAGTTTATCGGTATGGGCGAAAAAATTGATGCGTTAGAACCTTTCCATCCTGAACGTATCGCATCGCGTATTTTGGGCATGGGTGATGTGCTATCACTTATCGAAGAAGTCGAACGTAACGTAGATAAAGACAAAGCCGCAAAACTGGCGAAAAAAGTTCAGAAAGGTCAAGGTTTTGATTTAGAAGATTTCCGTGACCAGCTTGTGCAAATGAAAAGCATGGGTGGCATGATGAGCATGATGGATAAGTTACCGGGCATGAGCCAGGTTCCTGATGCGGTTAAAGATCAAATGGATGATAAATTAACCAACCGTATGGAAGCGATCATTAATTCAATGACACCCGCAGAGCGTAAACGTCCAGATATCATCAAAGGCTCGCGTAAGCGCCGTATTGCGACGGGTTCTGGTACCCAGATCCAAGATGTGAATAAACTACTTAAACAGTTTACGCAGATGCAGAAAATGATGAAAAAAATGTCGGGTAAAGGCGGCATGAAGAAAATGATGGGTAAAATGAAAGGTATGATGCCACCAGGAATGGGCGGCGGCATGGGTGGTATGGGCGGTGGTAAAGGACCATTTGGTTAATTAACACCGTGGTTTAATCTCGTCCTTCGATATGTGTTTTATGCCAAGCCTTGCTAATACTAGCAGGGTTTTTTTGTTTCCGCTCATGCTTGCTAATCCGCTCCTAATCGGCGTAATAGCAATATAATGATTGGTTATAGTATAAATAGCGTTAACTAAAGTAGTCATGACACACAATAAGGTTGCATTTAATTAAAATAAGAGTAAAATTGCGCGACTTCGAATCGTCTCATTCGTGAGTGCTATTTGAACACTTTGGGGCCTTGTCAGTGCAAGGTCGGAATACACACTTAATTTATAAAGAGGACGATATGGTAACTATTCGTTTATCTCGTGGTGGTTCTAAGAAATCACCGTTCTACACAGTTGTTGTTACAGACAGCCGTAATGCTCGTGATGGTAAATTCATCGAGAAGCTAGGTTTCTTTAACCCAATGGCTACTGGTCAAGAAGAACGTGTTCGTCTTGACAACGTGAAAATTGAAGCTTGGGTTGCTAAAGGCGCTACAGTTTCTAACACAGTTGCTAAGTTAATCAAAGACGCTGCTAAAGCTGCTTAATTATCTTAAGGTAAGGAGATCTTGTGAGTTCAACTGACAAACCTATGGTAGTTGGTCGTCTTGGTGCTGTTTACGGCATTAAGGGCTGGATGAAAATCAACTCCTTTACCGATATTCCTGAAGGGATCTTCAACTATTCACCTTGGCTCATCGAGCAAAAGGGCGAGTGGGTTGAAGTGGCGCTTGAAGATTTCAAACGTCATGGCAAAGGTTTAATTGCTAAGTTAGCTGGTATTGATGTGCGTGAAGAAGCGCAGTCCCTTACGGGTGCTGAAATTGCTATTAACGCTGATCAACTTCCTGAATTAGAAGATGAATTTTACTGGCGTGATCTGATTGGCTGCTCTGTTGAGACAGACAAGGGTTATACGTTAGGCAAAGTCACTGATATGATGGAAACTGGTTCTAACGACGTATTAGTCATTAAAGCCAATGCAACAGATGCTTTCGGAAAAAAAGAGCGGTTAGTTCCGTATCTTGATGGGCAAGTAATTATCAGTGTTGATATTACCGCTCAAAAAATTATTGTTAATTGGGACCCGAGTTTTTAAGACTCGTTGTCAGTGGAGGCTAGTATGTGGTTAGGGGTTATAAGCCTTTTTCCAGAGATGTTTAATGCCATCACTGAACAAGGAGTTATCGGTCGAGCAATAAAACGCGATCTGCTTAAGTTTCAAACTTGGAACCCAAGAGATTTTGCCCACGATAAACATAAGACGGTCGATGATCGCCCTTATGGTGGAGGCCCTGGCATGTTGATGATGGTTCAACCATTACGAGATGCTATCCATGCAGCAAAACAGGCAGCAGGTGGTGAGGCGAAAGTTATTTATCTTTCACCGCAAGGACGTAAATTGGATCAAGCTGGCGTACTGGACTTGGCAACAAATGAGAAGATGATTTTTATTTGTGGTCGTTATGAAGGTATCGATGAGCGTATCATCCAATCGGAAGTTGATGAAGAGTGGTCTATCGGTGACTTCGTGTTAACCGGTGGCGAACTTGCCGCAATGACGATAATTGATGCAGTTTCACGCATGATACCGGGTGTTTTAGGCACTCAGGCATCCGCGGAGCAAGATTCGTTTGCAGATGGTCTGTTAGATTGTCCGCATTATACGCGTCCGGAAGTGTTAGATGGGTTGGCTGTTCCTAAGGTTCTCCTTAGCGGCAATCATAGTAAAATTAGCCAATATAGACAGAAACAGTCCTTAGCTCGAACGTTAGAACGACGACCTGATTTATTAAGTAACCTAGCTCTGACTGATCTGCAAGAGAAACTTCTTGTTGAGATCGTTCGCGAAAGTCGCGAGTTAAAGTAGAGTTTTTCAGTTTATTCTAGGGTATAGAAAATGAGCAACATAATTGCACAGATCGAACAAGAGCAAATGAAAACAGATCTACCAACTTTTGGCCCAGGTGCTACAGTTGTAGTACAAGTAAAAGTTGTTGAAGGTGACAAATCACGTCTACAGGCTTTTGAAGGCGTAGTTATCGCTATCCGTAACCGTGGTCTGCACTCTGCATTCACAGTACGTAAAATCACTTCAAACGGTGAAGGTGTGGAACGTGTATTCCAAACACATTCTCCAGTGGTAGCAAGCATCACTGTTAAGCGTCACGGCGATGTTCGTAAAGCTAAGCTATACTACCTACGTGGTCTTACTGGTAAAGCTGCACGTATTAAAGAAAAATTGGGTAAACGTAAAAGTAAATAACCCATTTTTCATGCAGTTTAAGGTCCGTCTTCTGACGGGCCTTTTTTTTGCTTGAGATTTACCATTTTGATTTCTTAGGTAGCTCAGATATTGAAGTGTTTTTTGAGTAATTGATGGGTAAATGCCTTTTTGAGATAAAATCCACGTGGTCGCACCTGAATGATCTCGCCTTCGCTACCGTAGGCTTTAGTACGGATCTTATTATTGGCAGCCTTAGGGCGAAGCTGTAAGTATTTACCGTGATGCGCGGTGATCTGTTCCACCTGTCCAAGCGCGATCATATCCATTAACTCTTCCCAATCTTCTTGCAGCTGCATATTTTCAATTTCATCGGGTTGCCAGAGCAGTGGTGAACCGACAATACGTTCTGCCACCGGAATATCACGCTCACCAAGCACCGGGATCCACAATACTTGTTTCAATTTATTGGCGACGCTGCAGGTTTGCCAAGTAACACCGTGGTTACCGGTTAAGGGCGCGACACAGACAAAGGTTGTTTCCAGTGGTTTACCTTGTGCATTAATCGGGATAGTTTTTAATTCTACCCCTAACGCTGGAAAGTCCTGAATCGGTTTACTGCCCGCCGTCGCGCCAAGATGCAGTTCTAGCAGTTGTCCAATCCAACCTTTTTGTTTACGTAGATCATCAGGCACGCTGAGTTGGTGCAATGCGGCTATTTGCTGTAGGTTAAACCCGGCAATCGCTTGGGCGCGGAACATCAGCTCATTGATATCTTGGGGTTCATTTATAATTGCAGGCATTTCAAATAATTCTTATATCTTAAGGTTTCACTTAGCAGAATAACATTTTTTAATCTAGCTGTTAACGGTCGTTTTCCACACATGTAATGTGCATAACTGTGCATATTGTGAATGAGGGGGGGATATTATTGGCATTAAAGGTAGCATTTTTCTTTTCATCCAATGTTTTATTTTAAGATATTGATCATATTTGATTCTCTGTAAATAAGGGGGAGGTGTTTCAACAACGCCGCTCAGAAGTTCTGAATTAGAGCAAAATCGGCGATATTTTGCCTTTGTAAATGGATCTTGAGTAAAACTGTGGGTGTAAATTTGCTGCTTATTGATTTATATGAAACAATCAAGTTAACTAAGTTCTACCCTTAAGGTGCTAATGTGATTGATAGCGATGGCTATCGTCTTAATGTAGGCATCCTAATTTGTAATCGTGATGGTCAAGTTTTATGGGCTAAACGTTGTGGGCAACATTCTTGGCAATTTCCGCAAGGTGGTGTAGATAATGGAGAGTCTGCAGAGCAAGCAATGTATCGAGAACTATATGAAGAAGTTGGGCTAAAAGCGAAACATGTTTCGATTCTGGCAACCTCTAAAACATGGTTGAAATATAAATTACCAAAACGATTAGTCAGATGGGATAGTAAACCGGTCTGCATTGGGCAAAAGCAAAAATGGTTTTTACTGCGTCTGGAAGCGGATGACAGTCAAATCGACTTTAAATGTACAGGGCATCCTGAATTTGATGATTGGCGTTGGGTCAGTTATTGGTATCCAGTTCGTCAGGTTGTATCGTTTAAAAAAGACGTTTATCGTCGTGTAATGAAAGAGTTTGCACCCGTGGCATTACCCTTTTTACGCAAAGACATCAAACGTAAACGACGTTAATGCTAAATAATGCCTGCGTATTGAATTGTCTGTACGATCCAATACAAAGGCATTACTTATTCATGTTTCCACGTGATTATTTTATTCCGTTATTTTAGATACTCATTCTCGATCTAATACTTTGGTTTTATTTACCTTATTTTACCGATGCGATTACGGCTGTTTCTTTGTTGTGACTAGTATTTGGTGTAAGGTGTGCTTTAATCTTTATTGCCTTAGCGTAGGCAAGTACTTTTTTTTACTCAGGAATTCAATGATGTCGCAGACATATCTACAATATCCAGAAATTGATCCTATTGCGATCAGCCTCGGTCCTATCAATGTTTATTGGTATGGACTGATGTATTTACTTGGTTTTTTATTTGCTAATTGGATGGGTAATCGTCAAGCAGCTAAACCGGGAAGTAATTGGAATAAAGAAGAAGTCGGTGATTTATTATTCTATGGTTTCCTTGGTGTGATCCTCGGCGGTCGTATCGGTTATGTATTGTTTTATAATTTTGGGTTATTTTTGGATGATCCAATGTATTTATTCCGCATCACTGACGGTGGCATGTCATTCCATGGTGGTCTGATTGGTGTTCTGTTGGCGTTTGCTTATTTTGGTCGTAAGACCCAGCGTTCATTTTTTGTTATCGCCGACTTTGTTGCGCCTATGGTGCCGTTTGGTTTAGCGGCAGGACGTATCGGTAACTTTATCAATGGCGAGTTATGGGGGCGTGTGACGGATGTGCCTTGGGCGATGATTTTCCCCACTGGTGGTGATTTACCGCGTCATCCTAGTCAGCTATATCAGTTTGCCATGGAAGGCGTATTACTGTTTATCATCTTACAAATATTTGCACGTAAACCGCGTCCTGTTGGGGCCATCTCTGGTCTGTTCTTATTCGGTTACGGTATTTTCCGCTTTGTGGCAGAGTATTTCCGCCAACCAGATTCACAGCTAGGACTGTATTTTGATTTGATTAGTATGGGACAAATTTTATCGACACCGATGATCTTCCTTGGTGCGTTAATTATGTTGATGGCTTATAAAAAACCGACACTGTTTGCAGGTAAACAGAAAAAATAATTATTTATGCAGATAAACAATAAAAAGGGTGTTAACGAAATTAGTTAACACCCTTTTTATTTTAATATGTACGGATATACTTACACCGAAAATGGATATTTTATCGCATCATGATGTTGATAATCGGTTACTTGAAAATCATCCATTGTTACCCAAGTTTCTAAATCTTCAAGAGTTTTAATTTTCGGGTTAATGTGTAATTTTGGTTGCGGTAATGGTTCGCGCTTTAATTGCACGTCACGCATCAGTGCTAGCTGATCTTCATAGATGTGGGCGTTAACAATTTTGTGATAGGCCTGACCAGCTTTGTGACCGGTGATTTGCGCTACCAACGCTAGCAATACATGTACTTGCACCATGTTAAAGTTTAGCCCAAGCGGCACGTCACACGAACGCTGGGTGCTGTTGAGGTATAAAGTATCACCGAGCAGTGAAAAGTGATGGCTATACATGCAAGGACGTAAACAGCCCAGTTCAAACGCCCCTGGGTTGAAGAAGGTTAAGATCTCGCCACGGTTATCAATACCGTTGGATAGGTCATCAATGATTTGACGTAAGAGGTCGACGGTACCTCCGTGTGGTTTTGCCCAGTTACGCGCACATGCACCATACACATAACCCATGTCATCTTTACCTTTACGGTGTGGGTTTGCTAACCAAGCTGGGTTGTCATTGGCATTGGCATCCCAAGTTTTGGTACCTAATGCCCGAAAATCTGCGGCGTTATCATAACCACGGATGTAACCAATGATCTCGGCAATCGCTGATTTCCAAAAACTTTTACGTGTGGTGACTAATGGAAATTCATTATTCGCCACATCATAAGTGAGATCAGCATTGATTACGGTTAAACAGCGTTTTCCGGTACGTTCATTCTCTACCCAAACACCTTCGTTCACTATTCTGTTACATAAATCAAGATACTGTTTCACTGTGTTAATCCTTCGATGCATAAACTAAAATCGGAGGATCTTGACATAAATTGGGAATTTAATCAAAATAAGAAACTATTCCTGACCTGATATCCACGATAGTAAAGGGTGATAATTTATAATTAGACGTGTTCGCGTTGCAGTGCTGGTGCGTTAAAACGTTTTTTATTCTTATCTGTAAACTGGGTAAGGTCTAATACGATCAAACCATCGATACAATGATTAAAATTCGGGTCAATATTAAAATCAAATATCTGTACCCCGCCTGGTTTACATAACTTGGTGTATTGTTTAAACAAGGTTGGCACACTGAAGCCCATATGATTAAGCTGCGCCTTTAAAATCGCCATCCCTTCCTCTGCATCAGAGTCAGCAAATAAATCGATTAAACGTAAGCGTGCTTCTTCTGACAAACGAAATGGCATACTGGCACTGGCAATATTGTTCGAATTACCGTAGAAGTGCTGATAATAATAGACCAAAAACTCTTTTGCTGGCTGAGAATAGCTGTTGCTGATACTGACTGTCCCAAATAAATAACGACAATCACAGTGCTGAATAATGTATTCCATGATCCCTAGCCACAAGTATTCTAGACTGCGCGTTCCCCAATATTTTGGTTGAATAAAGCTACGACCGAGTTCAATACCCGCGGCTAGATAAGGCGTCATTGCTGCGTGATAGTTAAACAGGGTAGCGCTGTAAAGTTGCTGCTGTACATTAACGAAATCAACTTTATTGGTTTCTAGCAAACGATAGGCACCGATTAACTCAAGTTCTTTATCATCCCACAGTAGGATATGCACATAAGAGTTGTCGTAGATATCTACATCTCGGCGTTCGCCAGTACCTTCGCCAACCAATCGGAATGACTCTTCGCGTAAACGACCTATTTCGCGCATGATAGTGGAGGTTGCTCGATGGCGGTAGCAGTATATTTGTTTACCATCACGAGTTTCACTGATTTTCTGGCAAGCGTGTATTTCACTGCGTAATAATGCTTTATTTTCAGGGTGAGCAATGGCCGACTGGGTACTGAAAATGGACGGTTTGTCTTTGGTTAAGCGGTATAAATGTTTGCGAAATAATGCTGTTTTGGTATTAATAGGTAAATCTAATGATTGATAGGTTTGATAATTAATCTGCTCGCCAATACGGATTGAGACGCAGTTGTGTGCGTGTTTAAACATCTCCCGGATCAACCATAAGGTCGAAATTGGTTTCGATACCATAGATAAGGTATAAAAAAACAATGAATTTTTAGCATTGATATAAATGGGAATAATCGGGGCTTGGGCGCTACTGGCAATGCGTAAAAAACCATTACGCCATTTACCGTCTTTAACTCCTTGTGGGCTGATGCGTGAGACTTCGCCCGCAGGAAACATAATAATCACCCCTTCATCTTTGAGATGGTCTTTTATGGCTTGTAAGCGTCCGCTGGCCGTACCGCCATTCATATTATCAACCGGTAATAAATAATCTCTCACGGGCTTGATGATCATGAGCATGTCATTGGCCACGACCTTTACGTCTGGACGGATTGTACTGACCATTTTCAGTAGCGCCATGCCATCAAGCGTACCTATGGGGTGATTGGCGATGATCACTGCTTTACCGGTTGCCGGAATACGTTCTATCTCATTGGGACGTACTGAATAGCTAAAGCTAAAATGTTCGAATACTTGTTCGATAAACTCGATACCCGTGAGATGAGCATAGGTTTCACCAAATTGACGTAATTCGCGTTCATGGAACAGCAGTCTGAGTGTTGCCAGTATAGGTTTGGCAATGAGACGGGTACTTTTTTTTTGCAAAAAATCCGGATAACGTTGGTTTATTTCCGCTTCTATGTTGAGCATAATCTTCATCCTTTAGATTATTGTTGGTTGTTATCATAGAAGCTTGAGGTGACGTTTTTAGTGGTTTTATATGGCGATTGAGTGACGGTTTGGGATTCGATGTGTGAGCCAGTGCCATATTTTATCGCAGATCCACTGGCTGTCATCTAAGGGTAAATCGTGGCCTGCGGTTGGGTGATAATGGATTGGACAATGCCATTGCGTGGCGATGGCAGTGCTGCAACGCACATCAACGAGTTGATCATGGGTGCTTGCCAGTAATAAAATATGTTCAATGGGTGCAGTCGAAGGTGGGCTATAACGACTTGCAGCATACAGTTGGCGCAAGGCGTTTTGACGACTTACCGGTTGTTGCTCTGCGTAATCACACCAACGTTGAATTAATGCTTGGTTATGGTGTTGGGTGTGACTGGTCATGTTTAAAATGAGTTGTTCTTGCTGTAACGAATGGCTGCAGAGTATGCGTATCAGCGTCGTGATGTTATTGGGCTTTAAGCGCTGATAGAGCGGGCTGAATTGTTTAAAACTAGTATTAATAAACACCATGCCATCAATTTCATGGGGAAAAAGGGCAGCCCATTCGGTTGCTATCATGCCACCCATTGAAATGCCGAGTAGGTGAATCGGGTAGTTGATATCTGGGTTCTGCAGTCTAAATGTTTGCCTGAGTTGCAGGGTTATATCGGTGATCGAGGTTGGCGTAAATTGTGCCCATGTAGTGCCTGTACCCGCAATGTCGCCACAAAAAACTTGGCAATTAAGTCGTTGTGCGAGTTTAACGGGAAAGTCTTCCCAGTGCAGCTGTTGACGGCATAACCCCCGTATTAATAACCAAGTCGGTGTTGTTTTGTTATCCGTTGATGACGTTATCAAACTATTCGGTATACCAGAGCGATGTTGCATCGGCATGGTTACTTTCCTTGTTTAGTTGTGGGAGCCAGTGCGTATAAGAGCCAGTTACCTTGATTAAAAACTCCATCAGTACATGGTGCTGTCGTAATACCCGCTTAATACGGTGCGGTTGAATGGGGTGGAAAATACCCGTGGATTGAAATATTTGCAGTGGGTTTTTTTTGATCCACGTCCATGATCCCATTTCTAATGTGAGTGGTAAAAAGGTGGTGTTGAGTGTCAGCGATTGGTCGTATAAGTAGTCCCACAGATCGCCATGGGTCATGTAATTACGTGCTTGCGGCTCAAATACATAATCTTGGTGTGGGTAGGTTTCAATCAGCATTTTTCGCAGTTTAAATATTTCTGCAAGGTGCGGAATCGGCTGTTTTGATTTGGCGTAAGGGAACCAGATCTGGTTATTAAAACCAAAACCGGAATGAAAATCTAACGCAATGCTAAAGGGGGCCGTTAATAATTGTTGCCTGATATGTTCCACCAATACCCGCGATTCGGGTTGCATGGCTTGGCCTTTTTTACCGCGATACCAAGGCAGCATATTACTAATGCGTTGACCGCCAACCAGCCAAGGTACACTCCCCACAGCATCTATCGGTGCGTTACGCATTAAATCGACGCCATTCCCATTGGCGCGACTATTATTAAGCATCCCAATCGGGTTCATCAGTGGCAAGAATAGCAGCTTTACGTGACGGAGTTCTTGGTGCAGTGATTGGTCCCACTTCAATCGCCTAATGAGGCTCTCAAACAACGCTAAGATTACTTGTGTTCCAATACGTTCAACACCATGGATACCACCAATAAAGGCGATCACCGGTGCATTGGGCGCTTGTGAGCCCATACTCACGGAATACACAGGGTAGCTGGCGTTGTTAGTTGATACATGGGTTAACACTTGACTATGCAGGTGTTTCCCCCCTAGTGCTATCAGCGTTTCTAACTGGTCGAGTTCGGGTAACGATGGCTGTTGTTGGATTGTTAAGGGCATTAATAATTACCTAAATAGGATTGGAAAAATAATGAATGCATACCAATATAGCGAAATTGAAAAATTTAAAGGTTAAATCTTTGTGAATTTTCTATACTAGATCTATGTGATTGATGCTTTTGATTATTTTTTCAATGTAAACGCCCAATAACAAGCAAGGAGGCGATTTGTATAAATCTTTAACGCAATTCTTACACACTGAGATCCAAATACGAGTGGCCGATATTGATATCAATAAATCATTCAGTCATTGGATTAATGATGGTCTGATGGCGGTATGCTCGTCCCCGCACTGGTGTGGTGATTGGTTTTGCTATTCCTCTGTATCGTTAACTAATATTCAATTCTCGGATATGGCTTCGGTACTGCCTATAGGTGTGGCGCTGGGACTCTTCATTGGTAAACCTTTGGGTATTTTTAGTATCAGTTGGTTCGCGGTGAGGTTTAAAATTTCGACGTTACCGGAGGGCGTTAATCTGAAACAGGTTTTCGCAGTATCCGTGTTGTGCGGTATTGGTTTTACGATGTCGATGTTCATTACATCATTAGCGTTTACTGACCCTGTGATGGCGGATCTGGCGCGTTTAGGGATATTGCTGGGTTCGACGTTGGCAGCGGTATTTGGTTATTATTTACTTGCTTGCGCGACCACCACTGAAAAAAAGATAGACATTGAAGAGGAATCGCCTGGATAGGAAAAAATATATCAGGTTAATACGACATGTTATTTTTTAGATATAAAAAAACCAGCCGAAGCTGGTTTTTCATTATCGTATTAAAGCAATAATTAAAGTGCTTTGATCTTAGCAGAAAGACGGCTCTTAATACGAGCAGCTTTGTTTGCGTGGATCAGGCCTTTACAAGCCATACGATCAAGAATCGGTTGTGCAGTAATAAATGCAGCAGTCGCTTCTTCTTTGTTACCAGCAGCGATAGCTACGATAATTTTCTTAGTTAGTGTACGCATCATAGAACGACGTGAAGTGTTGTGCTTACGACGTTTTTCAGATTGGATTGCGCGTTTTTTAGCAGACTTGATATTAGCCAAGGTCCTACTCCTAAATGTCTAAAGACGTTAATTTTATAAAGGCGAGGAATATGCCTTGCCTAACGAAATTTGTCAATATTTTTGTGTAAATAACAGGCAAAATATTGGCAACTAACTGCAATGACAGTTAAGATGTGGGACGTATTTTAGCAGTAAATGTGCCCCACGAACAGGGCTTGATTGACATAAAAGGTATTTCTTGAGTAATAAATTAATAAAATCTGGCCTTATCGTCAGTTCAATGACCATGATCTCACGTATTTTAGGGTTAGTTCGAGATGTTATTGTTGCAAATTTAATGGGCGCAGGTGCCGCTGCCGATGTTTTCTTCTTCGCCAATAAGATCCCTAATTTTTTACGTCGGCTTTTCGCTGAAGGTGCATTTGCACAGGCTTTCGTGCCCGTTCTGACCGAATATCAACAGACTGGTGATAAACAAAAGGTGCGGGACCTTATTGCGTCCGTGTCGGGTACCTTGGGTGTTTTAGTGACCATTGTTACTTTTTTTGGGGTAATAGGTTCGCCATTAATTACCATTCTCTTTGGTGCTGGTTGGTTTGTTGATTGGCTTAATGATGGACCCGATGCTCACAAGTTTGAACTTGCCTCATTTATGCTGAAAATCACTTTTCCTTATTTGTGGTTTATTACTTTTACCGCATTATCTGGTGCAATTTTAAACACTTTGGGTAAATTTGCTGTTGCTGCCTTTACCCCTGTGTTTTTAAATATTGCCATTATTGGTGCGGCATTGTTCATCGCACCTAAGCTAGAACAGCCTGAAATAGGGCTCGCTATCGGGGTATTCATCGGTGGTGCAATGCAGTTTTTATTTCAAATCCCGTTTTTAGCAAAACAGAAGATGTTAGTGAAGCCACGTTGGGGCTGGCGTGATCCTGGCGTGACTAAAATCCGTAAACTCATGATACCGGCGATGTTTGGGGTATCAGTAAGCCAAATCAATTTATTGTTTGATACCTTTATTGCCTCATTTTTAATGACGGGTTCGATTAGTTGGCTATATTACTCGGATCGGTTACTGGAATTTCCGCTTGGTTTGTTCGGTATTGCCATCGCGACCGTTATTTTACCCGCACTGTCTCGAACGCATTCTGAACATTCTGATCACCAGTTTAAGCAAACCATGGATTGGGGCGTAAGAGTGGTTCTATTGTTAGGTACTCCGGCGATGATGGGCATGATAGTACTGGCTAGTCCCATGCTTAAAGTGTTGTTTATGCGTGGTGAGTTTAGTGCTAATGATGTATCCATGGCCTCGATGAGTTTGATGGCTTATGGCTCGGGTTTACTCAGTTTTATGTTGATTAAGGTACTTGCCCCGGGTTATTACGCGCGCCAAGATACCCGCACACCGGTTAAGTTTGGCATTATTGCGATGATCAGTAATATGGGCTTTAATATCATCTTAGCGATCCCATTTGGTTATGTTGGTTTAGCACTGGCGACGGCGGGCTCTGCGACTTTAAATGCGGGGTTGTTATATTGGGGGTTACACAAACAAGGTGTGTACCAGGTCAATACCGCTACCGGCAAGGTGATCGCCAAGTTGTTCTTGTCTGCGGGCTTAATGGCTGGCTTAGTGCAGTATATTAAACCCGACATGCAGCAATGGTATGACTGGGGTCTGTTAGACAGTAGTTTATGCCTGCTAGGGCTCATTGGATTGGCTGTAATAAGCTATTTTATGGCTTTATTGGTACTTGGTTTACGCCCGCGACATTTTAAAATTACTGACTGAGTACAAATTGTTGCTGACCCTGTGCGTTGACTAAGTTATAATTTATCATTTTAGTGGAATAGTTGGCAAAGACATGGAGCTGATTCGAGGCATTCACAATTTGAAGCCACATCATCAAGGGTGTGTTTTAACTATCGGTAACTTTGATGGCGTTCATCTCGGGCACCAATCAGTATTACGACAGTTAATCGAAAAAGCGCAGCAATTGAATTTGCCAGCAACGGTGATGACATTTGAACCGCAGCCACTAGAGATGATCATTGGCGATAAAGCACCTGCGCGATTAACACGCTTACGTGATAAATATGCCGCATTAAAAGATCAACATATTGATCAGCTATTGTGTGTTAATTTTAATCGTAAATTTGCGGCATTGTCTGCGGATGAATTTATTACCCAGTTGTTAGTGAATAAATTAGGCATTAAGTATTTAGTCGTGGGTGATGATTTCCGTTTTGGCCATAAGCGTACGGGTGACTTTGCTATGTTGCAAGCTGCTGGTGCCAAGTATGGTTTTGACGTGGTGAGCATGGATACCTTTAGCATTGCTCAAACGCGTGTGAGCAGTACCATGATCCGCGACGCATTAGCACACGACAACCTTGATTTAGCCGCCGAACTATTGGGCCGACCATTCAGTATTTTTGGTAAGGTAGCTCACGGTACTAAATTAGGGCGTACTATCGGTTTTCCGACCGCTAATATCCCATTAAAACGCTGCGTAGACCCTATTAATGGCGTCTATGTAGTTGAAGTGTTAGGTATCAATGATGATGCCATACAGGGCGTTGCCAACATTGGCAAACGTCCTACAGTTGGCGGCGTACGTACCCAATTGGAAGTTAATTTATTTAATTTTGATGGCGACCTTTACGGCAAACAGCTCGAGGTTGTCCTGAAGAAAAGATTACGCGGCGAACAGAAATTTGCATCGTTTGATGTACTTCGCCAGCAAATAGAACGAGATGTCATTGCAGCCAAAACCTTTTTTGGCTTGTCAGTTTAATTTTTAATAATACCAATAACGGAATTAGGATACATGAGCGAATATAAAAAAACGCTGAACCTGCCAAAAACTGGCTTCGCAATGCGCGCTAACTTAGCAAACCGCGAACCAAATATGTTGAAGCAGTGGACTACTGATGATTTATACGGAAAAATCCGTGCTGCTAAGAAAGGTAAAAAAACCTTTATTTTGCACGATGGACCTCCTTATGCGAATGGCAGCATTCACATTGGTCACTCAGTCAATAAGATCCTGAAAGACGTTATTATTAAAGCCAAAGGCTTGTCTGGATTTGATGCACCTTATATCCCTGGTTGGGATTGTCACGGCCTGCCTATCGAATTAATGGTAGAAAAGAAAGTGGGCAAACCTGGTCGTAAAGTAACGGCTGCACAGTTCCGCGAAGAATGTCGTAAATATGCGACTAAACAAGTTAACGGTCAACGTCAAGACTTTATCCGTCTTGGTGTATTAGCCGATTGGCAGAATCCGTACCTCACAATGGATTTCAACACTGAAGCAAACATCATTCGTGCTTTAAGTAAAGTCGTTGCCAATGGTCACTTACAAAAAGGTTCTAAACCTGTTCATTGGTGTACAGACTGTGGTTCTGCATTGGCAGAAGCTGAAGTTGAATACGAAGATAAAAAATCACCGGCTATCTATGTTCGTTTCACCGCGCAAGATCAAGCAGCAGTGAAAGCGGTATTTGGTAGTAATGTTGAAGGCTTAGTATCAACTGTTATCTGGACCACAACACCTTGGACATTACCTGCTAACCGCGCGGTTGCATTAGCAGAAAAAGTTGAATACTCGTTAGTTAACATGGTCACTGAATCGGGTTCACAACAGTTAATTCTAGCAACGGACTTAGTTGAGTCTTGCATGGCGGTGTTCGCACCTGAAAGCTTCACTACGCTGGGTACTTGTACTGGTGCGGCGCTAGAAAACTTACGCTTTAACCACCCGTTCTATGATTTCGACGTACCGGCTATTTTAGCAGACCACGTAACGACTGACGCGGGTACTGGTGTTGTTCATACTGCACCTGGCCACGGTCAAGAAGATTACGTGGCTGGTCTACGTTACAATCTCGAAATTGCCAACCCTGTTGGTAACAACGGTGTTTACCTTGAAGATACGCCGTTATTTGCGGGTCAACACGTATTTAAAGCCAATGATAATGTGATTGAAGTACTTACCGAAAAAGGTGCGTTACTAAACCACCAAATAATTAAACACAGCTATCCACATTGCTGGCGCCATAAAACGCCAATCATTTTCCGTGCTACACCACAATGGTTCATCAGCATGGAACAAAATGGTCTGCGTAAGGCGGCCATGGGCGAAATTAAAAATGTGAAATGGGTACCTTCTTGGGGTAAAGAACGTATCGAAAGCATGGTAACTAACCGCCCTGACTGGTGTATTTCTCGTCAGCGTACGTGGGGTGTACCAATTTCTTTATTCGTGCATAACGAAACACAAGAACCGCATCCACGTTCAGCTGAGCTAATGGAAGATATTGCTAAGTTAGTTGAGCAGAAAGGCATTCAAGCGTGGTGGGACCTTGATCCGGCCGATCTCCTCGGTGATGACGCTGTTAACTATACCAAAGCACCTGATACCGTCGATGTATGGTTCGATTCGGGCTCAACGCACTTCTCTGTGGTTGATGCACGTAAAGAATACGCGGGCGCAGAGATCGACCTTTATCTTGAAGGGTCTGATCAACATCGTGGTTGGTTCCAATCATCATTGATGATCTCGACGGCTATTCACGGTAAAGCACCTTACAAAGAGGTATTAACACACGGTTTCGTGGTCGATGCGAAAGGCCGTAAGATGTCTAAATCTATTGGTAACGTAATGGCGCCGCAAGACGTAATGAACCGCCTTGGTGGTGACGTGCTACGTTGGTGGGTTGCAAGTACCGATTACACAGGTGAAATGACAGTCTCTGATGAGATCTTAGATCGCAGTGCCGATGCTTACCGTCGAATTCGTAATACGGCACGTTTCTTACTGTCGAATCTAGACGGTTTTAACCCAGAAACTGATCTTGTCGCAACAGCAGATATGGTGGCACTGGATCGTTGGGCTGTGGGTCGTGCACACGCACTACAAACTGAAATCCTAGCAGACTATGAAAGCTATCAAATGCAGAATGTGACGCAAAAGCTAATGACATTCTGTTCAATTGACTTAGGTAGTTTCTACTTAGATATTATTAAAGATCGCCAGTACACTGCAAAATCAGATGGTGTTGCACGTCGTAGTTGTCAAACTGCGATGTTCCATATCTTGGAAGCTATGGTTCGTTGGACTGCGCCAATTCTAAGTTTCACATCGTTTGAAATTTGGAATGCAATGCCAGGTGAACGTGCTGAGTATGTATTTACTGAAGAATGGTACACCGGTCTAGCACCACTTGCAGACGATGCTGAACTGAACAACGCTTACTGGACCAAGCTACAAGCGGTTCGTAGTGAAGTGAATAAGACTGTTGAACTAGCACGTAGCAATGCGGTTGTCGGTGGTTCACTGCAGGCTGACGTAACGCTGTATGCGAATGCAGAATTAGCGGCTGATCTTGATAAATTAGGTGATGAACTTCGTTTCGTACTGCTGACGTCAAACACGACCGTTGTTGCGGTAACAGAAGCGCCTGCAGGCGTTGAAGCAAGCGCTATTGACGGTTTATGGATTAGCATTGCTAAGAGTGACGCTGAGAAGTGTGAGCGTTGCTGGCACCATAACGAAACAGTAGGTCAGTCAGAAGCGCATCCTACTATTTGTGCGCGTTGTGAAGACAACATCGAAGGTGAAGGCGAGAAACGTCAATTTGCTTAATCGCTAGTGTGTTCATTACGCTTATGCTAATTGCAGAGTGTAAGTACAGCGCGAGTAAAGAAGGGTAATAACCATTAAGTTGTTATTATCGTTCACATAGAATGCCTACTGTGTACTGGTTAGCTTAATCAGTGTAAACACAGTAGGCATTTTTTTATGGATAAAAGCTTAACCCATGTCATGAAAATGATATGATTGTTAACAATCTATTTAAAGATGCTGGACTGATAGTGATAACAATGCTGTCGTGGCATGACATTTATCGTCATTACGTTGACGTATCAAAGGATAATAATGACCGTAGGCACATACAAGAGAACGGGATTAATTTGGCTGTGGCTAGCCGTTATTGCATTTTTTATTGATTTGGGTACCAAGTCTTTTGTAGTCAGTCATTTTCAATTAGGTGAATCGGTAAATATATTACCTATATTCAATTTCACCTATGCACGTAACTATGGTGCCGCCTTTAGCATGCTTGCTGACGCAGGTGGTTGGCAACGTTGGTTCTTTGGCGTGATCGCGGTATCGGTTTCTGGCTTGTTGATTTATTGGTTAAAGCAACAATCAGCCAAGCAATATTGGAGCAACATTGCTTATGCGCTCATTTTAGGGGGTGCATTAGGCAATTTATATGACCGTATTATTCACGGATATGTAATCGATTTTTTACATGTGTATTGGGATACCAGCCATTTCCCAATCTTTAATTTAGCAGACACCTGGATCTGTATTGGTGCCGCGATGTTGATCTTGGAAGCCATTATGGAAAGCAAAAATGACAAGGAATCATCAAATGACAGTTAACGTAGCAACAATTGGCGATGATAGCCAAGTACTCATGCATTTCACTATTACTTTAGCAGACGGTTCTGTTGCAGATAGTACCAAACTACAAGGTAAACCAGCTAAGTTAGTGATTGGTGATGGCAGTTTAACCCCTAATTTTGAGCGTTGTTTACTCGGTTTAACTGTTGGCGATAAGAACAAGTTTGAACTGCAACCAGAAGATGCGTTCGGACAGCCGAATCCAGATAATATTTACTACTTAGACCGGGCTAAGTTTACGGAAGTGAAAGCGGAAGTAGGCTTAATTGTTGGTTTTACTCAGCCAGATGGCGCTGAGTTACCCGGTATGATCCGTGACGTGATTGGTGACTCGGTCACTGTCGACTTTAATCATCCGTTGGCTGGACAAATCGTGACGTTTGAAGTTGAAATTTTAAAAATTAATGCAGAATAAATAAGGTTGATGATGGAAATTTTACTCGCTAATCCTCGTGGGTTCTGTGCTGGTGTGGACCGTGCTATTAGCATTGTGGAACGTGCACTTGAGTTATTTGAAACCCCTGTTTATGTACGTCATGAAGTTGTACATAACCGTTATGTGGTTGATGGCCTAAAAGAGAACGGTGCTGTTTTTGTCGAAGATCTTGATGAAGTGCCAGATGGTCGTGTGGTTATTTTTAGTGCACACGGGGTATCAAAAGCAGTGCAAGCTGAAGCTAAACGTCGTGACTTAAAGGTATTTGATGCTACTTGCCCATTAGTAACAAAAGTCCACATGGAAGTAACACGTGCCAGTCGCCGTGGTATTGAATGTGTATTGATCGGTCATAAAGGGCACCCCGAAGTCGAAGGCACTATGGGTCAGTATGATAATGCTGATGGTGGTATGTATCTGGTTGAGTCGATCGCTGATGTGGCAGCATTAGACGTTAAAGATATGGCAAACCTAACTTACAGTTCGCAGACGACGTTATCGGTAGATGATTGCTCTGGCATCATTGACGCACTGCGTGAGCGTTTTCCTGCGATCAAGGGGCCACGTAAAGATGATATTTGTTATGCAACACAGAATCGTCAGGATGCGGTGTCTAAATTAGCGGGCATGGTTGACATTATGTTTGTGGTTGGCTCGAAAAATTCATCGAACTCGAACCGTTTACGTGAGAAGTCTGAAAACCTTGGTGTACCGTCTTACTTGATTGATAATGCTGATGATATTGATCCGGTATTATTGGAAGGTAAGCTCAAAGTCGGTGTTACTGCGGGTGCATCTGCACCGAAGATCTTAATCGATCAAGTGGTTGAAAAATTGAAAAGTTGTGGTGGCAAGTTGGTGACTGAAGTGGAAGGTCGTGCCGAAAATACGATATTTGAAGTGCCTGCTGAATTACGTATCAAACAAGTAAATTAATCATCATGACGAAGCAGCTCGTTTAGTTATCGGCTGAACGAGCTTTGTTTTATCCCCTCCCTTTTTCTCTCTTAATACCTCTGACTCACACTAGCTATGTTATTCGTATTGCCTTTCTTGGCTCTATTCCATTGAACCATTGACCTAATTCAATGTTATGTCTCACAGAATGAAAGTGCATTGTGTTTACATGAATTGAACATTTGTGTAACATGATAAAGTAAAAATTATTAAAGTGAGTTAAGTATGCGATCTAGAACGGAATCTGGATTCAGTCTCATTGAAGTGATGATCACATCATTCATCCTTGCCGTTGGCCTGTTGGGCATAGTGGCATTGCAAGGGATTGCGAAGAAATCATTAGCAGATACAGACAAGCAAATTCAAGCCTCTTTTCTTGCGCGTACCGCGTTGGAAGAATTACGCGCGGATACCCGTTGGCTTACAGCCTATTCCAGCGCTGCCCAAAACACCATCATCACCGACATTCTCACGAATGCAGCCAGTTCTGCGTCACTCAATAATATGGCGTTATGCCGTAATATTACAGGTTTAGGTTCAGGCTCTGGAACCGTCACCTTCGCGGTGAGTTGGCAGATTCAAAACGCAGCAAGTTCATCAGGAGCTGTTAATGGCGCTGCATGCGGTCAGGCAATCAGTAATCGCCGACAAGTGGTATTAACCAGTTTGATCTCGGAGGCTATATGACAGTGAAGCAAGCGGGTTTTAACTTAGTTGAACTGATTATTTCGATGGTAATTGGTTTAGTGCTTATGATGTCTATCACAACTATGTTTGTGGATACGAAGGTATCGGCTAACCGCTCTTCGACCGTATCTAGCTTACAGCAGCAGGCACAGCTAGCGCTGCAGGTCTTAGTCGAAGATGTGCGCAGTATTGGCAGTTGGGCTGAGTTTTCGGGGGAAGGATTGACGGGTGTACCGTCTGCGGTTGCTACCGCTATTGCTGATGGAGGCTGTAATATGCTACCCGCAAGTGTTGCAAGTAGTACTAGTGGGATCACGGCAGGTGCGAATGTAAGCACCGCAGGTTGCCTTGCTACTGGCTTTACTATTACGGATGATAGTGATGTTTTATTTATCGCACGTGTCCGAGGTACCATAATCGCTTCTGGTGCGGTAAGTTCTAATGGCAACTATGTAGCTATTTCATCTTATCAAGCGACATCATTTAAAGGTAGTACCCTCCCTAATATTGAAAACGCCCTTATATACCCTTATATACACCATACCTATTTTACACAAAATCACGCCTCAGAAGGTTCGAGATTAAGTCGTTTCAGTTTTATTGATAATGCATTTGTTAATGATTTCGTGGTGAATAACATTGAACGTATTCGCATTAATTTTGGCGTTGATAGCAATGGCGATGGTCGCGCGAATAGCTATATCGAGAGCAGTGGCATTACCAGGTTAATGTGGAATAGTAATCAAATTGTCGCCGCGCGCATTTATGTACTCGCTCGCGCTAAAAATAAAGATCTGACCTTAAATAACAATGATGCTTTTAATGACAGATTTACGCCTTTTGATCCACCGAATGATGATAACTATCGCCGTTTTTTATTAAGTACAACGGTCGTTATCATCAATAACATGATGGCGGTGACACAATGAAAAATCAGCAAGGCATTACCTTATTTATCGTGATCATTATATTGGTTGTTTTGACGTCATTAGCTGCTGCGGTGATCACTGAAACGCGATTGGGGCAAAACGCCATTGGCTTAACCCAAGAAAAGTTAGCCAATGAGCAAGAGTTATTAGGCGGCTTTAGCGAAGTGATGAGTAATCCTAATTTAATCAATGACATTATGGAGTTAACTGCAACCGCTAGCTCAGCACTTCGTGTTATTCAATCTCCAGGTATTATCGTGGGACTCACTCAGCGTGGAGAAGGATACTGCAAGCGCAGTGCAAATGCGTCGAGCATTAATCTAATTAACTGTCGGTTTGTGAAAATGGATTTTTCACAAAATAATACTCGTCGAGTTCAGGGCCTAGCTATGACGGCGGGTGTAGAGCAACCATTTTTGGCTGCACAAAATAAATAGAGGTTAGGTAATGAAAAGGATTTTCAAACCAGTAAGTGTCATCTTGTTCGCTATATCAAGCCTCAGCGTTATTGCTGATGAAAGTGAGATTTATCAAGCTGAATTAAAAAACAGAGAACCACAAGTTCTTATTATTCTAGATACATCTTCTCACATGAAAGATAAAGTTGATTATCCTTACCCTAATCGATATGACCCGCATATTGCTTATCCCCCAGTATCTGACACCTTGGGTGAAAAGTTGGCAGATAACTTATTTGGAGATGAATTTTATTATTACTCTAAAGCAGCAGCCGCTACTAATTTAGAGCATGATTCTTTAGTTACCATTGCAAAAGAAGGATTAGCAAATCCAGAAACTGCTTTAAACCCGACATATACTAGTTTTGTTAATACGATCCCTCGTCTTGGTTCTAATGATAAATTTGAATCTGTAGAGATGAATTGTTATTCGGCTTTGGAGGATTTGGATGGGGCTTTGGGGGCGTTTGGAAATAGCTATAAAAGATGGCTTCATTATTCATCAAGCTTATTCACCGGTATACGTTATAAATGGTTAGAGCTTGCTGAAGAAAGTGATATTTTTTACAATTATGTTGAATGTGCTAAAGATATAGATAATAGCGTAATAAAAAATCCTGGTTATGAACATAACCAAATAATTTCCCGTCCTGAAGGCGATTACCAAGGTACAGATGTAAATGGGGATGATATATATTCTGGAGATGGAGTGAATGATAATTATGCAGAAGACTCAAATAGACAAGGCTATCCAGTAGCCGATGCAGAAAGAATTTTAGATTTAACTAATCTTGGTAATGGAACTTTGGATTCTATTTGGAATGCTGGATATGGTAGTACGCCTTATCCAATAACAGGGTCAGAATATAAAGCTTACGTCTATTCTGAAAATTTAGTTAAGTGGGCCGAGCTAGCTAAAAATGGCAGTGTTGTTGATGGTAACTTCATGCTGTCCAATTTACAAATAGCAAAGAAAGTTATCCTAGATTTGATGTTGGATACAACGGATATAAAAACAGGCCTAGAAGTTTTTAATTCAAATGAAGGTTATAAAACTTGGTCTAAGATTGCAAATAATCATGGCGGCCGAATTTTATCTGGTATTCAAACTTATGATACTAATTCAGCTCGTGTACTTAAAGATAAAGTCGGTGATATTCTGACGACCAGAATGAATCGTTCTGCACTTTGTGAGAGTTTATACGAAGGGTATTTATATCTTTATGGTAAACAGATTAAATATGGGGATAAATTTTCTCTGTTATCTAGACCTAATCGAGATCGTAGCGTTGAAGAAGGTGATCGCAATAACCGTAAATATATAAACCCATTAATGGAATGGAGTCAAACTTGTCAAACCGAGGCATATATTATTATTGTGTCTCCTGGTTATCATGATGTCACGGACTCACCCTTTAACTTTTTTGACTGTGTTGGTCCTATTGATGCGCATGATCACGATGATGATGCAAATTCAGATATTATGAGTTTACCGAATGCCGACGTAAGCAAAGCTGTTGAGATGGCCGACATTGATTGTAAGAAAAACTATATGCCTGTTCTGTCGCACTGGCTCGCAACCAATGATATGAACCCTAGTACGCCCGATGTAACTGAACGTATTATTACTTATACTGTGGGTATTGGCACTGTCGATGAGAGTGGTAATACAAGGATTCCGGCAGCGAATGAAAACTTACTCGATAAGACTGCTAAAGGCGGAGGGGGTAAATATTATCGTGCATCTGATGCTAACGCGTTGAAAACTCAGTTGCTAAATGCTTTCGCTGATATAAGAGCAAGGCAGAATAGCACTGCAAGTAACGTCGGTACTTCTATCGATTCAAGTTATGCGACTCAAAATAGCGATAATGTTTATTATTCTATGTTTGAAGCCAATGTCACCAGTCGTTGGATGGGCAATCTGAAGAAATTTAAGGTTACGGATGCTGGCGTTTTGAGTGCTTGGAGTGAACCTGCAACATCTACTGCGGCTCCAGTTTTCAAGGCTGCATTAGCCTCTACGGCTTCAGGTGCGAGTTCGACTACGTATTTTAAGAATTCTGTTTACAGCGGCTGGAGTACAAGCAATAAAACTAACTCGATTAAGTCAGGGGGCGTGGTTGAAGCTTATTCATTACGTTCACCAGTGTCAGGCGCGAGTGCAACATTCAATCCTCGTAAAATATACTTTAACAATGATGATTTGACCGAGCCTTTAGTTGATTTGAATATTGCTAATTTGAAAGAAGCTTATGGACTATCAGCTGATGAGGATAGGGAGCTTGCGATTAAATTGGGTATTGAAGTTGATGTTAATGATTCTGATGATGAAATCCGCCAGCATGTTGCCGAAAATATTAATTGGCTATTAGGGATTGATGCAACAGGGCAAGAATATCGAAAAGATATTTTTGGTGATCCAATGCATTCATCTCCACTTGTCATCCAGTTCGGAACTTCAACCAATCCGGCTTATCCACAAATATTTATTGGTACTAATGCTGGTTTCTTCCATGCATTCGAAGACAAAGGACGAACTGTAGAAGAGAAGTGGGCTTTTATACCGATTAATAAATTGAAGTATGCACTTTCATTACGAGCTAGTGGTGTATTGGCCGCTGGTGTTCAACGTGAATATGGAGTCGATGGTTCTGCTGTTGATATTGAATATTTTGACTCTACACAAGCAAAGCACCTTGTTACATTTGGGATGCGCAGAGGCGGTAGTGCTTATTACACGCTTGATCTTGGTAAAGGCACCGAGCCGCCATCATTGAAATGGAGTGTGGATAGTACAACTCCGGGCTTTACTGAGTTAGGGCAAACGTGGTCTAAACCGGTCGTGACTAAAGTATTCCAAAGTAGTAATGAAAGTGACAATAGTAAGCCGGTATTGATATTTTCTGGTGGGTATGATCCTAGGAAAGATACATGTACTACAGATGATTGCTCTGGTAAAGATACAAAAGGACGGGCTATTTATGTGGTCGATGCGTTAACTGGTGATATCGTTGAATCTTTTACAAGCGCAGATTCTAATCCAAGTAATCATAGTTTTAAAGATAGTATTGCCAGTCAAGTCGCGGTGCTTGATAGTGATGGTGATGGTTATACGGACCGTATTTATGTTGGTGATACCGGTGGTAACATTTATCGAATCGATATGCCCGCAATATTGAATACGTTAGGAACTTCAGTTGATAAAACGAAGTGGAGAGTTCGAAAGCTAGCGAATTTAGGTGGCGATGGCAAAGATGATCGTCGATTTTTTAATGCCCCATCAATTGTTAGAGCAAGAGATGGCCTTAATTTATATGATGGTATCTTATTAGGCAGTGGCGATATTACACGGCCTAATTCGGATAAATCGGTTCAAAATTATTTTTATAATATTAAAGATAGTGATATTTATCCTATAGTTTGGGGGGATAAGGTAGGTGAAAAGCCACTAATTTCTCCGATAGGTGGTGATGACTTAGCGAAAATTTCATATTCAACACCAGTACTTGATCCAAATAATGAAGACATAACACCTTTATCTATACCAATTGATAGTGAAAATAATATTAACGGTTGGCAATTTAAATTGAATGAAGATGATGCCGCTGATGGTATATTAGGCGGTGAGAAGTCGCTAGGTAATGCTGTTGTTATCAATGGCGTGGTTCATTTTAATACCTATACCCCTTTTACTAGTGATTATATTGTTACAGCTGAACAGTGTGTTTTTAATCAATCAGGGAATAGTCATTATTATCAGGTTAATATGAATACTGGTAAAATCAAATTTTATCGCCGTTTATCGAATGTAATAGCAAAAGACCTTACTGTTCATGCTCGAATTTATGATGGTAAATCAGTATTACGTATTTTAGGTGCAGGTAAGGGAGATACTACTGATATCGGAGGAGTGCCAACCCCCACCGGTACTATCGATACTGAGGTAACGTTAAGTCCACGCCCTATCTACCGTTACTTCAATGAGGCTGCCCTATAATGGCAAATAAACAAACCGGTTTTACCCTAGTTGAACTGATGATCGTGGTGGCGATTGTTGGCATCTTAGCGGGTATTGGTTATCCCTCTTACAGTGCTTATATTATGAGTAACAATCGTAATGATGCAAAAACGGCATTGTATAAAGCGCAGTTATTGCAAGAGCAGTTTTATTTAGATCATGGTCAGTATGCAACGTCATTAGCCAGTGGCGCGACGCATACCTTATCTGGATCTGGCTGGCATGATGACAGTGACTATTACAGTTTTGCACTTGGCGCGAGTAGTACTAAAAACAACTATACGATAATCGCGACTGTCGAAGCTGCAAGTACGCAGGAAAATGATACCGATTGTACCTCTTTCACGATTGATCATTTTGGTGTGACGACCTCGTTGAATAGCGAAAATACAGTAACAGCGGATTGCTGGTGATTAGCGTTAAATCATAAGTTTAACAATTTCATCGATTTAATTGCTTGTCTGATTGGCAATTTGAATTTGCTTAGGTATGCTAAGAGTTATATTTAGGGGCAAACAGGGACTGACAATGAAAAAAATTGAAGCGATTATTAAACCGTTTAAACTGGATGATGTACGCGAAGCGCTTGCCGAGATTGGTATCACAGGGATGACTGTATCTGAAGTCAAAGGTTTTGGCCGTCAAAAAGGCCACACCGAACTTTACCGCGGTGCAGAGTACATGGTTGATTTCTTACCTAAAGTAAAACTTGATCTTATAGTGCAAGACGATGACGTTGATGCTTGTATCGACTCTATCGTTGAAACCGCTCACACGGGTAAAATTGGTGATGGTAAGATTTTTGTTACCGCTGTAGAACGTGTGATCCGTATTCGTACAGGTGAAGAAAACGAAGAAGCGATCTGATTATTATCAGTGAGATGGCTTGCTGAAATAGATATAATTTTTGAAAAGCACCGCGCATTTATGTTCGGTGCTTTTTTTTCGGCTGATATAGCATCTTGAAGTAACTTGGGTATATCTTTACTGATTGGATTAATAACACAGGTAAAATACAGCCTCAAGGGTGTCTCTGAGTTAGCATTTTGACGCGGTTTGGGTATAATCACTTCATTAACAGATCCGTTTATATTATTACATCTAAACAATCGCTCATATTTTAAGCACCCAGGACAATTACATGACTATGTCTACAGCTGAGATCCGCAATGCGTTTCTTGATTATTTTGCCAGTAAAGGGCACAACAAAGGAACAAGTAGCTCACTTGTTCCTGCTAATGATCCAACTTTGTTATTTACAAATGCGGGCATGAACCAATTTAAAGACGTATTCCTCGGTGCAGAACAACGTTCATATACACGTGCCACAACGTCGCAACGCTGTGTACGTGCTGGTGGTAAACACAATGACTTAGATAACGTAGGTTACACTGCGCGTCACCATACATTCTTTGAAATGTTAGGTAACTTCAGCTTTGGTGATTACTTTAAAGAAGATGCGATCTTATTTGCATGGGAATTCTTAACCGTTGTTCTGAAAATACCAAAAGACAAGTTACTTGTTACTGTGTATGAAAGTGATAATGAAGCATTTTCATTCTGGGCGAATAAAGTCGGCGTGCCAGAAGATAAAATTATTCGTATTGGCGATAAATCAGTAGAGAAAAAGTTTGAATCAGATAACTTCTGGTCAATGGGTGATACTGGCCCATGTGGTCCATGTTCTGAAATATTCTACGATCACGGCGAAGACATTCCAGGTGGCGTTCCTGGCTCTCCAGAAGAAGACGGTGACCGTTTTATTGAGATCTGGAACTTAGTGTTCATGCAGTTTAACCGTCAAGCTGACGGCACTATGGAAGAATTACCAAAACCATCGGTGGATACCGGTATGGGTCTTGAGCGTATTGCTGCAATTATGCAAAACGTACATTCAAACTACGAAATCGATATCTTCCAAAGCTTAATCAAGCATGTTGCAAAGATTATCGGTACTACAGATTTAGAAAATAAATCATTACGCGTCATTGCCGATCACATCCGTGCATGTAGCTTCCTGATCTCTGACGGTGTTATGCCATCAAACGAAGGTCGTGGTTATGTGCTGCGTCGTATTATCCGTCGTGCAGTCCGTCACGGTAATAAGCTTGGCGCTAAAGGTCCATTCTTCCACAAACTGGTTGCGAAAATGGTCGAACTCATGGGTGACATTTCAGACGATTTGGTAAATCAACAAGCAACTGTTGAAAAAATCTTACTTATCGAAGAAGAGCAGTTTGGTAAAACACTAGAGCGTGGTCTGAACATTTTAGACAACGAACTGTCACAACTAGACGGCAAAGTGGTTCCGGGTGATGTGGTATTCAAACTTTACGATACCTATGGTTTCCCATCGGATTTAACCGCTGATATTGCCCGTGAACGTGAGCTAACGATTGACGAAGACGGCTTTAAAGCCGCAATGGAAGCGCAACGTAATCGCGCACGTCAAGGTTCTAACTTTGGCACTGATTACAACGAGATGCTAAAAATTGATGCGAAAACTGAATTTTTGGGTTACCAAACGCTGACATCTGATGCACAAATCGTGGCATTAATTAAAGATAACGCTGAAGTTGAGCTGTTAAATGACGGTCAAGAAGGTGCGATTGTATTAAACAAAACACCATTCTACGCAGAAGCGGGTGGCCAATCTGGTGACCAAGGTGTGATCAAAATTGGTGATGTAGTATTTACGGTAACAGATACCAAGAAAGCGGGTAATGCAACTGTTCACTTCGGGTCAGTTTCGGGTGTGATCGAAGTAAATAGCCAAGTTATCGCCGATGTTGATGTAAGTCGTCGTAAAGCGATTGGCCTTAATCACTCTGTTACTCATTTAGCACACGCCGCATTACGTAAAGTTGTTGGTGATAATGTACAACAGAAAGGTTCATTAGTATTACCGGAACGTTTACGTTTTGACTTCTCACATTTTGAAGGGGTAACGCCTGCGCAACTGATTGAAGTTGAACGCCTTGTTAACGCTCAAATTCGTGCTAACCACGAAGTTGTAACGGAAGTCATGGACATTGATGCGGCGCGTGAAGCCGGTGCAATGGCGTTATTCGGTGAGAAATACGATGATGAAGTGCGTGTCGTACGCATGGGTGACTTCTCAATCGAACTATGTGGTGGTACGCATGTTAAACGTACTGGTGACATTGGTTTCTTCAAGATCTTATCTGAGAGCGGTATTGCCGCCGGTGTACGTCGTGTTGAAGCGGTAACTGGTGATTCTGCACTGGCTTATGTGCACGATCTGGTTGCTAAAATGCAAGACACTGCAAGCTTAGTGAAAGCGGACCAAAACACAGTTGTGGCAAAAGTGAGTCAAGTACTCGACCGTAACCGCAGCCTAGAAAAAGAAGTTGAGAAGTTAAACATACAAGTCGCCAGTGCAGCGAATGCTAACTTGATCGACCAGGTACAAGTGATTAACGGTGTTAAAATACTTGTTGCTAACCTAAAAGGTGCTGATCCTAAGTCGCTACGTAGCTCGATGGATGAACTGAAGAACAAACTGCAAAGCGGTATTATTGTGCTTGGTATTCCAGGCGAAGGTAAAGTTAACCTGATCACCGGTGTAACTAAAGACTTAATCGGTAAAGTGAAAGCGGGTGAGCTAGTCAGCTTCCTTGCTGTTCAAGTTGGTGGTAAAGGTGGCGGTCGTCCAGATATGGCGCAAGCGGGTGGTTCAAACCCGGAAGCATTACCAGCAGCACTTGAATCAGTGATGCCTTGGTTAACTGAAAAACTGTAATTAATTACTTTAATTACAAATAGTTAGTTAGCAATGATTAACGAGTCGTTAATGGTGGTTAACGAAGTTTAAATAAACAGTGTAATGACAAGAAGTAGACGGTACTACTTCTTGTTCTGAGCACAGGCGGTGATAAATTTAAAGGTTATTAAAGGAAGTTGTTGTGGCGTTGTATGTACAAAAATATGGGGGTACTTCAGTTGGTTCAATTGAGCGAATTGAAGCTGTTGCCCAGCGAGTGAAAAAATCTTGTGAACAGGGTAATCAAATAGTTGTGGTCGTGTCGGCAATGTCTGGTGAAACTAACCGTTTACTGGGTATGGCAAAAGCACTTGATGAGCACGCAGCTCGCAGAGAATTGGATGTATTAGTTTCAACTGGTGAACAGGTCACTATCGCGTTGTTAACCATCGCCCTGCAAAAAGCAGGGGTTGATGCGATATCAATGACGGGTGATCAGGTTCAAATGAAAACCGATAACAGCCATGGTAAGGCGCGCATCAAAACTGTTGAAACAGAAAACTTACAACGTCATCTAGATGCAGGTAAAGTGGTCGTAGTGGCAGGTTTCCAAGGTCGTGATGAAGATAATAATATCACGACGTTAGGGCGCGGCGGCTCGGACACTACCGCAGTTGCAATTGCAGCTGTGCTGAAAGCTGATGAATGTCAGATTTATACTGACGTTAATGGTGTCTATACCACCGACCCTCGGGTTGAACCGCGCGCACGGAAATTAGATCGCATCACGTTCGAAGAGATGCTTGAAATGGCGAGCTTAGGTGCCAAAGTATTACAAATTCGTGCGGTCGAATTTGCAGGGAAATACAATGTACCTTTACGTGTACTATCTTCATTTGAAGAGGGTGAAGGAACATTGATTACTTACGAGGACGTAAAAAAAATGGAATCAGCAATCATATCTGGCATTGCGTTTAACCGCGATGAAGCAAGTTTAACCATATCAGGTATTCCTGATGAACCTTTAGTCGCAGCCAATATCTTAACGCCAATTGGTGATGCTGGTATTGATGTCGACGTTATCGTTCAAAATGCACATAGTAAAGATGGCCTTGTTGATTTCACTTTTACTGTTCATCGTGACGATTACCAAGCCGCGAGAGTACTCTTGGAAAAGACTTGTGCAGAATTATCTGGAAAAGATGTGCAAGGTAACGATCGTATTGCTAAAATTTCAATAGTCGGTGTCGGTATGTGGAATCATCCAGGGGTCGCTAAAACAATGTTTGAAGTTTTAGGTAATGAAGGGATCAACATGCAGTTGATTTCGACCTCTGAAATTAAAATTTCAGTGATCGTTGACGAGCAACATTTAGAACTCGGTGTACGTGCATTGCACGCTGCATTCAACTTAGATGTGGCTTGAACTGAGTGAATTAACAACAAATTAAGTCTTATTATTCTTTTCTTGTTTTATATTGAAGCTTTTAATAGAATAATAAGCGGCTTAACAAAAATATAATGAATTAGTTGAGGAATAAATTAATGCTAATATTGACGCGCCGTGTTGGCGAAACGCTTATGATTGGTGATGAAGTTACTGTTACTGTTTTAGGTGTGAAAGGAAATCAAGTTCGTATCGGTGTTAATGCGCCTAAAGAAATATCTGTTCATCGTGAAGAGATCTACATGCGAATTCAAGCAGAAAAAGGCGAAAGCCCTGAAGGCAACTTCTAAAGTAGAATAATAAAATTATTACAGACTGGGTTTAGCGCTGCTAAGCCCTTTTTTTATCTGTTTTGACTATTTTGGGATTTTGCATTCTATTTTTGCTGTAATAGTAGTTCTGTTGTTTGAAACTTAAACAGTTACTCAAGTGCAGTTAATTAATATTTGACTTATTTTCCAGTGTCCGTATCATGAGCGCCAACAACACGGAGAGGTGGCCGAGTGGCCGAAGGCGCTCCCCTGCTAAGGGAGTATGGGCTTTAAATCCCATCGAGGGTTCGAATCCCTCCCTCTCCGCCATTGTTGTCCAGCGTCTATCACATGTTGAAAAATGTGTTATAGTGTTTTGGTCAGCTTTTTGGTCGTTGGAAGAAATAATTGTATGCGGATGTAGCTCAGCTGGATAGAGTACCTGGCTACGAACCAGGCGGTCGGAGGTTCGACTCCTCCCATCCGCACCATTTGTTCAAATCACAATTTAATTTTTATTGTTTAATTCGTTAAACGGTAAAATAAAACAAGTTATTAAAATAGAATATGTGCGGATGTAGCTCAGCTGGATAGAGTACCTGGCTACGAACCAGGCGGTCGGAGGTTCGACTCCTCCCATCCGCACCATTGGTTTTAACACAACGTTTGCTCGGCAAACAACAGAATAAATCATGTGCGGATGTAGCTCAGCTGGATAGAGTACCTGGCTACGAACCAGGCGGTCGGAGGTTCGACTCCTCCCATCCGCACCATTTGTTCAAATCACAATTTAATTTTTATTGTTTAATTCGTTAAACGGTAAAATAAAACAAGTTATTAAAATAGAATATGTGCGGATGTAGCTCAGCTGGATAGAGTACCTGGCTACGAACCAGGCGGTCGGAGGTTCGACTCCTCCCATCCGCACCATCTATTTTAAATATAATTTTTTGTGCGGATGTAGCTCAGCTGGATAGAGTACCTGGCTACGAACCAGGCGGTCGGAGGTTCGACTCCTCCCATCCGCACCATTTATTATATTATTATGAATTGTTCCGGTGTAAGTCTTTACATTGTCGATGTTTTTCATAATAATAGGGTTTGTGTGGAGAGGTGGCCGAGTGGCCGAAGGCGCTCCCCTGCTAAGGGAGTATGGGCTTTAAATCCCATCGAGAGTTCGAATCTCTCCCTCTCCGCCATTAACATAAAAAAACCGCGTAATAGCGGTTTTTTTATACCTGAAATTTACCTCATCAATTATTTTCACTTGCTATTATTGAGCTAGACTTAGAAAACACCCTGTTTTATTGGTCGGTCTATCATGCTTCAATTCACACTCACCATTCAAAAGTTCGCAGCGCCGCTTGGTCGCTTTCTAATGGGTATCTTATTCGTGCAAGCTGGATTAGGAAAGATATTTTCTTATGCGGGCACGGCTGACTATATGGTCGCCATGGGCGTTCCGGCTATATTGCTACCTTTGGTTATCATTACCGAGTTTGGTGGTGGTTTGGCGGTTATCCTAGGTTATCATACCCGGATAGCGGCTTTTGCCTTAGCGGGTTTTTGTGTATTGACTGCGGTGATATTCCATGTCGATTTTAGTGATACCATGCAGATGATCATGTTTTCCAAAAATATTGCGCTGGGTGGTGGTTTTTTAATCTTGGTTGCGCACGGGGCGGGGGCTTTTGCTTTGGATAATCGTAAAAAAGACAGTGCGGGTACGTAATGCCCCACTTAAGCGCGGGTTGCTAACTTGAGATGAAAGGCGCGAAACTATGGATTGTAAAGATTAATTCCGCGTTGGTGCTAAAATGGCCGTTAAATTTGCTCGTGCTGATGACTCTTTAACCAGTCTATTGTCAGCTGATTAAATGCCTCCGGTTGCTCTGTCATTACCCAGTGACGGGTATCAAACGCGACTACTTTATTGCCTGGAATTGCCGCTATTTTTTGTTCCCAATGTTGAGAATGGAACATACCCGGTTTATTTTTACCGTAAACAAACAGCAGCGGACAAGTGATGTCGATGGGCAGATTTCCTAACGGACGTCCTGTGAGTGTATGACTCCATTTCCAGTAGTAGGAATAGGTCATCGCTGAGGTGATGCTCGCAGGATCGCCAGGTGCATTTAATGCCTTCGCCATCTTACGAGTCATCTTATCACCGATGGACCCTCCTATTTTCCAAGCTGCTGCCAGCCACATTTGATAGGCAAACATAAAGGCTTTAGCTTTGTTGGAGAGCACATGGTCGGGAGAACCTGCATCGCCGATATCAATACTGATAATTTTACTTACTTTAGATTTATTACGCATATAATATTGGAAACCGAAAAAACTGCCCCAGTCATGTATCAACAAGGTCACTGGTTTTCCCGCTCCCACTTGACTGACAACAGCATCAATAGTCTTAATTATATCTTCAAGATCATAATACTTACGTGGTTTATCGGTAGCGTAACCAGGCAGGGTAAAGCGCACACAACGGTAAGTGTCTTTTAATGCGGCAACCTGAGCATCCCATATTCGATAAGTATCTGGCCAACCATGGATCATCACAATCGTTTCTTTTCCTGTGCCTTCTATCAGCACATCAACATCACCAATACTGAGTTTTTCAGTCATAGTTATTCCTTATTATTGCAATGTTATCAGTTGCAATATTTAGTTGGGTAAATAAGATAGAGTAATTACTCTATTCTTATTTTGACCTCAGATCTATGCTTCTTCACTTAGATTGCGAACTGGTTCCAATTTTATTATGTTTAAATGTAAGATCATGCTTGTATGATTAAATAAGCATTTTATAGCGGACTATCGACTTTGTGCATCTAATTGAGGTGGAATTAGGTAGCAGTTAAGAGTTGGGCTGCTTTGAATACGGTAGTTATTGAGTTAAAAATATCATCAAGCTGAAAAATGCGATCAGGGTTGTCGTGCCGCCAATAATATAGAGAAAGCCCTTTTTACCTTGTTGGATGGTCCTGTCATTGTATTGCAGGAAAGCAAACCATAAGATGCTTAGCAGTAAAGGCAATAGAAAAAATTTAAACATAAGTTCCTCAATGTCGTGATTTATTACTGTTTATTGAATTATATAGAGGCTAAACTGTCCTACCTCTTTTAATGAAACGGTTAATATTGGCATTTTTGTTAGATATTAAATGTGTCGTTAAGGCCATTAAGCCATGATATTAACATGCCTAACTTTGATTATACGTCGAACTTAAATATATAGTGTGACTTAATGCTCTTGCTGGACATGCTGTGAGTGAGTGAATGAATTTAGAGGATTAAATGGGTCTTTGGTTATTATTTTTTAGTAGTTTTACGTCAGCGACCATTTTACCTGGAAGTTCGGAAATATTATTAACCGCGATGCTGGTTGAAGGTTCATGGTCATATTGGCAACTTTTTGTGATGGCCACCAGTGGCAATGTTTTAGGATCTATCCTCACTTTTTATATGGGGTATTTCATTCATGCAAAAAAACCAATCGATTTTTCAGTCAATAAGCACTACCAGCGTGTGCATGATGTGATCCAGCGTTGGGGTTGGAGTAGTTTATTATTTAGTTGGTTGCCTATTATTGGTGATATCTTTTGTTTATTAGCGGGTTGGCTACGTGTAAATCCGCTGCTTGCTTTTATCGCTATCACGTTTGGTAAATCAATTCGTTATGCCATTTTGATCTGGTTTATGAGTGCAGTTAGCTAATGACTTTAATATATATATTTAATTTTAAACGGACGGGGAATGTTTGATGCGTGTTAATGCTTTTTATAGTGCGGTAGTGCTGAGCTCTGCAATAATGCTGCTGAGTGGGTGTTCATTATTAGATAAAGATACTGATGTCGCGGCATTACCAGCAGGCATCACCCTTGTTGATAAGCAAGATAAAACACCGGGTAGCTTGTTAATTCCTTATGAAAAATATCTGTTAAGCAATGGTCTTACGGTTATTTTACATGAAGATAATTCCGATCCTTTGACTTATATTGATATGACCTACCATGTTGGCTCGGCACGTGAAGAACTGGGAAAATCAGGATTTGCACATTTTTTCGAGCATATGATGTTCCAAGGCAGCAAAAATGTTGGCGATCAGCAACATTTTAAAATCGTCAATGAAGCTGGCGGGTCGATGAATGGCAGTACCAATCAAGACCGGACTAATTATTATCAAACCGTGCCGGCGAATCAATTAGAAAAGATGCTCTGGCTAGAAGCCGATCGCATGGGGTTTTTATTAGATGCGGTTGACCAGCGTAAGTTTGAAATTCAACGTGCAACCGTTAAGAACGAGCGCTCACAACGTGTTGATAATCGCCCTTATGGTTTACTTGGCGAACGCGTTGGTGAAGCTTTATACCCACGAGATCACCCTTACTCTTGGCAACCGATTGGTTATGTTGAAGATTTGGACCGTGTTGATGTAAATGATTTAAAACAGTTTTTCTTACGTTGGTATGGCCCAAACAACGCCACATTAACGGTCGCGGGTAAATTTGATAAAACAGATACCTTAGCCTGGGTGAATAAATATTTTGCCAGTATACCTAAAGGTCCGGAGGTGAAAGACGTCGTTCCTGTGCCAGTGAGTCTGGATCGCGATCGTTATATCACCTTAGAAGATAACGTACCTCAGCCAATGCTGTATATTAGCTACCCAACGGTATATATGGGGCATGAAGATGAAGCACCACTGGATTTATTTGCCTACGCGCTGGGCGGTGGTAAAAACTCGGTGTTATATAAAGCTCTGGTCGAAACGGGCTATGCCACCAGTGTAGCGGCCTATCACAGTTGCAGTGAACTGAGCTGTACCTTTGATATCTATACTCAGCCTAATCCGGCCAAAGGCATGGCACTTGCTCCCCTGCTAGATAAGATCAATGCATCGATTAAGATGTTAGCAGAACAAGGTATTGCTGACTCTGAAGTGACCCGCTTGCGTTCGATTATTGAAAGCTCAACGATATTTGGTATGCAGAGCGTAGCAGGTAAAGCCAAGGAACTGGCGTTAGGGGAAACCTTAATGAATGATCCTAATTATTTAACCAAAGGGTTGTCGGTTTTTAAGCATATGCGTGCTGAAGAAGGGGTGGCTGGGTACCAGAAATACCTCGAAAACAAGCCGAAAGTAATTATGAGTGTGGTACCAAAAGGGCAATTACAATATATCGCTCACGAACCGACATTCACTCCTGCGCCGCGAAATATAGATAAGCTCACGCTGCCGTCAGCTGAAATACTTGCTGAGCGTATTACCCAAGATAACTTTGATCGCTCGGTTATGCCAAAGGTGGGGAGCAACCCACAGCAAACATTACCGACGTTATGGCGTCAATCACTTGCGAATGACATTCAAGTACTTGGTACGGTATACGATGAAACCCCAACCGTGAGTATACAGATCAACTTGAAAGGCGGGCGCCGTGTTGAAAGCTTAGATAAGCTAGGTATTGCTAAGTTAACGGCGGCGATGATGAATCAATCTACCGCGTTACATAGTTCGGCAGAACTCAATGATCAGCTGCAATCATTAGGCAGTAGTATTAACTTCTCAGCAGGCTTGTATGGTACGACTATCAGTGTAAATAGTTTATCTAAAAACTTGCCCGCAACACTGGCTATATTAGAAGAAAAATTATTTAACCCCGGTTTTATTGATGCTGATTTCACCCGTATTAAAGCACAATCAAGACAGGCATCATTACAAAATCAACAACGTGTGGGTTGGTTAGGGCAGTTAGCGACGCAGCGTATCTTGTACGGTGAAGAACGTGTTACTGGTAACCCATCTTCGGGTACGTTAAAAAACCAAGCAACGTTGACCCCCGATGATGTACTTGCTTATTATCAGCAGTATTATAATTTGGCAGCAGCGAAAATCGTAGTGGTTGGTGATGTCAGTGAAGTGGCGATAACGAAGTTGTTAGGTTTCTTACAACAAGGCGCGCGATTACCTGCCGTGACTTATCCTGCCCTGGCAAAAGCACCGCTATGGCAACCAAATACCTTGTATATTGTGGATAAGCCCGATGCAGTACAATCGGTAATTAAAGTCGTATCACCAGCAATCTCTTATGATGTAACTGGGGATTTCTTTAAAGCCAACCTGATGAACTTTAATCTAGGCGGTAATTTTAATAGCCGCTTAAATCAGAACTTGCGTGAAGATAAAGGGTATACATACGGCGCCAGTACCGGATTTTATGCTGATCGTGAATTCGGCTATTTCTCTGCTTCGGCAGATGTTCGGGCAGAAGTGACTGGTGATGCCATTAAAGAAACACTAATAGAATTAAAAAATTATACCGAACATGGTATTACAGATTCTGAGTTAGCTTATATGAAGAGTGCAATATCACAACAAGAAGCACTGTCTTATGAAACGCCTGCACAGAAGTCTAACTTCTTAATGCAGCTGTTGTTATTGGACTTATCTCCGGATTTTGTTGAGCAGCAAGCTGCTATTATTCAAGCCATGGATAAGTCTGAAATTCAGGCATTGGCAAAGACTTACTTATCTAGCGATAAATTTTCTGTTATTGTGGTCGGTGATCGTCAGTTGATTGAAAAACAGGTTCAAGACTTTGGTTTAAATATTCAAATTTTTGATCTGTTAGATAAATAATAGACTTGAAATTAACCTTAAAAATTGCCTCACAGATCGCGCAATTTTTAAGGTGCTACTTTTATATAGTTCATTGGTGGATTTAATTTGAACGTTACATTTGAATCTCTGATTTCAAAATTATCAGAGCCAAGCAATATACAGTCCTTAAACGGTATTACTCGTGGCATAGAACGAGAGTGTTTACGCGTCAATGAAGCAGGGGATTTATCTCAGAATGACCACCCTGCAGCGTTTGGTTCGGCATTAAGTCATCAGCACATTACCACAGACTATTCTGAAAGCTTACTCGAATTTATTACCCCGGTTAGCGATAGCGCCGCGACAGCCCAGCAGCAGTTGAGTGATATTCATCGTCACGTAGTAAAAAACCTTGATGGAGAGCTATTCTGGCCGTCAAGCATGCCGTGTCAGGTTAATGATGTAGATGCAATCCCATTAGCTAAATACGGTACCTCAAATACCGGGAAAATGAAGCACACTTACCGCATCGGTTTAAAGCACCGTTATGGCAGTAGTATGCAAATCATTTCTGGTCTGCATTATAATGTGTCATTGCCTGTTCCATTTTGGCAAACGCTTTATGATCTAAAAGGTGAAACCGGCGAACTGCAAGATTTCATTTCTCATAGTTATATGGGATTGATCCGTAATTTTTACCGCTTTGGTTGGTTAGTACCTTATTTATTTGGTGCGTCGCCAGCATTAAACCGTTCATTCTTGCCGGTAGAAAAGCAAACGCCATTTTCATCTCTGGGTGAAGATACGTTATATATGCCGTATGCCACATCATTGCGCATGAGTGATTTAGGTTATACCAATAATGCCCAAGACGAACTGGTTATTTGCCATAATACCTTAGATAACTATACCGACAGTTTGCAAAAAGCGATTAAAACCAAGGCGCCAGAGTTTGCCAATATTGGTATTAAAGTTGATGGGGAATATCGTCAGCTTAATGACAATGTTCTGCAGATTGAAAACGAACTGTACGCACCGATCCGACCTAAGCGTGTGGCTAAACTCAATGAAAAACCTTCGGAAGCATTAGCGGCTCGGGGTATTGAGTATATTGAGATCCGTTCTTTGGATATTAACCCATTTACCGCAACGGGTATTACGACAGCACAAATGTCGGTATTAGACAGTCTGATCGTTTGGATGGCACTACAACCTTCAGCGCCGATGACGGCTGATGAAATGGCGGTATGTCGTGATAACAGTACCAAAGTGGTGATGAAAGGGCGTAAACCAGGCTTAACATTAGAATTAAAAGGTAAACAGCAGGTACTTACCGATATTGCTAGCGATGTATTAGCGCAAGTGCAACAAGTTGCCCAGTTATTAGATGGTGCGCAACTTGCCACCGATACTGCAGCGAGTAATTTTGCTGACGCGGTGAGTGAACAGCAAGCGCTGATCTGTGATCCGCAAGCGCTGCTGTCCGGCCAAGTTCTGACTATAATGAAAGAACAGGGTTTAGAGCATAATGATTTTATTTTAAACTTGGCCAATAAGTATAAAGCAGAATTATTAGCAACGGATTATGGACATTGGGATGATGTTTACTTTGCGCAGATGCAGCAGCAGTCGGTTGCCCAACAACAGCAGATTGAAGCTGCTGATACGCTTGATTTTGATGCGTTTTTAAATGCATACTTTTCAGAGGCTAAAAAATAGCTAAAAAAAAGAGCCTTAATAAGGCTCCAAAAAATGAAAAAACAACTCTTGCAATGAATCAGACTACAGGATGAAGCTATGGTTCATAAATAATTGTAAAAGTTGTGCAATAGATAAAAAAAAGGAACCTTAATAAGGCTCCCAAAAAATGAAAAAACAACTCTTGCACTTAATCTGACGTCAGCATTAAGCAATGGTTCATAAAATTATTATTTGTTTATTAAATTATTTCAACGGAGTGTTAATAATGCCATTACTGGATAGTTTTACGGTTGACCATACCATCATGAATGCACCTGCAGTACGTATCGCTAAGACCATGGCGACGCCAAGCAAAGATACCATCACTGTCTTTGACCTGCGTTTTTGTGTACCAAATAAAGATATTTTAAGTGAAAAGGGTATTCATACCTTAGAACATCTTTATGCTGGATTTATGCGTGACCACCTTAATTCTGCAACGGTAGAAATTATTGATCTTTCACCAATGGGCTGTCGTACTGGTTTTTACATGAGTTTGATTGGCGCCCCGACTGAGCTACAAGTTGCTGATGCTTGGTTAGCGGCGATGCAAGATGTGTTGACGGTTAAAGATCAAAAATCGATCCCTGAGTTAAACGAATATCAATGTGGTACTTACCACATGCATTCGTTAGATGAAGCAAAACAAATTGCACAGGCTATTATTACTGCTGGTATTGGCGTGAATAAAAATGATGATTTACTGCTGGCGGATGAAATTTTAAATAAATTATAATATTGACCAGCGCATCTAAATAAGCAATAACAGTAGAGGCGACGGTTGAGTCGTCTTGTTTATCATCGTTATCTGTTAATGAACCATATTACACGCGTTAATCATAGAGAGTATTGGGTCTCGAGGAGGGTTTATGAAAGCAAGACAGTTGGTTAATAAAAAAGCTTATTTGGTGGTGTTGTTTAGCTTAGTCTTAACAGCATGCTCCACGGTTAAAGTCAGTACGGATTACGATCAAAGTGCTGATTTCACCGCGCTAAAAGGCTTTAATTGGTTACCTGAGTCGGCACAAGTTGAGAAAGAAAATTCTTATCTGAATAATCGTATTATGGATGTGCGTATAACTAAGACTATTGATAAACAATTGGTCGCTCAAGGTTTTAAATTTTCGACTGCCGCTGATTTTTATGTCAATTACAGTATTACCTCGGAAAAGAAAACCGATATTCGCCGCTACGATAATTATTCCGGTTACGGACCAAGTTGGGGGTGGGGGGTTGGTTATGGGCACCGAGGCATGTCACTGAGCGCGCACACCGAAACCCGTATTGATGAATACCAGCAAGGTAGTCTCGTTATCGATGTGATTGACCCAACAAGCTTAGAGCTAATTTGGCGAGGCATAGGGAGTAAACGTCTACCTGAGTCGACAGACGCGGCTGAAATGGATAAGTTAGTTGCGGATGTGGTGAAAAGTATCTTAAGTAAATTCCCACCTAAAGCGTCAAAATAGCCACACTAGGGGCTATCGCAATACGTTACTGGGTATGGTTGAAATAAATTGGTATTACACAAATAAAAATGAGCAACCGATGGCTGCTCATTTTTTATAACATCAAAATAGTGTCTGACTATTGGTGCTTATTTTTGGTTTTCACGCGCGATGGCACGGTAACCAATATCGGTACGGTAGAAAGCCCCTTCCCAACTGATTTGTGCCGCCAGTTTATAGGCATTTTCTTGCGCTTCAGTCACTGTGTTACCCAGTGCAGTTACACAAAGAACACGACCACCGTTAGTGACAATGTTGTCACCTTGCAGTGCCGTACCAGCGTGGAATACTTTGCTTTCTGTGGAGTCAGCTGTCGGTAGACCGGTAATAATGTCGCCTTTTGCGTAATCAGCAGGGTAACCGCCAGCCGCAATGACCACACCAACTGCAGCTCGTTCGTCATAATCTGCAGTCACAGTATCAAGTTTACCTGCAACCGCAGCAAGACAAAGCTCAACAAGATCAGATTTTAAACGCATCATGATAGGTTGTGTTTCTGGATCACCAAAGCGACAGTTATATTCTAATACTTTCGCGGTACCATCTGGTGCAATCATCAGACCTGCATAAAGGAAACCAGTGTAAGTATTGCCTTCCGCTTTCATGCCATCAACCGTCGGGCGAATAACTTCATTCATTGCAAAGTCATGCACCGCTTGTGTTACCACTGGTGCTGGTGAGTAAGCACCCATACCACCCGTGTTTGGACCTTTATCGCCATTGTCACGCGCTTTATGATCTTGGCTGGTTGCTAGTGCCAGAATATTCTCGCCATCAACCATCACAATGAAGCTTGCTTCTTCACCGATTAAAAATTCTTCGATAACAACACGGGCACCGGCCTCGCCAAATTTGTTACCTTCAAGCATGTCATCAATTGCTGAAAATGCTTGTGCTTCAGTTTCAGCGATGATCACGCCTTTACCTGCGGCTAGGCCGTCAGCTTTAATTACAATTGGGCAACCCATTTCACTTACATACGCTTTTGCAGGTGCGATTTCAGTGAAGTTTTGGTATGCCGCGGTTGGAATGTTATGACGTGCAAAGAAATCTTTCGAAAATGCTTTTGAACCTTCTAGCTGCGCAGCACCTTGGGTAGGGCCAAAGATAGCTAAACCTTCGGCTTGGAACGCATCAACAACGCCAAGTACTAATGGTACTTCAGGGCCAACAATGGTTAGTTCAATGCTGTGTTCTTGTGCGAATGCAACCAATGCTGGAATATCTTCAACTTGGATTGGTACATTTTTACATTTGTTTTCTAGCGAAGAACCAATATTACCAGGTGCGATAAATACCGTTTCAACATGTTTAGACTGAGCCGCTTTCCAACCTAGGGCGTGTTCACGACCACCGCCACCAATAATTAATACGTTCATAATGCTGTTATTCCTTTTACTTTATGCGCTAATCTTGGCGGTACTCGACGATACTTAGCAAGATTTATAATTGAATGAGAGCAGTACAATAAGAGCGGGGTGTGTCACCACTCTTATTGTATGTTTAGCTTATGTGCTTAGTGACGGAAGTGACGCATGCCGGTGAAGACCATGGTCATTCCGTGTTCGTTAGCCGCATCGATAATTTCATTATCACGGATTGAACCACCGGGTTGGATCACACATTTAATACCCGCCGCTGCTGCAGCATCAATGCCGTCACGGAATGGGAAGAATGCATCTGATGCCATGACTGAACCTTCAACGACTAGACCTTCGTCAGCCGCTTTAATACTAGCTACTTTGGCACTGTAAACGCGGCTCATTTGGCCTGCGCCAACACCGACCGTAACGCCATCTTTTGCGTAAACAATCGCGTTTGATTTAACGAACTTAGCTACTTTCCAACAGAAGAGTAGGTCAGTGAGTTCTTGTTCCGTCGGTTGACGTTCAGATACAACCGTTAGGTCGTCTAGGCCGACCATGCCACGGTCACGATCTTGGACTAAGATACCGCCGTTAACACGTTTAATATCGAACTCGCCGTTTTTAGCTGTCCATTTACCACATTCAAGTAAACGTACATTTTTCTTGCTTGCCACGATCACGCTTGCTTCGGCGCTAACTGATGGCGCAATGATCACTTCGGTGAATTGACGGTCAACGATTGCTTGTGCAGTGACTGCGTCAAGTTCACGGTTGAAAGCAATGATGCCACCGAATGCAGACGTTGGGTCGGTTTTAAATGCACGGTCGTAAGCACTTAGGATATTTTCACCAATCGCAACACCACATGGGTTCGCGTGTTTTACAATCACACAGGCTGGTGCATCGAATTCTTTAACACATTCGAGTGCCGCGTCTGTATCGGCGATGTTGTTATAAGATAATGCTTTACCTTGTAGCTGTGTTGCTGTTGCAACAGATGCTTCAATGGTATGTTTTTCAACATAGAATGCAGCTTTTTGGTGGCTGTTTTCACCATAACGCATATCTTGTTTTTTGATGAACTGAGCGTTGAATGTGCGTGGGAATTTAGATTCTTCATCACCTTCAGTGTTGTCGCCATAACTCGGAACCATAGTACCGAAGTAGTTTGCGATCATGCCATCATAAGCAGCGGTGTGCTCAAATGCTGTAATAGCAAGGTCGAAACGGGTTTTATGAGTCAGTGAGGTATTGTTTGCAGACATTTCACTTAATACGCGGTCATAATCGCTCGCGTTAACGATGATAGTCACGTCTTTGTGGTTTTTAGCTGCAGAGCGAACCATTGTTGGACCACCGATGTCGATATTCTCAACGGCGTCAGCAAGGCTGCAATCTGGATTGGCAACAGTGTGGGCAAATGGGTAAAGGTTAACAACTACAATATCAATCGGGTTGATACCGTGCTCTGACATTACTTCAACATCAAGATCACGACGGCCAAGAATGCCACCATGTATTTTAGGATGCAGTGTTTTAACACGACCATCCATCATTTCTGGATACCCTGTATAGTCAGAAACTTCTATTACTGGGATGTCATTTTCAGCTAATAATTTAGCTGTCCCGCCAGTAGATAATAATTCGACGCCTTGTTCTACTAGGCCGCGAGAAAATTCTACAATACCTGTTTTATCAGACACACTGATAAGTGCACGGCGAATAGGTCGAGCGTTGTCCATTTTACGATTACCTCAAAGTACATTTATAGAAGGATGTTTTCGGAAAAGGTCGGCTGGGCCTTTTACGGAAACATCCTGCACTATATCCCTTCTATACCGACTAACTTGACGAAGCAATGTGCTTGTTAAAGTGTTTTCGATATATAACGTACCGCTGATGGGGGGCATTCTAACTGAAAATTAATTAATTGTGTCGAATTTTTCATAAAAAATTTACGAACAGTATTTTTATACTTTGAATTTAACTTCGTTAGTACAATCAATCTATAAACGCAGTGAAACCAAGCAATACAGTCAGTGCAATCGAGCTATATTTATGGATTGTAATTTGATGATAATGCGTTATAGACCTTCGCTATTACATTGTTATGTTAACGCTTTTTATTTTTACGCCAAATTTTACTTTCTTCGCCGCGCAGCAAACGCATGATATTGTCGTAGTGACGTAAAATAATAAGGCAAGATAACATGGCGACAGGTAGGGTATATTGGGCTTTGAATATTAAGGTATAAATAGGGGCGAAGAGGGCGGTAAAAATAGCCGCAGCGGAAGAATATCCTGTGACTGCTAAGGATAATAACCAGCTAGCGACAATCGATGCGCCCAAATCAAATCCAATCGTCAGCAGTGCGCCAAATGCGGTTGCCACCCCTTTACCACCTTGAAAATGGAAAAAAATGGGATAAATATGACCAAGACAGGCTGCTATGGCAATCAGCCCGAGATAAAAGGGGGTCATATTAAAATACCAAGCTACCCAAACCGGTAATGCGCCTTTGAGCATATCAAAAAATAACACTAAACCAGCGGCCACTTTATTTCCTGACCGTAATACGTTAGTCGCGCCGGGATTCAATGAGCCGTATTTCCGAGGATCAGGTAAGCGAAAAAGGCGGCAAATCAGAATTGCTGAAGAAATAGAACCTAGCAGATAGGCGGAAATGATAAAGATTAAGCTCAATAGGGTCATTACTGATTAATTCTTCTCTAGGTTTGCTGTATTATTGCATTATTATATCGATTAATAAATTGCGTACTGCCATACCGCTTACAATTATGCAGTTTATTTTGGATATAAATAAAAATTGAGAAACCTATCATACGCGTTTTTTATTCGCTAGGGTATCCGACCTCTATCAAGTTTATTACGGACGAGTTCATGGACATTGTATTTATTGAAAAATTGGAAGTTTTTACTACGATCGGTGTATATGATTGGGAAAAAGAGATCATTCAACGATTAGTCTTTGATTTAAAAATGGGCCACGATAATCGCCCTTCAGCACTGACTGATGATATTACTAAGGCGCTGGATTATTCAGCTGTGGCTAAATTAGTCACAGATTTTGCACAAAACAATATTTTTGAGTTAGTCGAAACAATGGCTGAGCAAGTGGCTGAGCTATTAATGACGACATTTGGTATCCCTTGGATCAGCTTAAAACTCAGTAAACCGGGTGCGGTGGCGAATGCTGCGACTGTCGGTGTGTATATTGAACGCGGTCAGCGTGATGGAACGTTAGCGTAATGGCCTTAGTGTATATCGGCATCGGTAGTAACATTGATAAAGAATATCATGTTGCGAATGCGCTGCAAGATCTGGATAAACGGTTTGATGATTGTCGTGTTTCACCAATTTTTGAAAGTGCTGCGGTTAATTGCACCGGTGATAATTATTACAATTTAGTGATGGAATTGACCACATCGTTATCTATTCACGAATTAATGCAGTGTTTAAAAGATCTTGAGATCATACATGGACGTAAAGCCACTGATCGTCGTTATGCACCGAGAACGTTAGATCTGGATCTCTTGTTATTCGATAATATCATCCAATCTGCCCCCCCAGTTTTACCGCGCCCTGAAATTCTTTATCACGCTTTTGTGCTATGGCCTCTCTCCGAGCTCGCCCCCGATTTACGCCATCCGGTGTCTGGATTATCCATGGCTGAATTATGGCGTGATTTTGACAAGTCAACACAGGTATTAAGATTAGCCGAGTGGCAATGGCCGAAAATAACTGAGCTAGCTTAATTATGTTCATTGTTAATCGCTTATCAGTAAGGTTAATATGACTGATAAGCATTAACCTTGCTTAAACTAATTTATTTTAATTATCACAATAAAGGAAATATGAATGAGTACGTTGGAAGTGATCGTTTTGGCATTAATTCAGGGGTTAACTGAATTTTTACCGGTATCAAGTTCTGCTCACCTTATCTTACCGTCGCAATTATTAGGCTGGGAAGATCAAGGTCTTGCTTTTGATGTAGCTGTACACATAGGTACATTATTAGCGGTACTTATTTATTTCCGTGACGAAGTCGGCACGATGGCCGTTGCTTGGGTACACTCAGTATGTAAACAACAACACAGTAAAGACAGTCAGTTGGCATGGTGTATTTTATTAGCAACCATTCCTGCGGCCTTCTTTGGCTTCTTTGGTAAAGATTTTATTGAGTTATATCTACGCAGTATCACTGTGATAGCCACGACAACGATCATCTTTGGCTTGTTACTATGGTGGGCGGATGCCAATGCGACGCAGATAAAAGACGAGTACAAAACCGGTTGGAAAGGTGCATTAATCATAGGTTTTGCGCAAATGTTAGCACTGATCCCAGGGACATCTCGTTCGGGCGTGACCATTACGGCGGGTTTGATGTTAGGACTGAGCCGTAGTGCCGCGGCGCGTTTTTCATTCTTAATGTCGATTCCGATTATCGCCATGGCGGGTGGTTATTTAACACTGAAATTAGTACTGTATGGTGATGTGGTAGAAACCTTGCAAGCGGGGGAGATCATTACCACTATTCGCGCTGTTGATTGGTTTGCGATGGGCTTAGGTATTGTTATTTCTTTCTTTAGTGCGGTTGCTTGTATTCATGTATTTTTGAAAACCCTTGAAAAAGTGGGTATGTTACCGTTTGTTATCTACCGTCTACTATTAGGCGCTGGTCTGTTCTATTTAATCTATACCCAAGCGCTGTAGCTCGCTAATGAATTAAATTAGTCGGCAATGCATAAGAAAAAGGCTGTTACCTGATGGAGGACAGCCTTTTTTGATCCGGCGTTTTGAGTGTGGCTGTTTAGCTAGATTGTAATGCGGTTAATGTGCTAATACGTTGCGCGGTTAACTGCTGCTTGATCTCTGCTCCACGGAAGCCGGCGGCAATGATAGGTTGTACAGCGACATCACAAGCCGCATTCAGCATTTTCATCAGGTATTGGGTCGGTTTATATTCATCGACTAATTTACTGACTTGGCTGCTTGAACAGGTCAACAATATTTGCTGAAAACGTTCGGGTTTACGCCATGCATCGGTCTTGTCGAATAGTCTGATAATATCGACGGGTGTTAAAGACCGCGCGTTATGAATATTTTCTTGTTGTGCACTGACTTGCAGTGCTAAATCCCGATGTTCATTCGGTACTTTACAGCGTTTGGCGAGTGCTTTAATACTGATTTGGTTGTTATCTAGCTGCTGCATTAAAGCCGCAAAACGGACTGCTAAATCAGTCGATAGTGATGCTGATTGTTTTAGCTGGGTTAAGGCTTGCTGGCCGATACTGGTGCTGTCATCCTCGTTAGTATCGTTATTCTCTACAGCTAAGTTAAAGAGCGCATCGAGCTCTGGTAGAATAACGGCCAATGCGCCTATCTCTCTGAGTACTTGAAAAAATACGTCTGGATTATCAGCGGATAAGGTTTTTTCTACTTCTTGCCATACGCGCTCTGGGGTTAATTCGGCAAGATCACCCGCTTGTGTCATCGCTTGCATCAATGTCAGTGTTTCTTTGGCAATGGTAAAACCAAGCTGATGAAAACGCGCGGCAAAACGGGCAACCCGCAAAACGCGTAATGGATCCTCACTGAAGCTTTCAGAGATATGACGCAGTAATCGATTATCTAAATCAGCGCGCGCATTGAGCGGATCGATAACTTGGCCGTTCATATCTTCGACCATGGCATTAATGGTCAAATCTCGACGTACTAGGTCTTGTTCTAGGGTGACATCTGGCGCAGCATAACAAGTGAAACCGGTATAACCTGAACCGCTTTTGCGTTCGGTACGTGCCAGTGCATATTCTTGTTTACTGCTGGGGTGTAAAAATACCGGAAAATCTTTACCGACTTGCTGGTAACCTTGCGCAAGCATTTCTGCAGGCGTTGCACCCACCACAACAAAATCTTTATCTTTTACTGGTAGAGATAATAACTTGTCACGAACCGCGCCGCCGACTAAATATATTTGCACTAAACAACCCCTGTTACTTTACTTTAATAATGGCTTGAAGATAAATACATGGTATTTGTTCATTATACCTTAACGGCTTAGAAACTCGATCTTTGCTGTTGATTGTAGTAATTAACTTGCCGCTATTAAGTTTAAGTTGGTGATTAATGGTTTTCTGACGACTTATTCATGAATAAAATTGTATTTTCATCGCCTATTTTTGACATTTGCTTGTCTAGCGATTAACGTGAAGCATCAATTACAGGATGATAATCATAGATGTATACTGAGTTTTTTCATTTAAAAGAAATGCCTTTCTCTATTGCGCCCGATCCCCGTTTTTTTTATATGAGTGACCGGCATAAAGAAGCACTAACGCACCTGACCTATGGGTTACAAGGTGCGGGTGGTTTTATCATGTTGACTGGTGAAGTCGGAACGGGGAAAACAACGGTATCGCGCGCCTTGATACAAGAACTCACCAATACGACTGTTGTAGGTTATATCCATAATCCAGCAGTCAGTGAATTAGAATTATTAGCGATCTTGTGTGATGAATTTAAACTTGATTATGACCAGCATAATTTGAGTTTAAAAGTGCTGTTCGATTTATTGCATCATTTTCTGTTAGCTAATTGTCAGCAAGATAAAGCCTGTGTGGTTATCATTGATGAAGCACAGTTATTATCAACAGCGGCATTAGAGCAATTACGGTTATTAACCAATCTCGATGTTGAACACAAAAAACTGCTACATATCGTCCTCATTGGTCAGCCAGAATTACAGCAAAAACTAAAGCTACCAGAGTTACGCCAACTCGCGCAACGTATTACTGCGCGTTATCATTTATTGCCTTTAACAGAATTAGAACTGGTCAGTTATGTCGCTTATCGGTTAAGTATTGCATCGGGTAATCCGGGGTTATTTAGTCGCAAAATATTAAAACTCATTCACCGACATACCGCTGGGGTTCCCCGTTTGGTGAACCTTGTTTGTGATAAAGCACTTTATTATGCGTTCAAAACGAGAAACGATAAAATCACCTCTCAGCATATTCAAGCCGCGGTTACAGCTGTCGCTATCACCACGCCGGTTAAGACCCACAAAAACGCGCAGCGTTTAGCGGCACTTGCCGTAACAGTATGTCTTGGGTTGGTGATCACTGGCTTTCAGTTTGGGCTGTTTAATTTTGTTGAGGATGACGCTGCTGTCACACAAGCTGGCAAGGTAACCCCTATCATCGTCACGACTAACACAGATACTCAGTTAGCGCGTGCTCGTAATGAGGTGATGTCTGACAAAGCCTTATTCACTGATATTAAATCGGCGCGACAACGCAGCACCGCAACACAGTTTTTATATAAAGAGTGGGGTTACGACATTGCCTTGAACAATGCCACTTGCCGTAATGCCAAATATGCCAGCTTGCGTTGTTTGCAGCGCCAAGGTAATTATGCTGAGTTAGTGCAATATAATTTACCTGCGGTGGTACGCCTGTTCGATAATTTAGGTGACGGCTATTACGCGACCTTACTGAGTATTACGCCATTGGGGGTGGAACTACAATTAAGCAGCAGTCATATACTGGTGAGCCAAGCCTGGTTTGAACAATACTGGAGTGGTGATTTTACCTTATTTTGGACCGCGCCAAGTCGTTTTAAAAATAGCTTAAAGGAAAATGATAAAGGTGAATTAATTCGTTGGTTAGATCGAAACATCAGTGCTGCACTCGGTGAGCAAGCTGCGTCAGGGGCGAGATTTGATTGGCCATTAATGAAAAAAGTGATGCGCTTTCAGCAGCAGTCGGGCTTAAGTGCCGATGGTATTGTGGGGCCTCAAACTATGATGACCGTGGTCCATTATGCTGATAGTACTGTGCCTAAATTGAATGTGGCAACACATCTTCCGGAGGAAAAATGAATTTTGTAGTGGGTAAAACGTTAATTATATTCAGTATAAGTGTTAGCTTTGCTAGTGTCTTATGGAGTCCAGTCTTACTTGCAATGGGTAATGTAAATAACAGTATCGATGTGGTGAGGGCTGTTTCAGTCGGCGTTGAACAAACCGATCCGCTGATTATTTTAAAGTTACCAGATATTGAATTTGCGTATCCGCTCTCGGTGATCCGCATTCCAGTCACGTCGGTATCAGCGTCGTATTCAGAAAATAACTTACCCGTTTTGATTGTATCGGGTAGCAAGCCTGCAGTGCCAGCGGGTCAGCCCTCTGAGTTATTAACCATGAATGCGGAATTAGCCAATGAGCAGGTGTCTCCAGAACTACTGGCTAAGTTTAATCGTGCGCTAACAGCAACAAGTGATAACGATAATATCTCTGTAAACGCGGTTGCAGAAAGTTATAATGCCGTCCCTCTCGCTGAGTTACCACAGTACTTACGCGCACAAATACCGGACATTAATTATAGCTCACATATATATTCGTCGAACGCTAAAAGTCGCAGTGTGCGTCTTAATAATCGAGACTTACGAGAAGGTAGTTGGTTAAGTGATGATGTGGAGATCTTAGAGATATTACAAAATGAGGTGATTATGCGTGTTGGTGTGCAAAGTTTTAGTTTACAAGCGTTATCTGACTGGTCTGCATAATCTAATTGACCGACTAATCTAATTGGGTATAGATATAAGGGAGTCGTGATACATCCTTCTATCTTATTCGTTATCCCTGTTAATCTCTGAGCTAGGGTGTTGAATCGTCGATATTACTTCTATTTTCTCTGTTCAGGCACCAAAATAAGAGAGTTGCTTGATCTTGTCGAACTGCACAAATACCCCTGCAACGAGTTTCCAAAATGGTAGATCAACCTCACTGGCAATTGCGGAGTACCAGTGAGGTTACGGATCTTTCTAATTGCAGTGCGGGTTTCTTCCTGGCTCAATGGCCCAGTTGCTAAAATACCTAAACCACCGGCATTGGAAACTGCGGCCACAAGTTCTGATTTTGACAGAATTATTTATCGTAAAATTTTAATAATCACAACTTTAGTTTGGGTATGTCCTGTGTATTGTTAATCAACAATATTATCTGCTGAGTTGGCAGATCCTCAAGTGTAAGACATCGACTATTTATAGTGGGGGATATAGACGTCTTATGACGGTGTTTATCTCGATTTCATGTCTGGTCTTACACTCGTAAATAGCTACTATTACCATTAATATCATGATGTTATGTTTTTGTGGTTTTTGTTTCTTGTAAATAAATTTAATTTAATCGTTTTTTATCACTTGTTGTGCTGCGTTAATGGCGTATATTTATAAGCACAAGGACGTGACACAGGACAGCTTCAGGAAGAAGACCAAAGGATTAAGTTACAGGATGTAACACAGGACAGCTTCAGGAAGAAGACCAAAGGATTAAGTTGCAGGATGCGACACAGGACAGCTTCAGGAAGAAGACCAAAGGATTAAGTTACAGGATGTAACACAGGACAGCTTCAGGAAGAAGACCAAAGGATTAAGTTGCAGGATGCGACACAGGACAGCTTCAGGAAGAAGACCAAAGGATTAAGTTGCAGGATGCGACACAGGACAGCTTCAGGAAGAAGACCAAAGGATTAAGTTACAGGATGTAACACAGGACAGCTTCAGGAAGAAGACCAAAGGATTAAGTTGCAGGATGCGACACAGGACAGCTTCAGGAAGAAGACCAAAGGATTAAGTTACAGGATGTAACACAGGACAGCTTCAGGAAGAAGACCAAAGGATTAAGTTACAGGATGTAACATAGAAATAAATCAGGATCGATTTATTGTGCCAGGAAGGTAAAAGGACACTCCGATGGATTGGGAAGTGGAAATTTAACGGAATAAATAGAGTCAGGATTTAGCAGGGTTGCTACGCGTTTCATGGATTGAGAGATAGAGACTTTAGGGCGGCACACTGTGCCGCCTTTTCTATATCTGGGATTTATGCAGATACAAAAAAGGCGCTAAATAAATTTAACGCCTTTTCGGTTCTTACTAATTTAAGTAATTGTTGGTTTGAACGATTACTTGCTTTTAGATTTATTTTTCTTGGTACGTTTTTTGGCTTTAAGCTTGGCTTTCGCTGATGCTTTATTTTTACCAGTCGTCGTTACTTTCGCTTTTTTCTTCGTTTTCGATGCTGTAATTTTATTCTTTGGTTTCAAATCTTGAATTACACGACGCTTAATTGTTTCTTCGGTATAACGTTCAATTTTACCAAAGATACGTAGATCATGCGCTTCAACCAATGAGATCGCTGTTCCTTTCTTACCGGCACGTGCTGTACGACCAATACGGTGAACATAAATTTCAGCACTACGTGGTAAGTCAAAGTTAAATACATGGCTTACATCTTGTACGTCAATACCGCGAGCTGCAACGTCGGTAGCAACCAGCACTTTTACTTTATCATTTTTGAACTGGTTCAAAGAACGCGTACGTTTCGCTTGATCCATTTCACCACGTAAATATGCACACGCGATGTCTTGTGATTGCAGGTAGCTAACAAGCTCGGCAAGGCGTTCACGGGTTTTTACAAACACGATAGAACGTGTGGTGCTTTCATCACGTAACCAATGCACTAACAAGGCTTGCTTGTGTGCGTGATTATCAACATGGTGCATGAACTGATGAATTTTAGCTTTTTCTCTACGAGAAGGATTCGCTCTAAATTCAACAGGTTCTTTCAATAGTTCTTCAGCAAAACGATCAATACCGCGACCTTCTAGGGTTGCAGAAAATAGCATTGTTTGTTGACGACGGGTCATTTCATCAGTGATTCTTTTCACGTCATCATAGAAGCCCATATCTAACATGCGGTCAGCTTCATCTAAGATCAGTATTTCAATGGCTGCACATTCAAATGCATCACGGCGGATGTATTCTAATAAACGACCCGGCGTGGCAATGACAATATCAAGGTTATTTTTTAATACTTCAGCGTGTAGAGCATAATCAACACCACCCGTGACCATCGATACTTTATGGTCAGTATAAGCCGCTAGCATTTTAGCTTGTTGGAATACCTGACTCGCGAGTTCTCGCGTTGGCGTCAAGATAAGTACGCGTCCAGGACCTAATTCGCGACGTGGAAAGTCAAGCAGATGTTGAATAGCTGGTAATAAAAATGCCAGCGTTTTACCTGTACCAGTCGGTGCAGATGCAAGGATATCTCTACCTTCCATGGCGGTTGGCAGTACTTGCTGTTGAATCAATGTCGGTTGAACAAGATTATTATCAGTAAGTGCTGCAATTAATTCAGGGTCTAGATCGAGACTTTCGAAGTCCATAAAACTACCGTATAACAAGAGGTTAAAAAGGAAGATGAGGTTATCATTTGCTGTAATTAAACAATGACACGTCAAATTTTGGAACGTTAATCAGCCATTATGGCAGATATGAGGCCTGGAGGGTATTGGTTTTCTACTCAAGTGACGAAATAATCACTATTATAAAAATTATGATTTATCGGTGTTAGCAGCGCGGTTGAAGTGTCAGTTTGGATCTAGAAATACGCTATAAACATGTTTGGTGGTCGGTTATATTCATTAGCTTGAATGCTGTATTTTTGTTATCTTAGCCGAGTTATTTTATTATTAAGGTGTGTTTTCGATGAACCCTCGTGGTCTATTGTCTGCTGTATTATTGTCTTCTATGGCATTGTTACTGTCTTTATCCCCTTCGATTCATGCTGCTGAAGATAAGTATTATTCTGAGAATGATGGGGCTATCTCTAATAAAGGTTATTGGGGTAAGCAGCGTGGTCACCTTGGTGGTAAAGAGCAACGTAAACCAACGCTTGTAGTCGAAGTGCCTGGAGAACCTGCATTTGAACCTTTCGAATTTTCAAAACCACGTTATTCTAAGCTCAGTTTTGGTTTACAGCTGCACAGTAACTATGATGATTATGACCGACACGGTACTTCGTTAGCCAACAATCCTGGTTTGGATTATGTCGTCGATAACTTTTTTTCCGAAGATCTGGTTTGGCAAGCGAATATTGATTACAAAAATGAGGATATCTTAGTCTCTAACGGTATCGGTATTTTACCTGAAGACAGTCTAATTGGCGTTGGCGTGAATGCTTTTTGGGATGTTGAAATGAACTCGGGCAATCATCGTCTATCTATCGGTAGTAAATACGATGATCCAAATTATATCTTCAATCTATCATCGAATATTTATTTTCCACTATCAGGTAAAGGTGAAGAAGACGATCTGGTTAACAGCATCGATATTCGTGCGGAAGGGGCTATCACTCCGACCTTGCAATTCCATAGTTCTTTGGAATACTTCTTTGGTGATGACATTACAGTGAGTCATGATTACGAGTCAACGGATAATAGTCATAAATTAACTGCGGGGCTGGATTACACACCCATCCCATTATTGCAATTAGGTGTGGAAGCCACCAAAGTGCAAGATCATGATGTCGGCTACGGGGTTTATCTCTACTTTAATTATGATCCATGGCGACCATTAAATGAACAGCTTGAACTTATTTTAGATAATGGTTTTTCGATGCATCAAATGATCCCATTCTCGCGTTCTAAAGTGCTCGCGCGCACTGCAAACTAGGCTTATGGATACCATCATTTAAGAGCCAGTTCATCGTATCTATTAGAATGTTGTGGTTAAAGCGGAGTATAGTATGAAAGTGGCTATTGCAATAAAGAATATGCCGGTAGCAAGCTCTAACTTATCAATATGATTGTTTAATACTTTCGCTGATAAGTTACCTAATCGAGCATAGAGTAAGTGAACCAGAAACGTACAGCAAAGTAATATGGCGGTTAAGTAAAAACTTTGAGATACCGTATTGTCAGAAACTTTAATAAAAGTTGGCATTAATGATGTAAAAAAAAGAATCGTTTTCGGATTGAAAATAGATATGATCACACCGGAATAGACGCCAAATTCTTTAACGTTGCTTTGCTGTAATTTTGCGGTTTTAAAGTTTAAAATACACATTATGCCTAAGTAAAAGATATACCCGCCACCAATAGCTTGTATCGCATGAAAGACTGTTGTGGAGTTCAGCATTATTATGGATAAACCATATATGGAAAATAAGGCAACTATAGCGAGGCCTATAATAATGCCCACCATTAATGGTAAGGTTCTTTTAAATCCTGATTTAATGGACATAGTGATAACTGCCAGTGTACCTGGCCCTGGCGTGCCAGCCGCTAAAATACACGTCATAACATAAGTTACATGATCAATGCTCATCATTAACTATCCTTCTTTGCAACCGGTATTGTTACATAAGCTTTTAGCATAGTCGCGGCTTAGAAAGCTAACTTCATGGCCAGTTGTACAGGCATGAGCTACATATGAATCAAAAAATTTAGCAACAGAATTATGTGTGAATATGTCAAATATGTAGCAGGTGGCGTCAGGCACTGCTGATTGTGCCAGCGTACGTAGAATTTTTTCTTTATCTTTGACGCATAAATATTTATGCATCACCAATAGGTCTTGATCCCAGACGTTTGGAAAACGATTAATTGCATTTTGGTATGATTTTGAACGCGATGTATTAAATTCAACTTCCATCTTAAATCTCTTACAGTGGGTTATTTAGAGTGGCTACTATGCCTATGATTATTTGATTCTTATAGGATGATATTTACATTATTCGTGCTGTAAATATCATCCATACAATGTTTATCTTGATTGTTAAGTTATGTTTTTTCTATTTAAAACAATGGAGTATGTTGATATGAAACGGGTTTGTAAGTAGTATGAAATTTACATATTGTATTTAAAATGTGAATTATTAAATGTATTACTCGGATAGGATAGGATAGGGAAGTCTAGATGAATAATGATACTGCAGGCTCTGAATTTTCTCTTTTAGACTGTTTTGGTGGCATTGAATACGTGAAAGCAAGCTTTAAGGATCAGCATTTTTCAAAACATGTCCATGAAGGATATGCAATCGGTGTGATTGATCGTAGCTTGGTTGAGCATTTACGGATGATTTTTGACTATTCGGATAATCACGGTTCTAAACTTTTATTAGAAACGCTGATATTTGCGTTTTTCACCAAACTGTTGCTTAAAAGCAGTAATCGAAACATAAATTTAGATGATAAGGTTGCAGGTAATAAAATTTGCTTGGCTCGGGAATATTTAGATGAGTTTTTTGATACTAATATTAGTCTCGATGAGTTAGCTATTATTGGAAATACTAACAAATATACCTTAATTCGGCAGTTTAAGGATCGGTGGGGGATGGCCCCACATCAATACCAAGTTCAATTGAGAATACATCGAGCAAAGGGGCTATTGCGTACGGGAATTAAACCTGTTGATGTAGCTGCTATATGCGGGTTCTATGATCAAAGCCACCTCGCATCACATTTCAAAAAGGCTTTAGGTACAACACCGAATAGTTATAGGCGCTTCATGTATGAACGACCGTCTTAATTCATATTTTACTTCAGTTACAATCAATGGTGAGCATTTAATGAGCAGCTTAAGCTTATTTTAGAGATGGTTTTTTATGCGTATGAAATGAAACCATGCTCAGCTTCTAAAGTACTTTCACGCACTGCAAACTCGTGTAGAGTACCCGCCATCGTGCTAACGTGCAGACAACCGTGTGGGAAATATAGTGGCAAATAAAATTGACGGGTTTAGCTTTAAACAGTTTCATGTTTCACATGCCGATTGTGCGATGAAAGTGGGAACCGACGGAATTTTGCTCGGTGGTTGGGCTGATGTAACAACAGCGTTCACAGCACCATTAAAAGTACTGGATATTGGCACCGGTTCCGGGCTTATTAGCTTAATGCTAGCGCAACGTTGTCAGGGAAATATGCAGGCCATTGCGATTGATATTGACGAGTTTGCATGCCAGCAAGCAAAAACCAATATAGATAATTCACCATGGTCATCTTCGATAGCAGTTAAACATGTTGCTTTACAAGCGTTCACGCAAGCCTGCAAAGATGAATATGCTAAGTTTGACCTTATCGTCTCTAACCCACCTTATTTTGTTCATGGCCAAAATTTAGCTGATGACGCCCGTCAAATTGCAAGACACACGGGCAGTTTAACCCATCAAGAACTGGTTGATTGTGCGCTGCAACTGTTAACACCTAATGGCCGCATTGCCCTCGTACTGCCTTATACGTCGGGATGTGAACTTGTTACTTATTGCCAACAATTAGGTGATTTGAAAATAACTTGCTTAAACATAAAAACCACCCCTAAAAAACCTTACAAACGTATGTTGATGAATATCCAACGCGGTGATAATGACTTGGTAAAACAATCGCTTACTATTCATGACCCCGATGGTCGTTACTCTGATAACTATAAGCGGATCACCAAAGATTTTTATCTAAAAATGTAATTTCACTAAGCTGATATTAGATTTACGCTTGCACTTAATGACCAGATTGTTAGTATCGATTATTAATGGGTGAGTGGCTAATACAAAATTCTTTACAAGAATATAATTATAATACTTTGTGCTACACCGGTTGGGGGGACTATTTCTCCTTGCTTGCTTCATGGAAGAAGTGAATGAATGAACACACAACAATATCTAAGCAGAGAGTATATTAATGACTACTAAGTTAAAAACAGCTGATGTTTTAGCCATCGGTTTTATGACGTTTGCCTTCTTTTTAGGCGCAGGTAATATCATCTTTCCACCGTTAGCAGGTAACCTTGCTGGGCAATCATATATGCTGGCAATGTTAGGCTTCCTTGCTACCGCTGTCGGTTTACCCCTGATTACAATTATCGCGGTCGCAAAAGCCGGCGGTGGTTTAATTGCCATGACCCGTTTTTTACCTGCCATGGCGGCAACGGCGATTGCAGTGGCTATTTATGTCATTATAGGTCCTGCGTTTGCGGCACCAAGAACAAGTTTAGTTGCTTATGAGATGGGGATTAAGCCTTTCTTAGGTGACGCTGCTAACGATACGACACTGGCTTTGTATTCTGTTGTTTTCTTTATTATCACTGCCTATTTCGCTTTAAGCCAAGGTAAACTGATTGATCACATTGGTAAGATCTTAACGCCGGCATTAATTATATTATTAGCGGTATTAGCGATTGCGGTATTTATTATGCCACAAGGTGAAATTGGTTTAGCACGTGAAGCGTATATTGATAGCCCATTTACTACCGGCTTCCTCGAAGGTTATAACACCATGGATACGTTTGCGTCGTTAATGTTTGGTATGTTGATCATTAATGTACTTAAAAGCAAAGGCGTAACAGATAAAGCAGGTCAATTTAAATATCTAGTCATGGCGGGTTCTATCGCTGCTGTGGGTCTTACATTTGTTTATGTTTCACTATTCTACCTAGGTGCAACGAGCCAATCGCTGATTGCCGTGGGTGCTGATGTAAATGGTGCGATGATCTTAGCAATTTATGTGCAAGCCTTATTCGGGTTGCCTGGTCAATACATCTTAGCGGCGGTTGTAACATTAGCATGTTTAACCACGGCTATTGGCTTAGCAAGTGCAGTGGCAGAATTCTTCCATGAATTAAAACCACAATGGTCATACAAAATGCTGGTTATCATTAACTGCATCGTATGTGCTATTGTTGCTAACGTTGGTTTATCTCAATTAATCAGTATTTCTGTACCGGTATTATTTGCGGTATACCCACTGGCTATTGCGATTGTTGCGCTGATCTTATTGCAAGAACGTTTCCCTAATCCACAGTTTGCATTCCGTTTCGTTATGGTTGTTGCATTCATGTTTGGTGTCTTAGACGGCATGAAAGTGGCGGGTCTGGCAATGAGTGGTTTTGACTTCTTACCGCTATTTGATCAAGGTTTAGCTTGGGTATTACCGACTGCACTTGCTATCATAGTATCGATTGTTGCAATGCGCCCGCAAGCAAATGTGAGTGTCGCTACCGCAAAATAGTCGATCATATGCTCTCAATGAGATTTGATTAAACTAATTTACAATCCGTTCCTGAATGAACGGATTTTTTATGCTATTTTTTTGGTGCTTACGGTTTGTCGCACTATAATGAGGTGGTTTGATGGGTAATGAATTGTGGTTGGCGTTAGCTATTGTATTTATCATTGAAGGTATTATGCCGCTGTTGCTGCCTAAGCAATGGCAACAAATGCTCTCGTTGATTACTCTGCAGCCCGCTGACAAGGTGCGTAAATATGCTGGTTGCTTGGTGGTGACTGGTGTCGTTTTATTGTTTATGTTGTAATTTTTTTGTACAGCAGAACAACAAGTAAACTTGTATTTTCTGATTTTAATGAGATAGAAATCAAATTTTTTAAACATTTTGATTTAATTTTTGCTAGAATCCTCTTTTAACCAACAACCGCGACGGTATCATGGGAAAGAATGTAGTTATTCTCGGCACTCAATGGGGTGACGAAGGTAAAGGTAAGGTAGTTGATCTACTAACTGACAGAGCTAAATATGTTGTGCGCTACCAAGGTGGTCACAATGCTGGTCACACATTAGTAATCAATGGTGAAAAAACAGTTCTTCACTTAATTCCATCTGGTATTTTACGTTCAAACGTAAAATGTATCATTGGTAATGGTGTCGTTCTAGCACCTGATGCATTAATGGCTGAAGTTAAAATGCTTGAAGAACGAGGTATCCCAGCTCGTGAGCGTATGCTTATCAGTGAAGCGTGTCCATTAATCCTGCCATACCATGTATCGCTAGATGCTGCCCGTGAAAAAGCACTGGGCAAAAAAGCAATCGGTACAACTGGTCGTGGTATCGGTCCCGCTTACGAAGATAAAGTAGCGCGTCGTGGTTTACGTGTTGGCGATCTATTCAACATGGAACAGTTTGCTGTTAAATTGAAAGAAGTAATGGAATACCATAACTTCCAACTACAGCATTACTATAATGAACCAGAAGTAAGCTACGAAGATGTGTTAGCTCAGATGCACGAAGTTGCCCCTATTCTACTAGACATGGTCGTAGACGTAACATCACTGCTTGATGATGCACGTCGCCGCGGTGATGACATCATGTTTGAAGGTGCTCAAGGTACGTTACTCGATATCGACCACGGTACTTACCCGTATGTAACATCATCAAACACAACTGCAGGTGGCGTCGCTACTGGTAGTGGTTTTGGTCCATGTCATATTGATTATGTTCTTGGTATTACTAAAGCTTACACTACACGTGTGGGTTCTGGTCCATTCCCAACGGAACTTAATGATGAAATTGGTAATCACCTAGGCACTAAAGGCCATGAATTTGGTGCAACTACTGGACGTGAACGTCGTTGTGGTTGGTTTGACGCAGTGGCAATAAAACGTGCAGTTCAGTTAAACAGCATCACCGGTTTCTGCCTCACTAAACTAGACGTTTTAGACGGTTTAGAAACATTGAAAATCTGTACTGGCTACATGCAACAAGACGGTTCAATTCTTGACGTGCCACCGATGGCTGCTGACGGTTATGAACTTGTTGAACCTGTATACGAAGAAATGCCAGGTTGGAGCGAAGTAACATACGGAGCTACTACACTAGAGCAACTTCCAGACGCTGCAATTGCTTACATCAAGCGTATTGAAGAAATTACGGGCGTGCCAATTCATATCATATCAACTGGCCCAGATCGTAACGAAACAATAGTATTAGTTAACCCATACGACGTATAAGTCTATTTGGTTATAACTGATACAAAAAAGGTCGCTGATGCGGCCTTTTTTGTATCTTGAATTTCAGGTACAAAAATGCCGCCTGATTATTCGCTATCGAGTAATCAGGCGGCTTTTAATATCGCCAATCGGTTACTGCTTAATTGCTGCGGTTAGCTGCAATATAAGCCAGTGAAATAAGCGCTTGTTTATATTCTGACTCAGGTAGTACCGCAATTGCTTTAACGGCTAACTCGGCTTCTTGCTGGGCTTTATCAACACAATAGTTCAGTGAACCGTTACGTTCAAGTATGGCTAAGATAGCATCAAGATTATCCATGCCATTCATTTTCTCGATAGCTTCACGCACCATTAATACTTCTTGTTCGGTGCCGTGAGCCATGGTATGAATTAACGGCAGGGTTGGTTTACCTTCGGCAAGGTCGTCGCCAACGTTTTTACCCATTTCTTGTGCGTCAGCAGTATAGTCCATTACATCATCGATAAGCTGGAATGCGGCGCCTAAATGCACGCCATAATCAATCATCGCTTGTTCAATTTCTGGTGGTTGCTCAGAAATAACTGCAGCCAGTTGTGTTGCTGCTTCAAATAGCTTGGCTGTTTTGTAGTAAATCACATCCATATAACGTTTTTCGTCAGTGTCTGCATCATTACAATTCATTAGCTGTAATACTTCACCTTCGGCAATCACATTGGTCGCATCAGATAGAATATCGATAATTTTACTGTTTTTGAGCTTTGCCATCATCTGGAAAGAACGTGAGTATAGGAAGTCACCCACTAATACGCTTGCAGCATTGCCAAACGCCGCATTCGCGGTTGCGCGACCACGACGCATGTCAGATTCATCAACCACATCATCATGTAATAAGGTTGAGGTGTGAATAAATTCGATGATAGCAGCCACATCTATGTGTTGTTGTCCCTGGTAACCCAGTGCGCGTGCACTTAATGTTGCTATTAGTGGACGAATGCGTTTACCGCCACCATTTACAATGTAATAACCCACTTGATTAACGAGGGCAACATCGGATTGCAGTCGAGCTAAAATGAGTTCATTGACAGCGTCCATATCTTGTTTCGATAACGCTTGAATGGCTTTAATGTCCATGTGTATAAGTTCCGTGCTACTTTTATAGGTGTATGTCGATTTTTTAAATCTATTATTTTAGAGTATTTATGGCTACATTCATCGCTAGTCCTAGCTTGAAAGTAGGCTATAATATACAATTTCTGTCAAATTTATGTTGTAATTGTACACTAAATTGTAATTGCCGAAAGGATTAAGCGATCGCGATTTACTACTTTCCTGCTTATTTATATTTATTTTAAAAATCAGCTTGCCTAACCGGGAAGTTTTGAGTAGAATTCGCGCCATTGTTATAAATTATCATGACGTGTCGCTACCTAAGGTATGCTGGATACGGATCGGAGTCAGAAAACATGTATGCTGTTTTCCTAAGCGGTGGCAAACAACACCGCGTTGCTGAAGGTCAAACTCTTCGTCTAGAACTTCTAGACGTTGAAGCTGGATCAAGCATCGAATTTAACGAAGTATTAATGGTTGCAAACGGCGATAATATCGAAGTTGGCGCACCTTACCTTGAAGGTAAAAAAATCACTGCTGAAGTGGTATCTCACGGACGTGCGGACAAGGTTAAAATCCTTAAATTCCGTCGTCGTAAGCACTCTCGTAAACAGATGGGTCACCGTCAATGGTTTACAGAAGTTAAGATCACTAAAATCGCTTAATTAGGAGTACTAAAAGATGGCACATAAAAAAGCTGGTGGTAGTACCAACAACGGTCGTGATTCAGAAAGCAAACGCTTAGGTGTTAAACGCTTTGGTGGCGAATCAGTTCTTGCGGGTAACATTCTAGTTCGTCAACGTGGTACTAAATTCCACGCTGGTACAAACGTAGGTTGTGGTCGTGACCACACTCTATTCGCTAAAGCTAGCGGTAAAGTGCAGTTCGAAATTAAAGGACCACAAAACCGTAAGTTCATTAGCATTGTAGCTGAATAATTTCAGTACAAACTAAGAATTTTAAAACCCCGCCTATATGGCGGGGTTTTTTTATTGCTAAAATTAATATGAGCAATAAAAATATTAAAAGAGTAAACATTGAGAGAGAATATTGACCCATACTTGCTAGTTAAGCTTGGTTAGTCATGACACTCCATAATAAGTTGATAGTTGCACGGATTGATTAATTTACTCACCGAGTGAACATGAGGTCAGTACGTGATTAATTAATCCGTGCAACTAACTGCATTCCTAATTTGTAGGAGCAATAGCGAAATGAAATTTGTAGATGAAACCCGAATCAAAGTTGAAGCCGGTGATGGCGGCAGTGGCTGTGTAAGCTTCCGCCGTGAAAAATATGTTGCTCGTGGTGGCCCTGATGGTGGTGATGGCGGTGATGGTGGTCATGTATATATGATTGCTGATGAAAACTTAAATACGCTTGTCGATTTTCGTTTTGTTCGCTTCCATAAAGCCGAACGTGGTGAGAATGGTCGCGCTAAAGATCAAACAGGCGCTCGTGGCGAAGATATTACTTTACGTGTACCGGTTGGTACGCGTGTCGCAGATGATGATACTGGGGAAATTATTGCCGATCTTGTTATGCACGGGCAACGTCAAATGGTCGCGAAAGCTGGTTTCCATGGTCTTGGTAACACCCGTTTTAAAAGCAGTGTAAACCGTGCACCACGTCAAAAAACGTTAGGTACACCAGGTGAAGTGCGTAACTTACGCCTAGAACTGATGTTACTTGCTGACGTAGGTCTATTAGGTCTACCAAACGCAGGTAAATCTACTTTTATTCGCGCAATCTCTGCAGCGAAACCAAAAGTAGCGAACTACCCGTTTACCACATTAGTACCTAATCTAGGTGTAGTCAGTGCAAGCCCTGAACGTAGCTTCGTGGTTGCCGATATTCCTGGTCTTATTGAAGGCGCTTCTGATGGTGCTGGTCTAGGTATCCGTTTCTTACGTCACTTAGAACGTTGTCGTTTAATGGTTCACATTGTTGATCTATTACCTGAGGACATGAGCGATCCAGCAGAAAACGCAAAAGTTATTGTGAGTGAGCTGAAGAAATACAGTGAAAAACTAGCAGCAAAAACATGTTGGTTAGTATTTAACAAAACCGATCTGGTATTAGCAGACGAAGCTGAAGAAACAATTAAACGCGTTGTAGAAGCGATTAATTGGGAAGGTGAAGTACATACTATGTCTGCTTCAAGTGGTGTTGGTACTAAAGATCTTGTTCGCGCGATGATGGAGCAAATTGAATCACTGCCGCGTCCGAAGATTGAAATGCCAGTTGAAGATGACGGTGATGTCGGTTTCTTATGGGATGAATACCATAAAGATCAAATCGCTAATCACGCCGTTATCGAAGAAGGCGATGATGATTGGGATGACTGGGAATCCGAAGATGACGGTCACGTTATCTATGCTCGTGACTAATCCTCATTAAGCATTGAATTTATATATGTTTATAGTGAAAATACCAGCCTAGTGCTGGTATTTCTTTAACTAAAACTATACTTTTAGGCATTTGATTTGTAATTCGCACTTAAATCATTTTTTACGTAATAAAGATATGCTTTTTTGACAAAAAACTTCCAATTACAGTCAAATTAACAGATAATCCCGCCGTTCACCAAGTGAATATAGCAGGTAATAATTACCTATATTTAAATCCGGTTATTTAATAATTGTCAGCTTAGAACTTTCCACTTTTCTGCTAAGTGACAGCCATTTGTTAAATAACCAGTCATCTTGGTTTGTATCTATCAGTTGCATTAAAGAGCAACAAGTACAGACAACCGCTGTTATACAGTGAGTAAGATGAACGAATTAAAAAGTGAGTACCTTAATGAATACCGCAAGTCAGTCTACCTCTGAATCAACAAACACGTCAGCTTTTGCAACTTTTCTGGAAAAGTTGTTCAAGCTAAAAGCACATAACACCACGATTAAAACAGAAGTAATGGCAGGTTTAACGACTTTCGTTACCATGGCTTATATTCTATTTGTTAATCCTGATATCATGTCTATTGCAGGCATGGACTACCAAGCGGTATTCGTTGCAACAGCATTAAGTGCAGCAGTTGGCTGTATCTTCATGGGTCTTTATGCGAACTGGCCTGTGGGTCTAGCACCGGGCATGGGACTTAATGCATTTTTTACTTTCGCTGTAGTAAAGGGCATGAATTATACGTGGGAAATTGCATTAGGTGCGGTATTCATTTCAAGCCTCGTATTTGTATTGATGAGTGTGACGAGACTACGTAGCTGGATCATCGATAGCATTCCAAGCAGCTTGCGCTACGCAATGACCGCGGGTGTTGGTCTGTTTTTAGGTATCATTGGTTTAAAAGCGGCTGGTATTATCACTGCAAGCCCTGCAACGCTAGTGACACTGGGTGACTTTCATGATCCGAAAGTAATCTTAGGCGCTGTCAGTTTCCTTATTATTGCTATTTTAGCCACACGTAAAGTATTCGGTGCGGTATTAATTGGTATTATTACGGTTACTGTGATGGGTGGGGTTCTGGGATTAGTCTCCTTACCTGACCAGCTTGTATCACTACCAACTGGTTTATCAAAAACATTCATGAAAATGGATGTAATGGGTGCGTTAGACGTATCGATGGTCAGTGTTATTCTCGCCTTCCTATTTGTGAACATGTTTGATACTGCCGGCACTATGATTGGGGTGGCCGAAAAATCAAATATGTATAACGAAGATGGCAAAATTGAAAATTTAAACAAAGCCTTAACCGCTGACAGTGTGGCAAGTGTGGTTGGTGCGGTAATTGGTTGTCCACCGGTAACAACGTATATTGAAAGTAATGCCGGTATTGCCGAAGGTGGCCGTACTGGTTTAACTGCGGTTGTTGTTGGTCTGTTATTCTTAGCATCGATGTTCTTTGCGCCGATTGCCCAGATTGTACCTGGTTATGCGACTGCGGGTGCATTGATCTACGTTGCGTTCTTAATGGTTGGCAGTTTACATAAAATTAACTGGGATGAATTTACCGATTATGTACCAGCGGCAATCACCGCAATAATGATGCCGTTAACGTATTCAATCGCTGACGGTATTATCTTAGGCTTCTTATCATTCACTATTATTAAGCATGGTACAGGTCGTTCTGCCGATGTGTCTTTAGGGATGAATGTATTGGCTGTGGTATTCATTGCGAAACTCGCGTTTATCTAATGCGTTAGATAGCCAATATTGACGGTATCTGTGTGTCGCTAATGTGATAAAAAGTGCCAGCTGAGTATGCGCTATTCATGTATATTAGGCTGGCATTTTTGATCTGAAAACCCAGTAGGTGTTGCCCCTATGACCTTAAGTGTTACACTTTCCTTTCATCCATTTTTATCTTAGCGGGGCAGAATGCCAAAATTAGAATCTCAATGTTGCCCAGAACCACAATGTAGTGCTGAATTACCGGCATTAGATGATCAGCATATTGCTTCTCTTGCGCATCTTTTTCATTTGTTAGGCGATGAAGGCCGTATCCGCTTAGTGCTTGCCTGTATGGCTGGACCTGTTCCTGTCTCTGAGTTATCAGCGGTTACCGGTATGTCACAATCACTGACCAGCCATCATTTACGTCATTTACGTGAAGCGCGTATTTTACGTTCTGAACGTCAAGGTAAACAAATCCTCTATCGACTGGATGATCACCATATTCGTCATGTGGTACATGATCTGGCTTGTCACGTGACCGAGCATGAATAATTGTTATTAAAGATCCTAGCTTAAAGCGTTATTTTAACGAGAGTGTCATGCGCAATCTGTTGATTGAATTTTTAACCCAACAGGGCGGTGCTGATCGCGCCCATGATATCGATCATATTGAACGGGTGGTGGCGACCGCGAGGCAATTGGGCGAGCGTGAAGGCGCAGAGCTGGCGATCTTAGAGCCTGCAGCCTGGTTGCATGACTGTGTTTCAGTTGCTAAAGATCACCCGCAGCGCCAGCAAGCCTCGTTGTTAGCTGCCGATCGTGCTGTGGCGTACTTACAAGAGATTAACTACCCTCAGCAATACCACAGGGCTATTCATCATGCCATCGTCGCACATAGCTTTAGTGCTGATATTACGCCAGAAACGTTGGAGGCGAAAATATTACAAGATGCTGATCGTATGGATGCACTCGGTGCTATTGGTATCGCCCGTTGCATTTTAGTCGGGGGCAAGCTAAACCGTCAGTTGTATAGCAGTATTGATCCACTTTGTACAGAACGTGAACCGGATGACAGTGTGTATACTCTCGATCATTTTTTTACCAAGCTACTAACGCTGGGTGATAGCATGCACACACAGGCGGCAAAGGCTGAAGCACAACGACGCAGTGTGTATATGCGTGACTTCTTAGTCCAACTGCAGTCGGAATTGTGATCGTCGAATTAAGCCGATAGTGCAGCATTAAGCTGATAGCCTCAATAAATAGTGATGACCAAAACGAAAAGCGAGCATTTGTGTTCGCTTTTTTTTGTTATTACACTTGAATGAAAATTGATATGAATATATATTAATATGTAAGTTAATTTGCTTGAACGCTTAACTGGTATTTATATCAATAACATCAATTCTATTTACGAGGATAAACCTATGTCATGTAACGGTAACGCTGCAGCAGCGACTACAGTAAAAGCAACGCCAGGATGTTGTGCTAACGATCACAGCAACACGCACGTACACGAACACCAGCACAGTGATGAACACCATTCAACATCGGCAAGCCGTCGTCGTGATTCTTGCTGCGCACACTCAGAATCAAATGAAATTATTGCAGATGATGAGGAACCCGAGTCCCGTAGTTTAACCGCCCGTTTATCTTGGTTAGTGACTGGCATGGATTGCCCAAGTTGTGCCCGTAAAGTAGAAAAAGCCGTTCAAGCCTTACCCCAAGTTAAGCAATGCCGTGTTGCATTCGCGACCGAAAAATTACTTGTTGATATCGCTCACGACAATAGCAGTACTGCTGTTGATAGTATAAAAATGCAAGTCAATGACGCCGTCGTTAATGTCGGTTTCAAGTTACAACAAGTGGGTAAAAAGCCCACCAACACTGACGATGCTTCATTACAGCAAAACCTGCGCGAGCATTGGCATGCTATTACCTTGGTCAGTGCAATTGTTATTGCCGCTATTCTGACGCAATTTAATGGCGATGCTAGTCAGTGGTTATTTACCTTTGCGAGTGTGTTTGGTGTTATTCCTGTTATTAACCGCTCGATTAAATTAGCCCGTTCGGGTACCCCATTTGCCATCGAAACATTGATGTCAGTGGCGACTGTTGGTGCCCTTATCTTAGGGGAAACCGCGGAATCTGCGATGGTATTAGTACTGTTCATGGTGGGTGAAAAACTGGAATCGTTTGCCGCAGGTAAAGCACGTAAAGGTATTAAGTCATTAATGTCGCTGGTGCCTGAAGAAGCCACCACAATTGTGGATGATAAGCGTATAGTCGTCGCCGCAAGTGATTTACAACCAGGCGATATTATCGAAATTAAACCCGGTGATAGGCTACCTGCTGACGGTGCGTTATTAGCATCTGGTATTAGTTTTGACGAAAGTGCGTTAACGGGGGAATCAGTCCCTGTTGAACACCAAGCTGACGATATTGTGATGGCGGGTAGTCTGGCGGTGAACCGTCTCGCGCGATTACGTGTGGTATCAGAGTCGGGTCACAATGCGATTGATCGTATTTTACATCTCATTGAAGAAGCTGAAGAAAACAAAGCGCCAATCGAACGTTTCCTGGATAGATTCAGTCGTTGGTATACACCGGCAATGATGTTCCTCGCGTTATTGGTCGTCGTCGTGCCACCCCTATTATTTGGTGGTGATTGGACTGAGTGGGTATATAAAGGCTTAACATTGCTACTGATTGCGTGTCCTTGTGCCTTGGTTATTTCAACACCCGCAGCGGTAACATCGGCATTATCATCCGCCAGTAAACGTGGCGTATTAGTGAAAGGTGGCGCGGCGCTCGAACAGATTGGTCGTATCCAACAAATCGCCTTTGATAAAACCGGTACCTTGACCCAAGGCGTACCAGCAGTAACCAGCGTGGTGAGCTTTATTGATGATGAAGCCAAAGTATTACAACTTGCTGCCAGTATTGAGCAAACCTCAAATCACCCACTGGCAACTGCGATCCTCGCTCATGCAGAACTCAAATCAGTGGCTTTATTGGCCGTTAGCAATGACCAAACGTTAGCGGGTTTAGGTGTGCAAGGTGAAGTACAACTGGGTGGTTCGGCACAGTTAATTAAACTGCTTGCGCCGCATCACATGACCGCGCAGCTTGCCGAATTAGCACATGTACGCACGGTTATCGAAGATCTTGAAAATGGGGGTAATACTACGGTTGTTGTACTGCAAGATGAGCAAGTTATTGGTTTAGTCGCGCTGGCTGATAGTATTCGTGACGATGCCCGTCAAGCGGTGGAACAACTGCAAAAACTCGGTATTAATACGGTGATGCTAACCGGTGATAACCGCCGCACCGCGAAAGTGATTGCTGATTCGTTAGGCATGGAATTCCGCGCCGAGCTATTGCCAGAAGACAAATCTCGCATTGTCGGGGAACTGAGCCAAGACAAAGATACCGCGATGGTTGGGGATGGTATTAACGATGCACCAGCCATGAAAAGTGCCAGCTTAGGTATTGCGATGGGCGGTGGGACCGATGTCGCGTTAGAAGCGGCTGATGTAGCACTCATGCATAATCGGTTAATTGAATTACCACAAATGGTGGAACTGGGTCAGGCGACCCTTACCAATATTAAACAAAATATTAGTTTAGCCGTTGGGCTTAAAGCGATATTCTTGGTGACAACCCTGTTAGGGGTTACTGGATTGTGGGTGGCTATCTTAGCAGATTCTGGTGCGACTGCATTGGTAACAGCAAATGCACTAAGACTATTACGTAAATAACAGATACGCAAATAACAAGCAGTGCTACGTCAAGCTGTTCTATACTCAATGAAGCTCATCAATTTAATTTGCTGAGCTTTTGTTATTTGGAGTTGAATTTATTGTTATAAAGGTCTTCATCGGCGAGTTTAAACAAACTTTCAATGGTTTCACCTGCACGCCAAGTTGCTGAGCCTATTGCCGACGTGATATTAAATTCGCTAAGCAAAACATCATTTTTAATTTCACTATCAATACGCTCGATGACTAAGCGTGTTGACTGGACTGAGGCTGGTTGTAGGATGATCGCAAACTCATCACCACCCAATCGAAATGCCACATCACTATTACGAATACTACGCTGTAATACGTGCGCATAATGTTTCAGGATCTTATCCCCAAAGGGATGACCATAAGTGTCATTTACCCGTTTGAAATCATTTAAGTCAGTCACTAATAACGCCATGTTTGATTTATGACGTTGGCAGAGACTGTAAGAACGTTTAATGTTTTCATCAAAACTGGCGCGATTATCTAAACCGGTTAGATGATCTTTCATGATCCTGACCTGCATTTCTTGCAACATCAAGGCATGCATCAGGTTGGTCTCTAATAGCTGATGTAGTTCTTTTAATATGCTCAGTTCACTAATCTTCAATGGTTTTACTGAGCCATACAGCAAGGAGCCAAGATCTTTACCTGCTACCGCCAAATGGTAGTTTTGTTGAAACGTCGCAGAGCAGTCTGTTTTTAAATGGATGTGGTTCATTTCATCGGTAAAGCTCAGTGCGGTAAAACGGACATGCTGTGCCGCTATAGCGGCAAAATTATGTAACAAAGAATCGACATCTAAGCTGGTCTGTAATTTTTTTAAAGTAGCAATGGTTTGCGAAGACGTCAATTTATGCTGCCGTTTTGGTGCAGTAAACCCATAATATGTATGTGTTTTAGGGGTATTGATGATGCTTAAGTTATCCATTTTTACCTCTGTCAAAAAAATTACAATAATGAGTGTCACGATAAAATATGCATATTACGTACCATTATTTTAAAAATCCTATAGTTAAATTAATGGTGATCTTTTTATTGATCCTTGCACTAACTTGTTAAATCGGGCGCTAGTACATATTCTTTAATGGCATTGTATTTATTATTGTTGGTTGCATATCGATAACGTCTGCTTAACTGTTTCGGAGGTAATAATTTGTTTATTGATATCATTCTATTACTTTCTCTCGCGGTTGCGCTTGTCGCGTTATTTCAGCGTATTCACCTACCGCCGGTTCTGGCTTATCTGGCGACCGGTGTGATTGCCGGGCCTTTTGGTTTTCAATTGATTGTTGAACAAGAGGATATTGAATTGTTTGCCGAGTTGGGCGTCGTTTTTCTGATGTTCTCATTGGGTCTAGAGTTTTCTCTGCCTCGGTTATTATCGATGCGGCATCTGGTATTAGGGCTTGGTGGTGGTCAGGTGATGAGTGTCGGTGTGCTTTTTACTGTGCTGGGTGTATTTGCTTCATTGTATTGGTCACAAGCATTTGTGGTGGCTTCGGCGTTGTTAATGTCATCGACCGCGATCGTGATCAAGCAGTTGGCAGAATCGAAGCTACTCAATACCCGCATGTCGAAATTGTCGATCAGTGTACTGTTATTTCAAGACATCGCTGTTGTCCCTTTTCTTATTATGATCCCTTTGTTGGCGCAGCAAAGTGGCAATGTTACCTTGATTGCCGAGCAGATGGGTTGGGCATTGGTTAAAGGCTTGTTTGCGGTATCTCTGATCCTATCAGTAGGGCGTTGGATCTTACCGGCGGTGTTTAAAGAAATTGCCTTAACCCGTTCTGATGAATTATTTGTGATGTCGACCTTATTAGTGGCGTTAATTGCAGGGCTGGTCACCCATTGGTTAGGGTTGTCGATGGCATTAGGGGCTTTTTTAGCGGGCATGATGCTAGGCGAGGGACCTTATCGACACCAGCTCGAAGCTGATATTCGCCCTTTTCGTGATGTATTAATGGGGCTGTTCTTTATTACTATTGGTATGTTACTCAACTTACCGAGTTTGCTGGCCGATTGGCCGCGCTTGATCATGGTACTGGTGGTGATGATGTTAACTAAGATCATCTTGGTATTCATCCTTGCCAAGCTGCTCGGTGAAAGTAGCAGTAATGCCCTTAGTACTGGACTGGTGTTAGCGCAAATGGGCGAGTTTGGTTTTGTACTACTGGCATTAGCAGGCAAGTTAGCATTATTACCCTTACCGTTAATTTCGACGCTGGTGGGCGTTGGGATCATCAGTATGGCGATGACACCTTGGTTAATTAATTGCCACCAAGAGGTCGTTAGGCGGTTGTTATTTCAGTCTAAGCCGAGATCTAAAAGTGGATTGTCACCACCACTTCCAGGGCAATATATGGATCATGTGATTGTTTGTGGTTATGGTCGCGGCGGCCAAACTATCGCCCGTTTCTTAAAAATTGAGGGCATTCCTTATACGGTGATCGATCGTGATCCAGTGCGGGTACAGGAAGCTTTAAATGGGGGTGAAAAAATTGAGTTTGGTGATGCCAGTCGCCGCGAAATTCAAATGATGCTGGGGGTCGAAAAAGCCAAGTCGATCATTATTACCTTCAAAGACACCGAAAAAGCCATCGAGTTATTAAAGATCGTCAAACCTTTAACCGAAGCCAAGGTATTAGTGCGAACCACCGATGATTCCAATATTCAAAAATTACATGATGCGGGGGCGACAGATGTGGTGCCTGAATCGTTAGAAGGTAGTTTGATGATGGTATCGCATGTACTGGCTATTTCAGGGGTGCCGATCAAACGTATTTTGAAGCGATTACAGTACGAACGGCAAGGCCATTATAACCATTTACACGGTTTTTATTTTGGTGGCGAAAGTACGATGTCTTTTGAAGAAAGTGAAGTACTAGAACAATTACACGCTATTCGCCTTGAGTTTGGTGCTTATGCGATTGGTAAAACCGTTGCCGAAGTAAAATTAAAAGAAGTCAGTTATCGAGCCATTCGTCGACAAGGGGTTGAGCTTACTCAGGTTCATCAGGACTTCATCTTCGAAGTGGGTGATGTGGTCCTGCTTTGTGGGCCTTCACGTTATGTCAAACGGGCGGAACATTGTTTGTTAGGCGGTTGGGCAGATTAGGTTATATATTTAAAAATGCTCTTAATTCCAGTTCTTGTTTTAGCACATCTTGATAGCCTAAACTAATTAACTCCCGCGTATAATTTTGTTCAAACATCAAGTAAGAGGTAATGGAAGAATTGCTACCTTGGTTAACGCCGATGGTACGTAGCAGGGTACGGATGGTGATCGGCAGATCGTGAAAGTATTTATCGGCAATAGCATTAATATCATGCTCATTGGCGATTCGAAACAAACCGATGGGTTTCATGCTTAACGACGATTGCTGTGACGAGGGTGTTAACGAGAGCGTATCATTAATACGGCTCAACCGCTCGATGTCCGAGTTTAAGGTATCGGTAAAGATAGTATCAAGCAGATGCCCCGCGATATCGGCCCCGGATGGGGTTTGCCGTACTTCTCCTTGTTTGAATGTCTGCGGTGGCTGCTCTGCACCTATTACCAGTATCTTCTCTGCACCAAGGTGGATGGCAGGACTGAGTGGTGATAGCTGATGCACCGAACCGTCACCATAAAAATCACGGCCTATCTGGGTACAAGGAAAGACCAAGGGGATCGCGGACGAGGCTAGCAGATGGTGGGGATGTAAGCGCGTACGTAAACCACTGCGACGCGCCCGCTGCCATTCTTGTAACTGTTGATTACCTTGAAAGAAACTAATGGAATCACCGTTGTTATAGTCAGACGCGGTAATCGAAATAGCATCCAGGTGCTGGCGTTGAATGTTGATATCGATGCGGCGCATATCTAAATACCGATCCAGCAGTTGATGTAAGGGTTTATTGTTAAGCAGGGATACCGGTTGGCGCGCCACATGCGGCGATTGGAATTTGGATAAGAAGGTCAGCAGCAAGTGCCGTGATATTTCATCAAAACGGCATTGAAATACTTGGTTGGCGTGGAAGTTATTCCAGATGTATTCAAGCTTTTTCACCCCCAAGCGGAAGCAACTGGCATAACAAGCGATGGCACAACTGTTGATTGCCCCTGCCGATGTACCTGTGATGATTTTAAAAGGTGTACCGTGATTACGCGGATAGAATTCGGCAATGGCTTTGAGCGCACCGACTTGATACGCCGCCCTCGCGCCACCGCCAGTCAGTAACAATCCTTGTTTCGTGTCTGTCATAATCCCCCAAATATATCGATAAAGCGCTGTTTAATCAAAACTGTAGTGTGCTTTATTAATTATTGTTAAAGATTAACGCCTTCGCCAAATTAATACTGTGGTGTAAGGGGAAGTTTAAGGTATTTGGAGAGGCAGCATCGAAATAGGTGTCGTCTAGCAACACCTATTTTTTATTAGGGTCTACATTATGACTTATTTTGTTCTTTTAAAAATGAATTCAGAGCATCAACCATTGATTTTGCATCTTTTAATTTTCTAGTGCGAAGCATATGCTTAATTTCCTGCCCACCGTCATCATACAAGGTGACGACATACCACTGCTTGAACTTCCTCGTCCAATCTAAAAGTTTCACTTCAGCTATTTCATCATAATAGACTCGTTCACCTACTTCTCGAGTGGTCGAATTTGTTTTTCCAATAACGACACCGCTATATGCACCACCAATAATATGACCACTTGAATATGAACCGTAATCCCATCCAAAGTAGTGTTCGGTCATGATGAAATAATCAGGTTTCCATTTTCTGTGTTGAGTCATCACCATACGATCAATCATAATCGGGGACTTTGTAAGACTCATTTCTTTAGATTGATACGATATCGGTGTTGTACTACAACCAACCAGAATACTAAGTAAAAATAAAATAGAGATATAACGCATTGTATCAGCCCAAGTATATAAAGTTTCCTATATGCTTGATTATATAGATATGAATTATAGTCACAAGGTCAGTCTAGGTTCTTAATTGAAACTATAATAAGTAATATTGTGAAACATGATTGCATAAGGAATCGGGAAATTATATAAAATCACTTTTGGCCTGAATTTCTTAGGATTAAAGGTTATATATAGTTAATGAATCTGAAATACTAGAAAGCCAAGCAGATGCTTGGCTTTGATTGTTCATTTACCTGACTTCACGAACCGAAGTCAGTTAATCGCGTATTAGCTTATGCTAGTAGGCTTTTAATGTGCGCGACGATATCAGCAACAGCAACTTCAGTCTTATCACCTGTTAGACGTAGTTTATGTTCAACTAGGCCATTTTTCAGGCTACGATCACCAATGATGATGTTGTGTGGGATACCAATAAGTTCAGAATCTGCGAACATAACACCTGGACGCTCTTTACGATCATCGAATAGCACTTCGATACCAGCCGCTTGCAGGTCAGCGTAGATTTTCTCTGCGGCTTCTTTCACGTCTGCTGATTTGTGCATGTTCATTGGGATGATAGATACTTTAAATGGTGCGATTGACTCGTTCCAGATAATACCGTGTTCATCGTTGTTCTGTTCGATTGCTGCTGCAACGATACGAGAAACACCAATACCATAACAACCCATTGTCATGATCTGTTGTTTGCCTTGCATGTTCAATACGCCAGCATTCATTGCTTCTGCGTATTTAGTACCAAGTTGGAAGATGTGACCCACTTCGATACCACGTTTAATTGACAGTGTACCTTTACCACATGGGCTAGGCTCACCTTCAACCACGTTACGAATATCTGCCACTGTGTAATCGCTAATATCACGATCCCAGTTAGCGCCAGTCATGTGTTGACCATTAACGTTGGCACCACAAACAAAGTCTGCTAGGTGGGCAGCTGAACGATCCACAATAACAGGGCAGTTCAGACCTTGAGGACCGATAGAACCTGCATCGCAGTTAGCTGCTGCTTGGACTTGCTCTTCGTTAGCAAATGTTAACGGAGACGCAACGCCAGCAATTTTCTCTGCTTTCACTTCGTTTAGTGTGTGATCGCCACGTACTACCAGTGCAACAACGCCTTGTGCTTCGCCTTTTTCTGCTTCAGCAGCTACCAGCAGTGTTTTCACTGTTTGTGTTGCGTCAACGCTTAATAATTTGCAAACGTCTTCGATGCTGTGTGCATCTGGCGTATCAACAACCGCTAGCGCTTGCGTTGCCGCAGGTCGTTCGCCAGCAGGTGCGAGTGCTTCTGCTTTTTCGATGTTTGCTGCGTAATCGCTGCCGTCAGAGAAGACGATATCGTCTTCGCCGCTTTCTGCAAGTACGTGGAATTCGTGAGATACAGCACCACCAATTGAACCGGTATCAGCAAGTACAGGACGGTACTCTAGGCCAATACGATCGAAGATGTTGCAATATGCTTGATGCATTTTGTTGTACGTTTCGTTTAGACATTCATCTGAGATATGGAACGAATACGCATCTTTCATGATGAATTCACGTGCACGCATCACACCGAAACGAGGACGAACTTCATCACGGAATTTAGTTTGGATCTGGTAAAGGGTCAACGGCAGTTGTTTGTAGCTGTTGATCTCTTTACGTGCAATGTCGGTGATCACTTCTTCGTGTGTCGGACCTAAAACAAAAGAACGGTTGTGACGATCTTTGATGCGTAGCAATTCTGGACCAAACTGGTCAATACGACCCGTTTCTTGCCATAAGTCTGCGGGCTGTACGACAGGCATTAAGGTTTCAACAGCACCTGCTTTGTTCATCTCTTCACGTACGATGTTTTCTACTTTGCGTAAAACTCGTAAGCCTGTCGGTAACCAAGTGTATAAGCCTGATGCCAGACGGCGAACCATACCTGCACGAAGCATTAGCTGGTGGCTAACTACTTCAGCGTCATTTGGAGTTTCTTTCAAAGTTGAAAGCAAGTAATTGCTGCTACGCATAACGTTCCTTTATTTACTTAATAAAATCGATATAAGAGCGCGATTTTAACAGGGCGACGCCTGAGTAAACAGTAAAAGTTCATGATTAGTTTTATTTATTTTTGACCGCTGTCCTTTTATTCGTTTCTCGGAGGTCATATACTGGCAGCCAAGATTGGATTGGTGCTACTTAAAATGAAAAAAACACTGAGATTAGCTGCACTTATAATGGTCAGCAGCGTATTGTTTGGTTGTGCTTCGCAACCTCGTAATCCGGAAAATATTTGCGATATTTTTATTGAAAAATACGATTGGTACGAAGCGGCCATCGACAGTAAAGACAAATGGGGCGTGCCTGTGCATGTGCCGATGGCGATGATGTATCAAGAGAGCTCATTTAAGCATAATGCCCAGCCACCGATGCAATATTGGTGGATCATTCCGACGGGCCGCGCCAGCTCTGCTTATGGTTTTGCGCAAGCGAAAACCATAACTTGGGGCGATTATGTGAAGGAGACCGGCAATAGTTGGTCAAGTCGTGCTGATTTCCATGATGCCATGGATTTTATGGGCTGGTTTATTAACAAATCTCAAAAAATCAACGGTGTATCTAAGTGGGATGCAGAAAAACAATACCTCAATTACCACGAAGGATGGGGCGGTTATAAGCGTAAAAGCTATAATCAGAAACCTTGGTTGAAGAAAGTCGCCAAGAAAGTGAATAAGCGTTCATTGAAATATGCAGGTCAATATCGCACCTGTAAAGAGGACCTCGATTCTAACTGGTTGTGGCGTCTATTCTTCTTATAGCATCTTGAAGTAACTTGGGTATAGCAGTTCATTATTTAGGCGACTGCGGTTGTTAAACCAGCGTTAGTCGGCCTGAATGTGTTTGACCAGACTGTCTTTTTTATCTCGCCCAGCCTAATGCTTTCGGTTTGAGCTTGGAATATAAGTCCGGCATCCACGTCAAGCGGCGTTTATGCTGAGCAATATAATCAATCATTGCTGCTTTCCGATTCAGTGACTGCTTTAGCTACTGTTTTCATAATAGAAAATACCGTGGTGATATTATTTTCCACTGCCCAACGCACATTAAAGTCATACAGTTTAACGCCGTATTCTTGGCGGGCTGTTTTATTCTTTTTATAGGCCGGCCGCGGATCTTGCGCCAATACTTGCGCAATAAAGATCTGCAATTCAGGATGTTTTTTTCGTTGCGCCGATAGTTGTGTTAAGGCTTCATCGGTAAACTCGACAGGCATATCAGCAATGGGTGCATCTGTCGCGTAACCCGCTTGCGCATCAGGTAAACTGTCGGCATAAGGCACATAAGGTTTGATATCTAAAATCGGTGTACCATCGACCAGGTCAATGCCGGATAAATTCAAAATGCACTGATTATTTTTAATCGTAATACTATCTAACTTCGCTACCGATAAACCTAATGGGTTCGGACGGAAAGTCGAACGTGTGGCAAAGACGCCTAAACGTTCATTACCACCTAAACGTGGCGGACGTACGGTCGGGTTCCAACCTTTATCCATGGTTTTATGAAAAGTAAAAATCAGCCACACATGACTAAATTGTTCAATGCCGCGCAGCGCATCGGCTTCATCATAGGGTGGACTTAAAATGAGTTTTGCTTTAGCTGCAGAAACCAAACCAGGTTGACGCGGTATGGCAAATTTTTCTTTATATGGGGTATGGATGATCCCAACTGTATCGAGTTCTAGTTTCATTATTCGCTATCGTTATTACTGCGGGTTAAAGGGGTTACCTTGATCGCATCGCCATAACACACATAACTGCTGAGACAGGCTTTTGATGCGGGTGGGGCGATACATGAACGGATAATAATACCATTGGCATTCAGTGCAGCGGCCTTGCGCTTGGTGGCTATTTTGGCTTGTTGTTGTTCTGCTGGTGGCAAATTTTCGGCAGATTGACAGCTTTCGCCTTCGACTAAACCAAGCTGTTCAACGTGATGATTTTGTAGTGTGCTAGCGGTGTAATACTCGACGCCAGAAATTGAGAAGTATTCGGTAAAATTATTTTTATCTAAGTTGGTTTGTAGCGGATAGTTGCTGCAACCACTCAAGAGTATCGTCAATAATAGTAAATATTTCATGGCATATTCATCAAATGATATTTGCTTTAATTATAATTCTATCACTGACTTAAAGACATTTATTTTTAGCCTTATTTATCTGTTAGGCGGTTTTGTTGCGCTGTTTATCGGTATTACAAATGGATAATTGTGGCTATTTACTAGATAGCTGGTGATTTATAGTCTTAACTTATATTGGATAAACGCAATATGAGGTAAGTACCAGTATGACAAAAACGAGCTGTATTATCGCGCTATTATGTTTACTAAGTTTAGCCAGTATTAGTCTATCTGCCCATGCCCAGATTGATAAAATACGCCTTACAGCTGAAGAGCGTAACTACCTTTCTGATCGAGCCCCGATAAAACTCTGTATTGATCCTAACTGGATGCCGTATGAAGCGTGGGATCCTAAACTTGGTTATATTGGTATTGCTGCTGATTATATTGCGGTGTTTTCGGCGATGCTCGATGTCGAATTTAAAGTGAGAGAAACCAAAACTTGGCAACAAAGTTTAGATGTCACTCGTAATGGTGGTTGTGATCTACTGTCATTTCTTAACCAAACCCCAAGACGTTCGCAATGGTTGATCTTTACTGCGCCTTATGTCGAAGCTGAGGCTGCACTAGCAACCTTGAAAAATGTGCATGGGATCCGTAATTTAAAGTCTCTTCGTGGTAAAACAGTCGCTGTCGTTGAAGGTTATGTGTATGAAGAATATCTCCGTAACAACTATCCCAGAGTGATTGTTAGCCGAGTCGATAACACGGATGAAGCACTGCAGAAAACGGCTAACGGTGAGATCGTCGCGACCATAGAATCCTTATTCGTACTGCGTTATAAAATCGCTAAACTGGGGCTAAAGAATTTAACCGTTTCAGGACGTACCAAATACGTGAACCGTTATCGTTTTGGGGTACGTAAAGACCAAGCCATGTTACGTAAAATTCTAGACAAGGCGATCATGCAAATTGAGCCTAAAGTGGAAAACAAAATTTTACGTAAATGGAGTCTAGAGCATAACTATTAATTAATAGTTATGCCTTGAACGATTTTTAATGGTTTATATCGGGCTGTTCAACGACTTTAATTTGGGTTTAAACTAAACGTTTCTGCCAATAACCGACATCGACCCATTGGTTAAATTTATAGCCCACCTCACTAAAATGTGCACTTTTTTGCATGCCAAGTTTTTCATGCAAAGCGATACTTGCGGGATTAGGTAGAGCAATGCCGCCAATGACGGTTCGTACTTCGGTGGCTTTTAATTGTATAAATAAGGCTTGGTAAAGTTGGCTTCCCCAGCCTTTTCGTGAAGCATCAGGAGCAAGATAAACCGATGTTTCGACACTAAATTGATAGGCACTGCGACTTTTCCAAGGGCTTGCATAAGCATAACCAAGCACTTTTTTATTGTCTTCTGCCACGAGCCAAGGTAGACCTGCAGCCTGTGTTGCTTTGATTCGGCTGGCAATATCATCACTTGTGACCAATTCTTCTTCGAAAGTGATCACGGTATTAGCGATGTAATGATTATAGATAAGGCTGATGGCTTCGGCATCTTGTACGGTGGCTGTTCTTATCATTTGTACTCACTCCCTTGAGTTATTACGCCAATCTTATTTTTAACTGAAATTTGTCTGTAAGACAAGGTAAACTAACCAATTAACCCAATGCTGGGTATTCACCTTGATATTTAACGAAGAGAATTTAGCATGATAGAACGTATGGGAACGAAACCAAGAATGAGTCGCATTGTAAAGCATAACGGCACTATCTACTTATGTGGCCAAGTATGCGCAGATGCAACGTATGGTATCAAAGAGCAAACAGAAACTATGTTAGCAAAAGTGACTGAGCTATTAGCCCAAGCTGGCAGTGATAAAAATCACATGTTATCGGCAACGATTTATATTAAAGACATGGCAGATTTTGCTGAAATGAATGCGGTTTGGGATGCTTGGGTTCCTGCAGGTCACGCACCTGCACGTGCATGTGTACAAGCGAGTATGGCGCGTGAAGCGTTATTGGTTGAAATATCAGTGGTTGCGGCTGAGATAGTATAAAGACGATTAATTGCGTATTAATGGTATATTGTTGAGAGCAGGAAATATTGAGTTCACTCAGTGTTAACTGCTCTATATAACATCTGGTTTACTTTATAAACGGTTTTAACCATCACTTACTCCAAATCCGGAACATCTTTAGATTCAGATCAAATTTAGCTGCTTTTAGTTACGCTATAATAGCTCTAAATGGGTAACTTAAGGTGTGTGACTATGTTAGCATTCAGGTTTAAAGCAGTACTACAAACGATAAATTTATCGTATTTACTGCTAACTATGGTATGTATATTTTTAGGGTTTAGTGCTGTGATCGCAAATCATGGTGATGTAAATGGTTATTTATTAATTGCAGCGTGCATCGCTGCATTTGTTGGTCACGTCAGTCTTTGTACATTCCACGAATATTCAGATTTAAAACATACCTGGGCGTTTAAAGTAAATCGCGATAAACATGTTGGGCATCCTCGTGCGCGTGATCAAGTTAACTCCGCATTCCTTGCCGGACTCGTTGCACTTATCGTGAGCTTGTTATGTGGCTTATTTTTGGTGGTTAAGTTTGGCTTAGGTATTTTACCGGTAGGTGTGATTGGGTTAATGATATTGTTGAGTTACAGCAGTGTTATCAAAAAACATCCGATCTATTCATTATTGGCTCCGGGCTTTGGTTTTGCATTATTAATCGCATTAGGCACCGAGTATGTCTTAGTGGGACAATATACACAGTTGGTTTGGGTTATCGCTATCATCCCATTCTTCTTGGTGAATAACCTGTGGTTACTGAATAACTATGGCAATATCAAAGTATCGGCTGAAGATAATGGCAGTGAAGGTTTTCCGATGGCTTACGGCATCAAAGTGAGTAATTATGTTTATGCTGTGTTTGCCACGTTAGCAACATTAATCATTATTGCTTATGTCGTGATTGGGTATCTGCCAGTACTTAGTTTGATCGCACTAATACCAATGCCGTTAGCATTTTATGCACTTTACGGTGGCATTAAGTTTGGTCAGAATATTACGCAGCAGCCTAAATTTTTACGTTCAAATTTAATCGCGACAGTCGCAACACCTGCGTTATTGGGGTTAACATTGATTTTAGATTAGATTAGATTAGATTAGATTCGTATTTGTTGTATAAGTCGATAATGACCACCCTCAGTGGTTCTGCTGTGGGTGGTCTTCGTTATCTGAGTTACTAAGCTCGTTATTAGTAATTAACTATGCAGCTTGTGCGAATGCTAAATATTTTGGATCGTCGTCACCGAAGATCTCAGCACCTTCCGCTTCAAACGCTTTTGCTAACTGTTCTTTAGCTGGTTCCATGTTGCCTAGTTCAAAGTGTGCTTGACCTAAACGCAGGTGTAAATAAGGGTTTATTGCACCTTCAGGGCATAACATAGCAAAGCCTGTTGCTTCTTCTAATGAAGCCCAGTCGCCTAGCATGAAATGAGCATCACCTAGCGCAGTTAAGATCCAAGTAGAAACGTTCCAATGGATTTTTGGTTCAGGAACAAGATCATAAGCTTGCATGAAAGTCTCGATCGCAATCTTGTATTCTTCAGCTTCGAGCTGCTCTTCACCTTTCTCACAAATGATTTCGATTTTTTTAAATAGTTTAGGATCAAGTGCTGTCTTGGTTGCTGTCATCTTATTTCCGTAATAAAAGCCTGATAGGGTCATCAGAGATATGTATTTTGTAAGTATATCGTATTGCAGCACAGAAATTGTAAAAAAATGGCTAAAAATGAAATCAACGAGATCAACGACTAGACTTTAAGAGCTAGCCGAACTAAATGAGGTGTTTCTATGGAAAGTACCAACAATAAAGTTTTCATTCTCGATACCAATGTGTTGTTGCACGCCCCCTTGTCGATCTTCACTTTTCAAGAACACGATGTCATGATCCCCATGACTGTTTTAGAAGAGCTCGATAATATTAAAGATCGAGGAAGAGATGTCAGTCGCGATGCGCGTGTGGCTATTCGTGCACTGGAAGATATTTTTTCAAATGCAACCTCCGAAGAAATCAGCCAAGGGGTGCCACTGCAAAAAGTCGAAAGTAAAAATAAGCTGGGTAAGATCTCAATTTTTGCCGATAATAGTGTCATGCAGCCAGATGCTTTTTTTACTGATAACGAACCTGATAATCGCATTATCAACGCGGCGTTGTTTTTACAAGGCCAGTCAGAACGTGAAATTGTGTTAGTGACCAAAGACATCAACATGCGCTTAAAAGCTAAAGGCGCGGGGCTGAGACATGTTGAAGATTATCGCTCTGATCAGTTGATTGATGATATTAAGTTTTTAGCCACTGGATTTCATAAGTTTACCGGAGACTTTTGGCAAGAGATAAATGAATGTCACAGTGAAAGTATGAAAAGTGAAACCATGGGTTCGAAGACCATTCATACGGTCGAAACGGAATTGCTGAAAGACACTTTTATTAACCAATACCTGATTGACGAAACCGATCACTTTGCCGCACGTGTTGTCAGTAAAAACAAAGGTGAAATTAGTTTTGTTGATTTAGGCCGTGAACGCCTGATGTCAAAGAAAGCTTGGGGCATACATCCTAAAAATATTTACCAAGGCATGGCGCTGGAGGCCTTACTGAATCCACACATTGATTTGGTGATCTTAACGGGTCCTGCGGGCAGTGGTAAAACGCTTTTGGCCATGGCCGCAGCACTCGAGCAAGTTGTTGAGCGCAAAATGTATGACAAGGTGATAGTGACCCGTAATACCCCTGAAATTGCCGAAAGTATTGGTTTCTTACCCGGTACCGAAGAAGAAAAAATGCTGCCTTGGCTGGCGGCGATCACTGATACCTTAGAAGTCTTGCATAAATACGATGAGTGTAAAGATGGCTCAGTGGAGTACATTAAACAGAAAGCCAATTTACAGTTTAAATCAGTAAACTTCATGCGTGGGCGTTCGATTCAAAATGCGTTTGTATTATTGGATGAGTGTCAAAACCTGACGGCGGCACAATTGAAAACTATCATTACCCGTTGTGGCGAGGGCACTAAGATTGTCTGCTCAGGTAATCTATCGCAAATTGACAGCAGTTATTTAACTGCCGTAACCTCGGGTCTCACCTATATAGTGGAACGTTTTAAAGACTTTGATGGCAGTGCCAATGTGTTCTTAAAAGGTGTGCAGCGTAGCCGTTTGGCGTCTTATGCTGAACATAATTTGTAATACATTGTTTGACGTATTATCTCCATAGTACAGCATTTTAATTCATGATGAGCAAGCACAGCAGGTGTCTAAGTCTGGTGTGCTTTTTTCTTAACAAATTGATTCTCTATATTATTTTTTATTTATACTATTATAATATTAATGCGCGTTACTCATGGACGTTATTATGCGAATTAAAATACTCACACCTTTACTCACATTTTCACTCTTAGTTAGCATTACGGCATGTAGTGGCACACCACCTGAAACTGTCGGTGGCGATCGTGATGCTCATGGTTGTTTACCTGCCGCGGGATATTTGTGGTGCGAACGTAGCCAAATTTGCGAACGTTCATGGGAGCTTGCCGATGCAGCTAGAATTGAGCATACCGAAGCTGAAGTGAAAACCTATTGCGAGATCATTGACAGTGATTTGATTACGGATGAGGAGTGGTAAGCCGCTAAGTGGCAATATTGCATTTTGAGTTAACGTAAATAATGTAAATTAAATGCCAATGAAAACTATTATCAATTAAATTGTCTGTACTTTAATCCCATAAACCAAGCCGTGTTATTACGATCATGTCCTCTATCAGTCAGTCTTTTTCCCAGACACCTATAAGATCGAAACATCAAAAGACAACCTCAAAAAATAAAACATTTTTGAAAAACAAGCAAGTGCAAGTATGGGCACGTCGTCTGCATATCTATATTTCAATGGCGTTATTGCTGTCGATAAAGCCGGTATTATTAATTACCTTACCGAACACGCCCAACTTTCTGGTCGACCTTCAGCTTTAGATGTTTTTACCGAAGTTGAAGACGGTGAATTAATCGAAGGTGAGATAGCCATGGACTACAAAGGTCCGGGGTATAACGTGACGTTCACGCCAAATGTTGCGGGTCGTTACTTAATGAAAGCCAATTACAAAGGTGAATTGAAAAATGATCAGTCAATCAGTCCAGACCGACGATGGTGGTCGTGAAGGTAAGTGGGTGGCGTTATTAATCATCTTAATTTTAGCGATAGCGCCATTTATCAGTGATAAAAGCTGGGAACGTAAAGGTAAACATGACTGGCGTAAAGTCGCACCGGCACCGATGACAGCAAGCGCGCTTAATACAGACGATCTTATTAATGCGGGTTGGACACAAGTGGTGTTTGCTGACGATAGCGATCCAGACAATACAGCACATACAGATAAAGACGTTCCCTTGTTACCTGCTGTTGGACAATCAGTTGGTGAGGGTGCGGTAAACCATTACAACGCTGGCAGTTAGCACTTTAAGTCTGCTCAGGTTTCTCGCGCTAGTATTATAAATAACACGCCCCAGGTAATAGTGATTGCTCGGGGCGTTGCTGTTACTACTTGGCCGTGGTTGTCATTGAGTTATGGTTGCCTGCAATAATCGGGTCTGTGTGTACTTAACTTATGCCTAGGAACAGGTATAATAACCACAGTTGAAATAAGGATTATAAAATGAAATATCACCGCTTAAATGAGATTATTGAGTTATTACAACCAGAATGGCAGAAAGTACCTGATATGAACCTGTTGCAGTTGCTCGCAACGTTGGCTGCAGAGATGAAGTTTACAGGTGAGTTAGCAGCGTTGAGTGATGATGCGCTTATCTATCACTTAAAAATGCGCAACAGCGCGAAAGATGACATGATCCCCGGGTTAGCGAAAGATCAAGAAGATGACTTTAAAACCGCGCTGCTCAAAGCACGCGGTTTTATTTAGACTCTTACTTATTCAGCGTCCCCAAATAACGTTTCAACATATCCGGTGCATCTTGATCAGCCAAAATAGCGGCTGGTGCATGCAGTGCGATCTTACCGTTTTCTATAAAGGCAATATTGTCGGCTATCTGCAGGGCATCATTGGGGTTATGGGTGACCATTAATACGGTAATGCCATGTTCTTTATTCAGCTTGGCGATCAAACGTAACATCTCTTGACGTAATGCGGGATCGAGCGAACTAAAGGGTTCATCTAATAGTAATAGTGGTTGTTTACGTGCGAGACAACGGGCAATACCAACGCGCTGACGTTGACCACCACTCAAGTCAGCGGGTAAGCGATGCAGTAAATCAGTCATCTCCACTTGTTGTGCTGCGGTTTCTAACGCCGTTTGTTGCTCGGCATTTAACTTCATGCTGGGTGCTAAGCCAATGGCAATATTTTGTTTAACGGTTAAGTGATTAAACAAATTATGCTCCTGAAATAACGTGGTGATCGGTCGCTGCGCAGGTGCTTTAGTTAATATCGAGTCTTGTTGAAAACGGATATCCCCCGATAACGGCTGATTAAAACCCGCAATCAGATTCAGTAGCGTTGATTTACCCGAACCACTGGCCCCCAGGATCGCTAAGGTTTCGCCGCGATTAACGACTAAATCAAAGTGCATCTGCATTTGTTCATAAGCAAAGGTAATATTATTTACCTGTAATAATGCCCTGCTGCTGTCGGCATTGCTTAGGGGAATAGCATTGTTTAGGAGCGTTGCATTAGGCATTTTTGCCTCCAATAATACGTTCGAACAAATAGAAAATAATACCGCAAAGGGTTAATAAGAAAATCGCAGTCACTGCGGCGGCATCAAGTTGATAGCTGCCTAACTGGCGGTAGAGCACCAAAGGTAAGGTTTGCATATTTTGGCTACCAAATAACGCGATCACACTTAAATCACCCAGAGATAGCACACAAGCTAGCCCTAATCCCATCGCCACCGGTTTACGTAATAATGGCCATTCAATAATGCGCAGACGCTGCAGGCGTGATAAGCCTAAACTGATAGCGAGTTTGTCATATGACGCAAAGCTATCTTGGATCGGTTGGTTCAATACTCGCAGTAAATAAGGTAATGCCATCAGTGCATTGACGAGGATCACCAGCCAAGCGGCAATGCTAAATACATCAACATAGGGGCGTAATAATAAGAACAAGCCCGTACCGAGTACCAGTGCTGGTACCACTAAAATAATAGCGCCAATATTTTCGATGCCATACGCTAATGCCATGAGCTTAAAGCGTACTTTTAATATGCGTGTCGAGAATAAAATTGAGCAGGCCAGTAACAAACTTAATAAACCCGAGCTCAGGGCTATTTGTAGTGAGATACCTGTGGCTTGCCATAACATAGGATCGCTAAGAACGGCGAGAGTCTTGTTGTTGATGCCACTGATAAAAATAGCCAGTATCGGTGGTGCTAATAAACAGCTGGCTAAAATAAAGCTGATCGCATCACCAATTTTACTGCTTAGCGTGTGGCAGTCGGGGCGACGAAAATAATTACCGGATGGTGCTGACATAGGTTGTGACTTTAAAAATACCGCACTAAAAAGCATTAACGCCACGGTGATCGCGACTTGGATGATCGCCAAGGCCACGGCTTGCTCGATATCAAATTCAAATTTAAGTGCTTGGTAGATGGCGACTTCAAGTGTGGCGTAATTAGGCCCACCGCCGAGCGACATGACAATCGCGAAACTGGTAAAGCACAGCATAAAAATAAGACTGATTAACGAGGGTAATTGTTGTTTTATCTTTGGCCATTCTAAGGTGATAAAGATGTGCCGAGATTGTAAGTTAAGTTGACTGGCTAAACGCCAAGATTCACTGGGAATGGAATCTAATGTTTGTAATAAAATACGGGTGGCTAACGGCACATTAAAAAATAAATGGGCAAGCAGAATACCGGTTAAGCCATAAATATAATGGCCGGTTTCTATGTTAAAAAATCCGAGTAGTTGATTAACCCACCCACTTTTACCGTGCACAGTAATAATACCAAAGATGGCAATGATAATGGGCAGTACCAGTGATAAGTTAAACAGTTTGATGATCATTTGTTTACCCGCGAACTCTCGACGCGAGAACGCGCGTGCTAACGGGATCGCTAAACCAATACTCAAGCCCGTTGATAAGGCCGCTTGGTAAAAACTAAAGCGAATGACATGTTGGGTGTACGAGTCCGCCAGCACACTGCTGAAGTCTAACTCGGTTTGTGAAAAATTAAGTAGGGCAGTAAAACTACCACCCACTAGAATTAAAATGATGCTGATGGCGAGCACTGCGCTACACCACCAGTATTTATGCGAATTCGCGATCATAATTTTTGATTAATTATTTACTCATTATGGACTAATTATTGGGTAACAGCGTTACGCCATTCCTTCACCCAAGATTTACGTGATTGAGCCACTTCTTCTGGTGTGAACTCGAGGGTTTTTGCGGGGCTAATTAATTGTTCGAACTCGCTTGGCAGTGCCGCCGCTTGTTTTGCTGGTAGCATCCAGTTACCTGTTGCTATCACGTCTTGGAATGCAGGGGTAAGTACGAACGCCATGAATTGATCGGCTAATTCTGGATTGGCGGCATCTTTCAAACGGGCAACCACCTCTGTTTGTTGATAATGACCTTCACTGAATTCTGCGGCTTTATACTTAAATTCTTGCTCGGCAACCATGTGATAAGCCGGTGACGTAGTATAGCTTAATACCATGTCCGCTTCGCCTTTCAAGAACATGCCGTAAGCTTGGCTCCAGCCTTTGGTGATGGTGACTGTTTTAGCTGCGATCTGTTGCCATGCTTGCGGTGCTTCGTCACCATAAACGGCTTTTACCCATAACATGAAACCAAGGCCTGGGGTGCTGGTGCGTGGATCTTGATAGATAATGCTCAGATCTTTACGTTCAACTAATTCAGCTAAACTCGCTGGTGGATTGGCCAGCTTTTCACTGTCGTAGATAAATGCAAAGTGACCGTAATCGAATGGAACAAAGTACTTATTCGTCCATTCGTTTGGCAGTGATAAATTACTGGTATCTTGCTGATGAGGTGCAAGCAGGTTGGTTTTTACTGCTTCAGCCATCAGGTTGTTGTCTAAGCCTAATAATACATCAGCCTTGGTGTATTTACCTTCCAGTTTGACACGATTCAGAATACTGACCCCATCTTCGAGTGCGACTAAATTAAGTTCGCAATTACACTCGGCTTCAAACGCAGTTTTTATTTTTGGACCTGGGCCCCAATCGGATGCAAATGAATCGTAGGTATAAATATTTAATACTGGTTTGTCAGCGGCGTGAGCGACTTGTAATGACAGCGAAGGTAAAAGTAGGGCAGTGCAAAGTGCTAGTTTTTTGATCGTGTGCTTCACGGATACTCCTAGAATGTGAAGCATAGAACTTATGACTCAGTTGGTCGAATCTCATTCCTATGCCAGCATTATCTGGTTCAAGTTATTACGGGTGTTATCTCAGCCAGTGTGACTTTTTAACAAAAAGTCGAGCAGCACCCCGATGAGTGAACCTCCATTGTATTTTTATTTGTTCTAAAGTGCTAGTGAATTTTGTATCGTGAAAAAAGCAATCTGGATCGCATAATTTTACTTGGCGTGAACCGAGTGAATAAATGATGACTATACTCAAAAAATAAACGGATCATTTAGATATTTGAATGATTTATATTTTTCTCAGAATTGATAAATTAACTAATCAACATTTATAAATTAGAGTCATAAGAGGGATATTGATGTGCTAAAAGCTAATTTGGAACGACGTAGTTATCACCGAATGTTAATCGATTCACCGGTGCAGGTGACGGATGAAGAGCGTAATATTACTGCTATCTGTCGTGATTTAAGCGCGAGTGGCATGTCGTTAGATATATCTGAAAATTATTTTTCTTTAAACGATAGCGTGAGTATTTTTCTACCGACTGGCGATACCCGCGTCCCGCCGTTACAAGCCGAAGCAAAGGTAACTCGTATCGATAATTGTGGTGATAATTATCAAATAGGGGTCGAATTTACCAGTTTGACTTAGCCTGAGGGACTTATATTCGCGCCAGTAATTCAACGAGATGTAATTACGCTCCTACAACAAGGCCGATAGTGTATTTTCACTATCGGCCTTGTTGTTATAACCGGTTACTTTAATCGCAGATATGTATAGATAAGTTAACTAGATGGTTAATGTGGTGCTAATTAAGCGCCAATTTTAGCGGCAATTAAATCACCCATTTGTACTGTGTTTTGCACTGGTTTCGCATTCGCAGCACTGTGTAGATCGCCGGTCGCATAACCTTCTTCTAATACAAATGAAACTGCTTGTTCAATCGCTTGTGCCGCTTCTTCTTGTTTTAGTGAATAACGTAACATCATTGCAGCAGATAAGATTTGAGCAATTGGATTGGCAATACCTTTACCGGCGATATCGGGTGCGGAACCACCTGCTGGTTCGTATAAACCAAAGTCAGAATCGTTCATACTTGCTGATGGCAACATGCCCATAGAGCCAGTGATCATTGCACATTCATCAGAAATGATATCACCGAATAAGTTGCCACAAAGCAGCACATCAAATTGCGATGGGTCTTTGATTAACTGCATTGCTGCGTTGTCGACATAGATATGTTCTAGTTCAACTTCTGGGTATTCTTGGGCAATTTCAATGACCACTTTACGCCATAATACAGAGGTCGCGAGTACGTTAGCTTTATCAACCGACGTTACTTTTTTACCGCGTAGTTTTGCCGCTTCAAAGGCAATACGAGCAATACGTTCAACTTCAGCACGGCTATAAAGCATGGTATCAAAACCAGTTTCGTCAGCGCCTTCGCCTTTATTACCTTTTGGTAAGCCGAAGTAGATACCGCCAGTTAATTCACGCACGACAACTACGTCAAAACCATTGCTTGAGATGTCTTCACGCAGTGGTGAAAATTTTTCTAAACCAGCATAAATTTTAGCTGGACGTAGATTACAAAATAGTTTGAAATGCCCTCGCAATGGTAATAATGCGCCTCGTTCAGGCTGTTCTTGTGGTGGTAGTCCTTCCCATTTTGGGCCACCGACAGAGCCGAATAAGATCGCATCTGAATTTTCACACGCCGTTAGTGTGCTTGTTGGTAATGGTGTACCGTGGTTATCGATCGCAATACCACCAACATCATTAAAATCATAGGTAAATTCTAAATTAAACTTACTTTGTACAGCAGCAAGTACTTTAATTGCTTCCGCCATTACTTCTGGACCGATACCATCACCTGGTAATACCGCAATATTGTGTTTTGTTACAGTCATGCTTAGCCGCCTTTCCTATATTATTGATGTTGTTTTTTAAGTTTCTGTTGTTCTACCGCATTGGCGCGATGGATATTATTCATTACGTGGACATAAGCCAGCGCCGACGATTCGATGATATCGGTGGCTAAGCCGATACCGTGGAACTTACGGCCTTCATACGTTGCGACAATATCGACTTGACCCAGTGCGTCTTTACCTTCGCCTTTGGCTGTGATGTGATAATCGGCAATATCGATATCGAAGCCAGAAATACGACTTAAACATTTATAAACTGCATCAACTGGACCATTACCTATCGCCGCTTCAGTGTCTGTACGAGATTCATCCGTTGTTTCTAATTGTGAAATTAAGCTAATTGTTGCGGTTGCTTTCACGCCGGAACCAGACTGAACACTGAGATAATCTAATTTAAAATGTGCTTCATCTTCGTGCAAATTATTAAAGAAGATTAATGCTTCAAGGTCATAATCGAATATTTGGCCCTTTTTATCCGCCAGTTGTAAGAAGCTTTCATACAGCTCTTCAAGATCATAATCATTAGCAGTATAGCCCAGCTCTGCCATACGATGTTTGATCACATGACGACCAGAACGTGAGGTTAGATTTAACTTGTTTTGGGTTAGACCAATACTTTCTGGGGTGATAATTTCGTAAGTATTTTTTGCTTTCAGCACGCCATCCTGATGAATACCTGAAGAATGTGAAAATGCATTAGCACCCACAATGGCTTTATTAGCCTGTACTGGCATGTTGCAGAGTTGGCTGACTAGCTGGCTGGTTCGGTAAATTTCTTGTGCGTTAATATTGGTGGTTTTACCTAATAAATCTTGGCGTGTGTGCAAGATCATGGCTATTTCTTCTAATGAACAGTTACCTGCGCGTTCACCAATACCATTGATGGTACATTCGATTTGACGAGCACCTTGCTCTATGGCCGCAATGGAGTTCGCTACCGATAAGCCAAGGTCATCATGACAATGTACCGAGATCACGGCTTTATCAATATTTGGCACGCGATTGAATAAGTCGGTGATGATGCCGCCGAATTGCGATGGCACGGTATAACCAACGGTATCTGGAATGTTAATCGTGGTGGCACCGGCTTTAATGGCTTCTTCAACCATACGACATAGATTATCGATTGGGGTACGGCCGGCATCTTCACAAGAAAACTCAACGTCATCAGTATAACGACGGGCATGTTTAATCGCGTGGCAACCCATCTGGAGCACATCGTTAAAGCTACGTTTTAATTTACTTTTAACATGAATATCTGATGTCGAAATAAAGGTATGAATACGGAAGTATTTCGCAACTGACAGTGCTTGGGCTGCAGCGTCAATATCTTTTTCAAGCGCGCGAGAAAGGGCGCAAACACGACTATTTTTAATATTACGTGCAATCGTCTGCACGGATTCAAAATCACCAGGTGATGAAATTGGAAAACCAACTTCCATTACATCAACACCTAGGCGCTCAAGTGCAAAGGCGATTTGTAATTTTTCTTTTACGGTTAAGCTTGCAGATAATGCTTGCTCTCCATCCCTTAAGGTCGTATCAAAAATAATAACCTGGTCTGACATTATGAATCCTTCAATTTGCCGTTATATAGACTCGCTTTAGCCATCTATATGTATAAATTAATTTTATGCATTAATCATTACAGGCTTGGCTGTTTTTTGTCAATTGATTTGTCCCCAGCTACTGGCAGATACACAATATAGCCAAGCCGTAAGACCAGCGTGGCAATATTACTTTTATCACATAGCTAAATTAGACCTTTCTTTGATCTATGCCACACTTAAATTAGGTTTTTTATCGTGGAGTGAGATATGTTATTTAAAAATGAACAAGGCGAGATGGTTGAGCTTGCAGATGACCTAACACTGAAAGAATTAACCGATATGGGGATTGATATATCTTTAGTTGAAAGAGACTGTGATGAACCATTAGACAGTTGGTCGCATTTAGCCAGTCACTAGCGACACTTAACTTATTATTTTCGAGCGTAATGACTAAATAAGTTGTAACTTGTGGTTAAACCCCCAGTTTATAACTAAAATGACGCTATTATTGGATGGTTAAGTGTTAAATAGGTTATAAAATATTCATTTATTTTACAAATGAAATTTTACAGGCTACCCTCTCTGGCTTACAAGTGTAAGCCGAGTTTCGTTTGCGCCCGAATTAACATGAGAAATAGACATGAGTCAGCATTTTGTAAATCAGATCCTTGCGAGGATTGAGCAATATCAAGATAAAACAGCCCTGAAGAGTAAAACCAAAACTGGTTGGGATCGCGTTAGCTGGAAGCAGATGGGTGAACGTATCGAAGGTTTGGCAAATAACTTACTTGATCGTGGACTTAAAGTTCAGGAAAACGTGGGTATTTGGTCAAATAATTTACCAGAATGGACGATTGCCGATCTCGCTCTGCAGCAGTGTCGTGCCGTTTCGGTACCACTTTATCCAAGCAGTACTTCATCACAAGCTGAATATATAATTAATGATGCCAATATTACCTGCATGTTTATTGGTGATAAAGCGGAATTAAAACTCGCCTTACCATTACTTGATAAATGTGAATCGCTGCAGTCCCTTATTGTTTTTTCTTCGGGCGTTAATTTACCTGATGATCCTCGTGTTGTTGCTTATGCCGATATGCTAGCGTTCACACCTAATAGCCCATCATCGATAGCGCTCTCACAGCGTATTGAACAAGCCAGGTCAGATGATCTTGTTACCTTAATTTATACCTCTGGCACCACTGGTGAACCGAAAGGCGTGATGCTTGATTATGCTAACATTCAAGCTGCATTAGCAGCGAATGAGTCCGAAACGCGTTTAGAAGAAAATGATGTTTCATTAGCATTCTTACCGTTAAGCCATGTTTTTGAACGTATTTGGACGTTTAATGCATTGTTATGGGGGGCCGAAAATACTTACCTGAAAGATCCTGCGCGCATTCAAAAAGCCTTAACAGATACTAAGCCTACTGTGATGTGTGCGGTACCACGTCTGTATGAAAAAATTCATACCACCATTATGAATAAAGTTGAGAATGCCCCAGCAGCACGTAAAAAATTATTTCATTGGGCTGTTCGCGTCGGTAAGCAACGCTTTGAAGCACAACAAGCGGGTACGTCTGTGTCGCCATTATTGCAACTGCAACATGCGATCGCGGATAAATTGGTATTTACTAAATTGCGCGCTGTATTTGGTGGCAAGGTACGCTTCTTCCCTTGTTCGGGTGCGAAACTCGACGATGAAGTTAACTTATTTTTCCAAGCAATCGGTATCCATATTAAATATGGCTACGGCATGACAGAAACTGTGGCGACAGTGAGCTGTTATTCGAAAGACTTTAAACTCGGATCGATTGGTTCGGTGTTACCGGGTATTGAAGTGAAACTGGGCGCTGAAAACGAGATCTTGATTAAAAGCCCGACTGTCATGCGCGGTTACTTCAACAAGCCAGAAGAAACGGCAAAAACCTTTGACGGTGAATGGTTGAAAACGGGTGATGCAGGGGCGATTGATGAAAATGGCTACTTGTATATTACCGACCGTTTGAAAGATTTAATGAAAACTGAGTGTGGTAAATATATTGCCCCACAATTAATCGAAGGTACGTTAGGTCGTGATCGTTTCATTGAACAAGTGGCCGTATTTGCGGATGCCAGAAAATATGCCTCGGCCTTGATTGTGCCTGCACAAGAAGCAATTGAAGAATATGCTAAAACACTGAATCTAAAATACGAATCGTATGTTGAATTACTTAAGCATACTAAGATAGTTGAATTGCTTGATGAACGTGTTAAAGAAATGCAGAAAGAGCTGGCTAAATTTGAGCAAGTGAAGAAATTTAAGCTCATGGCATCACCGTTTACCAATGAAAAAGGTGAGCTAACACCGACGCTTAAGTTAAAACGTAAAGTGATTCAACAGCGCTACAGTAGCTTGATCGAAAGTATGTATAGCACTGTTAAAAAAGGAAAAAATATAAAACATTAAGTTTTTTTACTAGCATAATAATCCCGTTATGCACTTTTAAGGTGACTTACAACGGGATTATTATGTCTAGATTACATTGATCACTGAGTGAACCTTTACTGCCCTAGCACTTTTTTCTATTTATGACTGAGCCGAGTAAAATATTCACCCCATTGTTATTGATCTGCACTAATCTTAATTGAATATGAATTAAGTAGATTGGTCACAATGGATAGTGCTAATTATGGACAAGTTCAATACCGGGAATATTTCACATCAATGGCGTAAAATTGTTCTTACCTTCATTGCGGTTGGTAGCTCGCTAGCACTGTTTTTTTGTATCTATCTTTTCGCGTTTTCGAGTGATGCAATCTGGTTCTTGTTATTAGCATTACGCCATACGATCATCTTAACGCCTACTTCCGTCATCATTACTATTTTTGTCAGCGTCATTAGTGTTATTTGTATCTATAAAACAAATAACTACAGGAAGAGTCTGCGAAAAGCTAATTTGGAGTTATCCCGCTTACAAGGGCGACTTGTAGCGCTGGATTTATCGGTATATTTAGATAATTGCACTGGATTAGCCAATCGATTTAAATTTCTAGAAATGCTCGATAGCAGAATGGCAGAAGGGCAAGGTAATACTGCGTTATGTATTTTGGATCTCGACGATCTTAAAGATATCAATGATACTTTAGGTCATAATGTCGGCGATCAAGTCATCGCTATTATCGCGCAACGCATTAAATTATCGTTAGGTTACCCGCTGCAACCTAACATGTATAAAACCGATATCTTTCGTATTGGTGGCGACGAATTTGCCATATTAATAATGGGTTTTTCAGATGCTGAAAATATCGCGCCTATCTTGAACCAATTGCTGAAAAATATTCGTCGTAAAATTGAATTGTCTGATAAGAGTATCGTTATCGGTGTCAGCATCGGTGTCAGTATCAGTCCTGAGCATGGTACGTGCAGTGACTCATTATTGAAAAAAGCGGATATGGCGATGTATAAAGTCAAAGAGTCAGGCAAGCATGGTGTGGCTTTTTTTAAACCTGAGTACATGCGAGAATTGGAATACCGAGTCCATCTTGAGCAAGAACTTAATCAGGCGATTATCAATGGTGAATTTGAAATTTATTATCAACCTATCATTGATATATCAACAGAAACAGAGTTAGGCTTTGAAGCGTTAATTCGTTGGAATCATCCTGTTCGTGGTTTAGTCCCCCCCGATGACTTTATTCCTGTGACTGAACAAACGGGTCTTATCGTGCCTATAGGTCAATGGATCATTAAACAAGCTTGCAGTGATTTAGCGTTATTACAGATCCACAATCCTGAGTATTTCATTGCGATCAATATCGCCCCACAACAACTTGCGGATAATGCCTTTGTACATAATGTCAGAAGTATTTTAGCGAGTTACTCTTTATCCCCAGCCCAGATCCATTTTGAGATAACTGAAACCACATTAATGAATGCAGATAGTGATAACTTGCGCGTATTACGCGAATTAAATAATTTAGGTATCAAGTTATGGATTGATGATTTTGGCACGGGTTATTCTTCATTTAGCTATCTGCATAAATTTAAGTTCTATGGTATTAAGTTGGACCGTAGCTTTATTGAAGGTGTCGTTGACTCGGAGCGTAGTCAAAAAATAGTGAAAGGTATTTGTGCTATGGGTGAGGCTTTAAACTTAGAGTTGCTGGGTGAGGGCATTGAGCATCCAGGGCAAGCAGAATTCTTACTTAAACAAGGTTGTTTTAAGGTACAGGGATACTGGTACGCAAAACCTATGTCGTTATCAACGTTACATATGTGGTTGGCGAATCGAAATGAAAATCCTGCGACTAAAATGATTGACCAGCCATCAGCATAGTTAATTATATCGTTATTCGAGAAATTGTTTGTTTTAAAATAGCGGAGTGTTATCACATGGGTAACTTACCGTGGGCGATATTTTTTATTCTAAATCAATGTGTTGCTGGTGTGCGCCTCTTTGTTGTCTCCTCATTTCCAGCCGAAATATATCGTTCTAAGTAATGATGATGAATTTTTTTAATATTTAATTTCTTATATTGCTTTTAAAGATGATTTTATTTTGTTAATTTTAATGAATAAACCAATAAAAATAAAGTTAAATCTAATTCAATGGGAAGTTTAAACTTGTAACTAATTGGTTATAATGTCGACAGTTGTCAAACTAGAATTAGGAAATGGGCCGGGAGGGCCTGCTTATGGAAATGTTGTCTGGTGCCGAAATGGTAATCCGCTCACTGGAAGATGAGGGTATTGAGCATATCTTCGGTTATCCTGGTGGCTCTGTTCTTGATATTTATGATGCGTTATTCGAATCAAGTAAAATTGAACATTTTTTAGTCCGGCATGAGCAAGCTGCAGTGCATGCTGCAGATGGTTATGCACGTTCAACAGGGAAAGTTGGTACCGTCCTAGTTACATCAGGACCGGGGGCGACAAACTGTATTACTGGTATTGCTACTGCGTATATGGATTCGATTCCGCTGGTTGTCTTATCGGGTCAGGTTCCTACGTCAATGATCGGTAACGATGCATTCCAGGAAACGGACATGATGGGGGTATCTCGCCCTGTTGTAAAACACAGTTTTTTATGTAAAACAGCTTCTGAGATCCCAGAAGCGATCAAAAAAGCGTATTATATCGCGTCAACAGGTCGTCCTGGACCTGTGGTAATCGATTTACCAAAAGATACGCAAAACCCGTTAGCTAAATTTCCGTACAAATATCCTGAAAGCGTGTCTATGCGATCATATAACCCGGTTACATCGGGTCATAAAGGACAAGTACGTAAAGCCGTTAAAGCGATTGCAACGGCTAAAAAACCAGTACTTTATGTTGGTGGCGGCGCGGTAATTGCGAATGCTGAAACACAAGTACTTAAATTTGCAGAACAGTTAAACCTACCGGTAACGAATACTTTGATGGGTCTGGGTATCTTTCCTGGTACGCATTCACAGAATGTCGGTATGTTAGGTATGCATGGTACATTTGAAGCGAACAAAACCATGCATAACTCAGATCTTATTATTTGTTTAGGCGCACGTTTTGATGATCGTGTCACCAATGCCATTGATAAATTTTGTCCTGAAGCAAAAATAATTCATGTTGATATCGACCCAACATCAATCTCTAAAACAGTACACGCTGATATTCCCATTGTTGGTTCTATCGAAGTGGTTGTTGAGCAGATGCTTGAGGTTATTGAAGAGTTGGATGTTACCGCGAACGAAGAAGAACGTGCTGCTTGGTGGAAACAAATTGATAGCTGGCGTACTAAAAAATGCCTTAGCTATGAAACAGGGTTGTCAATTAAACCGCAAGCGGTTATCGAAGGCTTATATAAACATACAGAGGGTAAAGCGATTATTACCTCGGATGTAGGCCAACATCAAATGTTTGGTGCCTTGTATTACCCGTACGATAAACCACGCCAATGGATCAACTCCGGCGGTCTTGGGACTATGGGCTTTGGTTTTCCTGCAGCTATGGGCGCTAAAATTGCCAACCCAGAAAAGATAGTATGTTGTATTACTGGTGATGGTTCTATTCAAATGAACATTCAAGAATTATCTACCTGTCTGCAATACGGTATTGCCGTGAAGATTATCACCTTGAATAATGGTGCGCTAGGCATGGTTAAACAGTGGCAGAAAATGTTCTATGATGGCCGTCATTCTCACTCTTATATGGAGTCTATGCCTGATTTTGTTAAGTTAGCAGAAGCTTATCATCACGTTGGTATTCAGGTGAGTAAACCTGAAAATTTGGATAAAGCTTTTGCTGAGTGCTTCTCGGAAGAAAATAAAAATCGTGTTGTATTCATGGATATTATTATTGATCCAGAAGAGCATGTATATCCGATGCAAATTAAATATGGCGCAATGGACGATATGTATTTAAGTAAGACGGAGAAAACCACTTCATGAGACGTATAATTTCAGTATTAACAGAAAATGAATCAGGTGCTTTGTCACGAATCGTTGGTTTGTTTTCACAACGTGGTTACAATATTGAGTCTTTGACTGTATCAACGACTGATGATGACACGCTTTCGCGTTTAACCTTGGTTACAAATGGTGATCGGGCTGTTGTCGAGCAGATCATGAAGCAATTGAATAAGCTGATTGATGTGCTAAAAGTAAGTGATCTTACCGAAGGTGCACATATTGAACGTGAGCTGTTATTAATTAAAGTAAAAGCATCCGGTTTTGTCCGTGCTGAAGTGAAGCGTACATCGGATATTTTCCGTGGTCAAATTGTCGATATCACTGATTCTTTATATACCGTACAACTGACGGGTGATAGCGATAAGCTTGATAGTTTTATCAAAACATTAGCGTCACAGACTGAGATCGTCGAAGTAGTTCGAAGTGGTGTTTGTGGTATCGCTCGTGGTGAGCGTTGTCTAAAAGCATAATCTCGCTTTTATGTGCATAAAAAAGCCAGCCCATGTTATGTGGGCTGGCTTTTTCTTTTACTTAATTTTATTTAAAGTCACTTACACTAATTTAGATATTTCACTATCAAATAAATTTTTCATTAAGCCAACGAATTCTTCGATAAACGTCATTTGTTCATTCGTTGGTGGTACGTCCCAAGCACTGGATAATACCTCTTCTAAATCCCCTACAATGGCATCTATTTCACGGATAATAACAAAGCGATGTTTTTCAGTCAGCTGTTGATGTTGATTACACATCGCCATGGTATTCGTCGCGATATGTTCGGAAAAAATATCGCCAATGGTATCTGTAGTCGAGGAGCCTTGCTGGTTATGGTGTTCAAAAATGGCTAAGTTATCAGCTAAAAAGTGAATTAGCTGAATATAACCATCACTGTTTGTTATCATAATTATTTACCGCTTCAAATATAAATAGTACATGCTATTGCACAGTTTCGCACTCGTAGGCCTTCGCCGCATTATGACACTACGTGCGTATAAACATGTATAAGGCTTGGATTATGCGCTGACCGCTTTGATAGGTAAAGTAGAACAGAAAACTAAGCGCTATATTTTGTTCTACTTTGCGTAATATCAATAATGTAGTCAGAGAGTGGTCAGCCGATTCATATTAAATAGGCATGTGGAATGCGATTAACTAAATCGTGAGAAATCAGGTTTCCGCTTTTGCATAAAAGCGTTTACTGCTTCTTTTGATTCTTCACTTTCAAGTGCCGCTGAGAAGTACTCAAGCTCAACGTCGATCACTTTTTCTATTTGGTTAATCAACTCAGCTTTCATCAATTTTTTGGTATTACGTAACGATGCCGGCGCTTTCGCCGCTAGCTTTAAGGCACTTTTTTCAGCCATTGCAAATAATTCATCAACGGGAAGTACTTTATTAGCGAGGCCGATTTCCAATGCGGTTTGAGCATCAAATTTATCTGCAAGCAGCATCAGTTCGGCGGCGCGTTGATGACCGGCAAGACGCGGTAATATCAGACTGGCAGCATATTCTGGTACGGCGGCAAGGTCAGTAAATGGCAGGCGCAGTACGGCGTTATCGGCAAGGTATACGAGGTCACAATGCATGAGCATCGTGGTACCAATACCGATAGCTGGCCCAGCTACTGCGGCAATTACTGGTTTTGAGAAGTGTAATAATGCCCACATATACTGCATCAGTGGCTGATCTTTAGAGAAGCCCATACCATTCATGAAATCAGCCATGTCATTACCAGCACTGAAACAACTTTCTGACCCGCGCAGTATCACCACACGTACAGCTGGGTTGTGATCAGCCTGACGAAAAGCCTCTGCTAGCTCGGTATAAAACGCGCTGTTAAATGCATTGAGCTTATCTAATCGATTGAGGGTTAACGTTAATACACCTTGTTCATTTAACTGTGTCAGTAAATAAGTTGCCATTTTATGTTCCTGTTAATGGTTTTTTGGAATAACTATGTTGCCATGTAAGTATGTTGGATTGCACTATAAATGTTAAAGTTAGGTGTTAACCTTGTTGGGAAAGTTTATTTTATTTGTTATGTAGACACAGAGTCGCAAGTTTTAATATAACAAAAAGGAATAAAAAATCATTATTTATTCTTTGTGGTTATCGTTAACAGTCGTTAATCTTTATCTAATTCAGCACAGTGGAAGCCGTAATATGCTATTAAAGGAACTATCATCATTGACGAGTCCGTTGAGTGAGCCGCAGTTATCACAATTGCAATTAGCACTTAATGATTTGTCACCAACGCAAACCGCGTGGGTAAGTGGATATTTGGCCGGGATAAGTCAAGCATCTGGCGCTCAAGTACAGGCACAGGGAGCTGTTTCTCAGTCGGCTCAACGAGTCACTATTTTATTTGGTTCACAAACCGGTAATGCCAAAGGCGTAGCGGAAGAACTTTATCAGCAAGCGCAAACGCAAGGTATCTCAGCCCGACTTGTGAATATGGCAGATTATAAAGCCAAAGAATTGAAAACAGAATCGCATTTGCTGATTGTCGCGAGTACCAATGGTGAGGGCGAAGCGCCAGATGATGCTGTTGCTTTCCATGAGTTCTTAGCCTCTAAAAAAGCCCCTAAAGTACCAGATCTTAAATACAGTGTCTGTGCATTAGGCGATTCAAGTTATGAGTTCTATTGTCAAACCGGTTTGGAGTTTGATGAGCGCTTAGCTGCACTGGGTGCTGAAGCGGTTGTCGCACGTGCTGACTGTGATGTTGATTATGATGATATGGTTGCTGCGTGGAGCGAACAGGCTCTTGCTGCAGTTAAAGCAACGCTAAAAGAAGTAACAACGACGGCAGCGCCGATTGCTGCTGTGGCGTCAAATCATGTTGCTAATACGTATACAAAAAAGAAGCCATTTAAAACCGAACTATTAGTGAATCAAAAGATCACTGGGCGTTTCTCTGCTAAAGATATTCGTCATGTTGAAATTGCATTAGATGATAGCGGCATTCGTTATCAAGCTGGCGATGCGTTAGGGATCTGGTTTAAGAATGATCCTGTGCTTGTCGATGCGATTTTAGACCAACTGGAATTAGATGGTACCGAAACGGTTACCGTCGCAAATGAAACTGACACTTTACGCGATGCACTGATTAATCGTTTCGAATTAACCCAGAGTTATCCAAGTTTCATTCAGGCTTATGCGGAACTATCTGGTTCAAAGAAATTAGCTAAATTACTCGATGATAAAGCAGCCTTACGTCACTATTGTTATGGTCGTCAAATCTTAGATGTGATTGATGAAAAGAAAGCAAAATTAACCGCAGAACAACTTATTAGTGGTTTACGCAAACTAACGCCACGTCTTTACTCCATTGCTTCGAGTCCTAATGAAGCTGAAGGTGAAGTGCATTTGACTGTTGCAGTGGTTGATTATCAGCAAAACGGTGAACAGCGTATTGGTGGAGCTTCTGGTTTCCTGCAACGTCTCGAAGAAGGTGCTGAGGTTGAGGTTTTTGTTGAACACAACGATAACTTCCGTCTACCAAATAACGATGACACAGCTGTGATTATGATTGGTCCTGGTACCGGGATCGCACCATTCCGTGCTTTTTTACAAGAACGTGACGTACGTGAAGCAGCCGGGAATAATTGGTTATTCTTTGGTAACCAACACTTTACTGATGATTTCTTGTATCAAACCGAATGGCAGGGCTACTTGAAATCGGGTCTATTGACTAAAATGGATGTGGCTTTCTCACGCGATCAAGCAGAGAAAGTTTATGTGCAAGACCGTTTACGTGAAAATGCGGCAGAGCTGTATGCCTGGTTAGAGCAAGGCGCCCATGTTTATGTTTGCGGTGATGGCGATAGAATGGCGAAAGATGTCAATGAAGCATTGATCGAAATTGTAGCAGAACAAGGTAAATTAGCGCGTAGCGAAGCAGAAGAGTATGTTGCTGAACTACGTCGAAATAAACGTTATCAGAGGGATGTGTACTGATGAACGACAAAAAATTAGCGGTTAATGAACGCATTAAAACAGAAAGTAATTTTTTACGCGGCACCATTGCTGAAGGCTTAGCAGATCAAATCACAGGCGGACTGTCAGATGATGATATGCAATTAACGAAGTTTCATGGTTTTTATCAGCAAGATGATCGTGATATTCGTGCCGAGCGTCAGAAACAAAAATTAGAACCTCGTCATAGCTTTATGCTACGAGCGCGTGTTCCCGGTGGTATTTGTACTCCTGAGCAATGGTTAGAGATAGATCGTATTGCCAGTGACTTAACTATCTATGGCAGTATCCGTCTGACGACACGTCAAACATTTCAGTACCATGGTATTTTAAAGCCACAAGTGAAACCATTGATCCAAGCATTAGGTTCGGTTAACTTGGATTCGATTGCCGCCTGTGGTGATGTTAACCGTAATGTAATGTGTACACCGAACCCGGTTGAATCAGCATTACACCAAGAAGCTTATGCGTGGGCTACTCGTTTAAGTGATGACTTGTTACCAAATACCAATGCCTATGCAGAATTATGGCTAGACGGTGAAAAAGTGCATAGTAATGAAGTTGAACCTATGTATGGGTCTACTTACTTGCCACGTAAATTTAAGATTGCCGTTGCTATTCCGCCACACAACGACGTGGATATTCATGCCAATGATTTAAACTTTGTGGCGATTGGCGATAACGGTAAGCTCGCTGGTTTTAATGTATTAGTGGGTGGCGGTATGGGTACAACCCATGGTGATGTGAATACTTTCCCACGTTTAGCTGATGATTTTGGTTTTGTAAAACCAGAAGATGCAGTTAAAATCGCGAAAGCGGTATTAACAGTACAACGTGATTGGGGTTGCCGTACTGATCGTAAACGTGCACGTTTGAAATACACCCTGGAAGACCATGGTGTGGATAAATTCCGTGCAGAAGTCGAATTACGTTCAGGTATTAAATTTGAAACACCAAAAGCCATTGAGTTTACCACTCGTGGTGATCGCTTTGGTTGGATCAAAGGTATTGATAATAAATGGCATTTAACCCTGTTTATTGAAAATGGTCGTATCGTTGATACCGAAACCCATCCGATTAAAACCGGATTAGTTGAAATTGCTAAGATCCACAACGGTGATTTTAGAATGACCGCCAACCAAAACTTAATCATTGCAGGTGTGGCTGAACAGGATAAAGAACAAATAGAACGTCTGGCACGTTTATATGGTCTGTATTCAGATAAATTAAGTCAGCAACGCTTAAACTCAATGGCGTGTGTTGCACTGCCAACATGTGCGTTAGCGATGGCTGAAGCAGAGCGTTATTTACCGTCGTTGGTGACTAAAGTTGAAGATTTACTCACTAAACACGGCATTCCTGACGAACACTTTGTGATGCGCATGACGGGCTGTCCCAATGGCTGTGCTCGTCCATTCTTAGCAGAAGTTGGCTTTGTTGGTAAAGGGCCAGGCAAATACAATATGTATTTGGGCGCAAAGAATAACGGCATGCGTTTAAACAAGATGTACCGAGAAAATATTGGTGAAGCAGAGATCTTAGCGATCCTTGATACATTAATTGCGGCATGGGCAAGTAACGCCTTACCAGATGAACGTTTTGGTGATTTTGTGGTGCGCAGTGGCGTGATTAAACCTGTGATTATTGCGTCGAGAGATTTCCATGGCTAAATTGAACTTAGATGAATTATTAAGGTTAGACAAGGCAGGCCAGAAAGCAGCTTTAACCGTGGTTAATGCTCTGCTAGAAGCGATGACAGCGCAGCAACGTGTTGGTTGGGCTGTTACTGAGTTGGGTGACAAATTAGTATTGTCATCGAGCTTTGGTATTCAAGCCGCCGTGTGTTTGCATTTGTTAACGCAGTTTAAAGCTGATATTCCGGTGATTTTAACCGATACCGGGTACTTATTCCCGGAGACATATCAGTTTATTGATGAGTTAACTCAACAACTCAGCCTTAATTTACAGATATATAGCGCGCCGCAGTCTGCTGCTTGGCAGGAATCGCGTTATGGTAAATTGTGGGAACAAGGTGTTGAGGGCATTACCCAATACAATGTGCTTAATAAAGTTGAACCAATGAAACGTGCGCTGAAAGAATTGGGGGCACAAGTATGGTTTTCTGGTTTACGTCGTAGTCAGTCATCGAGTCGCGAAGCATTACCGGTCTTGTCTATTCAAAATGGCTGTTTTAAATTTTTGCCTATTATTGATTGGAGCAATAAAGATATTCATTATTATCTGCAAGATAACGGGCTGAGTTATCATCCGTTGTGGGAGCAGAATTATGTTTCGGTCGGTGATGTGCATACGTCACAACCGCTGCAACCAGGCATGACGGAAGAAGAGACACGCTTCTTTGGTCTCAAACGTGAATGTGGTTTACATGAAGAGAGTGATGAAGTGGGTGGTAGTGGTATTTAATCGTTATGCCATCATCACCTTATCTTGATTAATAAAGCTTAGTGCTAACGTATTAGCACTAAGCTTTTTTCCATTCTGGAATAACGTTATCAATCGGTGCTGCTTTTGGTGTCGATTGTGTCTCTTCTTTTTTATCTTTTTCTGATAATGATTTATGAGCTTCATCTAATTCTTTTTTTAACTCTTCTATTTTTTGTTTGGTTTTATCCCAACTCGATTCTGCGCCTTTTTTAAAGGATTCAAACCATTCGTCACTATTATCTGTACTTTTTTCTAATAGCTCATCGGTTTTACCTTTTGCGGCTTCCATGGCTTTATTTGTTGCTTCTTTGGTTTTATCCCATGCTTCCCCCATCGCTTCTTTAGAGGCATTCCATGCGTCGTCTGCGCTACTGGCTTGCGTCGAAAATGTCGAAAAGCTACTGGCTAGGCTGATTATTAAAATGGCCATTTTTTTCATCATCACTCGCTTATCTTTCATCGGATTGTTTATATAACTAAATTGTAGCAAATATTGCTGGGCAGCGTCATCCCTCAATGGATATATACCCAAGCTACTTCAAGATGCACAATCAGCAAACCGAAAGGAAAGGAGATTCAAGGCATGAAGTCGAAGATTTAATTATTCTAAATTAAGACTTCATAACGCCGAAGATTCATTCTTTCGGCTTGCCCTACGGGAGGCGAGCAGAAATAGCAGCACAGCGTTACAACATTTGAAAATGGAATAACCATTCTCTACATATTGCGCCTTGTACTGTTATCCCTGCTCGTCTCTGATATAGCATCTTGAAGTAACTTGGGTATACACCTGTTGTTACTGCGATGGGATTAATGCAATCGATACGTTATATTAGTATGTTAGCTACAAAAAAGCCAAGTTAGAGACTTGGCTTTGTGATAACTGTTCGCTGACGCAATGCAAATGAGTCAATCGATATAGCCTGGTTTAGCTTACTTTGTTGGGATTGCTTTTAGGATCGCCTGTAAGTATTTCCAGAACATATCAACAGTGGTGATATTTACTTTCTCATCAGGTGAGTGTGGGAAGCAAATGGTTGGACCGAATGATGCCATATCCATGTTTGGATATGATGTTTTGAATAAACCACATTCAAGACCAGCATGGATCACCATAATTTTTGGTACAGAACCAAACTCTTTTTCATATACGTCACGCATTATTTGCATAATTGGTGATGTTGTATCTGGTTTCCAACCTGGGTAAGCGCCGTCAAGCACAACCTTACCGCCAGCTAATTCAAATACCGAGGCAATCATTTCTTGTGCATCAATGCGGCAAGAGTCAGATAATGAGCGGATTAAACATTTGATAAAGACGTTATCAGTTTGTGTTTCTACGACACCTAGATTGGATGATGTTTCAACCACACCTTCAACTTCGTCACTCATGCGTACAACGCCGTTAAATACCCCATTTAATGCCGCGATAAGACGAGTTTGGCAATCGACGGTTAATACTTGTGGTTGCTCAACAATTGGCGTTAAGGTTACTTCGATAAACGGTTCTGTTGCGCTGAGTTCTTTTTTTATTGCTTGGGTGAAAAATTCCAAGCAGGCTTTAAATTCTTCACGTTGTGCTGGTGCTACGGTAACAATCGCGAAGGCTTCTCGTGGGATAGCGTTACGTAACGTACCGCCATTGATGGTTGCTAGACGAACCGCGATGTCACGACCTGCTTCTTTTAGGAAACGGGCTAATAGTTTGTTGGCATTACCACGGCCTAGGTGGATATCAACACCAGAGTGACCGCCTTTTAAACCTTTAATAACAATTTCAAATGTTTGATGATCGCTTGGCGCGGCTTCATGTTGCAGTGGGAACTGAATGTTAGCGTCAATGCCGCCCGCACAACCCATGTATACTTCGCCTTCGTCTTCTGAATCTGTATTTAGTAGGATGTCACCTTCTAACCAACCGGCTTCAAGACCAAACGCGCCAGTCATACCGGCTTCTTCATCGATAGTGACAAGTACTTCGAGTGGACCATGTTCAATATTGTCTGAAAAGATAACGGCAAGACTGGCTGCTAGACCAATACCATTATCAGCGCCTAATGTTGTACCACGGGCTGTTACCCATTCACCATCAACATAGGCATCAATAGGATCAGTAACAAAGTTATGTTCGATGTCAGAATTTTTTTGCGGAACCATGTCCATGTGCGCTTGTAATACCACACCTTTACGATCTTCCATACCAGCGGTCGCAGATTTACGTAGGATAAGGTTGCCCACTTTGTCTTCTTTGCATTCAATATTATGATCTTTCGCTAATTTTTGGATCCACGCAGAGACTTTTTCTTCATGCTTTGAAGGACGTGGGTGGGCACACATTTGCTCAAAAATATGCCAGACAACTTGCGGTTCTAAATTACTTAAATTTGCCACTACAGTAGCTCCTTAGTTGGAATTAATCATTATACTTAGCATGAGACAAAGGATGTTCCAGTTTATTGAGATAGTAAAGCGTAATATTCCAAATCCACTGTGTTAATCTATAGTTATGCGATACCGTAAACAAGTTGTCGCCTTATAATACTCCATAGGAGGTAATTGCTAGCTAATAACTTGTCCTGATGGTCAAGTGCTGGTATCTTTACGGGTTGCAAATTGTGTGTACAAAGTCGGATTTTTGTACGTAAACCCTTCGTTGATGATTTTATATAGCTATACCTTAGTTCGTTCGCTAAGTGTATATAGAGGTTGGTTAAATGAGTGATAAATTTATAGTATCTTGGGATGATTTACAGCGTGATACGCGTAAACTTGCTCGTAAGCTTCTGCCTGCAACACAGTGGAAAGGTATCATTGCGGTTAGTCGTGGTGGTTTAGTACCTGCAGCCATTCTTGCTCGTGAATTAGACTTACGTCATGTTGATACTGTATGTATCTCAAGCTACGACCACGATCATCAGCGTGATATAACAGTATTAAAATCAGCACCAGGTGATGGTGAAGGTTTTATTATTATTGATGATTTAGTTGATAGTGGTGAAACAGCGAAGAAAATTCGCCAAATGTACCCTAAAGGCAAATTTGTTACTGTCTATGCAAAGCCCCTTGGTGAGCATTTAGTGGATGATTTTGTTACTGCTATTAGCCAGGATACTTGGATTGAGTTACCTTGGGATATGGTGATTGAATTTGTAGAACCAATCTGCAAACAAGATTAATTAAACCACCGAGAATATACGTCAGACTGTATTCTCGTTATTAAATAGTGTCGTAAATTTCGGTTCTGTATTAAACCGATATTATATACTGTGAAAACCTTGTTTTTTAGTCGTATAATTTGACCTTATTTTATTGTCAACTATACTTAACAGTTATCCCCCAACATTTATAGTGAATCATTTATAGCGCATAACTCATCACGAACAGTACTTAAGAGATAATCATTATGGTAATACCGACTGATCCCAATTTGATTTATTTTCGTAAACGTATTCGTATTTTAAATGCTCTAGGCCCTTATTTAAGAGAACATAATTGCCAACCTACTTCTTTTTACTTCGATTGTTTTAGTGTCTGTATTGATGCCAATATTGAATCTCAAGAACGTGAGTTTTACGGTTGGTGGTTAGAGATGAATTTAGTCGATGATACGTTTGAATATCAATATCAGTTTGGCACGTATAATAAAGCCGGTAAGTGGCTTGTAACGCCAATTCCTAAAACGTTGCAACGAGATGTCACAAAATCACTTAATGTATTCTATGAGAAATTATCTGTTTGTTTGACAGAGCAGTTGAACTTTAATCTAAAACCGTCCTCTATATTGGCGAAGACCTTGATCTTGTCTGCGGCATAGCATCTTGATTATGTCGTTATTTTCATAAATTCTATCCAGTTCTTCGGTTTGATGATCAATGCAGCGGTCGATTTGATAAAAGTACAGTGTTTCGCTGTACTTCCCCGTCTATCAAGCTTTACCCTATTGTATAAAAGTGCTTCTCAGGTCAAAATAGTCATTAAGTTAGTAACGAGAATGAGTTAAATGGCTAAGAAAACCATAGTGGTGAAGTTAGGAACCAGTGTATTAACCAGTGGCACGGAAAAAATAGATCGTGCCCACATGGTTGAGTTGGTTCGTCAATGTGCGCAATTGTACAAGCAAGGGCATGATATTATAGTGGTAACGTCTGGTGCGATTGCTGCCGGACGTGAACATTTAGGTGCTCCTGAATTGGCCCCCACCATGGCAAATAAGCAGATGTTGGCCGCGGTTGGTCAAAGTCAGCTTATTTTTATTTGGCAAAGCCTGTTTAACATCTACGGTCTCAATGTCGGCCAGATGTTATTAACACGTGCTGATCTTGATGATCGTGAACGATTTTTAAATGCGCGCGATACCATGCGGGCATTATTAGACAACCGTATTGTGCCGATTATTAATGAAAATGATGCGGTCGCTACAGCTGAAATTAAAGTGGGTGATAATGATAATTTATCGGCTCTTGCGGCTATTTTAGCGAACGCAGATACGTTAATGCTGTTAACCGATCAAGAAGGCTTGTTTACCGCTGATCCACGTAATAATCCGGATGCGAAGTTGATTGAAGTTGTTGATGTGATTGATGATGAGATACGTCAATTAGCGGGCGGCACTGTCGGCTGTCTTGGTACTGGTGGTATGGCGACTAAGTTGCAAGCAGCTGAAATTGCTTGTCGATCAGGTATTGATGTGGTGATCGCGGCAGGTTTTGCCAAAGATGTGGTACTACGTATTGCTGCTGGCAAGCGTGTTGGTACCTTATTCCCTTCGCATATCAGTCCACTAGAAAGTCGTAAACAATGGATCTTAGCAGGACCGACACCATCGGGTATTGTTATTATTGATGATGGCGCTGTGAATGCGATAACGCAAAATGGCAGTAGTTTATTACCGAAAGGTATTACCGCAGTATCGGCAAATTTTAAACGTGGCGATGTGATCCAATTACAATCCCTGCAAGGTAAATTACTTGGGCGTGGCATCTGCCGTTATACCAGTGATGAGCTTGCAACAATTGCAGGTTGCCATTCGTGTGATATCGAAAGCAAGTTAGGTTACGGCTACGGTGCTGTTGCCATCCATCGTGATGATTTAGTTTTATTTTAAGGAAGATAACGTGTTACAAGAATTAGGAAAAAAAGCCAAGCTTGCGAGTTATGAATTAGCCACATTAACCACTGCACAGAAGAATTACGCTCTCGAATGTATTGCGTGTGAACTAGAAAATAGCCAAGTAGAGATCTTAGTCGCGAATGCGAAAGATATTGCTGCCGGTAAAGCCAATGGTTTAACCGATGCGTTACTAGACCGTCTATTATTAACAGAAGTAAGACTGACGGCGATCATTGCTGATGTACGTGGTGTGATTGCATTACCCGATCCAGTGGGAGCAGAATCTGAAGGTAAGGTATTAGAAAACGGCTTACGTTTATCGAAACGTCGTATTCCATTAGGCGTGATTGGCGTAATTTATGAAGCGCGTCCCAATGTGACGATTGATATTGCGGCGTTAAGCTTAAAAACAGGTAATGCGGCTATTTTACGTGGCGGTAAAGAAACCGTTCATTCAAATCTAGCGTTGGTGAGTGTGATCCAAGCCGCGTTAGCAAAAGCGCAGTTACCAACGGACTCGATCCAAGTAATTGCCGATCCAAACCGTGAGCTGGTTACTGCGTTATTGAAAATGGATAAATATGTCGACATGATCATCCCTCGTGGTGGCCCAGGTTTACATCGTTTATGCCAAGAGCAGAGTACCATCCCGGTGATCACCGGAGGTATGGGTATTTGTCATGCGTTTGTTGATGCATCTGCTAAGGTTGAAGATGCACTAGCGATCATTGAAAATGCCAAGGTCCAACGTCCTTCGGCTTGTAATGCATTAGATACGGTATTAGTGCATAAAGACATTGCTGAAAGCTTCTTGCCATTACTCGCTGAACGTTTAGCCGCAAACGCAGTGGAATTACGTGCTGAACCAAAAGCGCATATTATATTATCCAACGTGAATGCAAAGAATTTACATGTGGCAACCGCGGATTGTTTTGATCAAGAATGGCTCGCGCTGGTGTTAGGCGTTAAAGTGGTCGCTGATGTTGAAGAAGCGATTATTCATATTCGTGAGCATTCAACAGAGCACTCAGATGCGATTTTAACGGATAACTTAACCAATGCGACGCGTTTCTTAAACGCGGTTAACTCAGCAGCTGTTTACGTGAATGCAAGTACGCGTTTCACTGATGGCAGCCAGTTTGGTTTAGGCGCTGAAGTTGCGGTATCAACACAAAAATTACATGCGCGTGGTCCGATGGGCTTAGAAGAATTAACAACGTATAAATGGATTGCAATTGGTGATGGTTTAATTCGTCCGTAAGCATCTTACTGTGTTGCTAATTTGATAAAGTGCTCAGGCAGTCCGTGATATGTGACTGCCTTTTTTATATCTCGGGTGATGACACATGGAGGAGCCTATGGCTCAACAAGCGGTAAACAAACTAGCGTCACGGTTTAATGCATCAGCAGTATTAGCGGCCGCTTTGATTGCAGCCAGTTTAAGCTATTTCTCCTATGCGGTACTGAAATTGACCAAAGAAGTGGCTGAAGTTCGACAGGCATTACCGGATATATTGCAGAAGTTTGATGATATTTCGGTACAAATACCGGCGATAGTGGCACAAGTCGAGATGATAAATGCGCAAAGCATCCCGAATATCTTAATCGAAGTTGCAGCGGTGCGTTTAGCGGTGCCCGCTATTCTCGCTGAAGTGGCGGCAGTGCGTGCTGAGTTACCTGCGTTATTAAAGCAAGTTAATGCGGTTAATAAGCAGATCCCTGCGATGCTGAAACGTGTGGATGCGGTGAACAAGCGCGTGGATGGTATTAACCAATTGATCCCACTAATTTTAACTCAGATTGAAAAAGTACGGGTGGATATACCATCAACGCTCACACGTGTTGAGGCCTTGGTTGAAGCCAGTGATAAGATTGGTGAAAATGCCTCGAAAGGGGCGGCAAAAGGCGCAATTAAAGGTATTTTAGAAATGCCTATCGATGCGACGAAACGGTTACTTAGCGTACCGGGTGCTTATTTTGACTCGGATTAAAAAAGTCGGCTAAATAGTGTTAGGCGCTGGATAGTTAAATCGTGATGTGAAGTTTACTGATTTGCTATGGATAGGGGTAAATCAACGCTAACAGCGAACATATATTATCGTGTTAGCGTTGATAAAACACAGGTTAAGGTTAACTAACCTCTTTGCCTTGTGCTTGTAAGTCTGCATGGTATGAAGAACGCACGAATGGACCGCAAGCAGCATGCTCAAAGCCAACTTCTTTTGCAAGTGCACCAAGTGCATCAAAGTCGTCTGGGTGAACGTAGCGTTTCACTGGCAAGTGATGACGGCTAGGTTGTAAATATTGACCTAGTGTCAACATCGTTACGCCATTCTCAGCAAGATCTTTAATTACTTCTGCAATCTCTTCGTTGGTTTCACCCAAGCCCATCATTAGACCTGACTTAGTTGGAACGTTTGGATGCATTTCTTTAAAGCGTTTAAGTAAACGTAAAGACCACTGATAATCAGAACCAGGACGCGCCATTTTGTAATGTTGTGGTGCAGTTTCTAGGTTGTGGTTAAATACATCGGGTGGAGTATCTTTAAAGATTTCTAATGCTTTATCCATACGGCCTTTGAAATCTGGAACTAAAATTTCGATTTTTATTTCAGGGTTAAGTAAGCGGATCTCACGGATACAATCGACAAAATGTTGTGCGCCACCATCACGTAAATCATCACGATCTACAGAGGTAATAACCACGTATTTTAGCTTCATTTTGGCAATCGTTTGTGCTAATTTCAGCGGTTCTTCGGCAACAAGTGGTAATGGTTTACCATGAGCAACATCGCAGAATGGGCAGCGACGAGTACAGATTGCGCCCATGATCATAAAGGTCGCAGTACCGTGGTTAAAGCACTCAGTAAGGTTTGGACAAGATGCTTCTTCACAAACTGAATGCAGGTTGTTTTCACGCATCACAGCTTTAATTTCTTGGATACGAGCAGAGCTTTTCGGTAGGCGGATCTTCAGCCACGATGGCTTACGCAGGATCTCATCATTCTCAGTAGCAATAATTTTGACTGGAATTTTAGCCATTTTATCGGCGTCGCGAAGTTTAACGCCTGGCTCTAATCGAACGGTTTTACTCATGGCTCTGTTAATCCATCTTTGAAAGTTAATTGGGTGTATTCTAGCAGGGAACATAGGTGTTCGACTAGCTTAGGTTGTATCTCTTCTAAGCTGGTAGCACCACCCAGATCACTTGTTTGGGTCATTTCCATACCCGCATAACCACAAGGGTTAATACGCAAAAAAGGGGATAAGTCCATGTTTACATTAAGCGCTAAACCATGGAACGAACGGCCTTTTCTGATCCTTAAACCTAATGAAGCAACTTTTTTGTCAGCAACATAAACACCGGGTGCATCTGCACGAGGGTAGGCTTCAATATCTGTTTCTGCCAGTGTGGCAATAATACCATTCTCGATGTGGCTGACAAGGTCTCGTACGCCAAGTTTACGGCGTTTGATATCGAGTAAGAAGTACACTACTTGCTGACCAGGGCCATGATAAGTCACTTGGCCACCACGATCGGCTTGAACGACGGGGATGTCGCCTGTGGCGTGTATATGTTCAGCTTTACCAGCTTGACCTTGGGTAAATACCGGGTCGTGCTCAACAAACCAAAGTTCATCTTCTGTGTTGTCGTCTCGGTTATCAGTAAACGACTTCATCGCGTCAAATACAGTGCTGTAAGGTTGGCGATTAAGTTGACGAATTATAATGCTATGTTCTGACAAAATATGCTCTTCTATATGATTAACAACAACGCAAAAAATCTAATTAGTCACACTAATTAGATTGTTGATATTGGTATTAGTTATTATAAAACGTGGACCACACCTGGGATCGCACCGAACGCTATGTATAAGCCTTCTATTTGATCTTTGTCTTGGACTTTAATTTTGATAGATACAGAGTTGTAAGTGCCTTTGCTGCTCTTTCTAGAGCTAGGGGCATAGTTACCTGGAACATGCTTCTGTGCCACTGCAACAATGTTATCTTCGAGTTTAGGATCGGTATTGCCGATAACTTTAAAGTTAAGTAGACAAGGAAAATCAAGCAATTCGTCGAATTTGGTATTTAAAGACATTAGTTTTTCTCGTACCTTAGAAATAATGGCAAAGGAGACAACTGCCCCCTTTGTATTCGTCATTATAATCGGGTAACGGTATCAGGGAAAGGATTAACCAAACCAACCGACAAATAATAATTTGAAATAATCAATTAATCTGCTAAACCAACTGCCTAATTCAACGTCTTCAAGTGCGATCAAATCAGCTTGAGCAATCTCTTCATCGTTAAGTTTATAGAATACTTTACCGACGATATCACCTTTAGCGATAGGTGCGCTTAGCTCTTTTTGGATCTCAAAATAAGCGGTTAAGTTTTTTGCTTGACCACGTGGTACTGTCAACGTTAATTTATTCGCTAAACCCAGTTCAATCTGCTCTTGCTCACCCATCCATACACGTTCTGCCACTATGCTTGAATTGGCTTCATGCAGGGTGACTGTTTCATAGAATCGGAAACCGAAGTTAAGCAGTTTTTTACTTTCTGCTTTACGCGCATCCGTACTTTTAGTACCCAGTACCACCGCAACTAAACGCATGTTATCTTTTGTTGCTGAAGAAACGAGGTTGTAACCTGCGCCTGAAGTATGACCGGTTTTAATGCCGTCAACGTTCATGCTTTTATCCCACAATAAGCCATTACGGTTGTATTGGGTGATGCCGTTATAGCTAAATTTCTTTTGCGAGTAAATGCGGTACTCTTCAGGTACATCACGGATAAGTGCTTGTCCTAATATCGCCATATCACGCGCGGTGGTGTATTGATCTTTGGTATCTAAACCGTGGCTATTAACAAAGTGCGTGGCATCCATACCGAGCTGTTTGCTCCATGAGTTCATCAACTGCGCAAAGGCACCTTCTGTGCCCGCAATATACTCAGCCATCGCCACGCAAGCATCATTACCAGATTGAACGATGATGCCTTGATTGAGTTTTTCTACGGTGACGGTTTTGCCAACTTCGATAAACATCTTTGATGAATCTGGGAAGTTTTTAGCCCATGCATTTTTACTGATAGTTACTTGATCGTCAAGGTTGATATTACCAGATTTTATTTCTTGGCCAATAACATAACTGGTCATCATTTTAGTTAGGCTGGCAGGTTTTAATAAATCGTCTGCATTTTTTTCTGCGATCACTTTGCCTGAATCAAAATCAATTAATATGAATGCTTTAGCTGCCACAACGGGTGTATCTGGAATCACACTTGGTGCTGCACTTAAGGAGAAACTCGCCACTGCGAGGCTCGTTAGGATAAGTTTTTTAAATTGATTGGCCACGTTTCACTTCGCTATAATTAAGTTGGAATTAAGTCATTGATAAATTAAGTAAATAAACTTGATTAAACGGTTTTTAATCAAGTTTATTCGAACCATTCAGCTAGTCTATCAAACTAGCTGAATGGTTGTCTTACTATTTAAAGTTTATTTATTAGATACAGTTTTACTGGAAAGTTCCTTCAAAATATAAGCATTTGTATATTGTTGTTGAACTTTAGTTAATAATTCTTGTGCTTGCTCAGTATTTGAAATCGGCCCTAGCTGTACTCGATGAAACTTACCACTGATGACTAAGCGGTTTTCGGTGCTGTATTGCGCCCTTAAACTATCGGCAATCTGTTGCGCTTTCGCTTCACTACTAGATGCTAATACTTGAATAAACCACTGTGGTTTCGGGGTAAATAAACTGCTGTTATCGGCAGTTGGAATGATTAATTCGACATGTACATTGGCCGTGCCAGATTGCAACATATCTAATTTATACGCAGCAGCATAAGACAAATCAATAATTCGTTCGGAATGGAACGGTCCACGATCATTAACCCGCACTATCACGGTTTTATCATTACCTAGGTTGGTTACTTTTACAAAACTCGGTAGTGGTAAGTTTTTGTGTGCTGCAGACATCGAAAACATGTCATAAATTTCACCGTTTGAAGTCTTGTGACCATGAAATTTATTACCATACCAAGATGCTTTACCTTCTTGCGTTAAGATTTTGATATCTCGCCATACTTCATAATTAATGCCTCGTACCTGATAGTCCCGGTTGGCATAACGACTATAGGTTTGCGGCGTTGGTACCGCATCGGCAATATCATCAAGTTGGGGTATGTTCTCTGGTGCGTGATCATCACTGTACTGATAACGGGATGAAGAACATGCGGCCAACAAGCCGCTGATACACAGTAGAGTTAAACGCTGTTTATTGCGCATGTTTAGCTTGTTTAATCTTTTCACTTAACTGGAATACAGCCATTGCGTATAATGGGCTGTGGTTGTAACGGGTAATAGTGTAGAAGTTATCGAGGTAAACCCAATATTCATCACTATCAAGTTGTTGTAGTTTGAGTAGTTTCGCAGGGCTTGAGTCTTCAATCGTTATGGCTGGTACACGTTCATCAGACTCTTTTAATACCACTCCTGCAGCGGTTAAGTCTGCCCATGTATGTGTAATTTTTAATGATGAACTCAGTAATTCCGCTATTTTTTCACTGTCGGCTTTGACTGGATAAGCAACGGATGCACCGGTAGTCCATTTATGCTTGCTAAAGTAATTGGCAATACTGCCGATCGCATCAACAGGATCGTTGATCATGTCAACTTTACCATCACCCGAAAAATCAACGCCGTAATAGCTGTAACTTGATGAGATAAATTGACCTAAGCCCATCGCGCCCGCATATGAGCCTTGTGTTTCAGTCAGTTTCCAGCCTTGTTGTTCACTTAATTTAATGTATTGCGCGAACTCTTGACGAAAGAATTTACCACGGGATGGATAATTAAAACCCAGTGTATAAAGAGAGTCTAATACCGAAATATTACCTTTGTATTTACCATAGAAGGTTTCCACGCCCATAATGGCGACGATAACTTGGGCAGGGACGCCATATTCTGCTTCGGCTTTAGCAAAGGTAGCTTCGTATTGCTGCCAGTACTCGACACCTTTGTTAATACGACTTTCGGTAATAAAGATTGGCGCGTATTTATACCAAGGTTTTTTTTCCCAGGGTGTCTGGATCTTGGTTAAGACGTTTTCATCGAACTTTGCTTGGCCGATGGCATCGGTCAGTACTTGTTCTGAGATGTCATATTTGGTACTTAACTCTTCAACCCAAGTCTTATGCTCATTGCTTAACTCAGCACTATTAGCTTGAAACACTGCTAAACCTAGCAGCAATAATACTCTTTTACCTAGCATCTGAATTCCTCAACTTAAGCGACGGTGTGTTCTTACAGACATTAGAATGCCAAATCCAGCCATCAATGTCACCATCGAAGTGCCTCCATAGCTAATTAAAGGCAGTGGTACGCCCACTACCGGTAATAATCCGCTGACCATGCCGATATTTACGAACAAATAAATGAAGAATGTCATGGTGATACTACCCGCAATGAGGCGTTCAAATACTCGTTGGCCTTGCATCGCAATCATTAAACCGCGGCAGATCACAAATAAATAAAGTGACAGTAGTAAGATCACACCGAATAAACCGAATTCTTCACTAAATACTGCAAAAATAAAATCTGTGTGACGCTCAGGCAAAAAATCCAGTTGTGACTGGGTGCCTGATAACCAGCCTTTGCCCCAAAAACCTCCGGAACCAATGGCAATCTTAGATTGAATAATATGGTAACCAGAACCCAATGGATCGGTTTCTGGGTTGAGGAAGGTTAATACCCGTTGTTTTTGATAAGGGTGCATTAAGAAGAACCACAGAACAGGCGCAAAACCTGCCAGCATCCCAAAAGCAATCATCACTAATCGCCATGACATACCGGCTAAGAAAATAACAAAAATACCTGAAATCGCAACGAGTAATGAAGTGCCCAGATCAGGCTGTTTGGCGATCAGTAATGTCGGGATCAAGACCATGATTAACGCGGTTATGATGGTTCTGAAATTCGGAGGTATAGTTTGGTCACTCATGTAATGCGCCACGGCTAATGGCATGACTACTTTCATTATTTCAGATGGTTGGAACTTGGTAAAACCAAGATCAATCCAGCGCTGCGCACCTTTGCCAACATGGCCAAATAGCAATACCGCGATTAATAAAATGGTCCCCATAACAAAGATGGGAAATGCCCAGCGTCGGTAAGTGGAAGGTGGTATTTGTGCTAGCGCAAGCATTACCGCTAACGCAAGAAACATACGCACGACGTGTCTTTCCATTAGTGCGATGTCCGATCCACCTGCGCTATAAAGCACGACAAGGCTCACCCCCATCAGACTTAGCAGGCCAAATAATAATGGGAAATCGATATGTAATTTATACCAAACACTCTGATTATGACGACGATTTGGCATTAATTTTCCTTTTTATTTTCAAAGTAGACATCAAATAAACGGCGTGCTGATGGGGCCGCTTGTGAGCTACCACCACCAGCATTTTCTAGAATGATAGTCGCTGATATTTCCGGTTCTTCAAACGGTGCATAAGCCACAAACATGGCGTTATCACGTAATCGCTCGCGGATCTTACTGGCATCGTATTTTTCTTCACCGAGCTGGTAAAGCTGTGCAGTACCTGATTTACCTGCGACGGTGTAGGTGGTGTTAGCAAACGCGCGATGTGCAGTACCTGTTTTGGTTACAACACCGAGCATACCGTCTTTAGCTACTTGCCAGTTCGCGGGATCTTTGAGTTTCAGCGGTGGTAATGCCACGACGGGTGAAAATTGATCACCATTGGTATATTTTATATCCCGAACAAGCTGTGGCACAGGGCGTAGCCCTCGGCTTGCCACAATACCTGTCGCTTTCGCAAGTTGGATTGGTGTCGCAGACCAGTAGCCCTGACCAATACCCACTGAAATAGTATCACCCTGATACCAAGGTTGGTTGTAACGTGCACGTTTCCATTCTCGAGATGGCAAGATAGCATTGGTTTCTTCTTTAACATCAATACCGGTATATTCACCAAAGCCAAACTTGGTCATAAAATTGTGAATCTTATCAATGCCGACATTATAAGCGAGATTATAAAAGAAGGTATCTGACGATCGTGCGATGGCGGTATACACATTAATCTTACCACGCCCCCAACGATTCCAGTCTCGGAAGCGCCGTTTAGTATTTGGGATCTGGAACCAACCAGGATCATTGATAAGGGTATTTGGTGTGATTGCACCGTCTTCTAAGGCCAAGATAGCTAATTGTGGTTTTATTGTTGATGCGGGCGGATAGCGTCCTTGTGTTGCTCGGTTGATCAAAGGGTGATCTTTTGACTGTAATAGGCGATTATAATCTTTACTGCTAATACCGTGTACAAATAAGTTAGGATCATAACTCGGGCTAGAGACCATTGCTAATACTTCACCTGTTTTGGGGGCGAGTAAGACTATCGCCCCACGGCGACCGGCTAGCTCTTGTTGTGCCTTAAGTTGCAAACGAATATCGATATTTAAATACAGATCATTACCTGGTACGGGCTGTGTTATTTTCAGTGTGCGGATGATCTTACCGCGATTATTGACTTCTACTTCTTTAAATCCAGGCTCGCCATGTAACGTATTTTCATAATAGCGTTCGATGCCCTGTTTACCGATATCATGGGTCGCCGCATACGTTGCACGTAAACCTTTTTTGGCTAAGCGGTTAAGATCATTTCGGTTAATTCTGGCTACATAGCCGAGTGCATGCGTAAGCGCATCACCAAACGGATAATAACGTTTTAATCGAGCATTGACGGAAATACCGGGATAGTTATGCCGTTGAACTGAAAAGAGAGCCACTTGAGATTCGGATAAATTAGTTAATATGGAGACTCGCTTAAAGCGACGTTGGCGTTTTAAGCGAGTCTGAAAATCGTCAATGTTATCTTCAGTTAGGCTTAATAAGCTGGTTAATTTGACGATGGTGGCGTCAATATCGGTAATTTTTTCCGGTACCATATCTAAGCTGAAAACGGGCTTATTTTCCGCTAAAAGTATACCGTTGCGATCATAGATAAGCCCACGATTGGGTGCGATAGGCACTAACTTGATACGGTTTTCGTTAGAACGGGTTTTGTAAGCTTGGTATGAATCGACTTGTAAGTAATAAAGATTACTCAATAACAAGCCAAGTACACAGAGGACAAAAATAAATGAGACCATGATGCGACGACTAAATAATGCTGCTTCCGCAGAATGGTCTCGTAAGGCTATACGCTTCCTTGCCACCAATATTACTCTCTATGATAAGGATGGTTTGTTGTTACACTCCAAGCGCGATATAACGCTTCGGCTACCACTACACGTACCATCGGATGTGGTAAGGTCAGTGGTGACAACGACCAGCGTTGTTCTGATGCCGCGATGCATTCTGGTGCAAGTCCTTCTGGGCCGCCAATCAATAGGCTAACGTCACGACCATCATGCTTCCACTTATCGAGTTCAACGGCTAGTTGTGCAGTAGTCCAAGGTTTTCCGGTCACTTCCAGAGTAACGATACGATTGCCTTTCGGGATCGCTTGCATCGTTTTTACACCTTCTAGCTCTAAGATCCGTTTGATGTCCGCGTTTTTACCACGCTTACCCGCATTGATCTCAAGTAATTCAAAAGGCATATCTTTAGGGAAGCGACGTGCATATTCTTTATACCCGGTTTCTACCCATGTTGGCATCTTAGTGCCAACGGCAACTAGCTGAATTTTCATTTGACTATGTCCCTACAGACTGCCAAAGCTGTTCTAGTTGGTAAAGATCACGCGTTTGTTGTTGCATGATGTGAACGACTATGTCACCCATATCAACTAAAACCCATTCACTATCTTCTTTACCTTCAATACCCATAACGAATACTTCGTTACGTTTAGCTTCAAGGTAAAGGTGGTTAGAAATCGATTTAACGTGAGTTTTTGATGTGCCAGTACATACGATCATTATATCTGTTACTGGTGATTTACCTTTAACATCAATAACTTGAACGTCGCGGGCTTTCATGTCTTCAATTTTATCTAGTACAAATGCTTGCAGGTCAGAAATTTGCAAGGGTCCTCCAGAGGAACTTTATCGAGTTAACCGCGAATTATAACAGTGAATAATGCCTAAATATATACCTAGCTTGTATCTGAGCGAGTATCTCTTGCAGTTTATTTATATAAATTATTTTTATGTATATAAGACAGAACATTATCAGGCAGTAGATATTGAGGGCTTTGCTGATGTTTAATCAACTGACGGATCCGTGTCGCCGATATTTCTAATTGCGTGCTTGGCCAAAGTAAAATCCGGCCTTGTTTTTGTTGCTGTAAGACTTCGACATCCATTGTTTGTACTTGTTCAAATAATTTTTGCATTTCTGGCGCTAATGTTAACTCGTAATTAGGGCGATAACTGACGACAAGGTGACAATAATCGAGCAGTTCTTGCCAACGATGCCAGGTATGTAGGCTGTTGAGTGAATCAAGACCAATCAAGAAACACACTGGCGTGGTTGGATTCTCTGCTGCAAGTTCAATTAACGTATCGATGGTATAAGACGGTGTTGTACGGTTTAACTCTCGGGTATCTACACTTAGCTCATCACAATGTTCTACCGCTAATGTCGCCATCGCTAAGCGGTGCGCTGAATTTGATCCCGGTGCGGCACGATGTGGCGGAATGTGGTTGGGCATCAGCCTTACTTCAGCTAAATTAAGCTGCTGTAATAAATCTAAGCAAGGACGAAGATGGCCATAATGGATCGGATCAAATGTACCGCCTAAAATACCGATAGCGCGAGTCGGGATGAAATCAGTCATAAGTAGCCGTTCGTTATTATTCCTGACACAAAATTAATTAATGTCGGAATGGTGAAAGTTGGGTAATAAAGTAGAGTCAGCAAAGCTGATGCTCAACATTTGTAACGATAACCAAGGATCAACACTGGTACTGGTTTTAATTGCACTATCAACACTTGAACACAGGATTAACATTTGCTCTATTTTACTTAATGATAAACGACTTAAACAGGCATTAATCATTTGTTGTCGACCCGCCCATAAACGTTGTTTTTTCATTTCGTCAATCACCGAAAGTCCTTGCTGCTGCATCAAACTGTAATAATAAAGCTGATTGATTTCTTTATTTAGTGCCCAGTTAATGACGATAGGGTCGATACCTTCTGCCTGTAGCTGTTGCAGGATCCGCTGGCCTCGGTTGACCTTACCCGCGAGCAGGGCATCAACCAGCTGAAAGCTAGTGAAGTGTGAATGCTGGGTTATTGATTGCTGTAATTGTGCCAAGCTTAATGTCTGACCAGGGTAGAGCAGAGATAATTTATCTATTTCTTGTTGGGCCGCGAGTAAATTACCTTCAAAACTCCGGCACAGTAGGGTGATCACATCCGCTTGCGGTTCTAAATTGGCACGTTTAAGGCGATTGCGCATCCAGTTGGCAAAAAAGCGCCCTTCGGGATGTCCGACGGGTATGTAAAGTGCGTTTTTGAAGTACTGGGTAAACCATTTCGCATTTTGTTGTGCTTTGGTCAAATATGGACCACTGAGTATTAAAATAAGATCAGGGTTGAGCAGCTTAAATACATCATTAAGTTGGCTGATATCTTCTTTCGCTGGTCGTTTTTCGAAGATCAGCTCGACCGTTTGACGACTAGAGAACAGTGACATTGATTGACAGGTATGAAAAACGGCAGGCCAATCCATGAGCGGTTCGGCATGAAACTTGTGGTGTTCATCAAAGCCGACTTTTTTAGCGGCGGTTTTGATCTGGTCAATCGCTTCCATTTTTAATAATGGCTCTTCACCGAATATTAAATAACAGGGTTTGAGTTCAGTTTTTAAGTACTGCTCGAGTTGCTCTGGATAAACGCGCATTAGTTAGTTTCAAACTCTGTATTTAGCTCTATTTCATTATCACTATCACCGATTTTTTTTGGTTCGATAATAACTTGGCTTAGGGTACGAACAATTTGTTGTGCCGCTGCTTCGCGCAGTTCTCGTATTAATAATTCAGATTCGCGTGAACGAGCAAGTGCTTCTTGTGAGTTATTTAGCTGATCACGTTGCAGGGCAATGGTGAAGTATTGTGGTTCTTGCTTGGGCAAGCGTACTTCGATTTTGATAACGTAGCTAAGTTCATACTCGGCTGCCGTTGCATCAGAGTAGAGTGACACAGTACGTGATCCGGTACTTTCTGACATAATTCTGAGTATGGGTGTTTGCGAGTTTAATAACGCGGGGTCCATCGCCGTGGTTCTCGTGTGGGTTGAATCTTCACCCATCACATCAGAAGTATCATCGTTTTCTGTTGTCAGCGATACCATACTCGTTATTTTCGGTTCTACGAGATTGATTTGGTTGTAGCGTAATTCTCGTTTGATGAGGCGGGTTAGATCGGAATACTTACTCGATACTAAGGTTAAATTGCGTAATTCATTTGGAATGCCACTGCCATTTTTTAAATGGAAACCGCAGCCGCTGAGCACTGCTGTAACAAGAAAGATGCAAGTTAGTCGAATAAAACCTGGTTTTAGTGCCGATGCGATCATAATGCCTACAAAATAAATAAGTTAATTGACGCTAATTTTACACGTAATCTAAAAACAAAAAAGCCCTAGACTCTACTATAAAAATAAAAGCAGAATGAAGGGCCTATTATTTGTGTACTATTTACATCTAACGGGGCTATTAATCGACAAAATACAGCGTTAATTGATTAGCTTTTAACGCTGGTGTTTATCACGGTAAATAGTTTTAGTTCGCGACTTAGTTTGCAACAATGTTTAATAGTTTACCTGGTACGAAAATTATTTTACGTACTGTTTTACCATCGGTAAATTTAGTCACGTTTACATCTGCATTGGCTAATGCTTCAACAAATTCTTGTGTTGCGTCTGCTGGTACTGTTAATTTAGCACGCAGCTTACCGTTTACTTGAACGATGATCAGTTTTTCTGACTCAACCATAGCCGCTTTGTCCGCTACAGGCCATCGTGCTTCGTCGATGGTACCTTCTTGACCGAGTTTGCCCCACAGTTCAAAACTGATGTGTGGCGTGATAGGTGCAAGTAGACGAACAACCGCTACTAATGCTTCTTGCAGTAGCGCCCGATCTTGTTCTGACGCTTGCGGTGCTTTAGTTAGCTTGTTCATTAATTCCATCACCGAGGCAATCGCAGTGTTGAACGTTTGACGACGATCGATATCGTCAGATACCTTAGCGATTGTTTTATGGACTTCACGACGTAGTTCTTTTTGTTTGCCGTTAAGTGCTGCAACGTCTAGTTCGGCAACGTCACCTTTGCTGATGTGATTGTAAGCAAGTGTCCAGATACGACGTAGGAAACGGTGTGCGCCTTCTACTGCCGAGTCTTGCCATTCTAGTGTTTGGTCAGCGGGTGCTGCAAACATCATGAATAGACGTACGGTATCAGCGCCAAAACGATCGATCATGGTTTGCGGGTCGATACCGTTGTTTTTAGACTTAGACATTTTAGTCATGCCAGTATGAACCAGTTCGTTACCTTCATTATCGATGTATTTCGTTGCTTGACCTTTTTCGTCACGCTCTGCGGTAACGTCTAATGGCGAAACCCAAACACGACCGCCACTTTCGTTAGTATAGTAGTATGCATCAGCAAGTACCATACCTTGACAAAGCAGACGTTTGAACGGTTCGTTGCTATCAACCATTTGTTCATCACGTAATAGCTTGTGGAAGAAACGTGCATATAATAAATGCATACATGCGTGTTCAATACCACCCACATACTGATCAACTGGTAACCAATGATTTGCATCTTCACGGTTTAGCATTTCAGTTTCTGATGTGGCGCTACAGTAGCGTGCGTAGTACCAAGATGATTCCATGAAGGTATCAAATGTGTCTGTTTCACGTAGTGCAGGTTGACCCTTGTATGTTGTTTTAGCCCATTCTAAATCTGCTTTAATTGGACTTTGAATGCCGTCCATCTGCACATCTTCAGGTAGGATCACTGGCAGTTGGTCTGCTGGTGTGGGCACCACAGTCCCATCTTCAAGTGTTAACATTGGGATTGGCGCGCCCCAGTAACGTTGACGAGAAACACCCCAGTCACGGAGACGGAAGTTAACTTTCTTGGTGCCTTGACCGCTGGCTTCTAATTTAGCGGCGATGGCATCAACTGCTGCGTTAAATTCTAAACCGTCGAATTCACCCGAGTTAAACAGTACACCCTTTTCAGTGTAAGCTTTTTCTGAGACATCGAGTTCGCTACCGTCAACAGGTTTGATTACGGGCACAATATCGATGCCGTATTTGGTGGCGAATTCATAGTCACGTTGGTCATGCGCTGGAACCGCCATCACAGCACCTGTGCCGTAACCCATTAATACGAAGTTTGCTACGTATACCGGTACTTTACGACCATTTAATGGATGAATAGCATATAGGCCTGTAGCCATGCCTTTCTTTTCCATTTTTTCTAGATCAGCTTCAGCCACTTTCATGTTTTTACATTCAGTGTTGAATGCCGCTAATTCTGGGTTGTTTAATGCGGCTTTCGTTGCTAACGGGTGACCTGCTGCAATACCAATATACGTTACGCCCATTACTGTGTCTGGACGCGTTGTGTATACAGATAATTTGCTTAGGGCTGCATCGTCTTCGCTTTCAACTATGAAGTCTAATTCAATACCTTCACTGCGACCGATCCAGTTACGTTGCATGGTTTTAACTTGCTCAGGCCAGCCGTCAAGATCATCAATTGACGTAAGTAGTTCGTCTGCGTACTCAGTGATTTTAATGAACCACTGTGGAATTTCTTTTTGCTCTACGGGGGTATCACAACGCCAGCAGCAGCCGTCATTTACTTGTTCGTTAGCCAGTACAGTTTCATCGTTTGGACACCAGTTCACAGATGACGTTTTCTTATAAACTAAACCTTTTTTGAACAGTTTAGTGAAGAACTCTTGTTCCCAACGGTAGTATTCAGGTGTACATGTTGCGATTTCACGTTTCCAGTCATAACCAAAGCCTAACGACGTTAGCTGACCTTTCATGTAATCAATGTTTTCATACGTCCAAGACGCTGGGGCTGTGTTGTTTTTGATTGCTGCATTTTCAGCGGGCAGACCAAATGCATCCCAACCGATAGGTTGTAATACATTTTTGCCTTGCATACGTTGGAAACGTGCGATCACGTCACCAATTGTGT